>JARLIY010000026.1 GCA_031291475.1 Xanthobacteraceae bacterium
CAGCCCGAGCAGCGGATCGAGCATGAACAGCCAGATCAGGCCGGAAACGACGTTGGAGATCAGATAAGGCGAGATGATCAGCGCGCGCAGCAGGACCGAGCGGGCGAGCCGGTCGCTCAACACGGCGAGCGCGAGGCCGAGAGCGGTCTGTAAGGGGATGTTGTAGAGGACGTAGGCGAGTGTGACTTCGCACGACCGCCAGAATTTGTCGTCGTGAAACAGCCGCTCGAAATTGGCGAAGCCGACGAACCGCGGCGCCCGCAACAGGTTCCAGTCGGTCAGGCTGATCTGCATCGCCCTGAAGGTCGGCAGAAGGTAGAAGACCGCGAAACCGACGAAGGCCGGCGCGACGAAGGCGTAGCCCGTCAGCGCCTCACGCCATTTGCGCGCGGCGCGCGAGCTTCGCGGCGCGCTGCGCGACGCGTCGTCGAGCGGCGATCGACCTCCATCCGCCACTGCCGCCTCCCCCTTGTCCGACCGGTATGATCGAGCTTTCGACTGACTGACACGTGCCACTTTTGATATTGCGGCGACTAACACGTGTCAGTAAGGCTAGTCTGCTATTCGGATCGAGTCAACGGATGCTAGACCAGCGCATGGTTGTCCCCAGCCAGCGCGGAGGATTCTGCAGGGATGGCGTCAAAACGAGTCACCAGCCATGACGTGGCGCGCCGCGCCGGGGTGTCGCGCACGACGGTGAGCTTGGTGCTCAACCGGTCTGAAGCCGTGGCGTTGAGTCCGGAGACGCGCGAACGCGTCCGCGCGGCGGCGACTGAGCTCGGCTATCGTCCCAATTCGGCCGGCCGCATGCTGGTGAGCGGATCCACCGAGACAATCGGCCTGATCATCTCGGATGCGGCGATCCTGCCGATCGACGGATTCATCCCGCAGGTGTTGCACGGCATCGGACATGTCAATCGCGAGCGCGGGCTGCATGTTCTGCTCGAGGGCCGCGACAGCTCGAGCGGGCCGAACCCCTACGAAGCGCTGGTCGACGCGCGGCGGATCGACGGCTTGATCGTCTTGAACCCGCGCGGCGACGACGAGCCGCTGAAGGCGCTCATCGAGAGCGAGTTTCCGGTCGTCTTGGTCGGCTCGATCCGCCATCCGCAGGAGCATTCGGTCAACTTCTCCAGCCGCGCCGGCATCAGCGCCGCGACCCGCCTGCTGGTCGAACTCGGTCATCGCCGGATCGGCATGGTGGCCTTTGCGCCGCCGAATTTCGTCGCCGCCGACACGCGCATTTCCGCGGTGCGCCGGGCTCTGGCGACATTCGGGCTGACCATGCCGGACGAGGCGGTGGACAATGCCGACTTCAGCGCCGAAAGCGGATATCACGCGACAAAACGGCTGTTGCAGCGGCGGCCGGATCTGACGGCCATCTTCGCCGGCAACGACACGATCGCCATCGGCGTGATGAGCGCGGCGGCGGCGCTCGGCCGGCGCGTGCCGGACGATCTTTCGGTCATCGGCTTCGACGATCTACCGTTTTCGGCCTGGCTCAGTCCGGCGCTGACGACCGTCCATATCGACGCGGTGCAACAGGGCGCGCTGGCCGCTGAAATGCTGATCCGCCTGTTGGCGGGCGAGGCGGTCATCGAGCGGCAGGTCCGCCTCGACTGCGCACTGGTTGAGCGCAAGTCCTGCGCGGCCGCGCCAAGAACCCCCCTCCCAAAGGGAGAGGGGCAGGGGTGAGGGGACCTTCGGCGACGTCGCGCCTTACAGCGCGACCCCTCAACCGGCCCTTCGAGCTGCGTTCTCCCGAACGGCAGAAGGCGCGCCATGTAGGCGCGGCCGATGGCCGCGCTTCTTGTCGCTGGCGGACGCGCTCAACGAGCGCGTCGACAAAAGCGCCAAGAACCCCTCGCCCGCTTGCGCGATACAATGGCGAGCGTCGCCGCTCGAAGGCCAGGCGAACCCAGCGACAACCAGCGCGCCGCCAAGAGCGCCCACCTTCAAGCGGCTCTTGTCTGCGCGTCGGCCGGCGGCGTTCCGTCTTTGATGGCTTGCCTCAGGTTATTCCGGAAAATGGGTATCCCCTTCATTCCCCTAATTTTGGGTGATATGCATGGCGGATGTACGAAGGCGGGCATCCTGTAGGCGGGATTGATTACCCTCAGACATTCCCGGCGTTGAACGAGTGGTTCCGCGACGACGAAGCGTGC
>JARLIY010000027.1 GCA_031291475.1 Xanthobacteraceae bacterium
GCCTGGTCAGCCGGCGGAGCTCCGGCCGCCAAAGCGGCCGATCTGAGCCTGCCGCCGGTCTATGAGCCCGAGGCCTCCCCCATCGTCGAATTCGGCTCCGGCTGGTATCTGCGCGCGGACGCCAACGCCTATGACATGACCTATCATTCGAACGTCTTCGGGTCGCTCGGCAACACCAATTTCGGCGCGACCCTCGGCGTCGGCTATCAGTTCAACAGCATGTTCCGCGTTGACCTGACCTACGACTACCAGACGCCGTTCACGAAAAACACGACGAGCTATTACGAATCCGGAATCATCCAGGGGTGGACCTCCGCCTACGCGCTCAACCCCGTCTATGGCTGTCCCATCGGCGTCGACGCCAACAATCCCGGCTATGTCGACACCGACTCCTGCACCCGCAACAGCTGGGGCAAGGTCACCTCCAATGTGTACCTCGTCAACGCCTATCTCGACCTCGCCCATTGGTACGGCGTGACGCCCTATATCGGCGCCGGCGCGGGTCTGTCCGTCGTCGAGACGCAGGCGAATGCAACCTACCGCTTCAGCAACGGCACGCTTTACGGCGACGGGAACAATTATTGCGGCGGCAATACCGGCAACGCCGCCCTGCCCTGCTATCACCTCGGATATTGGAACAACGTCGGCCCCAAGGCGACCGCCTACAATTTCGCCTACGCGCTGATGGCCGGCTTCTCCTACGACGTCTCGAGCATGCTCAAGGTCGATATCGGCTATCGCTACCTCAACATGGGCCCCAATATCTCGTCGCAGGAATTCCGCGCCGGCGTCCGCATCACGCCGGACGGCTGATGCCCTCAATCCTCCCCGTCGGCGCCCTGGGCTTCGTCCTCGGCGTCGGCGACCTTCGCTCCGATGGCCGCCGCAAGGCGGCCTTCGCGCGACTCGCCCCTTTCGGCGAAGGTGAGAGCGGCGACGCTGGCGTTCAGCGCGGCCTCGCGGCGGCGGTAATCCGCGATCTCCGAGGCACGCGGCTTCGGCACGCGGGCATCGTCGCAACCAAACGATTCGAGCCAGTCCAGATCGGACCCGGTCAGCCCCGCAAGGCTCAGGCGCTCCCGCATTTCCGCATCCATGGCGACCTCCCC
>JARLIY010000028.1 GCA_031291475.1 Xanthobacteraceae bacterium
AAATAACGCCCGAGATCAGGGCTTGGCGGGTTCCTTCGGGGCTAGCCTCTGTTGCGCCTTCCGCCGGCGTTCCCGCATCTGCACCGCAAGCTCGAAGTCTCTGACGTGGCGCAGTGCGAGTTCCCGGTGCTCCGGCGTCTTCGCCGACGCCAGTTCCGCTTTCAGCCGCGCCAAGATTTGCCCGACCGTTTCCATCCTTACCCTCGAAGGCGACCGGCGCAGCCAAAGTCGCGCCGACAATCCTGGTGGACGATCAGCCCTGACGAGTGCGTTTGTGTCCGCTTCATCGTGAGGCCAGGGTTACAGCGATTCTCGCGGGATTATGTTTCCGGAAACAGGCGCGGAAACAGCGCGTCGAGCATGTCAGACGGAAAGCGAAGCGAAAGCGGCCCCTTGGGCGTTTCCGATGCAAGCAGCCCCGTTGCGACCGCATCGTTGAGCACGCGCCGTGCCGTCCGCTCAGGCAAGCCGGTGATACGCGGGGCCTCTCCCCTTTCGAATTCGCCGCGAATAAGCGCTTCTTCCAGAAGGCGCGCCGTCTCGGGCTTCAGCACGGCACTACGATCTACGTATGTGCGCAGGCGCCGGGCCAAGGAGTCGAGTTCGAACAGGCCGGACATGAACGTGACCTGATCCAGGCATGCCCGGAGAAACCACAGGACGAATTCATTTAAGGCGCGCTGCGAGAGATTGCCGCGACCATCAAGATCGCCCTGCCGGGGCATGTCCGCATGATCCATCATGCTTTTGTACTCGCCTCGGCTCTTCAGGCCTCGGGCCAGTCCGCGCGAAACCGACCAAAGGCCATGCGCGCCGATGCCGGCGGACAGTCCCATCGCGTGGCTCATGAGGCGGCTCACACGGCCGTTTCCATCGGGGAATGGGTGGATGAAGTTCAGCCGGTGATGGGCTGCGGCGATGGCCATGATGCGACCAGCTTTGCCGAGATTCGCAAAGCGGTAGCGGCTCTCGAAGTGGCGCATGAAAGCATCCACCCGTTCGCTCGAGGGCGGCACGTGACGGCCAACGGCAACGTCGTGTTCCGGGAGCGAGCGCCATTCGCCCGGCGCCATGACAAAGTCGCGGCCGGCCCCCGTGATCTGGAGCATCGCCGGCGGCGCGTCGCGATAAAACTCGCGATGCAGCCAGCAGATAAAGTCAGCCGATGCCGGTTCCGGCAGTCGGTTCTCAGCGGCCATGCGATCGACTTCCGCCTGAACGCGCACGTGCGCGGCGGCTTCGATCTGCAAATTCCGTCGGCGTTCGTCGTCGTCGAATTTTCCGGCCAGCGCGCGCTCGATGTCTTTGGGCCGGGTGTTGTGACCCTCGATGAGGTTGCTGTAGTAGGTGTTCATGATGCGCACGACGTCGGCGAGATTGGCGGCGGTGCGAGGATGCAACGCCTTCCCTAAGGTCGCCGACGTCGCCGCAAGTTCCGCGACCACATCGGAGAGGGCCTCCGTGGGTTCTTCCACGCGCGCGGGTTCGATCCGCGTCGGGACTTCGATTAGTTCGTTTTTGGCCGCCTTTTTCTGAGCCATAGCGCTTTGAGTATACAGGTGAATTTGTTAGTCTGATAGGTGATTTGGCCGATCGATTGGCCGGTCCCGAAGATCGCCCCGGATTGGCCGATATGAGTTCAATGTAACATACTGATAGTTAGATGGTTTTCATATATTTTAGGAAATTATGGCCGATTTGTTGGCCGATAACCGATCTATGGCAAGCTAACGGTGGCCGCGGCTGAGGCTGGATTAACGCGAGCAGACGCCCACGCGCTGTGACTACGCTTCGTAGCGTAGCGCGCAAATGCACGAAGACGGCGGCTCCCCGGCCGCGCTGGTGTGACGACGGCCGGGTTCATGCGGCGGCTGTCAGCGGCCGGGCACGTTTGATCCGCTCGCGTTCGCGGGGTGAATGCATCGCTTCCCATAGATCGCTCCGGCGCTGCACGTTCAGCCAGAAATCAGGGCTGTTGCCGAACACACGGGCGAGGATCAGGGCTGTCGCAGCGGTCACGTTGCGACGGTCGTTACACAGTTCGTTGACGTGCTTGCGCTGCACGCCCATCGCGTCGGCCAGCGCGCCTTGAGTCAAGCCCATCGGCTCCATGAACTCTTCGATCAGGATTTCGCCGACGCTTGCCGGCTTACGCTTCGTCGTCAACATGGTTCACCTCATCGATAACTATCGTCGTCCAGATAGACGCCGGTCGCTTCACCTCGGCGGCCATCCCATTGGAAAACGAGCCGCCATTGCTTGTTGACGCGGATCGAATGAAAATCCGCCAGATTGCCGTGCAGCCTTTCGAAATGGTTGCTCGGTGGCGCCCGTAAGTCCTGATCCGTTGTTGCGTCGTCGATCATCTGAATTTTACGGAACAAGCGGCTTTCAAGATCGGAAGGGATGTTCTTCGCTCGAACGTCTTCGACGAAGAAATCGCGCAACCAGTCATCCCGAAAGCTCACGATCATTCCATAGCTCCATCATGGGGTACTGTACCACCCCTAGGTACACATTGCAAGCCTCGCGCCCAAGCTGCCGCAAGAACGCCGTTTCCCCATCGCGGGTTCCCGCCTGCGATCCTGCAATCGGCGACTTTGGATTCGCGGCGCCGGAGAGAGAGAGCGAGAGGGCCGGAAGGTTTTCCGCGACGGTTTTGAGTTCGGGAGAGAGTCTCCCGACGCCCGTCGTGGAGGTTTCCCCATGACCGTGAACGTTTCCCCTGCCCTTCCGGCCGCCCCCAGCGGCGCCACAGCGTCGGCGTCCTTCGGCTTCAAAGTCGACATCTCGCGCGGCGCTCGCATCGGCCGCGTCGCGTCGGAGTGGTTTTCGCGCCCCGACGATCAGCGTTACCTCTCGCTTTCAGAGCTGTACGCCGCCGTGCGGGCGCGGGCGGATCGCGCGATGGCCAGGACCGTGGAAAGCCGAGCCGTCCGCATCGAGGCCAATCGCGACGATGCGGAGTGGCTGACCGTCGTCCTCCCCGGCGCGCAAACGTCCATCGCGCCGACCCATTGGAGCTTCGGCCAGCTCAGCGCATTGGTCGGCGCGCCGGCGAGCTATCTGCGCGATTTGCCGGCGCCCTTGGCGGCGATCAATCTGCAACACGGCCTCGTCTCGCATCGCGCCGAGATGATCAAGACGTTGGAGACGGACGACGGCAGGCTCGAACTCCGCGCCGTCACCGGCCCAGACTACGGTCGCATCTGGGATCACGAACTGGTTGGCGCGGTGATGCGATTGGCCGGCGACGGCGCCGGCGACACGAACTGGAAAGTGCCGGGCACGCTCGACTGGGCGACCATGACCCACAACCCGTTCGTCGACGTGACCAAGGACACGACGACCCTCTACGCCAGCGACCGCGACGTCTTCCTGTTTCTCGTCGACGACGCGCATCCGATCGAGGCCGGCCGATTGCCGAACGGCGAGCCCGACCTCTATTTCCGCGGCTTCTATTGTTGGAACAGCGAAGTCGGCGCGAAGACGCTCGGCATCGCCTCGTTCTATCTGCGCGCCGTCTGCATGAACCGCAACCTCTGGGGCGTCGAGGGGTTCGACGAAATCGGCATCCGCCACAGCAAGTTCGCCAGCGACCGCTTCGCCCACGAGGCGATCCGGGCGCTGGCGAACTTCGCCCGATCGTCGCCAGCGCCGTTCGCGGCGGGGATCAAGGCCGCACGAGAACGAATCGTCGCGCGTCGCGACGAGGAGCGCGAGGAATTCTTACGCAAGCGCAGCTTCAGCAAGTCGGAGACCGCCAAAGTGATCGCCGCCGTCCTCAACGAGGAAGGCCATCCGCCGGAGAGCCTGTTCGATTTCGAGCAAGGGATCTCGGCGCTCGCCCGCAGCCGGCCGCATCAAGATGCGCGGCTCGAACTCGAGGGTAGAGCCAAGCTTGTTTTGGAGCGGGCCGCCTGACGGCCGCCACGCCGCGGCGCCGGGTTTGCGGCGCTGCGGCGGCGCCCTCCTCGGCTCGGCCGACGCCGCCGGCGCCGAGAG
>JARLIY010000029.1 GCA_031291475.1 Xanthobacteraceae bacterium
CGCCGACATCGACACCCTCGACGCGATCATCAGCGCCCGTTGTGCTGAACTCGCAAATCACCCCGAGACCATCAGGGGCCGAACCGGATTCCATTGGTGGCCCGGTATCGCCAATCCGAAGTGATCGCTCGGAAACCGTATAACGCCAACTCTCACGAACGAGAGCGCTTTCAGCGCGGGCCGTGCGGCCTACGCGACGCTCAGGCGACGAAGCCGACGTCGGCGGCGAATCAAAGACGCCCAACGATGTTCTTCGCGGTGGCCTCGTCAGTGATCAGCGCGGTGATGTAGTTGCCGCGCAAGGCGCCGAGAATGGCGTCGGTCTTGTCCGGACCACCAGCGACCGCGATGCGGGTCGGGACCTTGAGCACGTCCTCGAGCGTTATTCCGATCATTCGGTCGTCCATCGGTCCACGCACCCAGCCGCCCTCGGCGTCGATGAAGCGGCCAGCAATTACGCCGACGGCGCCGTTGGCAATGTAATGCTTGCTTTCTTCGATGGAGATAAGACCGGAGGCGTAGACGAGGCTGTTGGTTTTCACCGTGCAAACGCCGAAAAGCAGCCGGGTGCACGCGCGGATCCGCGTGAATTGTTCTTGGATGGCCGACTCTCTCATCAGCGCGTCGCGGAGCGCCGCGTTCGACACGGCCGCCGGCGCGTGCAGGCTGATCGACCGGGCGTGCAGACGACGCGCGATGAAAGCGACGCATTCTTCGGCGGTGAATCCATCGTACGAAGAACGTTGGCTGCCGATCACCTGCACGACGAAGGAATTGGGCATCGCCTTCTCTGGCAAGCTTTCTGCAAGCGCCAGCACGGTCCGACCCCACGCGACGCCGAGAATGTCGCCATTGTTCAGGATTTCGTCGAGATACCGGGCGCCGGCTTTGCCAATGCGCTCGCTCGGGGGGCGCAGCCCGCCGTCGTTGGGGATGATCATGCATTCGACGAGCCCGAACGCCGCCTTGAGGTTCTGCGCAAGCTCGATCGAGTTCAACAACTCCTGACGGACGACGACCTTGACGTAATGCTGGTCGCGCGCCTGCTGCAGGTAGTTGACCACGCTGGCCCTCGAAACGCCCATGAGGTCGGCGATCTGGCTCTGCGTCAGTTCGTCGTGGTGATAGAGCCACGACGCCCAAAGCAGAGGGTCGCATTGGTATTCGCCCGGGCGCGGCACCGCGGATGTCCGGCTTACGCTTTCTCTGCGCTGCAACCGCGCTGGCCTTTCTTCGCCGTGCGAGCGTGCCGGCATTTTCCTCAGTCCATCTCGGTACGGCGACAAAAAACAATGATCGCTTTCGAAAAGCGATTCAAGCTCAATCAATCGGTTGCTGACCGTAGCAGTCCATATGGCGCAACTCAACAACAGGGCCATACAGATGTCCAAAGCCGCCGTCCCGACGCACGCCGCGTTCCGCGCCGAGATCGTCGCCGCTCGCCGCCGGATGAGCGAGATCGGCGTCAATCACGGGATGTCCGGCAACATCAGCGTTCGCAGCGGAATTCCTTCCAAATCCATTGGCGCAGATCGACGATTCGCCTGACAGGCGCGCTTACGCGCATCTTGAATTGGAAGGCGCCGTCGACGACGCGGCGCTCGAACGCCATCGGTTCGAGCACGAGCTCGTCTTGCGTGGCCTCGACGTACGGCACGACGGCATCGGCGAGCCAAGGGCGGTCGTCGGAGATCTGGGCGCGCACGCCCTTGCCGGAATGCGGCAGCCACCAGTCTTGGACGTCGCCCTCGACGAACTGACGAACCGCTGCGGGCGACAGCGCTGTCTGAACAGCGACGGAAAGCCCTCGAGAACGGGGCTCAATGCGTCGTGGACGAAGGTTCGCAACCGTCTCTTGGCCGAGGGCAAGATTGGCGACGGGCTGCCGCTGCACAGTCTTCGGCGCACGCTTGGCGCGTTGCTCAGCGAGGCGGGCCTTGACGATGGAAAGACTGCGGACGTTCTCGCTCAGTCATGGGATCATGATGGCGCGCCACGACAGCAAGGAAGCCGAACTCGCTGAGGCCACGAAAGAGGCCGTGTTGGGAGTCGAGTGGACGGGGAAAAGACGAATCAGAATGTCTAGTCGGACGACTAACTTCGATTCCTACCGGTCAAGTACTTAGCGTAACCTATTGATTTTAATGGTGCCCAGGGGCGGAATTGAACCACCGACACTGCGATTTTCAGTCGCATGCTCTGTTGTCGCAGGCGATATCGCTAGGTCTCGAGCAACACCAGAAAACTACAGTAATGCTTGACGTTTAGCAAATTCGGCATATCGTGTGCTCTCAGTTGATATCACCCGTTGCCGGTCAAATGTGTTGTCCATGTGTTGTCCATGCGGACCGCGCGACGATCGATCGGAGGGTCCACGATGGCGATCAAGCGCGACTTCACAGACCGCTACTTGCGGTCGCTCAAGCCGGCCGCGTCCGGCAAGCGCGTCGTCGTATATGACGCCCAAGTCCCGAATTTCGGCATCCGTGTGTCCGACCACTGCAACGATGAGAACAAGGGCGCCTTCGTGCTCATCGCTCGATATCCTGGAAGTGCGAACCCGGCGCCGCGCCGCATCGGGGACTACCCCGCTATGACGCTTGCCAAGGCCCGGGCGATCGCCCGGGAGTGGCGCGAGGATATCCGCCAGGGAATAGACCCCAAAGTCAAAGAGGCGGAGCGTCGACTCGAACTGGAGCGCATGCGCGCCGACACGTTCCGCGCCGCATTCGAAACCTACGCCGAGGAAAAGCTCTCGAAGCTCCGGACGGGCGGGGCGGTCGCGGCAGCGATCAAGACACACGCCTTTCCCAAGTTGGCCAATCGGCCGCTGAAGGAGATCAAGCGCCGCGAAGTTCTCTCCATGCTGAAGGAGATCGCCAAGAAACACCCGATCGCGGCAAATCGTGTGAGCGCGTACCTAAAGACTTTCTTCGTTTGGGCGCTCGACGAAGAGCTTATCGACGATTCGCCAGCGGCTTCGATCAAGCGTCTTTCCAAAGAAAACGAGCGCGATCGTGTGCTCAAGGATTGGGAGATTCGCGCAATTTGGCGAGCGTGTGGCGAGCTCGGCGTATTCGGCCGCGCTTTTCGTTTCATGCTCGTGACCGGGCAGCGGCGGACGGAGGTCGGCAAGATGACCTGGCGCGAAATCGACCGCAAACAGGCGCTATGGGCCCTGGAAAAAGAAAGAACGAAGGCGAGCCGCGCGCACCTTGTCCCGCTCTCGCCGCTCGCGCTCTCAATCCTCGACGACTGCCCGAAGATGGGGGATTACGTGTTCTCAACCGGCCGCAGCGGTCGCGGCAAGCTTGCGAAGGATGCGAAGCCGGTTCCTATTTCAGGGTGGGGAAAAGCGAAAGAGAGCCTCGACGACCTGGCGCTCGCAAAGGCGCAGGCCATAGCCGTCGAACGCGGCGAAGACGCGCCGGACGCAATCGCGGAGTGGCGTTTGCACGATCTTCGCCGCTCTTGCGCGTCGCACCTCGCCCGGCTCGGCGTCGATCGCGTCGTCATCTCGAAGGTGCTGAATCACGCCGAGCCGGGTGTCACGCGGATCTATGATCGTTTCGACCGTCTCGGCGAAAAAAGGGCGGCGCTCGACCGCTGGGGCGTGCATCTGCAAGCGACTATCGACGGGACCGACGGTGGCAACGTTGTGCAGCTCGCGGCGAGAGGCCAGCGATGAAGGCCAAAGAGATCGCTGCACGGCCGCGTGTGCCGGCGATAGTGCGTCTGCTGCGCCGCCGCGTTGGGATCGGCCGGGATGTCGCGCTGCGGCTGACGACTGACGCCCGCATGGTCGGCCCGTGGAAGGAGGTGCGGCGTCAGGCGAAGCGGCTCGAGACGATTGATCGTGATGGATTTCAGGTGCGACTCGCCGCTCTTCCTGATTGTCTGAAGGCCGATACGTGGCTCGGGGGCCCGTGCCCTTCTATCGACCTCACGGATCAGGCCTGCGTGGCGTTCTTTCTCGCCGCCGTCATAGAGTCCGCCATTCCGAAAAAGGCGGTAAGTGAGCACGCAATTGCGCAAGAGGCGCAACGTTGGCGCGCCGGCGCGGCGCTTTGCCGGGAGGCGACATATTCACCGCACAGAGGCCCTATCGATTGCGAACTGAGGGAAGCGCTACGGATCTCGAGCGCCTACTTTAATGAGTGGGCCGCCTTCGTCGAAACGGCGTCCGAGGGCCCGTACAAGATCAAGCGGGGGACTCGTAAGCTGGGCCCGCTCGCGGGGAACGACGCCGCCAGAGGTTATGTGCGCGCCGTCGCAGAGGTTTTGAGCGATCTCTTCAGTTCGCCTCTACGTGGAACAATTGCGACCACCGCGACGATCGTTCTCGGCTGCTCGATATCGAACAAGGACGTCGAGAACCAGCCCAAACGGCTGAAGGCCTCCAATAAGAGATTTCGCTATTAGGAGATTATGAGGCCCGTTACGCCGCGCTATCTCATGTGCGTTCGCCGCGTTGTGCTGCGAACGCATGTGAGGACAACCAATGAAGTTTCTCCGATATCCCGACCTTGTCGCGAAGGGTGTCGTCAACTCGCGCATGACACTCAAGAGGTTGATCGACACGCAGCACTTCCCGACTGGTGTCTTGATCAGTCCGAATGCGAGGGCGTGGGACGAAGACGAGGTCGACGCCTGGATCGCCGGCCGCCCCGCAGCGCGCAAGCCGTCCACTCGGGGCGCAGCCTCGCAGGCGGCGGCATGACCAATGGGCGAAAAAAATCGCCCGGTCGCTTGCGACGGCCGGGCGTTGAAGGCGAATTTCGAAGATCTGCACGCGCAAGATAGCGCCTTCGCCTTCCAATCGCAACACGAACCCCAGGCCGATGATCCCCGCGCGAAGATGACCGGCGGTCGCCGATCGCGCGAAAAAGGCAACCGCACTGAGCGCGCGCTTGTGCGGTTCTTTCAAGATCACGGCTTCGCTGCTGAGCGCGTTCCACTGAGCGGCGGCGCCGGCGGTTCGTACCGCGGCGATCTAACTGTGCCGCTGCTTGGCGTCGATCGCGTGGTCGAGGTCAAGGCCCGCGCCGGCGGCTTTCGCGAGTTGTACCGATGGCTCGACGGCCGCGACTTGCTTGTCGTCAAGGCCGATAGGCGCTCGCCGCTGGTCATCGTCCCTCTTGCGCTCGCGGCGAAGATCGCGCGCGCGGCTGAAGCGGCAAAAGGGGGCGGCCAATGAGCGCCGTCGCCCTCGTATCTGGCAAGCTACACGGCGAGCCCGTGACGCGCCCGACCCGAAACGGCGGCCAGGTGACTTTCTTCAAACTACGCGTCGTCAACGGCGCGACGCTCGAATGGTGGGAGTGCGCGACGTTTTCCGACACCGCGCGCGAGGAACTGGACGGTCTCAGCGAAGGCGACGCCCTCTCTGCCGTCGGCGCCCTTCACGTCGAGCTAGTCGAATATCGCGGCGAGCAGCGGATCAAGCGCAGCCTCACGGCCGATCGCGCCCTCGCCCTGAAGCCGAAG
The DNA here is from genome assembly GCA_031291475.1 of Xanthobacteraceae bacterium. GTDB lineage: Bacteria > Pseudomonadota > Alphaproteobacteria > Rhizobiales > Xanthobacteraceae > BOG-931. The sequence goes on from JARLIY010000029.1 coordinate 5,488, forward strand.
GCAAAGGACACCAAGGCGAAAGCCCGGCCCGCGCCAGCGGCGAAGCCTAGCGCGATCCCCGATCTGTTGAATGGGAGGCGCGATCTTGACGACAGCATCCCATTCTGACGCCGAGGGCGCACTGGTGGAAATTGCAATTCCCCCATTGGTAGAGCTGAGCGTGTTCGAAGCCGAAACCGAAGCTCTTACGAAGAGGCCGTTCAAGATCATATCGCCGATCAGCCTTTGCGGTAAGCCAATCCCCGTTCGAGAATGGATCGTGCGGGATTGGTTGCCGTGCGGCGTGGTTACTGGCCTATACGGCGACGGCGGTCTAGGGAAAACGTTGCTCGCGCAGCAATTGCAAACATCAACGGCGCTCGGCTCGGCGTGGCTCGCGTTGCCGGTCGAACAGGTGCCGAGCCTCGGAGTCTATTGCGAGGATTCCGCCGACGAACTGTGGCGGCGCCAGGCCGATATCAATGCAGGCTTCGGCGTTGACTATGACGCCCTCGCTGAGGTGCATTGGATACCGCGGCTCGGCGAAGACAACCTCCTGATGACGTTTGCCAAGACTGGTGCCGGCGAACTGACGAAATTTCACTCTGAGGTTTTGTCTGCCGCGCTTGATCTCCGCGCTCGGCTCACCGTCTTCGACACCGCGGCCGACGTCTTTGGCGGGAATGAAAATGACCGAAACCACGTTCGGCAATTTGTCTCGCGCGCGCTCGGCTCGATCTCCCAAAAGACCAATGGTGCGGTCTTGCTTTGCGCCCACCCAAGCCGAACAGGATTGGCAAGCGGCGAGGGCGACGGCGGGTCGACGGGATGGTCGAATTCGCTGCGGTCGCGTCTGTTCCTTCGCGCGCCATCAGCCGAAGCGGGCGAGGCCCCCAACCCGAACGCTCGCGTCCTACAGCGTCGCAAGGCAAACTATGCCGCCCGCAATGACGAATTGAGGCTGCGCTGGCACAACGGTGTCATCGAACCCGAGCCGCCAATCGCTTCGCTCGCGACGCCCTTCGGACGCCTTGATGCGCGCGACGTGTTCATGGCGCTCCTAGACGAATTCACGACGAACAGGCGACCGGTGTCCGAAGCTTCCCGCGCCAGCAACTACGCGCCGAGACTGTTTGCGAAACAGTCGCGAGAGCAGCGCCAGGATTATCGCGAATTCGATTTCGCCCGGGCAATGGAAACCCTATTTGCGTCTCGCAAGATTGAAAACGTCGACTACGGCCGGCCATCCGACATGCGTCGAAGGATCGTTCGCGCGCGGGCCGAACAATGAGGTGCGGCGGTTCCTGCGGCGGTTGCGGCGGTTCCGACCGCCGCGCCATTAACTAGCTGATCCATAAGCGAGATTAGAAACTGCGGCGGTTAAAGTGCGGCGGTTGCGGCGGTCCTTGGAAACCCGCGGTTTTCCTCGATGCGGCGGTTCTGCGGCGGATGCGGCGGTTCACCCCCATACCCCCTATGGCCCTAGCGGGCGCTTTTGAGAGCGCCGCAGGGCTTCAAAGGGAAGACTGCTCCACCTTGCTCCGCTCCACCTTCGCAAGTGGAGCAACACGGCGAACGAATGGGAATTGAGGGCGGGAAATAGGCAGCGAGAAGACGCGCCCAAAGACGCGCCAGACCCCGTCTTTTTTCCTTGCGGTAAAGCGCCTCGGCATCGGCCGATTTGGAGAGAGCACGCGAACTATTATCGCGTGGTAGTGCTTGGTTTCGCATGCGATGCGGAGACACATTATCCAATGATATCCGCTGGTAGCGAATGCACGTCTTGCGCGATGCGGACGCTTGGCGCACAATATGGACAACGTTAGGACAACATCGGAGGCGTTTCGTTGCCTGAAACTGTCGAATCCGTAGCGCGCCCCATGCGGCTGCGCTCGCACCTGACGAATAGCTTGCACGCCCTGCCGGGCGTCGATGGCCGTTCGGTCGACGCGCGCAGATATCGCGATCTCGCGCAGGCCTTCGCCGATGAGTTGGGCGGCTCCGCTGCGCTCGGCGAGGCGGCACAAGCGCTTGTGCGCCAGGCCGCCGGCCTGGTGTTGCAAGCGGAAAAACTGCAAGGCGCGGCCGTCCGCGGTGAAGTCGTCGATCTGGAACAAATGACGCGGCTCTCGAACGCGGCGACCCGCGCACTGACGAAATTGGGAGTCAAGCGCACTGCGCGCGACTCGACGCCGACCCTTCACGAATACCTCGCCGCGACCTCGAAAGGCGACGCCGCGTGAGCCGATCGCCTGCCATAGCGCTGGCGACGCCGACAATGCGCCGGGCCCTTTCCGACCCCGCCTTGCTTGGCCGCGTGCTGGGCAGCGATTCCTGGAAGGCATGGCGCGTCGTCTTGATCGCGCTCATGGGCGAACCGTTGACCGACGATGAGCGCGTGATCTTCAAGCGCCTCACAGGGCGCGAGCGCGAGCCGCTGGAGCGCGTCGAGGAGTTTTGGGGCATCGTTGGCCGGCGCGGAGGGAAGTCCCGCGCCATGGCCGTCCTAATCGTCTTCCTGGCCTGTTTCGTCGACTATCGATCCGTCATCGCGATCGGCGAGCGGTCCGTTGTGCTCTGTCTCGGCCAAAATTCCAAACAGGCGGCCATTGTCTTCGGCTATGTCGCGGGGATCATAGAATCGACGCCGTTACTCGCCGGGCTCGTCAAGACGAAACTGGCAGAGACGCTATCCCTCACGAACGGCGTTGACATCGAAATCAGAGCGGCGTCGTTTCGTGGAGTGCGCGGCCCGACTTGCGTTGCGGTCATCGCCGACGAAGTCGCCTTTTGGTATAGCGACGAGACCGGCTCGGCCAATCCGGATAGCGCCATCCTCGACGCGGTTCGCCCGTCGCTGGCGACGACAAACGGCCCGTTGATCGCGATAAGCAGTCCTTACGCTAGGCGCGGCGAGGCCTATGCGACATGGGCGCGGCACTTCGGCGAGAAAGGCGACCCGAAGATCTTGGTCGCGCAAGGCGCCAGCCGCGACTTTAATCCGTCGCTTCCTCAGAAAGTTGTCGACCGCGCGATGGAACGCGATCCGGTGGCGGCGAGCGCGGAATACGGCGGCCTGTTCCGCTCCGATCTCGAGGCCTTCGTTTCTCGCGAAGCCGTCGAGGCCTGCATTGACCGTGGCGTCTTCGAGCGCGCCCCGATCGACGGGGTTCGCTACGTCGGCTTCGCCGATCCTAGCGGCGGTTCGGCCGACTCTTTCACGATGGCTGTTGCACACTCGGAAAAGGACGTCGCAATCCTCGACTGTCTTCGCGAAGCGAAGCCGCCGTTCTCGCCAGAGGCGACGGTCGCGGAGTTCGCCAAGGTGCTGAAGACGTACCGCGTCGCCTCTGTGCGCGGCGACCGATATGCGGGCGAGTGGCCGCGTGAGCAATTCCGCAAGTGCGGCGTCGACTATGAGCCGGCCGCGAAGCCGAAGTCAGAACTTTACGGCGAGTTGTTGCCGGTCATCAACTCGCGCCGCGTCGCGCTCTTGGACAACGGGCGCGTCCTCTCGCAATTGATTTCCTTGGAGCGGCGCACGGCGAGAGGCGGACGCGATTCGACTGATCATCCGCCTGGCGCTCATGACGATCTGGCAAACGCGGTTGCGGGCGCAGTCAGTATGGCAGCCGGCGACAGCGCGCCGTTTGAAATCAGCGACATCCTACTGACGCGAGCCGGCGAAAGCGGCGGGTTCGGGCGTCACGTCTCTACATTGCAGTCTGAAATGCTGCGGCAGATGCATGACCGAAAACGATTTGGCAGCAATTTTTGAAGGAGCAACCCCGATGGTTTCCGATGCATTCCTGGACGATTTTCGGCGCCGCATGAAGTCTGGGGCGCCGCTCCCCTCGCCGCGTCGTCAATCCGGCCCGCTCGGCGCGTATGACGCCTCGCCGGGCGAAATGCCGAACCTCTCGCACTTCGACGAAGAGGACGAAGAGACGCCGCCCGATCGCGTCGCACAATGGTTGGCGTGGCTCGCCAGGAAGCTTTCGCCGAGCGACTGGGCCGAGCTGCGAGAGAACCTCAGGAAATCGCACTTTGACGCCGCCGCCGCCGCATTCGCGCCGCCGCCCGCAGCTGGGCGCAATCTGCCGAGCGGCGCGGCGTCGGCGATGGACAGCGCGCCGAACCGCCGCGGATCGGTCGCAAATCGCAATTTCCTGCGGCGCTACCCCGGCGCAGCCAATATCCGAACAACGAACTGAAGGACGACGACACATGACCGCTACCCTGAAGATTGCGCCGGCGCCCACAAGCGCCGCGCGCTGTGCCCTTGCCTCAGCGATCGAGGCCATGGCCGCTCTCGACAAACAAGCGGCCGATGCGGAAGTGACGTCTAATCGGCTTGAGGAAGCGGTGTTTGCGCAAATCGACGTCGTCGAGGCGGCGCGGCAGGCCGCGAACGACGTGCAACTCGCGGCTGTAGCGCACTTGGCTGATATGTCGACGCCGGCGCCGGCCAAGACGCTCCGCCAGACGCTAGACGCGCTGCAAGACGAAGAAACGAATCTCGCCAATCTTCGCGCGGCGCGGGATAGGGCGCGAAGCGTGCCCGACAGCATGCGCACCAGCCGTTCATTGGCGCAGACGACTGTCGACGAAGCCGCGGCCCGGGTTATGGCCGAGGAACCTGCGACACGAGCGTTAGTCGAGAGATACCGACGCATGGCCGCCGAGATCAATTCGATGGCGCGCACGCTTGAGTTCCTGGGCAACAGAAACGCCCTCCCTCCCGATCTCGTTCGTTGGCGATCATTCGAGGCGTCAAACGCTTGCGAGGCGTCCTGGCGCGCGGCTTTTGCCGCGCTGGCAACCGACCCGAACGCGACGCTTTCGGAGTTTTCCGCGTGAAGGTTTGGCCGGAGATTTAAGCGGTCGGCCGGCCGATCGCCGCGGCTCCTCCTTGTCTCCGCGGCGTGGCCGCCGCTCCCGGAAGGGCGAGAGCGGCGGTCCTTTTTCTTCGACTGTGTGAGACCCCTTGGCGCACGGCGAGGTCGCGGCGCGGCGCCGACGGCAATGCGCCCTGCGACCTCAGGCGCGGCGGCGCTGGGCGTCGTCTTAACGTCTTGAACGCCTTAAGTAAGATGCCAAACCGATTGCGGAGCGATCTCGATTTCGCGCTGGTCGACGAAAATCGTTTGATGTTGTCCTGGACGTTGTCCGAAGCGACGACGGCGATCTTGGGTTGTCGGTCTAAATGCTTGATTTAAATGGTGCCCAGGGGCGGAATTGAACCACCGACACTGCGATTTTCAGTCGCATGCTCTACCAACTGAGCTACCTGGGCCCGCCGCAACCGCGTCGGAGGCGGCGGGCATAGCCCAGCACG
>JARLIY010000030.1 GCA_031291475.1 Xanthobacteraceae bacterium
CGGCTCGGTGGTGCCGATCTCGGACAATTTCTTCGCCACACTCAATTCGGCGGTGTTCTCCGACGGCTCGTTCGTCTACGTGCCGCCGGGCGTGCGCTGCCCGATGGAGCTGTCGACCTATTTCCGCATCAACGAGCGCAACACCGGCCAGTTCGAGCGCACGCTGATAATCGCCGACAAGGGCTCCTATGTTAGCTACCTCGAAGGCTGCACCGCGCCGATGCGCGACGAGCACCAGCTGCACGCCGCCGTGGTCGAGTTGATCGCGCTCGACGACGCCGAGATCAAATATTCGACCATCCAGAACTGGTATCCGGGCGACGCGCAGGGCAAGGGCGGCATCTACAACTTCGTCACCAAGCGCGGCGATTGCCGCGGCAGAGGCGCGAAAATCTCCTGGACGCAGGTGGAGACCGGTTCCGCCATCACCTGGAAATATCCGAGCTGCATCCTGCGCGGCGACAATTCGCGCGGCGAGTTCTATTCGATCGCCATCTCCAACGGCTATCAGCAGGTCGATTCCGGCACCAAGATGCTGCATCTCGGCAAGAACACGACGAGCCGCATCATTTCCAAGGGCATCGCCGCCGGGCATTCCAACAACACCTATCGCGGGCTCGTGACCTCGCACCGCCGCGCCACGGGCGCGCGCAACTTCACCAATTGCGATTCGCTTCTGATCGGCGAGCACTGCGGCGCGCATACCGTGCCCTATATCGAGGCAAAGAACGCGGCGACGGTGTTCGAGCACGAGGCGACCACCTCGAAGATTTCCGAGGAGATGCTGTTTTATTGCCGGCAGCGCGGGCTGTCGGCCGAGGAAGCGACCGCGCTCGTCGTCAACGGTTTCGTCAAGGACGTGCTGCAGCAGCTGCCGATGGAATTCGCGGTCGAGGCGCAGAAATTGATCTCGGTCTCGCTGGAGGGTTCGGTCGGATAATGTCACTTTTGGAAATCAAGAACCTGCACGCCGGAATCGAGGGCAAGGAAATCTTGCGCGGCCTCGATCTCACCGTGAATGCGGGCGAGGTGCACGCGATCATGGGCCCGAACGGCTCGGGCAAATCGACGCTCGCCTATGTGCTGGCCGGCAAGGACGGTTACGAGCCGACCTCCGGCAAAGTTAAGTTCGACGGCAGGAACATCTTCGACATGGAGCCCGACGAGCGCGCCGCCGCGGGCCTGTTCCTCGCCTTTCAATATCCGCTGGAAATCCCCGGCGTCGCCACCATGACGTTCCTGCGCACCGCGCTCAATGCGCAGAGGAAGAAGCGCGGCGAAGCGGAGCTGTCCACGCCGGAATTCCTGAAAAAGGTGCGTGCGGTCGCCAAAGACCTCGGCATCGAGCCGGAGATGCTGCGCCGCGCCGTCAATGTCGGCTTTTCCGGCGGCGAGAAGAAAAGAAACGAAATCCTGCAAATGGCGCTGCTTGAGCCGCGGCTCGGGGTGCTCGACGAGACCGACTCCGGCCTCGACATCGACGCGCTGCGCATCGTCGCCGACGGCGTCAACCGGCTGCGCGGCGCGGCCCGCTCCTTCGTCATCATCACCCACTATCAGCGGCTGCTCAATTACATCGTGCCCGACGTGGTGCACGTGATGGCGCGCGGCCGCATCGTCAAGACCGGCGGCAAGGACCTGGCGCTCGAACTCGAGGCGCGCGGTTATGCCGAGTATCAGGAAGAGGCCGCGGCCTGAAGCGAAATAGATGAATGCCAGAGTTGTTGCGAACATGGCTGATGTGAAAGTCATCAAGACGGCGGCGGAAACCGTGCTGGCGCAGGAGTTCGCATCGGCGCGCGCACGCCTTGCCGGCGGCCCGGAGATCGCGGAAAAACGCGCGGCCGCCTTCGATGTGTTCGCCCGGGAAGGCCTGCCGCACCGCCGCGTCGAGGACTGGAAATATACCGATCTGCGCGCGCTCATGCGCGAGGCGAAGCCGCTGGCCGGCCCGCCCGATGCGGCGGCGATTGCGCGGGCGAAGACGGCGGGCGCGGTGCTCGGCGACGTCGAAACCCGCAGGCTCGTCTTCGTCGATGGCGCATTCGTGCCGGAACTGTCCGACCTTGCGGCGCTGGAAAAAGGGCTCAGCGTCGGTTCGCTCGCCGACGCGCTCGCCGCAAACGATCCGGTCCTGACCGCGCATCTCGGCAAGCTGGCGCCCGCCAGCGATGTCGCGGTCGCGCTCAACACCGCGCTGATGGGCGACGGCGCGGTGATCCGCGTGGCCGCCGGCGCGGCCCTCGAGCGGCCGCTGCATCTCGTCTTTGTCGCCGGCGATAGGCCGGCGGCGAGCTTTCTCCGCTCGCTCGCGGTGGTGGAGCAGGGCGCCCGCGTCATGCTCATCGAGAGCCACGAGGGGCCGGCGGCGGTCGATTATCAGGTCAATGCGGCGCTCGAAATGTTCGTCGGCGACGAAGCCCACGTCGATCATGTCAAGATCATCAGCGAAGGCTCGGATGCGCTGCATGTTTCGACATTGGCGGCGGCGATCGGCGCCAGGGCCCGCTTCAACGCGTTTACCTTCACCATCGGCGGTGCCGTGGTGCGCGACCAGCTATTCATCAAATTTGACGGTGAGGACACGGTCGCCGGCATCCGCGGCGCGACTTTGCTCAAGGGCAAGCAACACGCCGATACTACGCTCGTCGCCAGTCACATCGCCCGCGGCTGCCAGAGCCGCGAAATGTTCAAATCGGTGCTCGACGACGAGGCGCACGGCGTGTTCCAGGGCCGCATCATCGTGCGTCCCGGCGCGCAGCAGACCGACGCCAAGATGATGACGCGGGCGCTGCTACTCTCGGACCGCGCCGAAGCGGACAACAAGCCGGAGCTTGAAATCTTCGCCGACGACGTGCAGTGCGGCCACGGCGCGACCGCGGGTGCGATCGACCGCGACCTGAAGTTTTATTTGATGGCGCGCGGCATTCCTGCGGCGGAAGCCGAGGCGCTCTTGATCCAGGCCTTCCTCGGCGAAGCGGTCGAGGGCATCGAGCATGCCGGCGTCCGCGAGGCGTTGATGGATCAGGTCGCGGCGTGGTTGAGAGTGCGCGCATGAATATGCACAAGGCAGTCACCGACGGCGCTTACGACGTCAACCGCATCCGCGCGGATTTCCCGATCCTCGCCACCAAGGTTTACGGCAAGCCGCTCGTCTATCTCGACAACGCCGCTTCGGCGCAGAAGCCGCAAGCGGTGCTCGATCGGCTCAACCTCGCTTACACCACCCAATACGCCAACGTGCATCGCGGCCTGCATTATCTCGCCAATGAGGCGACCGAGGCCTACGAAGGCGCGCGCGAGAAGGTCGCCGCCTTCGTCAATGCCGGGCGCAAGGAAGAGATCATCTTTACGCGCAACGCCACCGAAGCGATCAACCTCGTCGCGTATACTTTCGGGCGCGAGCGCATCAAAGCCGGCGACGAGATCGTGCTCTCGATCATGGAGCATCATTCCAACATCGTGCCGTGGCATTTCCTGCGCGAGCGGCAGGGCGCGGTGATCAAATGGGCGCCGGTCGACGACGAAGGCCATTTCCTCGTCGATGAGTTCGAGAAGCTGTTCGGGCCGCGCACCAAAATGGTGGCCATCACCCACATGTCGAACATGCTGGGCACTTTGGTCCCGGTGAAAGAAGTCACGCGCATCGCCCACGCCCACGGCGTCCCGGTACTGATCGACGGCGCGCAGGCCGCCGTGCATACCGACGTCGACGTGCGCGCTATCGATTGCGACTTCTACACCTTCACCGGCCACAAGCTTTACGGCCCGACCGGGATCGGCGTGCTTTACGGCAAATACGCTCACCTCGCCGCCATGCCGCCGTTCAACGGCGGCGGCGAGATGATCCGCGAAGTGTTCGAGGACAACGTCACCTACGGCGATCCGCCCTACAAATTCGAAGCCGGCACGCCGGCGATCGTGCAGGCGATCGGGCTCGGTGCCGCGCTCGATTATGTCGGTTCGGTCGGCAAGCCGCGCATCCGCGCGCACGAGGAAGGCCTCACGCGCTACGCCCACGATCGCTTGCGCGAGATCAACCGGCTTCGCATCTTCGGCACCGCCAGGGACAAGGGTCCGATCGTCGCCTTCGAGCTCAAAGGCGCGCATCCGCACGACGTGGCGACGATCATCGACCGCTCCGGTGTCGCCGTGCGCGCCGGCACCCATTGCGTGATGCCGCTGCTCGCCCGTTTCGGCGTCACCGCCAGCTGCCGCGCATCGTTTGCGATGTATAACACGCGCGAGGAGGTGGATTGCCTGGCGCAGGCGCTGATCAAAGCGCAGGACTTCTTGGCATGATGGACGAACCCAAACCGGATGCGGCGGCCAACGCCGCCACCGACGCCGCCGGTATCGCTGACGATGCCGCCGCGACACCGCCGTCCGCCGGGCCCGCTGTTGCGGCGGACGAGATGGCGCGGCTCGGCGGCGAGATCGTCACCGCGCTCAAGACCGTTTACGACCCGGAGATTCCCGCCGACATCTACGAACTCGGCCTGATCTACAAGGTCGACGTCGACGACGACCGCGTGGTCAGGATCGACATGACGCTGACGACGCCGAATTGCCCGTCGGCGGCGGAATTGCCGACCATGGTGGAGAATGCGGTGGCGAGCGTGCCCGGCGTGCGCGAGGCCAAGGTGCAGATCGTCTGGGATCCGCCGTGGGACCCGAGCCGCATGTCGGACGAGGCCCGCGCGGTGCTCAATATGTGGTGAGTTGCGCCGGCGCCGCCGGCGCATTACATCAACTGAGTGCGATTGTTGGTGGTTTCGACTTATAACAGTCGCACGAGGAGAATCTGAAATGGCCACTGCTGCTGCCCGGCCGAGACCTCAAGTGATGCGGCTCACCGATGCCGCGGCCGAACGCATCAAGGCGGTGATGGCGAAAGCCGAGCGCCCGATCGCCGCCGTGCGCGTCGGCGTCAAGAACGGTGGCTGCGCCGGCATGAGCTACTTCATGGAGTATGCCGAAAAAATCAATCCGCTCGACGAGGTGATCGAGGAGAAGGGCGTGCGCATTCTGGTCGATCCCAAGGCCGTGCTGTTCCTGCTCGGCACCGAGATGGATTACAAGGTCGACAAGCTCTCCGCGCAATTCACCTTCAACAATCCGAACCAGACGGCGGCCTGCGGCTGCGGCGAATCCGTGCAGATCGAGCCGGCGAGCGAAGCGGGCGCCGCGGCGCACTAGCAAGCTGTCATTCCGGGGCGCGCCAAGGGCGCGAGCCCGGAATCCATAATCACGAAAAATGCAGAGTTTTACGCCTTCACCGTGACCGGGCGCAGCAGAAACGCCGGCAGATGCGAAGTGTCGCCGTCGTCGGCGCATGATGGCGCCGGCTGCGGCGGGCGTTGCGGGATGCGGGCGACGGAAGCCGCCGCCGGTCGATGCGGCTGCGGCTGGCGATGGCCGTCCGGCCGTCCGCGGCGCGGGTGCCGCTCCCGCTGCGGCGACGCCGGCGCTGCCGACCGCGGCCCGGCGCTTTCGTCGGGCAACGGCCCGTTCATCCAGGGAATCGGTTGGCCGATCAGCTTCTCGATCGCGGCGACGGCCTTCTGGTCGTCGCCTCCCGCCACCAAGGTGATCGCCGTGCCGCTTCGGCCGGCGCGGCCGGTGCGGCCGATCCGGTGCACGTAGTCGTCGGCGTGATAGGGCACGTCGAAATTGTAGATGTGGCTCACGTCGGGAATGTCGAGGCCGCGCGCGGCGACGTCGGACGCGACCAGGAGCGTCACCTCGTTCTTGCGGAACTGCTCGAGCGCCGCCGTGCGCGCGGGTTGGTCCATGTCGCCGTGCAGCGCCAGCACCGAGAATTTGTGGCGCAACAGCGAGCGGTAAAGCGTGGCGACGTCGCGCTTGCGGTTGCAGAAGATGATGGCGTTCTTCAAGCCCTCGGCCGAGCGGATCAGGCGGCGCAACGTGTCGCGCTTCTCCGCGGGGTCGCGGCCGGTCTTGGCCAGAAGCTGGGTGGTGGCGGCGACGGTGGAGGCCGGGCGGGAGACCTCGACGCGGACCGGATTGCTAAGGAACTGCTCGGTGATGCGCCGGATTTCCGGCGGCATGGTGGCGGTGAAGAACAGGGTCTGGCGGGTAAAGGGAACGAGCTTGCAGATGCGCTCGATGTCGGGGATGAAGCCCATGTCGAGCATGCGATCGGCTTCGTCGATGACCAACAATTCGACGCCGGTGAGCAGAAGCCGCCCGCGCTCGTTGTGGTCGAGCAGGCGGCCGGGGGTGGCGATCAATACGTCGACGCCGCGCGTGAGCTTGGCGTCCTGATCGCCGAACGAGACGCCGCCGATGATCAGCGCGACGTTGAGCCTATGGTTGGCGCCGTATTTGGCGAAGCTTTCTTCTACCTGTGCGGCAAGTTCGCGCGTCGGCTCGAGGATCAGCGTGCGCGGCATGCGCGCCCGCGCGCGGCCTTGCTCCAGCATGGTTAGCATTGGCAGCACGAAGGCCGCAGTCTTGCCGGTGCCGGTCTGCGCGATGCCCAGCACGTCGCGCCGGGCCAGCACGTGGGGAATGGCTTGATCTTGGATGGGGGTCGGAGTTTTGTAACCAGTCGCCGCGACGGCGGAGAGAACTTTTTCGGACAAGCCGAGATGCGAGAAGGACATAAACCCTCAGATCGGGGTGCCGCGCCGGGCGCGGGACCTATGAATTGAAAACGGCGACAAGACGCGAATTTTGGGCGAATCCACCGTGCGTTATCGTGCCCGGAACATAGGTTCGAACGCCTGAAAGTCAACCTGCCGCGCTGCGGTAAGTTAAGAAGATTCCTTCAAATCTCGCGCGGTGAAGGGCACGGAAGGCGCCTGAAGATGTCCGATACTTCGTCCGCCAATACGCCGATTGTGCTTGTTCCCGGGCTTAATTGCTCGGCGCGGCTCTATGCCGAACAAATACTGGCGTTGTGGCAGTTCGGCCCGGTAACCGTCGCCGATCACACCCGTGACGACTCCATGACGGCGATCGCGCGGCGGATTTTGGCCGCGGCGCCGCCGTGCTTTGCGCTCGCCGGCCTGTCGATGGGCGGCTACATCGCGCTTGAAATCACACGTCAGGCGCCCGAGCGCGTCGCTAGACTGGCGCTGCTCGACACTGCGGCGCGCGCCGAAAGTCCCGAACAGACCAAAGCCCGCCAACGCGTCATCGAGCTCGCCAGGACCGGCCGCTTCGCCGAAGTTCCGGACCTGCAATTTCCCGTCTTCGTGCATCGCAACCGGCATGGTGACGCAGCGCTGAAAGCCATCGTCCGCGCCATGGCCGAGGAGACCGGCGCGGCGGCATTCCTGCGCCAGGAAACGGCGATCATCGGCCGGGCCGACGCGCGTCCGGGGCTCGCCGCGATCCAATGCCCGACTTTGGTGCTGGTCGGCGACGGCGACGAACTGACGCCGCCGCACCTGTCGCAGGAGATTGCCGCCGGCATAAGCGGCTCACGCCTCGTCGTCATCCCCGATTGCGGGCACTTGTCCACGCTCGAGCGGCCGAAAGCCGTGAACGAGGTGCTGGTCGAGTGGATGCGTGGGTAAGGCCGTCATTCCGGGGCCGAGCGAAGCTCGGAGCCCGGAATCCATCACCACCCCCTGTGAATACGGGTTCCGGACAGCCACTGCGCGGCTTGCGGAATGACGTGGGTTCACACGTCCAGCAATTCCTGGCCGGTGAATTCGGCGCGTTCCTGGATGAAGGCAAAGCGCGCCTCGGGCTTGGTGCCCATCAGCCGCTCGACCGACTTCTCCGTTTCCTTCTGCGCATCGGCAAGGAGCACCACGCGGAGCAGCGTGCGCTTCTTCGGATCCATGGTGGTTTCCTTGAGCTGCGCCGCCATCATCTCGCCGAGCCCCTTGAAGCGGCTCACCTCGACCTTGGCGTTGGCGTGAAACTCCTTGCGCAACAGCGCGTCCCGGTGTGCCTCGTCGCGCGCATAGGCGATCTTGCCGCCGTGGCTCAGCCGATAAAGCGGCGGCACGGCGAGATAAAGGTGACCCTTGTCGATCAGGCCGCGCATCTCCCGGTAAAAGAAGGTGATGAGCAGCGAAGCGATATGGGCGCCGTCGACGTCGGCGTCGGTCATGATGATGACGCGGCCGTAGCGCAAATTCTCGTCGCGATAATGCGCGCCGGTGCCGCAGCCGAGCGCCTGGACGAGATCGGCGAGCTGCTGGTTCTGCGCGAGCTTGTCCTTGCCGGCCGAGGCGACATTGAGGATCTTGCCGCGGAGCGGCAGGATCGCCTGGCTGGAGCGGTCGCGGGCTTGCTTGGCCGAGCCGCCGGCCGAGTCGCCCTCGACGACGAAAATCTCCGAGCCTTCGGCGGCGGAATTGGTGCAGTCGGCGAGTTTGCCGGGAAGCCGCAATTTGCGCACCGCGCTCTTGCGCGCGATGTCCTTTTCCGCCCGGCGGCGGATGCGCTCCTCGGCGTGCTCGACTACGAAGTCGAACAGCTTGCTCGCCTGCGCCGGATTGCCGGCGAGCCAATGGTCGAACGGGTCCTTGATCGCCTGCTCGACGATCTTCTGCGCTTCGGCGGTGGCGAGCCGGTCCTTGGTCTGGCCCTGGAATTCCGGCTCGCGGATAAACACCGAGAGCATGGCGCCGGCGCCGGCCATCACGTCGTCCGAGGTGATCGCGGCCGCGCGCTTGCCCTGGCCGAGGCGCTCGGCGTGATCCTTGAGCCCGCGCAGGAGCGCCGAGCGCAATCCGGATTCGTGCGTGCCGCCATCGGGTGTCGGGATGGTGTTGCAATAGGAGTTGAGGAAGCCGTCGGCGTCGGCGGTCCAGGCCACCGCCCATTGCACCGCGCCATGCGCGCCGGTCTTGCCGGCGCTGCCGGTGAAAATTTCCGGATGGACCAGGGTGGCGCCGGCGAGCGTCTCCGACAGATAATCCTTCAAGCCGTCGGCGAAGTGGAAGGTTGCCTTTTCCGGCACATCGGCTTCGCCGCGCAACAGTTCCTTGGCGCATGACCAGCGGATTTCGACGCCACCGAACAGATAAGCCTTCGAGCGCGTCATCTTGAACACGCGTTCGGGCTCGAAATGCGCTCTCGCCCCGAAAATCTCCCGATCGGGCCGGAAGCGCACCTTGGTGCCGCGCCGGTTCGGCGCCTTGCCGGCGTCCTGCAACTTGCCCTTCGGCTTGCCGCGCTCGAACGCCATACGGTAAAGCTTCTGCCCGCGCGCGACCTCGACCTCCATGCGCTCGGACAGCGCGTTCGCCACCGAAACGCCGACGCCGTGCAGACCGCCCGAAGTCTCATAGACCTCGGAGTCGAATTTGCCGCCGGCATGCAACGTGCACATGATCACTTCCAGCGCCGACTTGTTCTTGAATTTCGGATGCGGATCGACCGGGATGCCGCGGCCGTTGTCGGTGACGGTAACGAAGCCGTCCGCCTCCATCTCGACCTCAATCCAGTCGGCATGGCCGGCGAGCGCCTCGTCCATGGAATTGTCGATCACCTCGGCGAACAGGTGATGCAGCGCCTTTTCATCGGTGCCGCCGATATACATGCCCGGCCGCCGGCGCACCGGCTCGAGCCCCTCCAGAACCTCGATGTGCTTGGCGGTGTAACCGGACTCGGCCGAGCCGCGCGCCGCAGCGTGGCCGGCGCGGGCCGCACGGCGCGCGGCCGCC
>JARLIY010000031.1 GCA_031291475.1 Xanthobacteraceae bacterium
GCGCGAACGCAATATCGTCGATATCCGGATCAAAGGAGCTTCTTTCTCGGCGTCCAACCTGTCGAAGGAGCTGCGCGAGGCGTTCGGTCTCGCCGACGTCTTCATCGCGGCGACGTTCCCCGACCCTGAGGCGGACGCGGAGGGGCGGGCTGTCGAAATCGTGCGGCAGGTCGCGCGCGTCGGAGCGATGGCGGTGTATGACCTGATGCAACCCGGCGATGTGCTGGGCGTCGCATGGGGAAAGACGATTGAGTGGTTGTCCGAGGAAATGCCGCGCGGATCGGTGCCGGACCTGACCGTTTGCCAGATGATCGGCTCGATGAAAGCGCCGCAGATGCCAGCCGCGGAGACATGCGCGATCCGCATCGCCTCCAACCTTGGCGCGGATTGCCGCACACTGCACGCGCCGGCGATCGTATCGAGCCGGACAATCGCCAACGCCTTGCGGCGGGAGCCGACCATCCGCGCCCAGCTTCAGCAGCTTTCGGGGTTGAGCAAGACCTTGTTCTCGGTCGGCGACTGCTCGCCGACCACCCACCAAATCCGCGCCGGTATCGCCACCGTTGCGCAACTGAAGTGGTACGCCGATCACGGCGCCGTCGCGGTGTTGTGCGGCCGCTTCATCGACGCGAAAGGTCGCCATGTCGAAGGCGAGCTCGACGCGCGCATGATCGGCGTCACCACCTCTGATCTCAAGAAGGCGAAGGCCGGCATTCTCGTCGCTGCCGGCGTCGAAAAGGTCGAGGCCATGAGAGCCGCATTGGCGGGGAATTACGCGAAGTATCTCGTGACCGATGAAATAACGGGAAAGCTGCTGCTGACAGGGAAGCGAGCGGACTGATTGAAAGGACAAGTTTGAAGTCCTGCGCGACTGGGTTCATCGCTTCAGCAAGGCGGGGCAGACGACCCTCGTCGACCATTGGACGAACGGTTCGACGCCGGGTTTGAAGCCAGCGGCGAGTTCTTCATGTTTCTCGACCGCTTCGTCGAGCGGAATTGCCGTCCTAACCGCATCCACGGATCGCCGCATGGCCACGGCGCGACGCCTGTTCGACGAAAGAACGGCGCGCGAGATCGAAGAATCGTGCGAACCCGCCCTTCCGGTTCACGGCAGCGGAAACAGACCGCCACCCTGCGGGTCGATGTCCGCGAAGCTGTTGAACTCGGGGTGGCCGTGCCCTTGGGGGAGAACCGTTTCGCCTCGGTTAAGCGCCGCCGTGCCGAAGCCTGCGGCGCGGGCGGCATTGAGCTCCCCGGTATGGTCCGAAAGGAACAAGATCCGTCCTGGCGGCAAGCCGATCGCCTTCGCGATCGCTGTGTAAGACGAAGCCGCGAGCTTCGGCCCAATGGCCGTGTCGAAATAACCGGAAAAGAACGGATTGAGATCGCCGAAGGCGGTATGTCCGTAAATGAGTTTCTGGCCCTTGATCGACCCTGAGGAGAAGACCCACAGCGAAAACCCCGCTGCGCGCCAAGCGCGCAGAGCGTCGGCCACGTCGCCGTAGACATGGCCGGAAAGCTTTCCGGCGGCGAAACCTTCAGCCCACATGAGTCCCTGCAGAGTCTTGAGCGGCGTGACCTTACGATCCTCGTCGATCCAACGCACCATCATCTCCACCACTTCGTCGTCGCTCGCTCCGGCGACGCCTGCGAGCTCGCGGCTCTGGCGCAGGCAGTCCTGCACCTCAGCGGAGGCGTTGTTGTCGGCGACAAAGGCGGCGAGGCGCCTCCTCGCGTAGGGAAAGAGCTGGTCTTTGACGAATGAAATGGAACTCGTCGTACCTTCGATGTCGGTGACGATCGCGTATTGACCGGTCATGAAATGTCGCTCCGGACTAAATGAACACCGGCAGCGCAGACGTCAGCCGCGGCTCGACCTGCGCCTTCTCCGGTCACGCTCGCCCGCGCATGCCGTCAGCAAAGCGCAGATCCTGCCAGCGTCGCGTTATACGCCAGGCGGGAACACTGCAAAAGACGTCTTCACTTCCAAGATCAAGTCTGCCGCGATCTTCGCCGCAAGCGATGACATCGCTGCTGGAGCAACGGCCGATGGGGTCGGAGGCCGGGGCGCTGATGGGCCCGCCGCGCACCGACCAGAGATCGAGGCGTCGGCGATCGGCGCCAGGCATTGCTTGGTCACGTCGTCGATCACGTTGAGGATGCCGAAGCGTCGCCCGTTGGGGGAGCCGGTCATGGACGGCCCGAAGGGCCGCAAACCGAATTCGAGCGACCAGCGAGCGTTCGGCCGCGCCTCGACAAAGATCGGCGCCCGCGTGCCCCGCCCGCTTGCGGCCCTTTCGCTCGCGGACAGTCAGTCCTTTCTCGCGGTAAGGCCACTGCGTCTTCTTTCGGTTCACGACGTGTCCCTCGGCGTGCGGGCGCCCGCTTGCGCGAAAAGCGACGACCGACCTTCAACGCCCGCCCCGTGATACCCCACGGGTCGGTCGACGCAGCGGGTGGCGCGAACCGGTCAAAACGCTCGAGGGGTTGGCGATTGAAAACGACCGGCCGAAAGGGCCGGTCGTCCGCCGTGGGGGTTTTCGCCGGTTGCGCGGATCAACCTCGCTTGGGTTCGGGAATCCACGGCGCCATAGAGACGTCGGCCTTGGAAAACTGCGGCAGTTTGGCCGCCAGGTCGTCCATGTTCTTGATGCCCTTGTCGAGCAGCAACTTCTGGGTGATCAGGGTCGGCGGAACGATGACTTGCTGTCCCGGATCGACGCCGGCGAGCAACAGCGCGAGGGTGCGGACGCAAACTTCGCCCACCACCGCCGACGACGTGGCCGCCGAAGCCGCCCAGGCGCTCTTCGGCTCGGTCATCGCGGAGATATCCGGCGTCGAGATGTCGGCCGAGTAAATCTTGATCTGCGCGTTGAGGCCGGCCTCGTCGACCGCGGTCTTGACGCCCTTGGCGAACTCATCGAAGGGCGCGAAGATGACGTTGATGTCCGGGTTGGCGCGCAGCACCGCCGCCGTCTGGTCGGCGATTGAATTGGCGATCGGGTTGTTCATCGTCCCCCAGTGCGCCACTTCCTTGATTCCGGGGTACTTCTTCTTGATCGCCTGCCAGGTCTCGTCTCGGCGGTCGAGCGGCGCGATCCCCGGCACATAGACATAGCCGGCCTTGAAGCTTTGGCCGTTGTCCACCACGGCTTGCTCAAGGGCGAGACGCGCCAGCTCACGGTCGTTCTGCTCGATCTGCGGAATGCTCGGGTTCTCGCAGTTGACGTCAAAGGCGACGACCTTGAAGCCATTCTTGACCGCATTGGCGGCCGGATCTTTCAGCGTTTCGGTCAGGCCATGCTGAAGGATGATGCCGTCGACGCCGAGATTCATCGCCTGCTGGAGCATTTCCGCCTGAAGGGCGGCGTCCTGGCGGGAGTCGAGAACATGCAAATCGATGCCGAGCGCCTCGGCCTGCCGCGTCACGCCGGCGAGATAGAACTGGAAAAAGTCTCCAGTCGAGAGGTAGCGCACCAACGCGATCTTCACCTGCCGATTGCCGAAGAGGCCGGGAGCGCCGGGGATGCCGGCGGCGCGCGCAGAAAGCGGCAAGCCGGCGATTGTTGACACGCTGGCTAACGCCGCCAGGAAGGTCCTCCGATCGATCATCATTGCTACTCCTTGGTGTGGTTTCTTTCGACAGGTCCGAAAAGCGACCTGCCATCAGTCAATTCCTCGCTCGATTTGGTTATCTGCCGTCAGACGCATCCCCTCCGGCGAACCTGTCGAAGTCGTCCGCCGGTTCGATCAAGAGACGTGAGAACGCCGCCGCTGCTGGCGGCGACGGCCTGTGGCATCAGCGACGCTGCGAGGAAGCGAAGCCGAAGGTGAAGAGAAGCGCGAAGACGAGAACCAGCCCCTTGACGAAGTCTTGGGCGTAATAGGGCGCGTTCAGCATGGTGAGGCCATTGAGCAGGACGCCGACGAACACGGCGCCAATCGCCGTTCCGAAGACATTGGGCTTTTTCGCGCCGAGCACGGCGTAGCCGATCAGGGCCGCGGCGACGGAGTCGAGCAGGAGAGACGACCCTGACGTCACGTCGCCGCGTCCAATGCGGGCTGACAAAAGAATTCCGCCAATCGAGGCGAACAGACCGGAAATCATGTAAGCGGCGATCTTGTAACGCTCGACCGGCGCGCCAGCGAGGCGGGTCGCTCTTTCATTGCCGCCGATGGCGTAAAGCACGCGGCCGTATCGCGACCGCTCCATGAAGACCCAGAGGATGATGGCTGCGACCAACGTGATGATCACGGGGAGAGGGATCAGGTCGAACAGTCGATAGCGGCCGAGCGCAAGAAAGGCGTGAGTGAACGAGCCCGTAGCGACGACGTCGTCCGCCAGCGTCATGCCCTTGGCGATCGAGCGTCCTCCGGTCGGAATCAGTTGCAGGCCGAGCAGCAAGAACATCATGCCGAGCGTGGCGAGAAGGTCGGGAATTCGGCCGTGGACGATCAAGACGCCGTTCAAGTAGCCGATCAGAATCCCAAGCAGGAGGCAGACGACCACGGCGACCACCGTGCCCTGGTTGAGGATCACCATGGCGTAGCTCGACGCCATCAGCGACATGGCCGCCGTTGATCCGATCGAAAGGTCGAAGCCGGCGATCGCCAGCGTCACTGTGACGCCGAGCGCCAGCAGCGCCGTCACCGAGACGGCCTCCAGGATCGAGAACATATTGCGGGGGTTGGCGAAGGCGGGCTCCAGTCGCCAGAAGACGACGATCATCAACGCCAGGATGACGAGCAGCCCATACCTTATGATGAAGTCTTTGAGGACCTGGCTGCTTGTCGTTCTGGTCGTTCTGGCCGGTCCGTCGGCGCCGGAGGCGGTCGCAGAAGCGGCGGTGTTTGAGGATTGAGGTTTCATGATGAGCCCTTGGTGGATCGCTACTCAGCCGAAGGCGGCGGGAAGGGCGACGCTGCTCATCTCGGCGACCAGTTGGTCGACCGGGACGTCGTTCAGCGAATGAACGCCCGCCAACGAGAAGTCGCGCATAACGACGATGCGGTCAGCAATTTCCGTCGCTTCCTCGAGATCGGAGCAGATGACGAGCGTAGCCCGTCCTGGCGCCGTCTCACGGAGGTGCCGGCCGATGTCTTGCCGGGCGCCGATGTCGACGCCCTGGAACGGCTCGTCGAGAATCAGGAGTCGCGCGGAACGCATTAGCCATCGTCCCAGCACGACCTTCTGCTGGTTGCCGCCGGAGAGGGAGAGAATCGAGACGTCGATCGAACCGCACTTGATCGCGAGGTCGCTTACCTGCACGTTTGCCGCCGCGCTCTCCCGATCCGGCTGAAGCAGCGACAGCTTGCTGAAGAAACGGAGGAACGGCAGCGTCATGTTGTCGCGCACCGAAAACTCGGTGACGAGCGATGCGTTGCCGCGATCTTCCGGCGCCATGAAAACGCCGGCGGCGATTGCTTCGCCCGGCGACTTCGGCGTGAACGGCTTGCCGTCAATCTTGATCGCGCCGCCGGCCGGACGACGCGTGCCGAAGAGGCATTCGGCGAGTTCTGATTTGCCCGCGCCGATCAGCCCAGTCAAGACGACGACTTCGCCTTCGCGCAATTCGAGGTCGAACGGCGCCGCGTCGGCGACAAGGCGGAGCCCGCGCAATTCCGCCACCGGCTTGCCGCCGGGAACGGCCGTCCTGTCGCCGGCGCCGGTTCGATGCCCGACCATGGCGTTGACGATCCCGTCGAAGTCGAGCGGTTTCTGGAATTCGGCGCGAATCAGGCCGTCGCGCATCACCACCGCCCGATCCGCGAGACGGCGGACGTCAGACATTCGGTGACTGATGTAGATGATCGCGACGCCGCGCGATCGCAAATCCTCGATGATGGCGAAGAGGCGCGAAGCCTCCGACTCCGACAAGGACGAAGTCGGCTCGTCCAGAATCAGCACCTTCGGCTCGTGGGACAGGGCGCGGGCGATCGCGACGAGCTGGCGCTCTGCCTGTCCGAGATCGCTCATCGCCCGGTCGAGTGGCAGATCAAGACCCAGGATCGTCTGGATTGCGGCGGCGCGCTCGGCGATGCGGCGGCGGTCGAGCATCACCGGACCGGCGGGCTGGCAAATCTCGTCGAGCGCCAGATTCTCGGCGACAGTCAATTGCTGGACGACACCGTCGTTGATGATCTGGTGGACCGCGCGAATGCCGGCCGCGCACGCCTCGAGCGGCGAGCGGAAATCGACCTTGCGGCCGTCGATCTCGATCGCGCCGGAATCGGCGGGATGGACGCCGCACAGGATCTTGATCAGCGTGGACTTCCCAGCGCCGTTGGCGCCCATCAGGGCCAGAACCTCGCCCGTCCGGATGTCGAGATCGACGTCGGTGACCGCCATCGTGCTGCCGAACCGTTTGGTCAGCCCGCGAATGCGAATGACCTCACTGCCTGGATCGGTCATGCCCCTCCCGCCTCCTCCGACGACGACCGTGCAAACGAGCTTCTTTCGAGCTCGTACCCAAGCACCGTAGGCGCGATCCAAGTCATTTGTCAATAGCACTTGACAAATGAATACCGCGGGGACAGTGTCACAGTGAACGCCAGCGCCAAACGCAGAGCGCCAGCACGAAGCGAAAGCGCTTGGCGCGGGACGGAGGAACCCCATGCAGGACGTGCGAATCTCGCTCACCGGGGGCGTCGACTATCACCCAATGACGGACGGTTCGTTGTCCGGCTATCTCGGGGGTTTCGAAGCCGTCGCCTCTATTCTCGGCGGTCGCCCGGACCAATGGCGCGTCAGCGAGGTCGGCGACGGCAACCTCAATCTCGTATTCATCGTCAAGGGGCCGGCAGGTGCGGTGGTCGTCAAGCAGGCGCTGCCCTATGTCCGCCTGGTCGGCGACTCCTGGCCGCTGCCGCTGGATCGCTCCTTCTTTGAAAGTCAGGCCCTATTGACCGAAGATGAATGCGCGCCCGGCTTGGCGCCCAAAGTCATCTTGTTCGACAAGGCCCAGGCGCTCGTCGTCATGGAATACCTGACGCCGCATGTGATCATGCGTAAGGGTCTGATAGACGGCGTTAAATATCCGCGCTTCGCCGAGACGCTCGCCGAATTCATGGCGGCCACCCTGTTCAAGACGTCCGATCTTTACCTGCCCGCCGGTGAAAAGAAGCGGCGGATTGCGCTGTTCTGCGCCAACGCCGAGCTGTGCAAGATCACCGAGGATCTGGTGTTCACCGATCCCTACCGCGACGCCAAACTGAACCATTGGACGTCGCCGCAGCTCGACGATCTCGCCTTGGAGTTCCGCTCCGACGGCCCGCTCAAGGCTGCGGCCCAGGCGATGAAACTCAAGTTCTTGAGCAGCGCCGAAGCGCTCGTCCATGGCGACCTTCACTCCGGCTCGATCATGGCGACGGCGAGCGACATTCGCGTGATCGACCCGGAATTCGCTTTCTTCGGCCCAATGGGCTTCGACGTCGGCGCGCTGATCGCCAATCTCATCCTGGCCTATCTCTCGCAGATCGGTCACGAGACGACTCCGGGCGCGCGGGACGAATATCGGGCCTGGATTCTCCTCCAAACCGTCGACGTTTGGAATCGGTTCGCCGCTCGGTTCGTCGCGCTGTGGAACGCCGAGGGGCGCGGCGACGCCTACACTGCGGAGCTCTTCGCAGATCCCGCCGGGCGAGAGGCGCTCGCCGCGGAGCAGCGGCGCTACATGCGTCGCCTGTTCTCCGACACCATCGGCTTCGCCGGCTGCAAGATGATCCGGCGCATCCTCGGGCTCGCCCACGTCGCCGACTTCGAGACGATCGCCGACAAGGACCTGCGCGCCAAAGGCGAGCGCAAGGCGCTTCGCCTCGCCCGCTCGTTTCTGGTCGATCGCGAGCGTTTCGTCACGATCGAGGCAGTGGGCGAGGCGGTCGTCGCCGCCGACAAATCGAACTGAAGGCCGTTTCCGTCTGCGGAGAAGGACGGATCGAAATCCGTTTGGCCGACTCAAACGAGGACCGTTCTCGTGTCGCGACCTAAGCGAGCGTCGTCTCCGTCGAATGCGGAGGACGATCCGGAGAGGTAGTTATGAAAATCTACGGCAAGGCAACGCGTACGATTTGGGTCGCGCCCGATTCTTGGGGCGTCGAGGTCATCGATCAGACTAAACTGCCGTTTGCAGTCGAGACCAAGACGCTGCGGAGCTGGCGCGAAGCCGCGGACGCCATCCGCGATATGGTGGTGCGCGGCGCCCCGCTGATCGGCGCGACGGGGGTCTATGGATTGGCGCTGGCGATGCGTGAAGACCCGTCGGACGCGAACCTCGCCAATGCGTACGCCGGGTTGCTGGGAACGCGGCCGACGGCGATCAACCTGCGCTGGGGACTCGACGATCTGCGAGGTCGGCTTGAGAAGGTCCCGCCGTCCGAGCGCATGGGGCTCGCCTATCGCCGCGCCGCCACGATCTGCGACGAAGACGTCGAGACGTGTATGGCGATTGGACAGCATGGCCTGGGAATCATTCGTCAGCTTTGGGAAAAGAAGGGCAAGCCCGATCGCTTCAATGTCTTGACTCATTGCAACGCCGGTTGGCTCGCCTGCATCGATTGGGGCACCGCGCTGTCGCCGATCTACATGGCCTTCGAGGCGGGAATTCCCGTCCATGTTTGGGTCGACGAGACGCGGCCTCGCAATCAGGGCGCCAGCCTGAC
>JARLIY010000032.1 GCA_031291475.1 Xanthobacteraceae bacterium
GACCTGGAAAACCGACTTCGCGATGTCGAGACCGATTGTCGTGATCGTTTGCACGACTTGGCTCCTCCGAATCGTGGGGCCTTATCAGCACCCACATTCATGGCACTCACGTGCCGGGTGGAGGAGCCGTCCACAGCATCAGAAGGAGACATGCCCCCACAATGCTAAGGGGGCGCCTTCCTCGGCGCCCTCACCACTCAAAAGGGTTGCAGCTGCAGCAGAAGCCACGCGCCACCGACGACGAAGGCTATGCCGGCGAGGCGCGCGACGAGCCGGCCGAACGGCAGCACCTTTTCCACCAGTACCAGAATTGCGAACGCGGCGATCCAGAGCAGATTCATAACGCCGCCGACAAACAGCAGCATCATGATCGCCCAGCAGCAGCCTATGCAGTAGAGGCCGTGACGAAGGCCGAGCATCAGCGCGCCGCCGGCCTCGCGGCGGAAGCCGCCGTGGCGCATGATGAATGTAAGCGGCGCTTGGCAATATGACAGGCACGCATCCTTGAACGCTGTCCATTGATAGAGACCGGCCGCAATCAACACGATGCCGCCTAGAATGTTGCTCGCGCTCTCCATCATGGGAGTCAGCAACGCGGTGCGCTGCAGCGTCCATTGGGCCGATGTCGCCGCCAGCGAGAAGCCCGTCCACGACAATAGATACCCGGCGGCAAACCATGCGCTCGCAGCGAACGGCTGGCCGGCGCTCGCCGCCTGTCGGCCAACGCGGGCGTAGATAAGGATCATCGGCGCCGCCGAAGGCGTCATCATGCCGATCATCATCACGACCCACATAGCGAAAACGTAACCGAACTCGATTGGCTGCCACGGGGCGCTTTCCGGCATCATCAGACCTTGCCCGGCTGGAATCATGCGAAAACCGGTCATGTCCATGCCGCCCATCCACATATCATTGGCGAGCCAGACGAGATCGGCCCAGGCAAGCACGGTGATGAGGGCAAGCGCAGCGACGACGATGGCACGGTCGCGCCGAAGCACCGCTTCGAGGGCGGTACTCATGGTACTCAGCCGGCGATCAATGCACGATGCCGCTCTGGCAAAGATTGACGTGCGCGAATTGCGCGTAGGAATCGGCGAGCTTGATCTGCATCGGACGCGACACCGTGGTCCATCCTCGCCCCATTTCGGCGAGCGTATACTCGAAGCCGTTGGGGATATCGATCCGGGCGCGATGCTCGGCGCCGGTGACCGGATTCTTGATGGGTTCACCGCGTCCCTCGGTAACGCCGCGCACGACCAACCGCCCTTTGCGGGCATCGATGTCCACGTCGAAATCTATGGGGGCAAAGATCGGCTCGTACATCTTCTCCAGGGTGGTGGAGAATACCTGGAAGATGGTGGCGCCGGGCTTGGTGTCTTGACCGCTGAGAATGCGCAACAGCGCGCCACGCTGCGCTTCGGTCGCACGCTCGTCGATGACGACCGCCGCTTCGCCCTTGCCTTCATGGATTGCTCCGGGCCAGCGAAAAATGCCGACAAAACGCAGACCGTCGAGCCGCGTGTCGCCGTGATGGCCCTCATCGATCTGCATGCCGGCGACCGCTTGGCAGTTGCCGTGCGTCGGCCGCGCATTGAATTGGCACGGACACCCATAAGCACAGTTGCAGTTCACGAATTCTCTCGCCTTGATCGTCCATTTCACGTCGGTCATGTCGCCCTCCCGAATCGCACCTTGGAACATCTCGCGGCCTAATATCAGCCCGGCGTTACACTTTAGCATGGAGTCGACACCATCGTCAGGGGCTTACTTTTGTGCGTGTCGCATGAATTGAACCGTTCCGCGTCAGAAGCCGCGCCGTAACACTGGCGTGCCTCCTTTAGTTCGGCCCCAACCTCGAACGGCTCATGATCTTGCCAAGCACGAATATCGATCTACAAGTGCGCCGCTTTCATGTCTGAATCGGGTCATTAGGCGACATGACCGGCTCAATTTGGAATGTCTGCTTTTATTACGAGCGGACATCAGCCGGGGCAGTAGCGGACGATTTGGAATGTTTCCATCGGAAAGCCGCTTACTAGCGGCGACAAAAAAAGGTGCGGCCGGCTCCTGGGGAAGAGTGAGCCGCCCTGAGCAAATACAATGCGATAGCCTCAACCATCAACCGGCTCCCCGCGTTTTCCCCATCGTCGGCAGATCCTCGACGCGGTCCCATTCCTCGCGCGCCACGGCGTGGGCATAGCGTTCCGCGCTCCGGCGATCGCGCCAGTTCTTGGTCGCGACTAGGCCGATGGCGTCAAGGCCGCCGTAGCGCCGCATCCACGTCGCCCAGGTGTGCCGGAACGTGTGGAACGTCACGAATTGCAGCCGGTTCGGCGGCTGTTTCCAGCCTTTCGGCCGGCGCACCGGACACGTCAGCCCGAGATAGGACAGCTTGGCGCGCACCAGCAGGTGCTTCAGGTAGCCGCCCTGGTGGAAGCGGAACACGCGGCGCCGCTCGTGGCTATCGAGCAGGGCAGCCAGCCGCGCGCGGATTTCATCCGACAAGCGGATATCGTTCGGCATCTGGCCCTTCTGCGGGCGGGCCCAGGCCGCGCTTTCCTCAAGCCGCACATCCTCGCGCTGGAGATTGAGCGCGCCGCCAATCCGCGGGCCGGTGTAGAGCAGGAAGGCAAGGAGGGTCGCGAACTCCACATCGATGCCTTCCGCCGCAGCGATGATGCCGAAGGCGTCCGCCGGCGTGAGCCAGTCGGTGAGCACGCGGCCCTTGGCGCCCTTCGGCCGGCGCAGCGCGATCGCGACGCCGGCGTGATGCAGGATCGCCGACACCGGCGTGTAGACATAGGCATTGCGGGTGCCGGCGGTGACGTTCGGCTTGAGCGCGATCGCCGCCTCGTCGACGGCAGACTGGTCGATTTCCGAGAGCGGCGTTTCCTTGAAATACTTGATGAGCGCCGCGACGTAACGCGCGCTCTTGCCGGCTTCCATGTAGGCGATCGCGGCGCTCAAGAATGTCGGCTCCCCGTCACGAGGCGCAACTGGCTTGGGCGGGTATTCGCCGCGCTCGATTTGCCCTTCGAGCCGCTTGAGGATTTTACGAGCGAGGGATCGCCGGTTAGTGCGGCAGCTCGCATCAACAGCGATTCCGAGGTAGCTCCCGCGGATATAGAGGTTCTTCGTTTTCTTGTTGCGGGAGGGGACGAGTTTGAGGGGCATGGCAGGGCCTCGATCAGTCGGTCGAGATAGATCAGCTTCGCGCGGCTGGCGACGCGGTACAATGGTCGCCCTTCCGGGTCGACCTTGGTTTTCCGCAGGAAATCGTTGAGCCAACGTTCCGTCGGCTTCGACGGTAACGCCTCGCACGCTTGGCTGACCGTTAATAACGGGGTCATTTAGTTTCCCCCGTGACGGCAGCAGCAGGCGGATTGATGATGATGTGGCGCTGGCCGCTGTGGCGGCGCTCCACCACAAAACCCTTGTTGCGCAAAAGCGGCGCGACGCGATCAATGCGGTTGCCGAGGCCCTGCGCGCTCAGTGGCCAAAGTTTCGATTTGCGGACGCCTTCATTCACCCTCACATTGAGCGCCGCCAACAATTCGGTCGCAGTGCCAGTCCATCCTTCGGGCTTTTCAGAGATAATATAATCCCGGATTCCGACCGCGACGGCATCAGCCTCGAAAGACGTCTCGATCACGTCGCGCCGGTTCTCGCGGTAGACGTTGAGGAATTGACCCGCGTCCCAACCAAGCGCCGGCTCAGCGGCGGTTATCCACTTCGCCAGATCGGCCATGCGTGGTGAGCGAACGAGCTTTACGGTATCGAGGTTGCGCAGTGCGCACGACACGGCGTCGAGCAGCGCGCCAAGAATGACCGGACGTTTCGCTTCGAATGCAGCTATCAGCTCGTCTTCGGGGTCGCGCGCCTCTTCGGTGATTGTCGCAAGATGAATCGTCACTGCACGGTCGGCCAGGTCGGCGCGGTCGGTAAGCGACGGGATGCCGTTGAGCACGATCGGCCGCGCTGCGTCGAAGATGCTTTCGCTTCGGTCGGTGTGGAGCATGCGGGTTGCGAAGCCGCTTCCTGTCGCCAACCGGCAAAGCGCATCGGCGAACCAAGCCGGCACGCTGGAGAGATTGTCGAAAACTAGCGCCCACGAATTGCCGGCAGAAACCACGAGATCACGATCGTCTTTCGGCACCGCGCGAATGGGCGCAGCACTCGGGTCGACCAGCGCACGGATCATGCGCGAGAACACTGACTTACCGGCGCCCTGTTCACCGTTGATCGCGAGCACCGGGTAGGGACCGCGGTCCCGAAGCGCTGCGACCAGCCACGCCACAACCAACATGAAATCGTCGTCGGTGCGCACGTTGAGGAAGCCGCGCAACTCTTCGATCATCCCGCCTGATTCTGGCTCTGGCAGTGGACGCATCGAGGAAGAGCGCATCAGCTTGGCGGCGGGTTTTTCAACCACCGACCAGCCGTCGCCCGTGATCTCGACCGCGCGCCAGCGCGCGTCGCACAAATCTAGATACAAATTTTTGCCGTGGCGGCCCACGCGAATGAACGGCTCATATTGCGGCCCCTGGTTTACCGCGCGTGCTTCAAGGATCCTCACGCCATCTTCCAGCGCCTGGCCACCAATCGCGCCACCAGTCGCCTCGAAGAATTGCCCGCTCAGCCACATGCGGAATTCCCGCGACCGCACCGGCCAGTGCTCATGATGGGCAGTCGCGCCGAAGGTGGCGTAAGCCGTGCGGTCGGCGTCGTGCCAGAGTTCGCAACCATCCGTGATGCCGATCAGCGTGTCCCGCTGCGGTGTGCGCCGGCGGTCGCTGCCCTTGGGCTCGTCGCTTCGAGAGACGCCCTCGGCAAACTTCTGTTCAATCGGCTTGGCCGCAGCGATCAACTCTGCCGCCTGTCGCTCATCCCAACCGGCTACCGCTGCGTCGGCCGCATCCCAGCCGCCGGCAACGCCTTCCGGCGGGGACACAATCACCACCGACAGCGCCCCAACGCCGGCGGAAAGTTTGGCGACTTGTCGCGCGTATTCGAGGCCGGCAAGGTCTGCATCGGGCCACACCGTCACAGCGCGGCCTCTGAGTGGTGACCAATCCGCCTTGGCCGCGCTCTTGCTGCCGTTCGGGCTTGTGACGGCTACAAAGCCCGGCAGGAGGCGCGTGGTTGCGTCGGCCGCCTTCTCCCCTTCGCACACCATCACGGGTGCGGAAGGCCGCTCAGCGAGTCCCCGGAGTCCATAGAGAGGCCTTTTGGACGGCCAGCTTTCCCATCGCCATTCGGTCTTGCCGCCCTTCGCAGGGCGCCAGAGTGTTAACGGGCGGAATTCCTTCTCGCCGCCGCCGGTATTGAACCGCAGCACATGGCCGAGCACGGCGCCGGCCGCGGCGGTGTATGTCCACGTCGCGCTCGGCTTCCCGAGCTTGAAATGCTCTGCCGGCGGAATTGGCGCATCGGGCGGCACCGGCACAACGATCGTCCAGGCTTTTTCTTTTCCCGGCCGCGGTGCCCTGGCGTCACCGCCGAGCGGCGCGAACGGATCAGGAGTGCTCATACGACTCGATCCCGATCATGTCCGCGACCTTAAGCGCCGCCTCGGCTTGCGACAGCTTGAACAGATAGGCGGCGAGCGACACGAGATCGCCGCCACGCTCGCCGGTGGCGAAGTCGCCCCACTTGCCGGTGGCGACGTTGACCTTGAACGATCCGCGGCGCCGATCGTCGCGCATAGGGTTTCGGCAGACCCATTCGGCGCCTTCCCGCCGCCCATCGGGCAGCCATCGGACCACGATTAGCCCGGCACGGCCGAGTGCTGCGTCGGCGATCCGCCGAAACGCAATCTGTCGCTGTTCAGTCACGGCTGCTGCCCGGCGCGGTCGATTGCGAATCAAACGCGGCGGACGCAGCCTCAAAAGACGAAAATGATCCGATACGCTTGCCGCGCCGGTAGGCGACTGCGCTGCCGTCGTCGGCGACCTTGATGGTACCGATGCAGTCCTGCCCGTCATAAACGGAAAGCTCACGCTTGCGCGGCGATGCCATGACCAATATCCAAATCAGAACAACGTGTTTCAGTGGGTGTTTCCCGTGAGACAATGCCCCGCGACGACGCGGTGTAACCATCAGGGTGCACACCGACGAAGCCACACACCTTGATCATGTTCGCGACGCTCACCGGCTTGTTGGTCTCCACGCGGCAAACCGTCGAAGGCGAAACGCCGATGGCTTTAGCAGCGCTGCGTTGATTGAAGCGCAGCAATCCACGAGTGACGCGCAGTGCCGTTCCCAATAACCACCATTCGATATTCGGAGAGACGAATTTGCAGGGGCGGGGCGCGCCGTCGACCGGATTGAGGCCGACGGCGCCGCACAGCGCCAGATAGGCACCAGCGTTGATAGGTTTGCCGGCCCGCGCCAGGGCAACTTGCCGCGGCGTTACGCCCGCGCGCACTGCCAGTTCCGTCACTGCGGATGATGATGCGGCTATGTGCAATATGTTTGCGAGGGTGCTCATTTGCCGCCCTCGTTATCGGCCTCGATCAGACGGCGCTCCCGCGCGATCGACAGCGCTTCGGCGACGGCTTTTGCAAGTTGCGGAAGATGTTTGGCGCCAAGCGCAATTCCTTGCTTGGTGGGACGCCATTCGCCGCTCTCAGTCTCAAACCACTTTCGACTGTTGATGAGCCAAACACCGTTGAAGAATTCGAGCGAGACGCGAAGTCGCTCATGTCGTTTGAGCGGCCATTCGGCGATTATCTCTGCATCGGTGCCGGATTTTTTCTGATCGCTATTGCGCTGAGGATCTTGCTGTGCCATTCCCTGCATTGTGATTTAGCCTTTTGGCCGGCCACCGCGCGCCGGCCATTTTTTTGTTATGACGATTTGTGCGGTGGAGTCTCATCGCGGCGGATTCCCAGTGGCAACTGGGCCGGACGGTCCGAGCGCCAGCATTCTCGCTAGCGCACCGACCTGCGTCGGCACCGGACTGTAATTCGCCGCGCGCTTCGCGTTGTAGTTTGCCAGCACGTCAGCGAGATTGCTCAATTCCGGACCGCGCATGGTCGCCATGCGCCCGATGGCGGCGCGGGTTTTTTCCATTCCCTGATTACGCAGATAATCGAGTGTCCCCAAGCCGCCCTTATATAAAAATCCGGTGATATTGGCTTGCGGCGGCGTAGCGGCAGACGGCGATTCCGTATCTTTCGCCAATTGTCCGCGAACCTGCGTGCGGGAATTGCCGGCGATATTGTTTGCCGCCTGCTGGAATTTCGTCTCGGCGGCGATCCTATCCTCGACCGCCTGCCGCGCTTGCGGCCCGAACAAGTCCTCGGTCTTTTGCAGATTGGAATTCGTGTCGAGCATCTTGCGCGCGGCCGCGCCGTCGTTGCGGGCGGTATCCACCATGCGTTCAAGTTCACGGCGATAGCCGGCCTTGGCCATCACCTGTTCCGGCGCCGACATATTGTTGACCTGATCGGCAAATTCCTCCGGCAGTAGCCGATTGTTGAACGCGCTACGGCCCGTCTCATAGGCTTCGGTCAATTGCGGCTTGAACGCCGCAACGCGGCGCGCATTGGCGTAATCGCCATTCGTCACTTCGTCCAAATGATCGCGCAGCGCGTTGCGCGCATCGATCAGTCCGCCGAGATCGGCCTTGTGCGCGCTGTTCAATTCGGAAGTTCCGCCGCTTTTCATGTAGGCGTTGATGCGGCGATCCATGTCCTTTTTCACATAATCCCAATAGCGCAGCGAAGTCTTTGCCGGCGCCGTCACGTCATCGGCGATGTGATAGCCGGGACCGGACAGGATTGTTTTCGTTTCGGTCGGCGATTCCAATTCCTCGCCATATTGCTTCGCCAAGGTCGTGGCGTTTTTCATCGCCGAGGCGATGGCGGGACGCGACGTGATATCGGCCGGCACATCGACGACCGGATGCGCCGCCATAACAGAATCGTACATCGGTCGCGCGACGCTATCCACCACACCGCTAACGCGGTTAAGCAGATCGACTTTGTTGTGCGCGAGACCTAATTGCTGATCGAGTGTTTGTTTGATGCGATCCGCCGTCGCCGCGCCGAATTGACTATTGACGTTGCCGAACTGATCGGTTCCATGCACGCGCTTTTCTGTCGCATTAAGGACGGTATTCTGGCCTTCGCCCGGCTGCGCCGCGATAGCTTCGGCGCGGCCCTGCATCTGCCGCCCCATATCGAGCGTCATCGCTTCCGGGCCGAGTTGATCCGCTTTCGCTGCGACAATGTCCGGCGTGAGCTTGTCGGCGGCGTAGCTCTTTGCCATGCGCGAGACGGCACCGGCATTGATGTCGGGGCCGAGTTCCTGCCCCGCAGCGCGGGCAGCGAGATAATTCTTGCCGGCCTGAGCAGCCTTGCTCGCGCCAATAGCACCCCCGGTTCCGATCAACGCAGCAATGAAACGCGCCGGACCTTCCCACGGCGTGCCTGCGAGCGCCTGTCCTGCGGCTTCCGACGCGACGCCGGGCATCACAGCGAGTTTTAGAATGTTGGCACCGACGCCTTCTGGACCTGCAAGCGCGGTGGGCACGAACTCGCCGACGGTTTCCGCGCCTTTTCCTAAAGGCGTCTGCGGCTCATGCAATGGTCCGGTCAGCTTCTCGACCTGGCCTTTGATGTCTTCGCCTGTCAGTGGCTGCGACGGAATTTCGCCGAACGCCGCCATGGTCTTCATGTGTTCCGGATCGTTCATCTGTTTCCAGTATTCCGCTTCGCGGCGATCCAGTTCCGCGTCGGTCAAATCGGGAGAAAAATACCTCGCGGCACCACGGGTGAGATAGCGCATGCCGTTGTAGAGTTGTCCGGGAATCCCGGCGATGTTGATCACACCCTTGGCGACGCCGGTCGGCAGCGACTTTGCAATGTCTTCCGCTGCACCGATTGGCGATGCTGTTGCGGGCGCGGCATCAAGCTCGAAGCCTTCGGGCAGCGATTGACTATCATCCAGTGTGAAGCCGGCGGGAAGGCTCATTGCGCCTGCAGCGGTAGCCATGTGGCTCCCCCGTCAAGCGATTGCATGCGCGATCCGGTTTGTTTGTTTGTCGCGGTCATGGGGCGCGTAGGCGCAGCCACTTCTTGCGCCATGGCCTTATTCGTGAATGGACTGATCAGCGGGTGCTTCTTGTAGTAGTCGTCCACCGTATCGGCCCAATGCTCCCAATTGCCTTTGTTCTGCGCGAGACGGCCAATATCGATGTCCTGCTGCGTCGTCTGCTTGAGGATATTGGTCAATGCCTGCGTGCCGGCTTTGCTAGTCAACAGGCCGGGATTATTTTTCATCCATGCGGAGAATTCAAATTGCGTCGGGCGCCCGGTCATGGCCTTGGCCGAGGCCGAGGCCAATTGTGCATTCATCTTCGAGACGACTTCGCTTTCCGGCAATCCCGCCTTTACCCAGGACGTATCGATGCCCCAAGCATCGAGAGCTTCCTTGGCCTTTAAGGCGCGTTCGGCGAGCGGGCCGGTGATCACGCCCTTGCCGCCGGCATTGAGCGCATCGTCAATCGTATTGAGCGCATTCATGCGGTCGCGGGCATTCTTGCCACCGGCCTCGATCTGCTCGCCAATGGCCTTCCCCAAGGCTTCCGAGGCGCCGCCATAGAGCTTTTCCGAAGCGGCCTCGGTGCCCTTGGCGGTGGCGATAGCGTTCGCTTTGCCGGTGGACACATCGGTCTTGGCGGCTTCCTTGGCGGCCTCGATCTTCGCCTGCGCGGCGGCGATCTCGTCCGACATTCCGGTCGCGGTCGGATTAGTCACGCCGGCATTCTGTGCGGCCGTAAGATTCTGCGCGAGCTTTTGCTTTGCCGCAGCCATCGCTTCCGGCGGCGGAATAGCAGCAGTTAGTGCCGCTCCGGTTCTTATCGAACGGGGAATGACGGCAGGAGGATTGATCGGCACGGCCGGATAGGGGACACCCTCCGGCGTCATGCCTTCCTTGCTCAAGGCGCGCGTAAGCGCGGTCGATGCAGCAGGCTGACCGGCACCAGCGGCGCGCTCGGCATCGGCGGCGATCTTGCCGGGAGCCGATTGCGGCTGACCGCTGACCGCAGTTGCGTTCGGACTGCCGAGTGCGTGGCTTTCCTGGCCAGCCTCCAAACCGAAACGCTCGCTGTTAAGCAGCATCGCCTTGGGCGCCTGTTGCGCAGACATCATACGGACCATTGCGATAGGACTACGCAGACCATCGCCAATCGGCGTCCCAGCCGGGAAGATTTGTTGCAGACCTTCGAGCGAACCAGACATCGCCTTCGCTAGATCGCTATATGCCTGATGCTTGACGAACTCGCCCGTCCCCGCTTGGATCACCCGCGCTAAAGCCTGCGGTAGATAAGCCGGCGCGGTCGATAGACCGCTTTGCTCAAGCGATTGCCCCAACTGAATGTCGGGCAATGCCTGCATGGCGGCCGGATCGAGACCGAGGAAAGCGGCGGCGTTGTTGTCGCCGCCTAAGAGTGCTGCCGCGAGCGGGGAAGCGGACATTTTGGAATTTCCTCCTTCGAGCGGTCGTTAGTTCAGCGACGCGGCCAAAGCCAATATCGCGATACGAGCGAAGAACCCGCGCGCAATTGCGCCCGCATCGCCCTGCTTGGCGATGGCCACCATCACTTCTTGGATCACTTGAAACGGGTCAAAATCTCCGCGCGCCGTTTTTGCGCAGTGAACCAATAGTTCGGCGTAGCAAACGCCCCGGATGAGATCGTCAACTTCGTCACCGCTATTCGCAACGTTCCAAGCGGACACCAGAACTGCCGGATCGGTGGGATCGAACTGCACGAATGGCAATGGTCTATGGGTGCACTGGGACAGAAGAAGCTCATTCCAGATCAGGCGTCCGCGCTCCTGCATGGCCGATGATATTTCAGCCGGTAGCATGCTCATGCCCGCACCTCGATGCGGTGTAACGCGCCTGTTTCGTTCAGAGCGCGCCGGATAATTTCTCTTGCCGCCTTGGCGCGTGATGGCGGATTTTGCTGCTCCCGCCGATAGGCATCGAGCGCGTCGCGCTCTTCATCCGGCAGTCTGACCTGTATCGGAGTTACGGCTGGCATTGCGATCTCTCCGTGTCGGAAATCACACGCGAAAGATCGCAAGGATTCTTTTTAAAAAAAACCCTGTCAGGATTAATTGGTGCGGGGATTTTTAGGTCGTGCTGTTTTTCTCTTTACCGGCGCGCCAGGCGCATTCCACTTAGCGATCGGAATAGCTGCAACGGCATTCTGCCAAGCGCGATCAAATCCTCTTGCGGATAGGCCCTCAAAAAGTTGCCGCGCGGTTTTTTGTATGATCTTTTTCGAATTAGGTCGCTGCGGCGATCTCTCCATTTTCTCCACCAGCCACTTTAAGCATTTTGTCTCTGCTAAATTGCTGGACTTGGGCAAGCCGCGCTTAACGCGTCCATTCTGAGCGTGCAATTTTATGAGTGCAACGATTTGAGCCCGAGGCCGATAATACTTGTCGTACGCCATCGCAACGTCCGCCCTCCGATCAACGTCGGCGGTCTTTTTTGATCTATAGGGAGCTGGAGCGAATGGCCGTTTAGTCCGGCGAAATGAATGTCGCCAAGCCTTTTCGATCTGGGCGCGCAATTTGGAAGTCATCATTACCGCCACCGCCGAAGTGGTTGCGCGGAGCTAAGCATTCCGGCGGTAAGGGAATGCGACGGCTGGCCGGCCGAGCCCCGCGCGACTCGAATTTTACCTGATCGCAGAAGCGTTAGACTACGACAGAGTGCAATCTTATCCACCGGGGCGGCGGCTATACGAAGGCCGCTGTCGCGTCTTCGCTAAAACTGTCCCCTGACGCGCCAAGCCTCACGGCGAGTGAGGCGTTACTTCAAACAGACGGTTAACGCGAGAACGCGCGCATAATCGACATGACGGTACCAAATTGGGCCGCCGTTGCCACGTCTTCATCAGCGTCGGCCGCGCGTTGCTGGGCCGCCGCCGCGCGCGCCTGAGCTGCCGCTGCGCGCTCCTGGGTGATCACAGATCGTCGGACCAAATCGCGACGCTGTTCTTCTGCGACCAATTGCGAAACCTTCTGCGCAATGGCGGCGTTGGCTTGAGCCTGGGTGATCTTGCCCGCCGCATATTGCTCGATAATGGCCAACCTCGACGCCATCAGGACTTGTAAAAGATCGGCATTTGGAAAAGTCGGCAACAGCAACGCAAGAGCATCATTGATGCAGCGCGCCCGTTTCATAGCCGTCTTCGGGTTTCCGGGCGGAAATTGTTGATTGCACGCAAGCGCCTTCGTTTGAAAAACCTCTCTCGGACCTGCATACGCGGCGGTCGCGAGACCACCACATGCGATCAAAATCGCTAGAGCGCGGATGTTGTGCATCATTGGCCCCCCGTGAGCGTTTCGATTTGGCGCAGTCGTCAAATCATGCGCCGCTTAGCTCGACGCGGTCAACGGCTGACACGCCTCGTCGAGGTAGCGTTCTTTGAGACTGCCCGGCCTCGCACGCTGGCCGGTGGGCACTCAACCTCGTTTGCTAAGCGTCCCGCTTTCGGCGCCCGACAGAAGGCCGCCGATGCGCCTTCAATCGGGAGGATGCTCGACCGCCCGGACCGCGTTTGGATTCACCGGCGCGCCCTGTGAGCCGCGCATCAGACGCGGCGAGAGCCTGCTCGACAAGCCGACGGATCGCCTCGGGCCGCGTCGTTTCGACTGTTTGCAGCCCAATCCAGTCGTCCAAGTTTGTGAGCAGTGGTGGGTGCAGCCTCAACATAACTGGCTCACCTCGACCTGTAGTTCGTGGTCGACCGCGTTTTCGTTTTTTTGGGATATCCCGTATTGACTTCGCCATGAATTAGGGATATCATAAAATAGTCGGGCCGGCAAGGTGGTGGAACACCAAGCCAGCCCTAACCCACGCCACGGAGGTGACCATGGCACAGGCTATCCACACTCATATCACATCCCGCTTTCACAACTTCTCAAACGAGGCGCTCGCTGACGCGCTCGCTGACGCGCTCGGTCACACCGACGCGGCCCTGAAGGGCGCCGAAGCGGAGTGCAAAGCTCTGAAAGATGAATTCAAACGCCGCGGCCTCATTGAGGTCGCCGGCGATGAATTCACGATCACCGCCACCGAGCAGATCGCCGGGCGGATCGACGTAAAGGCCGTCAAGGAATATCTTGGCGAGTCCTATCGCCGTTTCGAGGTCGCAACCAACGCCTAGCGGCAGCGTAACGTTCGCCCCAAACTGCCTAACGCACCGGCCAGCGATATGGCGCCGGTACATTCACACGGACAGGAGGTTCCTATGTCACCATCCAGACCAACGCGGCAGGTTCAGGTCGGCAAAGCAGCGACTGTGGTCGACCCGATTTTCTCCGCCATCGCGAAACACAAAACCGCCGTCGACACCTATGCAAAGGCTATCCACAACTACAGCGAACTTGAGGATGCGCTTCCCAGCAATCGCCGCAAAACAGACTTATCGAAACACCGCAACGTCGTCAAAACGGACGATCCGCGTTGGATCAAGGCCGAAAAACAGGTCGATCAGACCGGCCGGGCTATGGACGCTGCCGCGATGAAGGTCCTAAGACTTAAACCGAAAACGCTGCAAGGCGCCATTGCCACCCTGCGACACATGCTCGACCACATAGATCATTACCACGCTGAGACAATGGGCTGGCCAGACGGCCTTCTCCCTGACGACGTCAATCGCGACCCAGCAAAGTTGAATTTTGGTCATGGCGCTGGATACTTCCTAATGCAAAACGTCGCCGCTGGCCTAGAGCGATTGAGGGGATAGAGTGTTTCATTTGGCACACCATCGGTCCCCTGATCCACGAATAGAAGTGCCACCTTTGGGTAGTGGGTCATTTTGAATAAGGCGGCCCGAAATAGTGGTTGCGACATAGGCCGATCCGACCATATTCGGCGGCATGGGAAGCGATTATGCGGGAGGTATCTTCTTGGTAACCGCGACGAAAGACGGCAAAACCGAATATTGGGCTGCCGCTACGCCGTCCGCTTATGCCGTTGACGCGGTGCGGGCACAAATTGCGCCCGGCTGGAAGCTCGCGCTAACTGGTATCCGCCTTACCACGACGCAGGTTGCCGAATTGAATATGCGGCCAGACAGCGTCCGGAAATTGAAGGATGCGCCGTGAGCAAGCTGCTGCTTGTAGCCAGGACCGAGGGGCAAGTGAATTAATTGCTGCCACCGGAAAAGACCCGCCTTAGGAGGTACGGATTTACAATGGCGAATCGTGACACGCCGGCCGTAGTGCCTATGCCTGAGGACGAGTTTCAAGAGCGACTGGGCGAGATGTACGTCACGCGCATAAAGAATTTCGTGCGAGCGCTCGACGAAATTTTACCGAAGGTAAAGCGCGCGAGTGCGATGGCTCAAGAACGCGGCTTGTCGCCCGCGGAAAGCAAAACAATCGTCGAGCACGCGCGTGCGAGCGCTATGCTTGCTGCAGCCATGGAGTTGCCAGGCCACGACATCGAGCGGAAAAAGTTTAATGACCTTCCGGAGTGGAAGGTTGGCGATCTGCCGCTACCCGACGGCAATTGGCGCATGAATTTGGGCGACATCTGGATCTTAATCTTACACCGCATGTATTTTTGGCCAGTCTTCGAAGACTCTAATCGCTCGACTAGTCGCTCTGTCAGGCATGTTGCTCGCCGCTACACTCGGGCAAGAGTTCCACCGGGGGTTTGTAGCCCTCCGATTGGTGGAGTGGGCTTCGCCGCGCTAGTCGCCCAAATTTTTTCCAACTCCCTAGTAGGAGGCCGCTGACTTGGCCGAGCCTCGAACGAAGTGGAGGTCTCGACCGTCCGACGGGCTTGCGGCCTGGCCCGATACGGCCATATCGCCTTTATGGGAAAAGAACGTGTCATTTTCAAAATGAAGCGGATCGCCGAAGACGATTGGCAAATTGAAGCCCACTATCCAGGGGCCGAAATTCGATACATCAAAGGGCTTACGAACAAAGCTGAAGTCGATGAATGGCTGCAAGGGTCTCGCCGCATCGATTGGTTGAGGTCGCAGGGCTACGCCAAATGAAGCCCCCAAAGCGACGGCGCGACCTGAACCAATGGGCCAAGCACATGGTCGATTTGGAAGGTCAAGGGACGCATCTAGGCGGCCTTTAAACGCAACACCGTCCCAACGCCGACTTTGAGATCGCGGGCGATCCGCCTTACGCCTTTTTTGGCTGCCAAGGCGACCTTAATCGCGGCCACCTTGGAAGCATCGGTGTCCTCAAGCCGCCGTCGGCCCAGGATCGTGCCTTGCTCTTTCGCGCGAGCGAGCCCCGCGAGTACGCGCTCGCGAATCATGGCGCGCTCAAACTCGGCAAATACCCCCATCATCTGAAACATTGCCCGACCGGATGGCGTCGACGTATCGAGGCCCTGTTGATGCAAGAACAGGTCGACGCCTTTGGCATGCAGCTCGCGCAGCAGATCGAGAAGGTCAGTGAGTGAGCGGCCCAGCCGATCGACTGACCAGGCGGCGATCATATCGACCTCCCGGCGAGCAACGGCCTTTAGCATCGCGTCTAGCGCCGGACGTTCGTTGCGACCCTTGGCGCCGGAAATGCCAGCATCCTCGAAAACCTGCACCACAGCCCAACCGTGGCGCTTGGCGACGCCTTGCAGCTCGCGCCTCTGATTGGCCGTCGTCTGTTCCGCCGTAGAGACACGAAGATAGATCGCGACCCGCTTTGCGCCCTTCGATGACGGTCGGCTCTTGCGCCGCGCCTTGGTCATCATGGTGTGCCCCCATTCCTCTCCGATGAAGCGCAAACCTACCTTAATATGTTCCGAAAAGCAATGGTTTTAGAACATGCGAAGCAACCGGGGAGGGCCATTGATCGGATTTAGTTTTTTGGTTTGAGCAGTCGTGGGGATTTCGGAACACCATTGCTATGGACGTTTCCTACGCGCCGGCAGTGTCCTAATTTGAATTTTCGGCCTCGTAATGGATGGTGACGGCCCACTGGTCCTTTTCGGCTAGAGATGACCCAAACCCAACAGCTACTTGCGTTCGTTGGATCAAGCACAGCCCCTTTTGCGGCGCCCACCATTCGTCAGCTTGGCGGTTGGCTTCGACTTGAGTAGGGGCGGTAAATAATCGCGTTTTGCTCATTTCCCCTCCTTTGGCCTCAGCAACGATAGCCGCCCGCACTGTCTCTGCAATCACACCGCTCGAGGAATTCGAACAGCAAGTCAAGCGCGTTTGATCAGCCGCAGAATGATCAACAGGATAACGGCGCCGATGAAGGCATTGATGATCGCGCCAACGATTCCACCGCCTATTACAATGCCGATCTGTGGCAATAGCCAGCCAGCGATTAAACCACCGACCATCCCCACAACGATGTCACCAATCAGCCCGTAGCCACCGCCCTCAACCACCATATCAGCAAGCCAGCCGGCGACGGCACCGACGATCAACCAAATTATAAGAGCTTCTACGTCCATCTTTTCCCCCTGATCTTGCGTGAGCTTAGATATACTCGGACAGTGGAATTCTCTCCCCCCTAACAGTCTGCTGCTGCCTAGACGCGGGGCCACTGATTTAACACGCGCGTCTGTTGCCGGATATCTAGCCCAGGCAGCCTCAGTTGGGTACCGGCCCCTTTCCGACAAGCCGGAAAACGATTGGCCCCTTTTGAATTTCAGAGTGGTGACATCGACACTGCGGTGGTGGTGGATGGTCTGAAAGCGCTTGACCCCAAACGGCCGATTAGAGAAGCGGACGTGACAGCGGACATTGCGTTTCGGTAGCGATTGACCCAAAGCGTATATAAGACGCCGGCTTGCACAGCACGTTGTCAGTCGGCATTGGTGCCTGGGCTGGGCTGCGCACCGCACATCGGGAGTCCGTGGGGGTATTGCTACTTGCCCGGCTGCCAGGTGATGAGGACCTCGCGGCCCATGCTGATCCAGCGTGGGGTGAAGTTGTCGGCACCGTGCGCGTAAAGATCGTCGAAATGTTGCTCCACCGTGGCGCGAGTGCGGGCCTCGAACGCGGCCGCGACCGGCCAATGCGCCCACTGCTCGTTGGCGACGCGTTGCACGGCGAAGGCGAGCGCGGCCGCTCGGCTGGGCAGCGGCACGATGTAGCGCACGTTCTGCGCAAGCAGCATCGTGAGATCGGGTAGCCGGCCCATCTCCCATAGCACGTTCATGAGCTCGGCATGGCCGGGCACCACTTCCTCCGCCTCGCCATGGACGATCTGAAAGAGCACGCGGTTCCAGGAGGGCGGCGGCGGCGCGTTGACGGTAAGGATTACGCGGCGCGAGCCGGCGCGCTCGACCTTCTCGATGAACGGCACGATGTCGCGCGTGAGATACGTGACGTGGTTGACGAGCGCGACGGTGCCTTGGGGCGTGTCCGCCGCGAGCCAATCACCCTGAACGAGGTCGACATTGGAAATGCCGGCGGCCTTGGCGTTGGCGAGAAACGCCGCGCCCATGCTCGCCGAGGGATCGACATTGGTGATGGAGCGGCAGCGCAGCGCCAGCGGCAGCGACATGCGCCCCGCCCCGCCGCCGACATCGACGATCGCGTCCGACGGCTCAATCAGATCGGCGAGCGCCTTGAGATTGGCGTCGAGCGGTCGGCGAGGATCGGCTTTGAGCAGCGGATGGTCGGGCTCGAGATT
The DNA here is from genome assembly GCA_031291475.1 of Xanthobacteraceae bacterium. GTDB lineage: Bacteria > Pseudomonadota > Alphaproteobacteria > Rhizobiales > Xanthobacteraceae > BOG-931. The sequence goes on from JARLIY010000032.1 coordinate 17,649, forward strand.
GCCGTAGAGATCGCCCGACGGCTCCGCCCCGCGGAGCCGCGCGCGCTGCGCCAGAACCGCATCGACCCGCGCGGCATAGTGTTCGGCTGCGGTCATGTTCCCTCCCTCGCCATCGGCCGGTCCAGCGGCTCAACGCTAGCAGGCCTGACGCGTCGCGCACAGCCGCGATGTCCGGTTCTGGCCCGTAGCGTCACTTAATGCGACGAAGCGATATGTCCGGTTTCGACGGACAAGCGGACTCAACGCGACAGGGCAGGGGTCACAAAAGAGTCGATTGCAGCCGGCAGAATTTCCGGTACGTCTGACGCCAATGGTTTTCCCTACGGTGGTTTGTTCGCCGGGCTTACCGGGTAAACCGATCCAAGGGATCGTGTTCAGGCGCGGCGTTGGCCAGGTTGAGGGTAAACGCTTACGAGAATCCCAACAGCACGAAAGTGATTTCAGAGACTTGTGGCAGGCTTCGAATCTGACGGTCGGCCGTTATCTATTTGTGACCCAAGTGAAGATTCAACAGCCGTTCGGCGATGATCCCCATGCTTTCAATCGCCATGCGAGCTTCCATTTCTGTTACTGATGCCGGCCAGGGGCGACCATGGCCTGTACCCTGTTGGTTTCGTAACTGATTTACTGCGCAAGCAAGTTCATACATTGCGCGTTCAACCCGTTTGTTTGCCGGTTCTCCCGGCGACACGGCCTCCATGGGAGTGGCGAGGCCCAGAGCGACAAATAACTGACCTAAGAGCGTCGGGAAGATGGCGGCGGAATGGCTGAAACTGGCGGAAGCTATAATCCATCCACCAAAGCTAAAGTGATGCAGGCCGCCTCAATTGGCGCCCAGGGAGGGGCGTATGGACGGTCTTGACCGAGCCCTCGAATGAGGTTGAGGTCTCGACCGTCCAGCGGCCAATCAGATGCCACCTTTCCTTTATCGCTGCCCGAACACTAGCAACAAAGTTCAGGGCTACATTGCCGACGAAGTGCAGGACGATCCCAATTCATACGAGCCGATCACCTGCCTAGCGTGTCGGCAGGTCCACTTCGTAAATCCGGCAACGGGCAAGGTGCTGGGGGACGCGGACGAATAGGCGACCTCAGTTGGCTGCCTCTTTCATTCGTCGCCATGTTCGGCGCGCGCCGCATTGGACGGCTCACGGACGACGTAAGACGGCCAGCCGAAGTGCGATTAACCGCCGTGCTTATTGCACTTCTGACGGATTGGACGGCTCGGACGGCTTTTCGCCTCTATATTCTCCATTGGCTGTCTGATCGCGCGAGTACGCAGCCCACCAATTGCTTTGGCAACTCTGCGCTTTCGGCCCGTTCCGCGCCCTTCCATCACCATAATCCGCCACACATGACCGAGATCGGCCAAGCGTCGGCTCCCGTGCGCTTGGCGCATTGCTTACAGCGCTTTGCGCCTCCTGTTCTATAGAAACCCTTTTTCTGAAAAGAAGAGAAGCCGTCCAAACGTCCAACGCCGTCCAACGCGCAATAACTACAGGCACTTCGGAAATTGCGGTGAGCCGTATACTGCCGTCCAGAGCCGTCCAAATCGCTCACCTAACGGCCGCGATTTTTTAGCTCTCACTGGCTGGCTTTGCCCGCGCGCGTGGTCGGTGCCGGCCAATATTCCCAATCGACGGGCTTCCGCAGACCATTGCTTCCAGAGCATCAAGTTCCTCGTCCAGTAATCCGCTAAGAACGACCCTCATTTGGTGATCTGTTATCTCACTAGGGTTTTTTTCATAAAATCGACCATCGATCCTCTGCACCTTTGTAGCCAACAGCCAGTCTCTCGCACGGCTTGCCGGTAAGATGATCGCGACCACTTGGTCGCCCGCGGCTTTGGCGGCAGCAATGACCCTCCCTTCGAACACTTCGAATGTCTCGACAGCTTCCTGCTCGACGAGTACGGGGCCTTCATAACCGCTTAAGCGCGCGTAGGGTCGCACGTCGTTGAAAAAGCTTTGAATGTGGACCACTAGAAAATCATTGGAGGAACCCGATTGACCAGCACGGTGCTCACGGATCAAATCGATTAATTTGCTCATCCCTCTGTCTCGTCGCTTTCGGTGAAACCCAAGAGGCTTTGTTGATTCGGCTCGATCATCGCGAGGCGGCCCTCCAATGCCGAAATCTCTGCCTCGCTGAGTTCGGTGAGTTTTTTGGTCAAAAACCGACCGTCTACCTGGAATGCCTGAATCGGCTTGCCCCAGCCGCGGCTGAGGATTGCTTCGGCAGCGTTCAACCGTACCGACTCGGATTCCGCTGTGCGCATCAATTTCAAGAGTACCCGCAGTGCTTCGAAGGTGTGCCGGCGCGCTTCATGCATGACGCTGGCGAGCGCTCGTGGCCGGCCGCCGGGATTGCCGCTCTTGCCCTTCTTGAAACCGCCTCGGCCAGTCGGGTTTGCCATCGTTCAACCTGTTCCTGAACATGCTGTGAAGTTCATGCCAACCTGTAATTTTGATAATTCTCCTGCTCTCCACCGAATTGATGCGATCATCGGTACCATCAGGTTGCATCAATGTCGGACGGCGTGTCGCGTTCAGTCCCAAAGGGGCGCGGGGAGAACAGCGGCGCTTCGGCGGCAACCAACGTCCAGGCGGCGAACCGGCGGCGATCATCGGCATGAGTGAGTGCCGTGCGACAACCTGGCGGAATCCAAAAGATGCGGGGTGTCGCGACCGCGCCCTTGCACCACACGAACCAAGCATAGGAGGTTGCGGTGGACGCGTCGGGATCCCATCGGCCCTTCACCATAGGCACCCGTTCAACGAACGGAGCGTAGAGCGCCGGCGACCGATCCCGAAATAGGTTGTTGTAACGCGCGACACCTTCGATCCACTGCGTCCGCACGAGCATGGCGACGCCTTCGCTGGCGAGATCGAGCGCACGCAAGGTGAATTCGCAGGCGATCGAGAACGGCGGATTGCTGATGATCCAATCGGGCTTTGTCAACGGATCGTCATGCAGGAAATCGTGTGGCGCGGTGCCGTAGCCGTATTGAAAAATATCTGATGCTGTCACGGGTCCGCGCGCAAACTCGGCAATCACCGCCGCCATGTGGCCTTCACCGCACGCTGGCTCCCAAGCCCGGTTGATCGCGTCGACGCCGAGCGCGGGCATGACGTGCTTGAATAGCGCTCGCGTGGCCCATAGCGGTGTCGGGAAATAATCGAGAGCGTCGGGCGGCTCGCGCCGCTGGGCCATGACCGCGGTGAAGCCCTTTGTGAGGGGGTTCACGGAACGCCTCCCGCCGCGGAACGAATCGCGCTCAAAGTCCCCGGATATTCCCCGTGTCGAAACGACGCTTTCGCGTTCCGTTCCGTTTCGAGCCGTATCGGGATGTAGCGAGAAACCCAATAGCCATGCGGGTTTCTAGGTTCCAAAAAAGTGCGGCCGGCTCCTGGGGAAGAGCCGGCCGCGCGAACCCGGTCTGGGGACGGGGAGGGGTGGGGACGTGACCGGGGTCGCAAACTCCTTTCGCAAAAACTCTCTTTTTGATCGTCAGCGCGAGGTTGCCGTGGCCGGCGCCGCGCGCGGCTCGCCGAGCGCGATCCAAATATTCGGATCGGACTGCGACTGGCGCTTGACGAAGCGATAGCCGGTATCCGACCAGAGCAGGATCTGGTCGTTCTGATTGTCGAGGATGTACTCGCCCTTGTCGGTCTTGACCGTCAGCACGGCGTGGCCGTCGCCGTGCTTGTCGCGGACCACAGTGATGAGCAACGCTTCGCGCGGCCAGCCGGCCTGCATCAGCATGCGGCGCTTTTGCAGCACGTAGTCCTCGCAGTCGCCGTAGCCGTCGTCCGGATAGTTCCAGCGCTCGACCACGCCCCAATGCTCCATGTCGGTCATCGGTTTGACGTGGGTGTTGACGTGGAGATTGACGCGCTCGAGGTCTTTCCAGGCCTGCGCGGAAAGCATGACGTCGCGCGCCTGCGACGGCTTGGTCTTGCATTCGGGGTCGTACTCGATACAGAAGTCGACCCAGCCGATCGGCGGCTTGGCCGTTTCGCCGAGCGAGATGAACAGCGGACGTTCTTGGGCATTGCTCGCCGTTGGCGCCGCCAGCACGGTGAGTGCGATAACCGCCGCACCCGCCCCGCGCGCGAGCAATATTTTGACACCCGAACTCATGTGACACCCCTCTCCCGTCTTGTTGGGGTCACGTTTCACACAAACGTTTTGCGCGGCGGCTAAGTTGAGTGCTTCAATTTGAAGTAAAGACGGATAAACAGTCGCGCAAATCGCGCCGACATTCCGCGCCAATCAGCTAAAATTTTAGATGTTCAACTTTGCCGCAAATTGCATGCGGAGCAGCGATCGCCGCGATGCCGCCATTGGCGCGGACTTCGCGTGTTTTGCCCACGCCGCGACGGCATCGGGCGGCGCAGTGTGAAGCGCTCGCGCGGGCAAAGACCGCCGACGAGGAATGCTGCAAATTGCAGCCCTGCATTTACCGGTCGGTGACGCTGGCTAGCGAATGCAAATCGAGCAGCTGTTGCCGCCGTGCCGGTCAGGCAGGCCCGCGAGCTTTGCATGCGCGTATGGGCTCACCTCCGCGGCGCGACCTTGCTGGCCGGCGAACGCGCCTGTTACTGTCGGCTCGCAAATAAGGGAGGGAACAAATCATGTCATTGGCCAACTTCGTTCAGCCGCCGAAATTCGAGGAATACAAAGAGCGCTTCAAGGATTTCTACAAGATGCAGCGCCGGCCCGACGGTGTCATTCTCGTCGAAGCGCATAGCAAAGGCGGGCCGATCCAGCTCAGCGTCGAGAACCACCGCTCGGTCGGGCAGATGTTCAAGACCGTCGGCGCCGATCCGGAAAACGAAATCCTGATCTTCACCGGCTCGGGCGACGAATTCATGATGGACGCCGATCCCGAGGGTTTCAAACTCGAGCAGGACGATCTGGCCTATTGGGCCTACGAATACGCCTATAAGGACGGCCGCATCAACGTCTCTTCGCTGGTCAACGATTTGGAGATCCCGACCATCGGCATCATCAACGGCTCCGGCTTCCACACCGAGATGTGCCTGATGTGCGACATCACCATCGCCGCCGACGACGCGATCATCTACGATCTCCACTACGACATCGGATCGGTCCCCGGCGACGGCATCCACAGCTGCTTCCAGGAAATCCTCGGGGTGAAGCGCGCCGCCTATGCGCTCCTGACCGGGCAGGCGATCGACGCCAAGCTGGCGCTGGAATACGGCATGGTCAATGAGATACTGCCGCGCGCCAAGCTGCTCGAGCGCGCCTACAAGATCGCCGACCACATCATGACCCAACCGCGGACCACGCGACGCATGACCGCACAGATCGTGCGGCGTCCATGGCGGCGTCAGATCACCGACAGTCTCGATGGGGGTTTTGCCATGCAGATGTTCGCCCATCTGGCGAAAGACAAGCCGACGCATGGCCGGCGGCATATTGCCGATTGCGTCGCTTATGTGCGCAAAGGAAAGCGCAACAACTTCGATTGAGGCGTAACGGCAAGCGGCGGGGAACTTGCGCGAGCGCGCGGGGAGGGCGCGTCCCGCACGCTGTTTATGCGCCGCCGACGGCGTCCTCGAGCGAGTCCGGGTGCTGCAGCCGGGTGAACTCGATGGCGAAACCGTCCTCGAGATGGCGCACCACGCGTCCCTGCACCTTGCCGAGCGTGACCATCACGCCGATCGGCGGCCGCTGGTCGGAGGCGATGCCGGCGCCCGATTGCGAAACGTCGATGATGCGGCAGCTGAGATTGACGCCGTTCGGCATGATCATGCGGCTGATCGGGTTGCGCGGTACGAAACGGCCGTGGCGGCGATCCTCCGGCAGGCCGAGGATGTGACGATTGGCGAGCCAGGTCAGCTGCGCGGCGAGCTTGTCGCGTTTGCGCGGCGTCGCTCCGATCGTCATGGCGAAGCCGTTGGGAAACGTGCGCGCGACGTGGCCTTCGAGCCGTCCCAAATGATCGACGTAGGCGATGACGCGATCGCCCGGCGCGCCGCCGACCGGGGCGATCAGCGCCATGCCGCCCGGCGACATATTTACCACTTGGCAGGGAAATTCGCGCCGGTCCGGCAGCATGTAGCGGCCGAGAAGTTCGACGCGCACGCGCTGAAAGCGGCGGCGCTCTTCACTGAGCGTCCGCAACGCCGGCTTTGCTTGAGCTAACGCCATGCCGCCCCAGTGCTGCTGTCAGGTACCTGCAATCGCTTGCAGGAGCCTAGGCGGCCGATGTTAACGGCGCGTTAGTCGCGATTAATACGTAGCGCGCCGATCCTCATGCGGCGCTCGGTCCGTCTTCCTCCCTCTTGGGGAGCGGGGTCGATCGCCCGCCTTCATACACGACTAGACCACGCCGGCCGCGCGGCGCCATGAACCGCGGCAGTAGCCGCTTTTCCAGCGCCGCCCCGACATGGCGGCGGCCGCCAAGCGTCAACGGACCGATCGGACTTGCGCCGAGCCACAGCGGAACCTTGAGCGGCGCCAGCACGCCGATGGTGCGCGCGAAACTCCGACGCCTCGTGCCGAGCGGTAACAGCAACAATTCGAGGTCGATCGGTTCGCCGCCCGCATTCTGCGCAGTCACACCGGCAACCGTACCGGTGCATTCGTCGGCAAGGATTTCGAGCAGACTGCCGACGATGGTTTTGCTGCCGGCGCCCCACAGAGCGAGGAAAGATTCCCCTTTGAGCTCACGGTCGAACAACGCGCATACGCGCGTGCCGGCAAGACGCACCGGATGACCGGCGTTGCGGTCGAGCGCAAGGATGAAGGCGTCGCTTAACGCGCCGCGAATGGCGCCGGGTTCGATTTCGGCGCGCTCGGGCGCGGGACGAGTCCCGCGCCTCTCCTGCCAATAGGCATATAGCTCACGACTCGCGGCGTGTTTCATGAACAGACGCTCCCGCACGCGCTCTCCCCCTGCCGCACACCTCTGTCCCCGATTGGGACAGCGATGGCAGGGCTTGGCCGTGCGGTAACGGATGCAGCAGGGCGCGTGCCGCGGCGGCGTCCCGGCGCGGCGGAGCGGCGTCAACGTTCGATTAATCTTAAGAAAGGGTTGACGTTGGCGAAGACGGCGCCCCGGCGTAACGTGACATCACCGACGTTCACGCGCTGCCGACTGGCTCCTCGGCGGCGTTTGCGACTAAGGGAGGCGAGGGGATGTGACCGACGCCGCGCGATTTTGGCTCGTCCGATGATCGCCGGCGTCGTGTGCGGAACCCCCGCGCAAGCTGCAAAAGGGAGGACTTAAACGTCCTCCCTTTTTTCTTTAGTTTGCGGACCCTTTGGCGAACGCCGCTTGCCGTCCTAGGGATCGGGGTCTATCTCGGCGAGCGTCAGGTGAATCCCGGTGAGCGAGCGCTCCGAGCCGATTTTCAATGTGCCGGCGGCGGTGGTCGCGACGGTGGTCGCGCTCGTCGGCGTGCATGCGTTTCGCATGCTGATGCTGACCGACGAGCAGGACATGAAATTCCTGCTGGCGTTTGCCTTCATCCCGGCGCGCTACGACATGGATCTCGTCGTCGGCGGTTCGTTTCCCGGCGGCTTCGGTGCCGACCTGTGGACCTTCTTCACCTACGCCTTCCTGCACGCCGATCTTCTGCATATCGGGCTCAATCTCGCCTGGCTGTTGCCGTTTGGCACGGCGCTGGCGCGCCGTTTCGGCACATGGCGCTATGTCGCTTTCATGCTGGTGGTGGCCGCCGCCGGCGCGTTCGCGCATCTGATCAGCCATCCGGGCGCGATGGTGCCGATGATCGGCGCTTCGGCGGCGATCTCCGGCGCCATGGCGGCGGCGCTGCGCTTTGTTTTTCAGCGCGGCGGACCGCTCGGCGTGTGGCGCGGAGAAGCAAATAACGAGGATGCGTATCGCGTGCCCGCCGCTTCGCTGATGGCAACCTTGCGCGACCCCCGGTTCCTCGCATTCCTCGGCGTCTGGCTCGGATTGAACGCGCTGTTCGGCATCGGCTCTATTTCCATCGGCGAGCCGGGGCAACAGATCGCGTGGCAGGCCCATATTGGCGGCTTCCTCGCCGGCTTCTTCCTGTTCAATGCCTTCGATCCGGTCGGCCGGCGCGGCGCATCCGATGCGCGAGCGTGATCGGCAAACCTGCGCTGCAAGCATAGCTGCGATCCGGCGGGGGATATCCTCCATCTGCACCATGGCGCCGCCGCATTCGCGTGCTAATGTTCCTTTTAGAGTCAGCGCTGGTTTTATGGGCGATCCAAGCGAGACTCGATGCTGCGCTGCAACGCGGCGCAGGCAGCCGAGGACGGGCCATCCGAGCGGTCCGCCGGTGCAAAATCGCCCACCGATGGAACCCGGCGCCGACCCAAAACACAATCTTCAGATCGTCGTGACCCGCAGATGTGGGCCGCGCGGTTCGTGAAGAGATCAGGGAGGCTACGATGACCGTTAGCGTCATTCTCGCGGGCAAGGGCCGCGAGGTCGTTACCATCGAACCGGGCGCCAGCCTTGCCGACGCCGTGCACCTGCTCGCCGAGAAGCGCATCGGCGCGGCGCTCATTCTCGGCGCCGACCGGCGCATCGCCGGCATCATCTCCGAACGCGACATCGTGCGCGTATTGGCCGAGCGCGGCGCCGCCGCACTCGACGAGCCGGTGAGCCGGACGATGACGCGCAAAGTCGAGACCTGCGGCGAGAACGAAGCGGTCGCCACCATCATGGAGCGCATGACCGCCGGCAAGTTTCGCCACATGCCGGTCATCGCTCAGGGCCGCCTGATCGGCGTCGTCTCGATCGGCGACATCGTCAAGCACCGGGTCCACGAGATGGAACGCGAATCCGTGGCGATGCGCGATTACATCATGACGGCGTGACGGCCTGATCGATTTTGCGCTGCATGACGCTACCATGCCCGCGGGCTTACGGGCGAGGCGTCATGCGGGGGGTTGCGATCTTTCTTGCCGCGGTGGCGATGAGCGCTGCCGCACGGGGGGCATTGGCGGACGGAAAGATCAGGCTGGCGCAAACGTCGGCCGCCACCAATTGCATGATGACGTGCAACGCTCAGGCGGCGAGTTGTCAGACCGCCTGCGTCGTTCCCGGCACGCCACCCACGGCATCGGCCACGCAGACCAGCAACGCCGCCACGGCGAGCACGACCTGCTTGTTGAATTGCAGCATCACTCAGCTCACGTGTCAGACGAATTGCGCGCGCCAATCGCCGTCACAATAACGATTTTTTTGTTTCGACAGTTCGTGGAGAGAAGGCTCAGCCGAGCGCCGCGATGGTATCGACGATCGGCTCCAGCGCCTTTTCCGTAGCGATCTTGCCGGCGGTGATCGCCTCCGCCGCGCGATGAAATTCAAGCCAGCCAACATGCCCGATATGCGGCGTGATGTGCACGTCCGGCGGGTCGCCGGCGAGCCGCATGCGCGTGATCCGATCCTGCATGATGTTGAACGCTTCGATCATGACGGTGGAGAAACCCGGCCGGGTCTCGGTCGGAAAGATCTGCCGCCGCAACAACCGCTCGACGCCGAACATGCCGCGCAAACCCATGAACGCCTTGCGCGGCGTTCCGGGCGGCGGCTCGACCGGTTCATCGTTCTCGTCCGAGCCATGGCTGGCAATGGTGGCGCCGCGGGCGAAGCGGTCGGCGTCGAGATTGACGGCGATGACCACACGCGCGCCGAACGCGCGCGCCGCCGTGACCGGAACCGGATTGACCAATGCGCCATCGACGAGCCAGCGGCCGCCGAGCCGCACCGGCGGAAATATTCCCGGTAGCGCATAGGAGGCGCGCATCGCCAACGCGAGCGAGCCATGCGTCAGCCAGATTTCATGACCGGTCCCGACTTCGGTCGCGATTGCCGCGAAGCGGATCGGCAGATCTTCGATCGTCGTCGTGCCGATCGCATCGGTGAGGCGCCGCGCCAGCCGGCCGCCGCCGATCAACCCCGAACCGCCGATGCGCACGTCGAGATAGCCGATGATGCGCCGGACCGTGAGCGAGCGCGCCCAGCGTTCGAGTTCGCCGAGTTGATTGTTGGCGTAACAGCCGCCGACCAAAGCGCCGATCGACGTGCCGACGACGATGTCGGGAATGATCCCGCGCTCCAGCAGCGCCTGAATGACGCCGATATGCGCGAAACCGCGCGCCGCGCCGCTGCCGAGAACGAGCCCGATCAGGGGCCGGCCGACCTTGCCCCGAACGGGTCTAGGTCCAACGTCTGCGATCGTCACTTGGTCCCCGTTCCCTCAGGCGAAGAAGAACTTTGCGACTCAAGCGATGATCGGCCACGGTGCGAGCGCAAACAAGGCGTCAGAACCATTATGGTGAAGGTGGCCGCGGCGAAGCGCGTCGCCGCCGAACTTAACCTCGCTTGGCACATGAAATTGCCGTGATTGAGATTGAAAAAACGCTATGCCGATGCGGGGCTTGAGCGGGGTTGGGCGCGCCGCCGCGTGGGCGGCTGCGTTGCTGTTTTCTGCCATCGCCCCGAGCCAGGGCTTGACGCAAAAGCGCGATCTGACCGCGCCGGAAGCGACCTCGCCCATGCCGTTGTCGCCGGGCCCGCCCGGGCCCGGCACGACGCTCGTTCCGCTGGCGCCTTCCGCCGCACCGCCGGTTGCGCAGGCCGTTCCCATGGTGCCGGCCGGACACGTAGCGCTCGCGCTTTCCGCCCGTTATGGCCGGGACGCGCCTGCGATCGGCAGCGGCCTCGTTTGGCGTGTTTATGCAGCCAAGCCCGACGCCACCGGCGTCTTCCGTTTGATCAAGGAAGATCGCGCGGCGTCGCCGACTTTCGTGCTGCCGCCGGGCAATTACGTCGTGCATGCGAGCCTCGGCCTGGCGAGCGCCGCCAAAGCCGTGCAATTGCGCGCCGAAACGGTACGCGAAGTCTTTGAGATTCCCGCTGGCGGGATTCGGCTCGAGGCCCGCGTTGGTGATGTGCGCATTCCCGCCGGGCAAATCTCCTTCGACATTTTCACCGGCAGCCAGTTCGACACCACCGAGCGCCGGCCGATCGCGCAGAATGTGCTGACCGGCGACTTCGTGCTGCTGCCCGAGGGCACTTACTACATCGTCTCGAATTACGGCGACGGCAATTCCGTGGTGCGCTCGGACGTGCGCGTGCAGGCGGCCAAGCTGACTGACATCGTGGTCACCCATCGTGCCGCAGTGATGACGCTCAAGCTGGTGAACGAATCCGGCGGCGAGGCGCTCGCCAATACGCAGTGGACCGTGCTCACACCCGGCGGCGACGTTATCAAGGAATCGATCGGCGCCTTCCCGCGAGTGGTGCTCGCCGAGGGCGACTATCACGTCATCGCACGCAATGAAGGCAAGACCTATCAGCGCGACTTCAAGGTCATCACCGGCGTTGATGGTGAGATCGAAGTCCAGGCGCGGTGAACGATTTCGAAAATCGTTTCGGCCTCCTGACGAAGTTCACGCCGCCTTTTTCATGCGCGCCACGTCTGGCGGCACGGCCTCTTGCGCTAGCGCCGCAAGCGCGGCATCGAGCGGCATCACCTGCTGACCCTCGCTGCCCATGCGACGGATCGAAACGGTTCGTTCCACCGCCTCCTTTTTGCCGACCACCAGCAGCACCGGCACCTTCGCGAGCGAATGCTCGCGGACCTTGTAGTTGATCTTCTCGTTGCGCAGGTCGCCCTCGACGCGTAGTCCAGCGCGCCGCGCCGCCGCGATGGTCTCTTGCGCGTAATCGTCGGCGTCCGACGTGATGGTGGCGACGACCGCCTGCAGCGGCGACAGCCAGAGCGGCAGATGTCCGGCGTAATGCTCGATCATGATGCCGGTAAAGCGCTCGAGCGATCCGAACATCGCCCGGTGCAGCATCACCGGCGTCACCTTGTCGGAGTGCTCGTCGATGTAGAAAGCGCCGAGCCGGCCCGGCATGTTGAGATCGACCTGCACGGTGCCGCACTGCCAGTCGCGGCCGATCGCGTCGCGCAGAACATATTCGAGCTTGGGGCCGTAGAACGCGCCTTCGCCCTTGTTGAGCGACCACGGCCGGCCGGACGCTTCCAACGCCGCCATCAGGGCGGTTTCGGCCTTGTCCCATATGGCGTCCTCGCCGATGCGCTTCTCCGGGCGGTCGGAGAACTTGATGCGCACGTCATCGAAGCCGAAATCGGCGTAGATCGACAGGATCAGGTTGTTGACCGCCAGCACCTCCTGGGCGATCTGTTCCTCGGTGATGAAAATATGCCCGTCGTCCTGCGTGAAAGCGCGCACGCGCATCAGCCCGAGCAACGCGCCCGACGGCTCGAATCGGTGCACCTTGCCAAACTCGGCGATCTTGAACGGCAGATCGCGATAGGATTTCAGCCCGTTCTTGAAAATCTGGATGTGGCCGGGACAATTCATCGGCTTGATTACAAAGGTGCGCTCGTCTTCCTCGCGCGGCTGGACCAGGAACATGCCCTCGCGGAATGTCGCCATATGGCCCGAGGCGACCCACAGGGATGAATCGATGAGCTGCGGCGCGTTGACTTCGGCATAGCTGGCCTCGGTCTGCCGGCGGCGGATGTAGTTCTCTAGCGTCTGGAACAAAGTCCAGCCCTTGGGGTGCCAGAACACCGAGCCGGGCGCCTCTTCCTGGAAATGAAACAAATCCATCTCGCGGCCGAGCCGGCGGTGGTCGCGTTTTTCCGCCTCCTCGATCTGCTTGAGATAGGCATCGAGCTCTTCCTGCCTGGCGAACGCGGTGCCGTAGATGCGCGACAGCATCTCGCGGCTGGAATCGCCACGCCAATAGGCGCCGGCCGTCTTCATCAGCTTGAACGCGTTGCCGACCTTGCCGGTCGAGGTCATGTGCGGGCCGCGGCAGAGGTCGAACCAATCGCCCTGCTTGTAGATCTTGATTTGCTGGTCCTCGGGAATAGTGTCGACCAGCTCGACCTTGAACAGCTCGCCCTTGTCGCGAAACACCTTTTTCGCCTGCTCGCGCGACCAGATTTCCTTGGTGAAGGGTTTGTCGCGGGCGACGATCTCGCGCATCTTCTTCTCGATGGCGTCGAAATCTTCCGGCATAAAAGGCTGATTGCGGAAGAAGTCGTAATAGAAACCGTTGTCGATCACCGGCCCGATGGTGACTTGCGTCCCCGGCCATAGCGTCTGCACGGCTTCGGCGAGCACGTGGGCGGCGTCGTGGCGGATGAGCTCGAGCGCGCGCGGATCGTCGCGGGTGAGAAACTCGATTTTGGCATCGTGCTCGATCGGATCGGTGAGGTCGGCGAGCTCGCCGTCGAGCGCCATCGCCACCGTGCGCTTGGCGAGCGACGGCGAAATGCCCTTGGCGATATCGAGGCCGGTGGTGTTGGGCGGGTATTCCCGCCGCGCGCCGTCGGGAAAGGTCACGGCGACCATATTCAGCTCCTATGGCTCACTCCTGCGAACGAGCGCAGGTAAGCGTCACGGATCGCTATGTAGCGCATCGAGCGGCCAACGCAATGGGGATGGGATGCCGTCGAATCGCTCAACTTCCGGCGCCCGACACTGCATTGGTCCCGCGCCACCTCGCGTAGCGCCACGGCAAATACCAGCGCGCTTTTGCCGGCAGCGCCTCGGCGACGAAATCGAGCCCTGCCGTGCCCCAGGGTTGGCAGCGAAGGAGCCGCGCCAGCGTCATCCAGCCGCCGGCCCACAGGCCATAGCGCTCGATCGCCTGATCGGCATAGTCCGAGCAGGTCGGCAGATGCCGGCATTGAAAGCCGACCAGCGGGGAGAGCGTGTAGCGATAGGCTTTGACCAGCCCGCGCCCGGCGAGCCGCGGCGCGCGGCGCGAGGTGGCAAAGAGGGCGTCGAGGAGCATGGCTGTTGCGCGTCACTGCGCCGCGGTTTTGGCGGCGGGCTGGTTACCGCGCTTGGCTTCGATCTGGCCGATGGCGTCGACCACGGCATCGAAGGTCAAAAGCGTCGAAGCGTGCCGCGCCTTGTAGTCGCGCACCGGCTCGAGCACGGCGATATCGGCCCATTTGCCGGCGGCCGGAGGCGGGCCGTTCTCCTTGAGCATTTTGCGCACGTCCTCGCGCAAGGCGCGCAGTTCACCGGCGCTGGAGCCGATGACGTTGCGCGCCATAATCGAGGAGGATGCCTGGCCGAGCGCGCAAGCTTTCACCTCATGGGCGAAATCGATCACCTTGTCGCCGTCCATCTTCAGATCGACGGTGACCGTCGAGCCGCACAACCGCGAAACCGCCTTGGCCGTGGCGTCCGGGTCGGCCAGCCGCCCGATACGCGGAATCGTGCCAGCAAGTTCGATAATGCGGCGGTTATAGACGTCATTGATCATTGCAAACGCGCCATTTGGGCGAAGTGTATTGATCTTCCGCGGGTCTATATTGCAAACGTCTATATATGTACCAAAGGCGCGCTGCGAGAGTCCCGGCGTTGCCGCCACAAATGACGTGCTGACATGTCCGACGAAACGCCGTTCGCCCCGCCCAGCGCCGCCACCGAACTGGAAGAGAGCGCCAGGCTGACGCCGAAGTTCGACGTCGACGGGCTTGTGACCTGCGTCGCCACCGACGCCCGCTCGGGCGACGTGCTGATGGTCGCGTATATGAATGCGCAGGCGCTGGCGAAAACCATCGCCACCGGGGAAGCCTGGTATTTCAGCCGCTCGCGTGGGGAGCTGTGGAAAAAGGGCGAGAGCTCCGGCCATACCCAGCGCGTGGTCGAGATGCGCATCGATTGCGACCAGGACGCCGTGTGGATCAAAGTCGAGCAGACCGGCGGCGCCTGCCACACCGGCCGCCGCTCGTGTTTCTATCGCACGGTGCCGCTCAGCAAAGCCGGCGCAGTCACGCTCGAATTCCGCGACGAGCGCGTGTTCGACCCAAAGGCTGTATATCCGGGCAAGGATTGATCAGCCGCCACGTCGCCGGCGATCGGGCTTCGTCATCGCTGCGCGCTCCAGCAGTCGCTTGGCGCGGACAAGATGCGGCCGGTCGTACATCAGCCCGCCGATGCCGACGACGCCAGCGTCCGGACTGGCGGCGAACGCATCGACGATCGCCTGCGCCTGGCGCACCGCATCCGGCGCCGGCGTGAAGATCGCATTGATGATCGGCACCTGCACCGGATGGATGGCCATTTTTCCCGAAAAGCCGTCGCGGCGTGCAGCTCCGCATTCGCGGCGGAAGGCCTCGGTGTCGCTGAAATCGACAAAGACGGTGTCGATCGCGGGCACGCCCGCAGCGGCAGCAGCGGTGAGACACAAGGCCCGCGCCAATCGATAAGGGTCGAGCAGCACGCCCTCGGTGTCGCGGTTGCTCTCGGCGCCGAGTTCGGCGGAAAGGTCTTCGGCGCCCCAGGTCAGCGCGGAAAGCCGCTTGCTGGCGCCCGCATAGGTGCCGGCAAGGAACAGCGCCGCGGCCGTCTCGGTGGCGATCGCCGCGATCTTGATGTGGCCGTCGGGCAAGCCGTTGGTCGCTTCGCGCGCCGCGAGCTTGGCGTCGGCGTGTACGACGGACGCACCGCCTTCCGCCTTCGGCAGCATGATGGCGTCGGGGTTTCCCGGCACGATGGCGTCGAGATCGGCATCGATGAGGCCGGTCTTCAGGCTGTTGACGCGGACCAGGAGATACGGCCGCGTCTTGGCCCCGCCGACCTCCTTGAGGAACGCCGCCGCACTCTGCCGCGCGCGCGCTTTGCCGCTATGGGCGACCGAATCCTCAAGGTCCACGATCAGCGCGTCGGCGCCGCTCGTCATAGCTTTGTCGAGCTTCTTGGGGCTGTCGGCGGGAACGAAAAGGAGCGAGCGCATAGCTTTCCTTCATGCCCCGTCGGCTTGTGGAGGAGGGGTCGAGGGCATGCCAAGGGCATCAATTCACTTCGGCCGGGCACATCCGTCAATGGGAGTGGTGGGCATGGATGAGCGCCTCGAAACCCGGCGGGCTCGTGCCGAGCACTGCCACGACGGCGATGATGGCGGCGCCCAGAGCTACCTCGATCGCGGTGTTGCGGCGTAACTGACGCAATGCCGCCGCCGAGCCCGCCGCGCTCGCGTCGTGCACCAGACGCGGCGTCAGGCGCAGCCGGTTGACCGCGGCGATCGCCACTATGACGAGGAAAAGCGCGATTTTCGCCAGCAAGAGCCGTCCGTAATCCGTTTCCGTCAGCGCCGAGACGCTGCCGGCAAGATACCAGGTGTTGATGGAGCCGGTGACAAGGAGCGTGCCGACGCTGCCGATGCCGACGGTCGAGAAGCGCAATGTCGCCACGCGCGCGATGGCAACGGAGGCTGGATCATGTCCTGCGGCGGCAAGCAGGAGCGCCAGCGGCAGCAGCGTTCCGATCCACGCCGCCGCGGCGATCAGATGCACGAAATCGGCGATCAGATGGACAACACCCTCGATGCCGGCGCCGCCGACGGCATGGCCGGCCCAGGCCAACGCGCCGACCAGGCCGGCGGCCAGCGCACCGACGACGGACTTAATCGGGATCGATTTCACCCCCTCCGCCGACAGGAACGGAACGAACATTCCCGCGAGCAGGCAGGCCAGCACGAACCGGTCAGGCCAGACGCGGCCAAAGCCCGTCTGCGCCAACACGGTCCACAGGATGCCTTCGGAGACTACCTCCGCCCAGCTGCTGTCGCTCATGGACTGCGCGACGACAACGAGCCAGGCGGCGCCCGAGACCACGGTCAAGAGCAAAGCGATCCAGGCGAGCAAGGCAAGACGCCGCCGCAGCAACGCGGGCAGACGCGTCGGCGCGCCGGCCGCGGCAAAGGCAGGCTCGGCGACGAAGACGATGAAGAAGGCCGCGCCTGCCACGCTCAGGGTCGCGGCGTAATGAGCGGCGCGCGCGTAGATCAGCGGGTCGTTCAAGCCATCCTCCCGGCGCTGCGACCGGCGCGCCCGATCATGAACCGCCGACGGTGAACGAGAAGCTTCCCTCGGTGGTGTGGGTGTCGACCGACAGCGCGTGCCAGCGAACGCGATACGAACCAGGGCCGAGCGGCTTGAGCCCGATGCGCATGGTGTTGCCGCTGATCTGCGCCTTGCCTTGATCGACGCGGGCGCCGGCGGCGTCGGTGACCTGCACGTTGCTGAAAGCCGGTTCGAGGTTTTGCGTGAACGACAGCGAAACCTCGCGCGGCGCGGTGCGCAGGGTGCTGCCGACCAGCGGACTGGCATGATCGAGGAAGGCGTGTGCCTGCGCGGCACCGGCCGACAGCGCCGCGAGCAAAAAAGTTACGAGGATGACCGGCGTGCGCATGATTTGCTCCTCAGGAGGCGGGTTTGACGGGAGGCCGAGACGAGCCGCCGATGAGCGGTTGTCCCAGCGTTGAGGGAAACATGTCATCGAGATAAATGTGGAACTGTCCGAGCACGCCGAAGCCGCTGCCGCTCGTGCGGTTAACCGGGATGATCGCTTCAAACCCGATCTGGTAAACGCTCCCCACATAGATCACGCCCGGATTGATCGTGCCGGTGGTGATCGAGGGATTGCCGATATTGTTGGCGACCGGCGTGAACATCTGCGCTTCCACAAGCGGGATCAGATGATTGATGAAGTCGGGAAGCTGAAGATCTTTCACCTCGGATTTGAGGTAGGGCATGCTGTATTGCACCGACGCGCCATACACCAGCACTTGGGGAACATTGGTGTTTTGCGAGATGATGTAGGACGTGGTCGGAATCTGATAACCGACCTGTCCGGTGAGCGCGAGCGGCCGCGCCCAGCCGATGGTGTCGGGCAACTGACCGAGTCCCTGACCGAAATAATAGGTCGGGGTCAGCATCGTATAAGGCGTGCCGATTCCGGCGTTGGTGGCGCCGGTGTTGCCCCAATCGACGATCAGGCCCAACAGCATCGCCGTTTCGGAGGATGGCGCTTTGAGCAGCTGATATTGCAGCGTGGTTTCAAGGTCGCCGAATCCGGCCATGACCGGACCGCCGGGGGTGCGGATCTGGGACCACTGATCGCTGATCCCGAAGCCGAGGTCTTCGGTGATGCGCTTGTCGAATTCCGCCGAGATATCGACTTGACTGCCAGGAGGCACCGAGCCGGTCCTGAACCAGTCGACGGTCGGCAGCGACATTTCGTCGGCGACGCAAGGATCGTCGATCACCAGCGTTGCGGGAAAGAAGCGGGGACCGACGAAACAATGGGCGGAGGCATGTGAGACTGGCGGCAACGCGAACATCAGCACGAATGCGAATGCACGCAAGCGCCTGGAAAGGCTGGGCATCAAAAGACTCCATTTCGCTGAGAGACGACACGGCGGCCGCGGAACGGCCGCCAGCAATCACCCGCGAAGTGGAGGACCTCGGGGACGTGCAATCGAATAATCGGAAAGGCGGGGGAGGGAGCGTTCATCGGCCGTCCACGGGACGTCGATAATTTCAACATTCACACGCGTGAACAACGCGGGCGGCGAACCGATGACTGCGTGATGCGCTCCGGCAAAGCAGAATATGCAGTGGCTGCAACCGAGATGCCCGGGGATACCGGCCGGCGGGGCGGGCGCGCCCTGGGAATCGTGGAGGCAAAGCTCGAAACCCGGCGTGGTGGTATCGGCGCGGGCGGGGAGGGAAAATCCGCCGATGACGATCAACAGGCTTTGCGCGGCGACGGCATAGGCGACGGCAATGCCGATCAGCGGCCGCCAGAGTTTTTTTATGCCACGCTTGAACATGCAGCGCCCATAAGCCCGTGACAATCATCGGAAACGGCAAATCCAAAGTCAACGTGCGAAATCTGGAACGACTGCAAACTGTTCCCGTCACTTCGGCCGCATGAGCATGAAAGCCTGACGGCGACATTCGGCGACGAGCTTGTTGTCCTGGTTGTAGGCGCGATGGTGAAACTCGACGATGCCGGCGCCGGGCCGCGACTTCGATTCACGCTTGCCGATGACCTCGGTCGTCGCATGCAGCGTGTCGCCCTCGAATACGGGGTGCGGGAATTTCACCTCGCTCATGCCGAGATTGGCGATGGTGGTGCCGACGGTGAGATCGGAGACCGACATGCCGATCATCAGGCCGAGCGTGAACAGCGAGTTCATCAAGGGCTTCCCCCATTCGGTCTCCTGCTCGCAGAAATGCCGGTCGATATGGAGCGGCTGCGGGTTGAGCGTCATGTTGGAGAACAACATGTTGTCCATCTGGGTGACGGTGCGCGTATAGCGGTGCTCGATGACCTCGCCGGGGACGAAAGCCTCGAAATAGAGCCCGCCGCGCTTGTGCCGCATGCTCGTCTCCTGGGTCATCCCTGCCTCCTCACTGCTGTTGAGCACCCGTTTACCACAAGGCTTAATCATTCTTAACGCCGGCGCGGCGGATTGGCGCAAGCGGGCCGGGAAATGCTCGATGCATCAGGGCGGGCGCCGGTAAGCTTCCCGAAAATCTATGGTGAACGCTTTATTAACGCGGGCTTCCTAGGATCGAGGCAGAGACTCGTTTGGCGTGAGCAAAACCGATGATCGTCCGGCATTTTCTCGACTGGATACGCACGGCACCGGCCGGCCAGCGAGCCGAAGCCACCAGCGCGCTGGCGCGGGCCTATCTCTATTCCGATCTGTCGCCCGACGATGCCGCCGCCGCCGAAGGCGCGATGCTCATGCTGCTCGACGATGCTTCGCCGCTGGTCCGTCGGGCGCTTGCCGATGCGCTGGCGGCAAGCCCGAGCGCGCCGCCGGCCATCGTGCTGGCGCTCGCCGCCGACCAGCCGCAGATCGCCGCCCCGGTGCTGGCGCTGTCGCCGCTTTTCATCGATGCCGATCTGGTCGATGCGGTGGCGACTGGCTCAGGCGCCGCGCAAGCCGCGATCGCCAGCCGCGCCGCGCTGCCGCGCTCGGTCGCCGCCGCCATCGCCGAGGTCGGCTCGGCGGAATCCTGCCTTGTGCTCCTGGAAAATTCCGAGGCCGATATCGCGCCGTTTTCGATCGATCGCATCGCCGAGCGGCACGGCCACCTTGCCGCCATTCGCGAGCCGCTGCTCGCGCGGCACGATATCGCGCCGGCGACACGGGTGACTTTGGTCGCCAAGCTGTCGGAAACGCTGGCCGGCTTCGTCGCCGAGCGCCAGTGGCTCGATGCCGATCACGCCAAGCGCGTGGCGCGCGAAGCCTGCGAGAAGGCGACGCTGGTGCTGGCGGCGGATACGCCGATGATGCAAATGCGCCCGTTGATCCATCATCTGCGCGTCGGCGGCCAGCTCACCGCCGGGCTGATCTTGCGCGCGCTCCTGTCCGGCAACGTCGTCCTCTTCGAGGAGGCGTTGGCCGAATTGACCGACATGCCGATCGAGCGCGTGTCGGGCATCGTCCACGACAGCGGCAATGCCGCCTTGCGCGCGCTGTTCGATCAAGCCCGGCTGCCGCCCTCGACTTATCCGGCCTTCAAGGAGGCCATCGGAGCGATGCGCGAGGGCGGCTTCGACGGCGAGCCGGGCGGCGCCGCGCGCCTCAAGCGGCGCATGATCGAGCGCGTTCTGACCCGCTGTGAGGATGAGGCGTTGGGCGAGCTTGAGCCGCTGTTGACGCTGTTGCGCCGCTTCGCCACCGAAGCGGCGCGCGAAGAAGCGCGGCTGTTCTGCGACGAGCTCGTCGCCGAATCCCTCGACGACGATCAGCAATCGGAAGCGGCGTAAATCGTAGTCATTGCGAGCGAAGCGAAGCAATCCAGTCTGCGATGGAATCTCGATTGCTTCATCGCTTTGCTCCTCGCATGACGAGAAATCTCAATACCCGAATTGCTCGCGGATGATGCGCTCGTCGAGGCTGTGGCCCGGATCGAACAACAGATGCATGGCGATGGAGTGGTCCATGCTGATCTCGACCGAGCGCACCGAGCGCACCTCGTTGCTGTCGGCGACGGCGGCGACCGGCCGCTTTGCCGCCTCGCGCACCTCGACGGTGACGTGGGCGCGGTCGGGCAGGAGCGCGCCGTGCCAGCGCCGCGGCCGGAACGGACTGATCGGGGTGAGCGCCAGGAGCGGCGCGCCGATGGGAATGATCGGTCCTTGCACCGACAGATTATAGGCGGTCGAGCCGGCGGGCGTCGCCAGCAGCACGCCGTCGGCCACCAGTTCGGCGAGGCGCTCTTCGCCGTCGACCAGGATGCGCAGCCGCGCCGCCTGATAGCTCTGGCGGAACAGCGAGACCTCGTTGATGGCGCGATGGCGATGCAGGCGTCCGGCGGCGTCGCGCGCGCGCATAATCAGCGGATGGATCACGGAGACATGCGCGGCGGCGAGCCGTTCCGCCAGATGCTTTTCGGAAAACTCGTTCATCAGGAAGCCGACCGTGCCGCGATGCATGCCATAGATCGGCTTGCCGGAATTCATGAACCGTTGCAGGGTCGCCAGCATGAAGCCGTCGCCGCCGAGCGCGACGACGACGTCGGCGGTCTCCGGCAGCGCCTCGCCATAGCGGCGGACGAGCGCTCGCCGCGCCTTCTGCGCTGCGGGCGTGTCGCTGGCGACGAAGGCGACGCCTTTGTAACGGGGTCCGCTGGGTCGTTTGGGCATCGTAATGACTGACTTAATGTCTGGTTCGGCGGCCCATGCAAAAACCGGCCGCCACGGGAGATGGGCATGGAACGCGCGGCTTTCGTCTATACGACCTTTCCATCGATTGTCGAGGCGGAGCGGACCGGGCGCGCGCTGGTCGAGCGGCGGCTTGCGGCTTGCGTCAACATCCTGCCGGGCATGATCTCACACTATTGGTGGCAGGGCGCCATCGAGCGCGCGGAGGAGGTGGTCATGCTCGTCAAAACCCGGGCGAGCCTCACCGAGAAGGTGCGCGCCGCGTTGCGGCAAATGCACTCCTACACCACGCCCGCCGTTCTCGTGATCCCGATCGAGGACGTCGATCCGGACTATCACGCCTGGATCGAGGCGGAGACTTCATCCGCCTCCGCATCATGAAACCGAGCGGGGAGGGGATTTCAGCTAATAGGTCGCTGTGCCGTCGATGACGTCTTTGAGCATTTTGTAGGGGCGGCAGTCGGTGCCGCAGATCAGGCGCACCTTTTCGAGATCGTCCTTCGCCTTGAGCAGATTGCCCTGCTCGGCGTGCCACATGCCGTAATACGACCAGGTCACGGCGTGATTGGGGTCGGCGGCAAGCGCCCGCTCGTACCAGATCTTGGCGTCGTCGTAGCGGCCGAGCTTGCGGCTGGCGTAGCCGATCAGCGTCGCCACGTCGGCATTGTCGTCGTGGCCGAGCGTGCGCAATGCGGCGATGCCGCGGACGTAGTCGCCCTGGTCGTAAATAAGCGTATAGGCGGCGTGATAACCGCGCAGAAAATCCTCGGCCGAACTGCTTTTGTCACTCTTCGGAGGTTTGGTCTGCGTCCCCTTGGTGGACTTGCCCTGATCGGTCGGGGGCGGCGGTGGCGTTGGATTCTCGTCGCCGACGGCGGCGGCGATGTCGGGGGCGACGAGAACGGCTGTAAACAGCAGCGCGGCAGCAAGCGAAAGCAATGACTTCATGGCGCCTCTCCAGGAGCAACGCGGCAATATACACGGCCGCGCAGGTCTTGACGCGACGCTTCGATGTCATCGAGAAAAAGTGATCTTACAGGGTAGGCTGCCACTCGACCGGAACGTGTTCGTAGCCGCTTGCCGTCTTGACCAGATGACCGCAGGCCGGGAAGGGGAAGTGATAGCCGGTCACCAGCATGCGATCGGCGGCGGCGCGATCGAACAGTTTCTTGCGTGTCGCGACCGCAGCATCGCCGTCGATATCAAAGGCGGCCTGCCAATCGGGATGGCGCGCGAACACAGCGGGATGCTGCGCGGTATCGCCGAGCACGAGGAGCGACTTGTCTCCGGAGTGGATGGCGAACACCGCGTGACCCGGTGTGTGACCCGGCGCCGCCAGCGTGGCGATGCCGGGCGCGACGTCCGTGCCGGGCTCGAAACGCGTAACGTTTTTTGCGATGTCGGCGAAGATGCGCCGCTGATTGCGGAAGGCGAGTTTTAACTCCGGCGGCGCTGCATTCAAGTTGGCGTCGTCCATCCAAAAATTCCATTCCGCGTCCGGCACCGCGATCTCGGCATTGGGGAAGACGAGGCCGTTGTCCTTGTCCTTGATGCCGTTGATGTGGTCGGGATGAAAATGCGAGATGACAATGAGGTCGATCGCCTTCGGGTCGATCGCGGCGGCGACAAGATTATCGCGCAGGACGCCGGCTGAGGACGCGATCTGGCCGCCGGTGCCGGTATCGATGAGAACGAGCTTGTTGCCGGTGTTGACGACGAGCGTGGTGAACGGCGTCGCCAGCTTGTCGGCCGGCATGAAGGCATCGGCGAGCGCCCCCTCGACTTCGTGGAAGGGCGCGTTACGGATGAACTTGTCGGTGATCGGCCGGTACCAGATACCGTCATAAAGCGCGGTCAGCTCGAAAGTACCAATGCGATAGCGGTAAATGCCCGGCGTCTCTCTGCCGGCCGGCGGCGCGGCCGCCGCTGCTGGACCGGCGCGTGCCACAAGCGCGGCAGACGCCGATCTGGCGAGCAGCGTGCGGCGAGTCAGGGGTGTCATGGCGCTGGCCGGTCGCCGCAATCAATGGCAACGGTCGGCTTGGCACCAGGCGCTGCAGGCTTGAGGTGTCTTGCGCTAGGCATTCTCCGCGCACCATCTATCGCAGGCCGCAACTCATCGCGCATTGGCGGCAAAGGCTTGAATGCTCGTAAACGGCGCCGCGATCGACACGATCAGAATGGCGACCGCAAGCAGAGCGTGGGCGCTTTTCATTTCATGTCTCCCGTTTCTTCGCGAGGCGTCAATGCGGACTGACCGCGGTTCATCGGCTCAGGACTTTTGCGCGTGCTTGTGTTTCACCGGTTTGGCCGGATGTGGGGGCTTGGCGGTGTGCTTTGCCCCCGTATCCGGGCGCTGGCTGTCCGTAATCGATACCCCAACCGGGACCCATTCCTCCGCCCATGCCGCCGCCCGCGCCCATAGCCCAGGCGCTCGGGGCTGGCGCAACCAGGCAAGCGACAAGCAGTATTCCGGCGACTCTCATTTTCGTGGGCTTGTTCCTCTCGTTGGCGCACGGACGGATATGTCGCGGCGATTGTAGCGTGGTGCCGGGTGCCCGTTTTCTTTAAACCCCGTGGAGCCACTCAGTCTCACGCTATTCCTTGGCGATCTCAAGGCCGCGTGAAGGCCTTCGCGCCTGTTGCTAATCTTACCCAGTGACTTAGGCTTAAGCGGGTTCGAGCGATGGGGGCGTCAATGCGCTCAGGTCTGATTCAGTTATTGATGTTAGCTGGACTTTCTTTACCAGCCTGGGCGGAGCCCGCCGTAGCTTCATCCCCGTGCTTAAACCCTATTCTTTCGAGCGAACCGGACCTCGTAGCTCGAGACGTGCATTTTGTTGTGGCTCCCGATAAGCGATCAGTCGCCGTTACGTTTTGCGTCGCCTCGCGGTCAACATCGCCAAGCTGCCGGAGATGCTGATGAGCAAGCCGTAACAGGTTGACGCAGATCACGATTCGATTTGCTTTTGTTGCTGAGAATGAATAAGAAAGCGGGAGGTACAGGTGAGTTTGCTAACTAGGTTCAAATCAGATGAGAAACTTCAAGCTGAGGCACTAGACATCCTGACGGAGATAATACGTCGCGATCTGCTGACCGTATCAGCATCTATCACTGATCCGCCCATTTCTCTCTCGTGTCGTGTTCGAGAAGCGATTATCGCGGGCAGTCGAAGCGCCGCCCAAAAGGAGATCACGACACAAACGCTTACTGACGAGCCGGTCAAGAAGAAAGGCGGACCGGGAATCGAGTTGTTACTAAGTCAGGTATTTAGATTGCCTCCTGACGAAGAGGCGCAAGTCCGCGCGAGCTTGGCGCGCACTAAACTTGATGGCGAGCTCCCCGAAACTATTTCATGACGGCGTGATGGACGTAAGACCGATCCAGCGGCGATCCCCGTGTGCCGCACGCCGCTTCCCGCCGCCGTGGACGCTCGACGAGGCGAACGACGCCTGCTTCATCGTGCGCGATCACAACGGTCAGGCGCTCGCCTACGTCTACCTTCGAGGATGAACTGGGTCGTGTTCAGGCTCGCCAAGCCGGAGGTCCTGTTTGAATAATGATCTGCTCACGGCGCACCACCGTAGATTTCGTAGGCGTCTCTAAGGTCTTCCAGGGTCCGTAATTGCAGTGTCCTCTTTACCCGAAAGCGGACAGGCGCCGGGCCGGTCGTGCCCTTGCCCGGCGCCATCAATAGCAGCCCTGCCGGTTCGAATAACGGTCGCTATTGCGGTTTGGGTTCTGGTTTCATCATCTGTTGGTGATGATGATGATGGTGGTGGTGGTGGTGGTGATGATGGTGGACGACCATCTTCTCGGCCGGCATGGCGTCCTTCTTCTCGGCCGGCGGCGCGGCCTTATTGTCCTGCGCAAAGGCAGGGACGGCGAGGCCGAGCGAAACGACGGCCGCCAGGGCGATAGCAAACTTATTCATAGAACTCCTCCTAAGCGGTGACTAACTACACGTGACCTGTAGGCAGAAACAAAATTTTGGTCAATTAAGTTTGGCTGGATTAATAGTCATTCATCGCAAGCGCACGCGGGTTCGGCTGAGGCGAGACATGCGGGCTACCGCCGGGTGAGCCTTCCCCCAGCTCGATTGACGGTCTTGCCCTCATGGTTCTGAAGCGACGCCTGCCTACCGCTACCGCTATGGCAAAATTGACCGCCATCTGCCGCACCTCGTCCTTGGTGAGCAGCTTCGCCGCTGATCGGCGCGGGCCACAAGACCTGCGGCTGGACTCGGTGTGACCGGCAGAGGTCCAATGCGGGCCCATGAAACGCCGCGCCGCACGCACCACGCTTGGCGACCTACACCGCGCGACGCCGTGGGTGTGGCTGCATTGCGAACGCTGCCAGCATTACTCGCCGCTCGCCTGCGCCGTTCCCGTCATCCGTTGGGGCGCTGATACGTCGAGCGACAAGCTGCGGCGGTGCGCTCGCTGCACACCATGCGGCCGATTGGGCGCGACGATCCAGCGTCCCAGTTGGGGCGGCGCCGATGTCGGCTTCATGCCGTTTCCGACGACTGCCCCGTAGCGTCGGGGCCGACCGCCGCGTAGTCTCGGCAAGACGCTCATTAAAGGCGGCCGTTGATGTGGAAGTGGGTACTTCTCGTGCTGGTCCTCTCTTCGCCCGCGTCTGTGGAAGCACAGGGGCGCACTTTCGGCGGCTACAAGTGCACTTTAGATTGCAGTGGCCATAGTGCGGGCTACGAATGGGCCGAACGCCGTCCCCCCGACTGAAATCATTAGCTTTACTTTGATGCTTGGTGCTCTCAAGGCCGCCTAGACGCCGCCGCTTCGATAGGTTCGATCGCATTTTTAGGAGGAATACCCATGGCAACAATTAGCGACGTTTCAATCATCAATTGGAACACGGCTGAAGCCAAACCTGTCGCATCCGGGCTTGAAAGGACGATCTGTAGCCAAGGTCTGTGTGGTTCGAAGACGCTGACGGTCTACCAGCGAACGGTGCTGGAAGGTCGTCAGTTCGACGTCCAAGCAGGCGACGACTACCACCTTGTCTACGTCATCGAGACGCCGAAAGAGGGCATCATCAGCTTCAACGAGAAGTCGCACGCAGCCGAGGAAGGTGCCGGCGTGCTTCTCGCCCCAGGCGAATCGGCACGATTTGAGGCGTCCGGATCGAAGCTCGAGCTGCTTCACATGGTGACGCCTAAGCCTCCCGCTGCCGTCGAAGAGGGAATGCCCGGCGGGTCGGGATATTCCTTCAATCGCAAGACGCTCCGCCCTCTCAGTGACGCCAGCGGAGGCCGTGTGCGTCGCTTCTGCGCCGAGTCCACCGTCAGACTTCTCGATGGCAGCAGGCTAACGCCAACCAATGCCATTCAGGCGGGCGAGATGCGCTATCACGAAGGCGGATCGTCACCCTATCATCGGCACGTCGGCACCAGCGCCAACCCCGCCGGCGCCTCCCACTGCTACATCACGTTCAAGGGCCGTGGCGTGGTCCAAGTTGGGGATACGACCCAGGAACTCCAACCCGGCACGCTCGTGTATTTCCCCCCGGGCGTACCGCATCGACTTCGTGCCCACGGCGGTCCTCTCGACTACTTCGAGATCCAGGCTTGGCGGAGCTTCAAGACCGACGTGCTCAGCGAGGAGCCGCTGGGACTCAAGTGGTACTATGACGCCGTGACACCGGGTGCCGCGCGGGTGGAGTGGGACCAGAGCTAACGAAACGGTCTCCGGAAAATTTTATTGGTGCCGGGTGCCCGTTTCCCTCAGACCCCCCGATTGATCGGATTGAGTTTTTTCTGTGTCTTGGCGCGCTCAAGGCTGCGTAAACCATCAGCCTTGGTTGCTCGAAGCCGAACCGGCGGCTATGCGATGTTCCGATGAACACGGCACCGACGCCATTCCCGAATATCGATCAGCTCATCAAGGCGAAGATCGCCGTCATCGCGGCAACAATCAGCGAGCAGCAGCTCGGGCTTGTCCACCACCGTCCCGAGGCGTCGGCTCAACCCGCGCGATGTTTCGAGAACGTCGATCGCAAGGTCGCCCAGGATGGCGGCCGTATACAATTCGGCTGGACCTTTCATCACCGCTACGTCGAACGGATTCCCGGCCCAGGATATCTGTTCGTGACGCACCACGCCGTCTGGCATGCGCCCGACGGTCAACTGATCGATGTCGGGCAGTATCCCGACCGCAAGCATCATCCGCTGGCGCCGGGCGGCAGCATCCTGTTTCTCGTCGACGACAAGGCGCGGCCGGTCAGAACGGAGAACTTGGTCGCGCCGTTGCCACTTCGCTTTTTCGCGCTCGCGGAAGATAGGGAACTCGCGGCCTATGTCGCGAAACTCAATGACGACGAGCAGGAAGAATGCGGGAAGATTTACGCCGGGGCTGAAGAGGAGGAGGAGGAGGAGAGCGGCGGAAACGTCAGGTGACCCTACTCATTCCCCGGCGAGAAGGCCCCGTCCAAAAAGCCATAAGGGGAGGACCGGAATGCTCAGCAGACCGCTTCTTGGTATTTGCATTTGGCTCATGGGGCCTGGTGCTGTGCCCGCGCTGGCGATGAACTGCCCGACATCGGAATACGACCAAGTCGAACAGCGCGTGACGGATGCGCTCACCTGCGACGCTTCGATGCGATTGCTCATGGCGTGCCAGCTTGGCTCTAGCGGCGATGTCGCTTTAAGCCTGATCGTGATCAAGAAATGCGAGGGTGATTTCTTAGTGTCGCTGACCGACCGCGCGCGGCGCGACTACGAGCGTAAGGTCGGTACTTGTGGGGATAAATTCGCCAACGAGAGCGGCACCCTCTTCCAATCAATAAGGGCAATTTGCGCGGCCGACGTTGCGCACGCCTATGCCATCCGGGCCGCCAAGGCCAAGAAGCAATAGCGGTCGTAATCGCCCTACCTGTCGGCGATTGCGGAGAGTGTATCTGGGGACAGCGTCAGTACCTCAGTCGTCACTGCTGCACCCGTTAACAAGACGAAGGCAACAATGACCAGTGCCAAGAACTTGCTCATGCTCGCCTCATGTCCGACGTTTCGCATTGTCAGCATCACGGCCGCGCGGCGATGTGATTGGTGTCACAGGATTTACGCTCCCGGCGGATGGAATAAAGATGCCGCGAGGTGGTGCTCGTCAGGGACCAGGCCGACCGCCGGGTAGCCGCGGCGAAACGGCAAAGATCATTCAGCAAGCTGCCGAAGACGGCGTACTGCCTCTGAAGATCATGCTCGACAATCTGCGCATCTACACCAAGCAGGCGGACGAGCTGACAGAGCTGCTTGATGGCGGCGTGCCGGCGCCCACTGGCGAGGATGGCGCCGCCAATGCCGGCGAAGCACGAGCGGCGATCATCGAGGCCATCGGCCAGGTGGTCGGTCTCCGCAAACTCGCCGGCGAGGAAGCCGCTCGCGCCGCGCCCTATTGCCATCCGCGGCAAGGAGTGCTCGCCGAAGAAGGCGGCACCGAGGAAATGATGCCGCTCGCCGACCGCATCGCGTACTACACGCGGCGGGACGAGATTGCCGTTGTCGGCGACAATGTGGTCGAGTTGAAGCCTTGCGGTGATCAGTCGACCGACCCGGGCGGGTCGCTGTAACCGAAGCCGGAACAAAAGCCCCACCCAATACGCACCCTTCGAAAAGGGCTCATGAGCCTTCGAGCTCAAGTGATTTCGGAGGTCTGAAGTGCTGATTTTCGCTGGGGCGAGGATCGAACTTAGCGAGAGTGCCTGAACCGAGACACTTTATCTTCGCGGTGTAGTGCGCGCAGTAACGAGAGCCTTCATACAGTGAGCGCGAGTATGTACGAGCGTGCGCGAGTAAATGTCGTCGACCAGCTTTGTTGTAATGCAGACGGACCATTAGATGACAGAAAGGACATTCTGCATTGAGAGGGTGAAGCTGCTGCCTTCCAAGCAGCTTTATGAGCTCGATGACCCATACGGATAGAATGCGCATGGTCGCCTCGTTGTGTTCTCCGACTGCCAAGAGCGTGCCATTGGCAGATGCCTCAGGTAAAATGGAGGCGAAGCCGTGGCGAGGTTAGGGCGTTAGGTGCCGCGTCGCGAGGGAAGGAGCCCATGACTGAGGAGTGCTACCGGCATTCCCAGTTGAGCATGAACTCGCCCGGCGGTCGAATGTTTGCCGCTTCCCTTTGTGAAGGGTCGTCGTTGCCGTGACTACGCCGATCATCCTGCCTTGGCCGTTCCAGAGCAGCTTGGAGGCTGCAACGCGGGCGCTGCTGGCTAACGATCGATCTTACATCGATTTCTTGCGACCGGCCGGGGAGGACGCGCTTGTCTCGCCCGACTCTGTCTCATGGCGCGTGTTCAAGAACCCGTTGTCGCTGTTCATCGGAGGCATCACTGCCGTCATCATGGAACTTGCCGAACCGCGGGTGCGGGCTGGCGTGTGGGAGCACACGACTTTTCGCAAGGATCCAATCGCGCGGCTACAGCGGACAGGGCTCGCGGCCATGGTGACAATCTACGGTGCCCGCAGCACGGCCGAGGCCATGATAGCCCGCGTGCGGCGAATGCACGACAAGATCGCAGGCACGACACCATCGGGTGAAGCGTATTGCGCCAACGACCCCGAGCTTCTGAACTGGGTTCACGGTACGGCAGCATACGGCTTTCTTCAAGCTTACCACGCGTATGTGCGGCCGCTGTCTCTGTCGGAGCGCGACCGTTACTATGCGGAAGGTATTCAGGCCGCGGCTCTTTACGGCGCCATAGGCGCGCCGACATCTGAAGCCGATCTTGAAATGCTGTTTCATGCGACGGCTGGTCGGCTAGAACGCTCTGACATTGTGTTCGAGTTTCTCGCGATCATGCGTTCGGTGCCCATTCTGCCGCTGCTGCTGAGGCCCATTCAGCATCTGCTGGTACGGGCTGCCGTTGATCTGACGCCTTTTTGGTTGCGAACGATCTTGGGGCTCAACGGGCACGGCTTGCGGCCTTGGGAAGCCAAGGTGGTCCGGGAGGCAGGGGCCTTCGCAGACCGCCTTGTGCTGGAATCTCATCCAGCCGTTCAGGCCAGTCGGCGATTGGGCCTTCCGGCCGCAAGCTGATAACATTCGCACGATGCCGCCGTGAGGCCGCGCCGATTAAGTATTGTCACGTGCCGGCGGCCGCGTGCTGGATACACCGATGAACCGGCCGCGAGGACAGTCGAGGTTGGCTAACGGGCGGTTAGATATCGTGCACCAGTTCAATACGGCTCTTATTCCTGATCATCACCGTCGGAGCCGTCCTCAGTTGGAGCGAACCAGCTTTCCAAGAGGTTCGCCGCGCCGAACTCACCCTTGACTAGGATGCACGTAGCAATGCCGTCTTTCGACAAGAGGGAGTAGCTTGTGGTTACTGCGTTCAAGGTGATCTCATATTTTCTTTCTGCAACATCGTAGGCCCACCTACCGGTGGGCAGACGATTGCCCTTTCCACTATCTTGATGTGCGAGCTCAGTCAGTTCAGCTGCCTGATCTTCGAAAAGGGTGAGGCGCCGTGTGCCATCGAGCGAAGTGACGGCACTGCACGCAATCAGAACAGTCTTAGAATTTGGAGACCGGTGCTCTGGCCTTTGAGCTACACTCCTAGGTAGCGTTCACATGCCTCTTGGCGGTTGGCAAAGCAAGTCCCGCCGAGATTTGCTCATTTTGCCCTTTTGCCTTGCGGAAATTCGACCTGATGGCCAATCATGCGCAGGCCCTATGACCCAAAGCGGCCAATGGACACTTGGATCGCATCCATGCTGCCACGACGAACGCTCATTCTCGGCGCTGCCTGCGCCGCCATTGCGACGCCGGTTCCGGCGGTGGATGCTGCGGCTCTCGCCTTCGTGACCGACATCTATCGGGCCTACAAAGGCAAAAACTCCCACGGACATCCCCTCGACTCTGAACGCGCGATCCGACGTTATTTCGAGCCGTCGCTTGCGGCATTGATGGTCAAGGACCAAAAGATGGCTGCACGGCGCGGCGAAGTGGGATTGCTTGATGGGGATCCATTCATCGACGCGCAGGACTGGGATATTTCGGCGTTTGACATTGTGGTGACCGACACCGTGCCCGGCAAGGCGAGCGCAACGGTGAAGTTCACCAATCTCGACAAGCTGACCACGGTCGTGCTCGACCTCGTCAAGATCAAGAACGATTGGCGAATTAGCGACATCACCTGGCTGCGCGACGGCAAACCGGAAACCTTGCGCGCGATTTACGCGCACTGACGCGGCGCGGCCGACCTCGCTGAATCTACGACGGGCAAGCTTCGCGAATCGCGGTTGGCTTGCCACCGAGCGGCTTTTCGGTCTACCGGCAGCGAAACTCTCAATTGTGGCTCCCGCCTCGGGCAACTGCTCGTTTTTCGGCGATCGGCTTGACCAGCCGAACGTTCCATTTCGCCAGCACTTCCTGCCTTCCAGCGATCGCTACTGCTCGTACAAGAAGCATTCTACGAGCAGTTTGACACAGGCGCACGAGAGGGAGTGACTTCCGCTCTTCCCCCAAAAGCCGACATTCGATTGCGGCGCAAGATGTGTCGCGATGGGCCAGGAGCGGCTGTGAGCAATCGCAGCAAAGGCGCGCTATTCGATCACCTCGTTGGCGAGCAGCTTATTAGGAACAGACAAGACAACGCACGAAGACATAACCGGTCGGGTCTTCATCGTTCGACGGCAAAGATGCTCCACTCGCCGGGAACGCCCTTGAGGGACTGGCTACCGCGGTGGCTAAAGCGCAGACCTGAGCCCGAAACCAAATCCTTGACCGTGCTCGTAGCTAGTACCTCGTCGGCGCCAGCCAAGGCCGCGACGCGTGCTGCAACATGGACAGCGATGCCTCCGATATCGTCGCTTATCAGTTCAATCTCGCCGGAATGAAGGCCAACTTTGAGGGCGAGTCCGAGCGGCGCTACCGCCTCACGCACAGCTAGCCCGCAGCGTATGGCGCGCGCTGGACCGTCGAAAGTTGCTAGCACACCGTCTCCGGTCGATTTGATGATCCGGCCTCGCGAGCGCGAAACTTCGCAGGCGATAGCGCGGTGGTAGCGATCCAACAGTTCGCGCCATGCCTTGTCGCCGAGCGCAGCGGCAGTCCGTGTAGAGGCCACCATATCAACGAACATTACCGTCGCCAGGACCCGGTCGTGCTCAACAACGGTGATAGAGCCGGTGAGGAATTCCTCGATTCGATCCAATATAGCCCCCGCGTCGCCGATCCACGGCAGATGATCATTGCCTTGAAGTTCGACGTAGCGCGCGCCGGGTATGTGTGCGCCGAGATAGCGGCCACCCGCCACGTCGACGAATGTGTCACCACTGCGATGCAAAACCAGTGTCGGAACGCGGATGACAGGCAGCACATGGCGAATGTCGATCTCGCTGTTCATACGCATCAACTTCATCGCCGCAGAAGGGCTGGCGCCCAAGCGTTCGTGGGCTCGGAACCAGTCACGCAGCGCCGCGTCGGAGGCAAGACTGGGTGCCACACGTCCGCACAGCTCTCCGCTGCCCCAGGCGTGATCGAAATAGCCGAAGATGCCCTGTAATTGCGCTTCGGTCTTGATCCAGGTCGAGAATTTCTCGAATGCCCCATAGAGGACGAGGGCGCGGCAGCGCTCGGGATAGGTCGCCGCGAACAGCGCCGAAAGCGGTCCACCTTCAGAAACGCCGAAGATCGCGGCCTCGGCCGAACCGACGACGTCCATAACCGCCCGGATATCGTCCATACGCTCTTCGAGTGTTGGGCGTTCAAGTTCGCGGTCGCTCAGGCCCGTTCCGCGTTTATCAAAAACGATTACGCGTGCGAACGTGGCGAGCCGATCAAAGTAGCGCGCAATATGCGGCTCCCGCAGGTCATGTTCCAGGTGCGATACGAAGCCGGGAACGCAGACCAGATCAACCGCACCGTGGCCAAACACCTGGTACGCGATGTGAACCTGACCGCTTTTGGCGTAACGGGTTTCAGCGCGCACGACGCCCTCCTGTCACTGCGCAAACCGCATTTTTAGTGGAAGCGGTATCCATCGCAAAGACATCGCAGTTAGGC
Organism: Xanthobacteraceae bacterium; assembly: GCA_031291475.1. GTDB lineage: Bacteria > Pseudomonadota > Alphaproteobacteria > Rhizobiales > Xanthobacteraceae > BOG-931. The sequence continues at coordinate 51,192 of JARLIY010000032.1, forward strand.
AAATTGTGCAACACAGCGAAGTTAGCCTCTTGACAGGCCAAATGGGTCACGAGCGTCGTTGACACTTCCGGCGGCGACTTCCGCTTTTACCCTGAACGCCGACATTCGCTTGCACCGCACCGAGTGACGCAACGGTCAGACTCGGACATGGCCAAGAGCCACCCAGCGTGCGCCAGTTACTAAGGATACTACTGTCTTGCGGATGTCACCGCTCGTTTATAAAATTGCACGTCCACATTCCTTAAAAACAAACCACGGAGGAGGGTGCAATGTTGTTCTGCATCACTACGAATTACACGCCAAAGGCGTTAGAAGCCATGGCCAAGAACCCAAACACCAATCGCCGAGAAGCGGTCGAGCAACTGGTGACCGCCGCTGGTGGCAAGTTAGTCGCTATGTACGGCACCATTGCCGATGGTCCCGGTGCGATGGTGATCTTTGAGGCCGATCCGGCGGTGGCGCCTGCACTGGTCGGAGTCGCAGCATCATCCGATGGCGTTACAAACGTAAAGCTGCAGCGTTTATTCACCGGTGACGAAGTGCGTGCAATCCGGCAAAAAAGAGTAGAGCTTCAGAAATCCTATAAAGCACCCGGTCAATAGACCCATTGTTGGGGCGGCTTGTTTGCCGCCCCAAATCTCCTCGTCGATTTGCTCGACGATTATTCACCGAAACTTAGTTCATCGCGCGGCATGTCGCTGATGGGTCAAACGCTTCACTTCTGCGATTTCCAAGTTGTGTCCGCTTTGCACCCGATCGCGACCAAATCGCGGACATCGCGGCACTTCGGTTTCGGGCCATTCGCTGCATAGCCGATCACTGCCGACGCGCTTTTTTGTCCGCTGTGCACCCAATAGCGACCACTCTATTGCGGGAGTCGCGAACGACGCGACGGGCCATAAAGAGACTCATGCGCGGCAAAGAAGTTGGTTAGGGGCGGTGCTCGTTCAGGTAGACGCGCTGCTGATCAACCACATCGCACCGGGCAAGCGCACGCTCGCACCGTCCGCATAAGGCGCCAGCGCTTCGCGGAGGGAGGCGACGGCGGCGCCAAACCGATCCGATTTTCATCTGCGCCCCCAAAGATTAAGCGACGGTAGGCTCCGCACAGCGCGCCACTAAACTCGTCAAGGTCGAGTCGATTTTATCCCCCATACTTCGGCTTAGTCTCATGGTGTCTGTGCGGCGGCTGGTCGTCAATCGCAAAACTGGCAAGACTTTGGGTCGAACGTTGCAGCGCTCCATGCCCTCCACCCGCCGCTTCCCACCTCCCTGGACGCTCGATGAGGCGAACGACGCCTGCTTCATCGTGCGCGATCACAACGGGCAGGCGCTGGCCTACGTTTATTTCGAGGATGAGCCGGGACGACAAACAGCGGCCAAGCTGCTGAGCAAAGACGAAGCGCGGCGGATCACCGCGTCAGGGGACTGGGTGAACGACCGCACCCATGGCCAGCAGTTCAGGGCCCGGTTCCTCAAGACCTCAGAGCCCGCGTCGGTCGAAGGCATCGGGAAATACCTTGCTTCGGGCATGATCCGGGGCATCGGCCCGGCTTACGCCAAGAAGCTCCTGCGCGCGTTCGGCGAGAAGGTGTTTGACGTCATCGAGACGCAGGCCGATCGCCTACGGGAATAGAGCTGCTCGAGTGGATGTTGAAAAAAAGATTAAATGGTTCGGCATCGATTGCGGCTCAGCCGACCATTCGATGGACACGTCAATCCGTTTGATGTCGTTGCGACAATTTTCTGCGGGGTCGGAGTGTAATAATTTTAAGCTTGAAGTATTTTTCAGCCGGCCTAGAATCTCTCTCAATCTCGAAAATCGCGCACGAGGGGTGGCTCACATGGTCAGGAAAGTCGGAATGGCCGCTTTTGCGGCTTGCACACTAGTTGCTCTTGCCACGACGACGGCGTGGGGCGCCGACAAGCCGGTGTTCGGCTTGGTTATGTCGTTTAGCGGATGGTTCGCGCCGATCGATGCCGACACCATCGCCGGGGCTAAGCTCGCGGTGGCGGAGATCAACGCTGCCGGTGGCGTCCTCGGTCAGCCGATCGAGGTTGTCGAGTTCGACAACAAATCCGAACCGCCGCTCGGCGCCGACGGCGCCGTCGAAGTCATCGGCAAGGGCGCGAAGGCGATCCTTTTTCCGAGCGATTTCGACTTCGGCGCGCCGGGCGCCTATGTCGCGCAGCAGAAAGACGTGATTGCCTTTTCCGGCGCTTCTGACCCGAAGTTCGGCGTCCAGGGCGTGGGGCCGCTCGCCTACTCGACTTCGAATGCCAGTCAGGCACAAGGCGCGCTGCTCGCCGAATGGGCGTTCAAGCAGAAGGGCTGGAAAACGGCTTACGTCCTTTTGGACAACACCATTGCCTACACCAAATCGCTCTGCGGGGCCTTTGCCACCCGCTGGACGGAACTCGCCGGTAAAGACGGTCTACTGGGCCAGGACACGTTCCTCAACAACGACCCGTCGATCGCCGCGCAGATCACGCGGATCACCAGCCTGTCCAAGAAACCCGATCTGATCTTCTTTTGCTCCTATGCGCCGGGCGGACCGAGCGCCATGCGTCAGCTACGGGCCGCGGGTATCAATGCCGCCATCGCTACTGGTGAATCGCTCGACGGCGACTACTGGATCGGCTCGGTTCCGGATCTGAGCAATTTTTACGTCATCAGCTACGGTTCGAAATACGGTGACGATCCGGATGCGGCCGTGAACGGCTTCTTCAAGCGCTTCGAAGTCAAATACGGCAAGAAGGCCGACGTGTCCTACGGACTGCGTGGCTACTCTGCGGTCCAAGCCTGGGCAGATGCCGCCAACAGGGCGGGCTCGCTTGAAGGGTCTAAGGTGGCGGCCGTGCTCGACACTTTCGACAAAAAGCCGCTTGTGATCGGACCGACGACGTACACCGGCAAACTGCATATCCAAACTACGCGGCCGATGGCGATCTTGAACGCCACCAACGGCAAGTTCGCATGCGTCGGCCGCTTCACCGTGGAGTCGTTCCCGCCGCTGCAATAACGATCCGCCGCCGACCGGACGTTTCGCCATGCACCTTCAGGCGCAAGGTGTGACCGTCCGGTTTGGTGGCCTCGTGGCGGTCGACGAGGTCAGTCTCCGGCTTGAGCGCGGCGAGATTCTCGGATTGATCGGCCCAAACGGCGCCGGCAAGACGACGTTGGTTAATGTCCTTTCCGGATTCCAGCGACCGCTCGCGGGCACGATCTTTGTCGACGAGCGCGACTGCACCGGCCTGCCACGTCACGGATTCCCTCGCGCCGGTATCGTGCGCACATTCCAGGCTGTCCGCCTTTTCCGCGGCCTGACGGTCGGCGAGAACGTCGAAGCCGGCTACGTCGCGCAGGGGCTTGGCCGCGCACAGGCGCGACGGCGGGCGTTGGAAATTCTCGGTGAACTGCGGCTGGCCGACAAGGCTCATCATGTTGCTGCGGGTCTGAGCTACGGCGAAGAGCGCCGCGTCGGCCTCGCTCGGGCGCTTGCCGTCAATCCGCGGTTCCTCCTTCTCGACGAACCGGCGGCCGGCCTGGCTGCCGCCGAAGCGGACGAACTCCGCAAGGTCATCGTTGAGGTCAGGTCAAAGTACGATTGCGGGGTGTTGGTCATCGAGCACAACATGGCGCTGGTCATGAATCTTTGCGAACGAATCCAGGTTCTCGACAGCGGTAAGACGATCGCCGCCGGCACGCCTGCGCAGATACGCTCCGATGCTCGCGTCCGGCGCGCCTATCTTGGTCCCGACGCCCTGCAATGAGCGCTAGCGTACCGCTGCTCGCGATCTCCGGCCTCGTTGTGCGTTACGGCGCCGTCGTTGCCGTGCGCGGCGTCGATCTCCAGGTCGGCGAGGGCGAGGTCGTCAGCATTGTCGGACCGAACGGTGCCGGCAAGACATCGCTCATTTCGGCCGTCGCTGGACTAGTCACGCCGGCTGAGGGAACCATCACCTTCGCCGGTAAGCCCCTCGGCGGAATACCGCTCGAAGATGTGGTCGCGCAGGGCATCGCGCTCGTTCCGGAGGGTCGGCACATCTTCGCCAGTTTGACGGTGACCGAGAACATGATGCTCGGCGCGACGATCCGGCGTGACGCCCAAGCCGTGGCGGCCGACGTCGACCGCTTTTTTGCAATGTTTCCGATCCTCGGCGAGCGCCGGCACCGGCCCGCCGGGCACCTCTCCGGCGGCGAGCAACAACAGCTCGCCATCGCGCGGGCGCTATTGTCGCGGCCGCGGCTTCTTATGCTCGACGAGCCGTCGCTCGGTCTCGCCCCAACGTTGGTCGATCAAGTCTATACGCTCTTCAAGACGATCCGCGATCAGGGCGTGACCATCCTTTTGGTCGAGCAGAACGCGGAGCGTGTGTTCGCCGTTTCCGACCGCGTCTATGTGATCAGCGGCGGAGAGTTCGGTCTGAGCGGAAGCGCAGGCGAGATCAAAAGCGATCCGCGCTTCGACGCCGCCTATTTCGGCGTGCGCATGCGTGAGGCGGCGAGCGGCCTGTGATGGAGCGCTTGGTTCAAACCCTTGTCGACGCGGTGAGCGTGGGAAGCCTGTATGCGCTGACTGCGCTGGGCATCGGCCTTATTTTCGGGGTCATGCGGCTCATCAATTTCGCGCACGGGGAGCTGATCACGATTGCCGCCTATACATTGCTTGCGCTCTTTGGCCAACCCATTCCGGTGATGCTGTTCGGCGCGATCGCAGTGGCGATCGTTCTGGCGTTGTTGACAGAACGCGTGGCGTTCCGCCCGCTGCGCAATGCGGACCCGACGACGTTGCTAATCTCTTCATTTGCGGTGAGCTTCTTTTTGCAGAAGCTCCTCATCCTGGTGGTCGGATCGCGGCTCAAGGGTCTCGACTTCCTGCCCGAGCTTGGCCGTCAAATCGAATTTGCCGGCATCCGGCTGCAGATGCTGCAGATCGTCACGATACTCGTCAGTATCGTCATCGTCACCGCTCTGACCTGGTTCCTGCAAGCGACGCGGCTCGGCTTGCATATGCGCGCTGCGGCGGAGGACTTCCGCATGGCGCGGGTACTGGGCGTGCGCGCTAATAACGTGATCGCCATGGCATTTGCGCTGAGTGGCATCCTGGCTGCCGCGGTCTCTTGTTTGATTGTCGTGCAGACCGGCGTCGTGCAGCCGCGCATGGGGGTGCAATTGGTGATCATCGCCTTCGTCGGCACGGTGATTGGCGGCCTCGGCAGTCTTTCCGGAGCCGCGCTTGGTGGCTTCCTCGTTGGCGCTGCCTCGATCCTGCTGCAGGCTTTGCTGCCGCCCGATCTGCGCGCCTTTCGCGAGGCGTTTGTCTTTATCGCCGTGGCGCTCGTTCTGCTCTTCCGACCGCAGGGATTGATCCCCGCCCCCGGCTTGAAGGAGAGGATTTGATGTCCGGGGCCGTCCGCGGAAGGGTTCGCGCCGCCGAAATGCTACCGCGACTTTGGCCGCTTGTTGCGCTCGCGGCCGTAATTGTCGTGATCGCACTCGCTGCCTCGTTTGCTCCAGCCGTTCTGCAACGGCGAACGACGCAAGCATTGATCAACCTCATCGCCGTGGTCGGGCTTTACGTTTTCGTCGGAAACTCCGGCATCCTGTCCTTCGGCAATGTCGCCTTCATGGCGGTCGGCGCCTATGTTTCGGCGTTGTTGACCATGAAGCCGGCGGCAAAGTCGGTCTTCCTGCCCGACCTGCCCGCGATCATCGCCCACGCCGAATGGCCGACCTTACCCGGCGCGCTCGCTGGCGGCGTCGCGGCGGCGCTTGTCGCTCTTGTGGTCGGCTGGCCGCTGATGCGGCTCTCCGGTGTCTCGGCGAGCATCGCGACCTTCGCAATCCTCGTCGTCGCCTATGTCGTTTTCGGCAATTGGACGACCGTGACGGGCGGCCAGAACTCGCTGATGGGCCTACCGCCCTACGTTGATTTATGGACTGCGGTTGCCTGGGCAGTCGCCGCCATGGTGATCGCTTTTGCCTATCAGGAGACGCGCTCGGCTTTGCTCCTGCGAGCCTCCCGCGAGGATGAGGCTGCGGCGCAAGCCACCGGCGTCAATGTCGTCCTCCACCGTTTGATCGCCTTCGTCATTTCGGCTTTCCTCTCGGGCATTGCCGGCGTGCTGCTCGGCCATTTCCTCGGCATCGTGCGGGTGGAGAACTTCTATCTCGATCTCACCTTCCTGATCGTGGCGATGCTGATCATCGGCGGCCGGGGCAGTCTGACCGGCGCTGTCGCCGGCGCCGTCGTCATCGCCGTGCTAACGGAACTGCTGCGTGAGATCGAGATCGGATTTCAAGTCGGCAAAACAACTATCGCCGCGCCGGCGGGCGTGGGCGACGTTATTCTCGCGCTCATTATGTTGCTCATTATTCTGTTCCGCCCGCAAGGAATTGCCGGAGGACGCGAGCTCACATGGCCGTTCGGCCGAACCTAACTAAGCGTTGAATAATATTTGATGGCGAAATCGATCCATTCCGGCGCCGACCAGTCGGGATGCTCGGCGCGGATTTGCGGTGCCAACGCAGCGACGATCGCGTCGGCGTCCTTGCCGGATTTCCGCTCGGCGGCCACGCGTTTGCCGAGATCCACCAAGTAGTCACGTACGGCGACAAGTATCTCTACACCGCCAATATCGCCATGGCCGGGCACCACGATGGCCGGCTTCCAGTCCGCAAGTTCGGAGAGGATGGATGCCCAGCGCGCGCCGTCGATATGCGCGTCATCCGGCGGAAACCACGGAAAGATCGGAAAGATGCGCTCTTCGGCGAGATCGCCCGTGAACAGGATGCGCTCCTGCGGCAGCCAGACAACTTGGTCACCCGCGGTATGAGCGAGACCCCAAGTCCGCAGCTCCACTGTACGGCCGCCTAGATCGATTGAGGTCGAAGCACTGTCATAGACCTGGTCTGGTTGCACGAGTTGCGTGCCCTCCAGCGCCGCTGCAACGTGCGGGCCGAAGGTCTTGAACATGCTGAGATAACCTTCGCCCTTTGCCTGCAGTTCGTTCCGTTGCGATCGGTTGTAGTGAATCTTCGCCGCGCCTTTGAAAGCCTGAGCGCCAAAGCCGTGCTCCGGATGGAAATGCGTGAGCGTCAACACCAATGGCCGCTGGCCCGCAGTCCGCTGGGCGGCCTCGAGGACCTTTTTGCCGTTGGCGGGCCCCATGCCGGTGTCGACAACAAGGGCCGTATGAGTGCCGAGAATAATCCCGATGTTCGGCACGAGCGGGACGCGGCGGTCGCAAATGACGAAAACGCCGGCAGCGATTTCCTTGATAGCGCTGGGGTCAACAACAGGTGCCGGCGGTCCGGCAATCGACGCAGTATCGCTCATTGACGACGCTTCCCCATTATCCCATTTCGCCGCCAATGCGGCAGCGCAATTGGACATTTTAAGCTTAAAACGTCAAGATGAGGGCCGCGCGGGAAGGCGCCCCATGAGCGATGATGCACCGATAAGCGACGCACTCATCGCGCTTCATTTCCAGAACGACATCTGCCATCCCGAGGGGCGCATTCCATTTTCCCTGGACCGAAGTGCAGACGGCGCGGCGCGCTTCCTCCACGCCAGCAAGCGCGCGCTGGCGGCGGCACGTCGCGCCGGCTGGACGATTGCCCATATGCACATCGCATTCGCCGAGGACTATTCCGACCTTTTGCGCAACTGTCGTCTGTTCCTGAAGACCGAAACGCTCGGCGCGCTGAAGCGCGGCTCGTGGGGAGCGGCACCATACAAGGGCTTCGAGCCCGGCAATGGAGAGATTTTTGTCACCGGCAACGGCAACAGTGCCTTCCGGCGCACCGATCTCGAGCCTCTGCTGCGCGCGCGCGCGATCGACCGGTTGAACGTCTTGGGGCTTGCGACCCAGTTCTCGGTCGAGCACACCGTGCGCGACGCGGCGGATATGGGGTATCTCGTCAGGGTATTCGCGGATTGCTGCACCTCTGGCGATTTGGAGGCCCATCGTGCGTCGCTGCGTACGCTAGGCATGCTGGCGGACGTCGTGAGCAGCGAAACCGCATTGCACGAAAACTCGAAGACCTGACGGAAGATGTCGCTGTCGCATATTTGGGTTAGCAAAACGCCCTCAACCCATCGGAAGTCCGGCGGCGCGAAGAGCTTCCCTATCGGCCTCGACCTGTGCCGTGTCGCGGCGAATGAACTGGGTCTTAAGCCACCCGCCGATCGTGAAATTCGGACGCGCCGCCATTAGCAGCTCGACCGTTCGCCGTGCCTCATCGGCTTGGCCGATTTGCTGATAGATGATGACAAGGTCGGTCAGGCCAAATCCGGGATTGCGGGCGTGATAGGCCTTGAAGGTGGCAATCGCTTGTTCGGTTCGTCCCGCCAAGCGATAGGCGTTGCCGAGCGTGCCGAGATAGGACGGAGGATAATGCGGGCTCAGGGCAATCGCTTTCTCGCTCTGCAACACCCCCTCTTCTGGATATCCAGACGGCACGAAGACGAAGCTGGCAAGGTCCGCCGCCAGCGCTGACCCGGGCGCCAGTTGAATGGCCTTCCGGGCATCGGTCACGGCTTCATCGTAGCGTCTTTGCATCAACAGAATAAGACTTGACGCGGTATGGGCCTCGGCATTGTCGGGATCGATTTCGAGCGCCTTGGCTGAATAGGCCCGCGCCTTGTCCATTGCCGTTTCGTGGTCGTCCCACCAGCCGAAGCGAGCATCCAAGCAATGGATGAAGCCCAGCATAGCATTGAGCGCCGCCGAGGCTGGGTCAAGCGCCAGTGCCTTTTCCCAATAAATTCGCGCAGCGCCCATTTTTTCTTTGCTGACGGCTTGGTGGAAATGAGACATCCCCTGAACCCAGTAGGTCCAGGCCTCGACATTGTTTGTTGTCGTATAGTGCAGCCGCGCCTGTTCGCCCTCGATCAGCTTGACTTGCATCTCCGTGGCTAGGACGAGGGTGATTTCATCCTGAATGGCGAAAATCTCGTCCATCGTACGGTCGTAACGTTCCGCCCAGAGGTGCGCGCCATCCTTCGCGTCGATCAATTGCGCCGTGATCCGAATGCGGTTGCCGCTCTTGCGAACGCTGCCCTCTAGAACGTATCGCACACCAAGTTGCTTCGCTGCTTCGCGGATATCGACCGCGCGGCCTTTGTAAACGAAACTGGAATTGCGGGCGATGACTCGCAGTCCAGCCAGCTTCGACAGGGTGGTTATGATGTCCTCGACTAACCCGTCGCAGAAATAATCCTGCTCGGAGTCGCCGCTCATGTTCTGAAACGGCAGCACCGCAATTGATGGCTTGTCCGGTGATGCGAATGCCGCCAGCGTGGGAGTAGACGCAGCCGCGGGTTCTTCTCGTGCTTCTTTTAGCGCGACGCGGTAAGCCCGCACTGGCCGGGTGATGTTCTTGAGATTCTGATCGCCGAGATCGGCGAACAAGGCCTCCACCCGGCCGCTCACCTGTTGATGAACGACATCCGAAATGCAGATGCCGCCAGGCTCCGAAATGCTCTCAAGGCGCGCCGCTACATTGACTCCATCGCCAAAGATATCGTCGCCATCAACGATAATGTCGCCTACATTGATACCGATGCGGAACTCGATCTTCCTCCCCGGCGGCGTATCGGCATTTCGTTCCGGCATCGCGCGCTGAATGTCGATGGCGCAACGAACCGCGTCGACTGTACTTGCGAACTCTACCAATGCACCATCGCCAGTAGTCTTGAAAATGCGGCCGCGATACTCCGCGATCTTTGGATCGATGAGGGATTTGCGCAGGGATTTGAGTGCAGCGAGGGTGCCCTCCTCATCGCTGCCCATCAAGCGACTATAGCCTACGACGTCAGTCGCGAGGATTGCGGCAAGCCGTCGTTCGGCACGCGCTTCGGCCATTGAATGTCCCAAACCGATTGTGATTGCGGCCCAAGTTTATGGTCGAGGGTGGGGCTTTTTGCAATGCGGCAGTCGATGGTGGCGAAGCGCGCTCGGGGTCATCCGCGTCATTTCGAGCGCAAGCCCACGCTTCCGCTTTGCTCTCGATCTCAGACATTTTGCTGTCTCGCAGCAAACGACGTTCAGGACCACAAGCGATCATCCAGCACAATATTCCAAAATGCAGAAGCCACAGGACTGAGCGGTTACTCTGCTAGGCCCGTCTTGCGCAGGCCATCAGTTAGCTTATCGGCATCGGCGGAGTTTTTAAACGGCAGTCGAGCAAAATGATCCGCGTAAGAGTATCGAGGATTGATCTCCTTAAGCTCGTGCCACACCTGCCGAGCCTCCTCGTGGCGACCCAAATGGCCTAACGCTGACGCGAGCAAAGCGCGAGACAAGTCCGTGGTCGGATTGACCGTGATGCGATCCTTGAAATAAGTCGCCGCGGTCTCATATTCGCCAGCCACGAAATAAGCAGTGCCGAGGAAGTGCAAGTATTGACCCTGTACAGGGCCCGGGTCGAGACGCATCCCCCGTTCGATGTAGGGGATCGCCTTGGTCGGCTCTCCCGTATAAATGTGCACATTTCCCCTTGTTAGGAGCGCGAGGGCGTAGTTGGGGTTGAGCGCCAAGGCCTTGTCGGACTCATTGGCCCATCGCGCATAATCCTTTTTCCAGGTGGCAACCACGGCGGCGACGAAACGGGCGAAAGCATCCTTGTCATCCTTGGCGATCGCCTCGTCGGCCAAGCGTTGAGCCCGATCGAGTGACTTCTCCGGCGCATCGCTCCAATGGTTCTGATAATCGAACGCGTAACCCATGCCCAGGCCCGCGTAGGCGCTGGCATAGTTCGGGTCAAGTTCTATAGCGCGCCCGAAACAGGACATAAATTGCTCGAAGATATCGCGATCTCTCTTGGACCCGAACATCAGCTCACGACCCCTTAGGAAGAGGTCATGGGCTTCCACGTTCCTGGTGCCGCCAGCAACGAGCAGCGCTTTTTCGCCCTCGCTCAACTTGATCTTAAGCGCAGAAATGATCTCCTGCGTCAGTTCGTCCTGTACAGCAAAGATGTCGGTGAGGTCGCGATCGAAGCGGTCGGCCCAGATATGCGTGCCGCTCTCTGCGTCGATGAGCTGGCCCGTGACTCGGACCCGATTACCCGCCTTGCGCACGCTGCCTTCCAGCACGTAGCGCACGCCGAGTTCGCTGCCGACCCGCTTCACGTCGACCGGCTTGCCCTTGTAGGTGAAGCTCGAATTGCGGGCGATGACGTTCAGCTCCGACAGCTTCGAAAGATCGGTGATGATGTCCTCGCTGATACCGTCTGAAAAATACTCCTGCTCGGGGTCACCGCTCATATTGGTGAAGCGAGGACTGCGATGGAAGGCTTGTCAGGCGGCCCCGGCGGCGGCGCTCGGGACTCGGACGCGACCTTCTGCGCTAAATCCAATCGGTAGACGCGCAGGGGCCTGGCGATATTCTTGAGGCTCTGCTCGCCGGCATCGACGAAGTTGCCCGCGACCTTGCCTTGCACCTGCCGCCAGGCGTCCTCGGAAATCGAGATACCGCCAGGCTCGGCGATGCTTTCGATCCGCGCCGCGATGTTGACGCCGTCGCCAAGGATGTCATCACCCTCGATGATGATATCGCCAACGTTGATCCCGATCCGGAACCGGATCGGATCGGTTTCGGAGCCACCGGCATCGTGCTCCCGAAGCTCCCTCTGGATTTCGATGGCGCATGTTACGGCGTCTACGGCGCTCGCGAATTCCACCAGGGCACCGTCGCCCATGAGCTTGACGATACGACCCGAATGGGCGGCAATCGCCGGGTCGATCAACTCACGCCTTAAGGCATTCAGGCGCGAGAGAGTACCCGCCTCATCGAGGCCCATAAGGCGCGAGTAACCGACCACGTCGGCCGATAGGATCGCCGCAAGCCTCCTTTGTAGGCGCTCCTCAGCCATGCAGACCGCTCCCCGGGTAATCCGACGGCCGCGACATTATGGTTCACCGGGCACGGTGTTTATCGAGGCTGCCATGTCCGCGTTGGGGTCAGGAGCGTCGTTTGCCCGATGTCCGCGTCACGTGCGCTTTTCCCGATAACGGACATTCGCCGGCGTGATCGGGATGTCCGTTAAGGGCCATAAAAAGACTGATGCACCTCAGCAAACTATATCGCTATTCGATCAGCGACGGTAAATGGTGTCGCCCATATTGTCGCCACGGAACTCGGCGCGATTGAACAGCGCCGATGCTCCCCCGAGGATTGATCCGGAATAACATTGCGCGCTATCGTTGCCGAGCTTTGACTGCAGGAAGCCGACGGAGGACCGCAAGTGGGCATCTTTCGTAGAAAAGTGCCAATTCATCTCATTCGGATTGATCCGGCCAACATTGCAAGTAAGGACTGGGTTATCCTGCTAGAAGCGGGCACGATCCTTGGTCCATCACCTGAAAAGCTTCGTGTTGCCCGCTCAACGGTGGAGAAGAAAATCATAAAAAAATATGATCTTTTACTCCGAGCCGAGCACTTTCTCGTTGTGGACGGATATGATCCGCGAATTCACACTGTATATTTTTGTCCTCAACTCTATAAATATGACGCTGAAAAAAAGCTTGTACCTCTACAAGGCGAAGAAATCGGCAATTTGATAGCGCACTCTCTTGAAGGCGGAGTTAAGCAAAGGCGACCGTGGTATGAACCGTCAGAGAAGTTGCCCGATGGGCCAATCATCAGCGCCGCAATGCAGGAGCAATTTGATACCGTCGTTGTAGAAATGCCTAGTGCGCGGAACGTGAGCGGATCCAAAGGCGCGCACAGCTAAATAATACGTGATTGCACGGGCCAGCGCCTCACCAACTCAACGAAGTTCTCTTGTAACGCACGGCGGGACATACATTGGGTCCAGTCGCGTCGTTTGAGGCATCCGGCGGCGACTTCCGTTATTACCCTGAACGCCGACATTGGCGCGCGCTTACAGGTCCGCCACTGTTTCCGGGAAACACCAAAGCATCTATCAAAAATGCGTCCGATCTAGAAATCAGCATGTCCTCGATTCTGGCGATTGTTCCGCCTTTAATGATAACGGCGTTGCGCCAATCCTCAACGAGGCCCATCGGGAATCCAAGAACGAATACGCCGTACTTCGCCGCTGAATATCTTGGTCACGTGCTTCCCCCCGTTCTGTGGCGTGGTTTAGCGGGTTTCGCCGCGGCTCTGGGGATGCCGTCCCATTTTGTGCTCAGGACAAGGCACCGCAGCGCCTCAATCTAGCATACTGAGAGCGACTGGCTGCGGTTCAGGATAGGAAGTTTAGTGAACCACCCTTTTTCAGCACCGCGTCTGTATAATCGCGGTATGGATGAAAAGCTTTTCAGCGAATTGCCAGCGTGGTTGACACAAGCCGGGCTGGCCGGCACTCACGAAACTCAGATCCTCTCTGGGTTCTGCGATTGTTGTGTCGCGGCCGGAATCCCCCTTAGTCGGAGCCAGCTTTTCATCGATACCCTACATCCGATCCACGAAGGGCGCCTGTTCCGTTGGGGCTTTGATCCTAGCGAACCCGCCATGCGTGAATACGGTCGCACTAGCTTGGAGAGGTTCGACGCATCCGCCCCTGGGTCTTTGGATGTACAGGCGGCCAATAGCTGGCAGCGCAGCTCCTTCTATAACATGCTGCAAACTGGTGCCTCGCTCCTGCGCCGCCGTCTAAATGCAAACACTCTAGACGAGTTCTCGCCGCTGAGCGACTGGCATGCAGCCGGCATGACTGAGTATGTCGCGATCATCAACCGCTTTGCCGTCGAAGGCGTTCTCGGGGAGATGGATGCTGTGTACTCATCATGGGGGACAAGGGTAACCGACGGATTCAACGACGGCCAAGTCGCCACGCTTGAGCGCCTCGTGCCGTATCTCGCGCTTGCCATCAAATCTGTATCGCTTGCGCGAATAACCCGAACGCTGATGGAAACCTACCTTGGTCGCGACGCCGGCCAGCGCGTGTTAAGTGGACGGATCATGCGCGGCGTTGCGGAGCGAATCGAGGCCGTCATCTGGTTCAGCGATTTGCGTGGCTTCACGCGCATTGTCGACACTGCGCCAGAACAGGTGATCCCCCTGCTGAATGATTATTCCGATGTCATCGTGTCAGCGATCCATGAACATGGCGGCGATGTCCTTAAGCTGATCGGCGACGGCACCCTTGCTATCTTTACCGCCGAACATCCCGTTCACGCATGCAACACAGCACTATCCGCCGCGATAGCTGCACGCAAAGGTGTTGCCGAATTGAAGAAACGCCGCACGACGGAAAACAAGCCGATAACCAACATGTATGTTGGCTTGCATATTGGCAAGGTCTTTTACGGCAATGTAGGGAGCCAGGAGCGGCTAGACTTTACCGTCCTTGGACCGGCTGTAAACGAGGCAAACCGGATTGCTGCAATGTGCCGTTCGGTCGATCAGCCCATTTTAATGTCTGCGGCATTTGCTCAAGTTGGGGCGATTAAGGGCAAGCTCGTCTCGGTCGGACGTTATGCCCTGCGCGGCGTGTCGCATCCCCAGGAGCTATTCACTCTCGATGCTGATGCGTAAGCGGTCCTTCGAATTTGAACCGTCCAGTTGTTAAGCCTTTGCCGCGCCCCCTGACGTCCGAAAAGGGTCAATCGCTACCGAAACGCGATGTCCGCGTCACGTCCGGTTTTCCCGATAACGGACATTCGCCGAAAGCGACTCGCATTTTCCTCTTTGCAATTTTGTGAAGGCGGCATCGTATCCGGCCGATCGCTGCGGGCAAGCATGGATAGGTGCGATGCTAAGAGTCGATCACAATTGGTAGCGGCTGGACTCGACGCGCCAGGCAGCAGTCCAATGCTGGGCATGAAACTCCGCACCGCACGCACCACGCTTGGCGACCTTCACCGCGC
>JARLIY010000033.1 GCA_031291475.1 Xanthobacteraceae bacterium
GTCCGCGGGGACCGCCCGCTGCATGATCTGGTTCCCGAGATCGTCGCCGCGACAGAACTACCCGTCCTTGCGGCTGGCGGGCTTGCCGACGGCGCCGATCTCGCCACGGTGCTGGCGCTAGGCGCTCAGGGCGCCGTGTTTGGCACGGCGCTGATCGCGACTCCGGAGTCTTTCGCCCATGATTACCACAAGCAGCGCCTCGTCGAGGCCGATGGCGATGACACCGTTCTGACCAATGCCTTCCATATTAACTGGCCGCGCGGGGCGAAGGTGCGCGTATTGGCGAATAGCGTGACCGGGTGTGCGCGCGGCGACCCCTATTCCCGAATTCGAACAATCATCGGGGATGAAAATGGACGACCGATCTATCTGTTCAGCACGGACTCGCCTTTGCGTTCGATGACCGGCGCGTTCGAGGCCATGGCGCTCTATGCCGGAAAGGGTGTGGGCCGAGTGACTTCCAGCGTGGGCGCGGGCGAACGTATATCCGGCATTGCAGCCGAAGCGCTGAACCTGCTCGACCCCCGCGCGGCCGCGCCGGACGAAGCCGTCGAACTTGCCTCCCCCTCGTGCCTCGCTCGCGAAAGTAATGATCTTTACATGGGCTTCGCGCCCCGTCACGAGCTTCTCGGCATCTTAAATGAGATGCTCGAAACCGAGCGCGCTGGCGCGCGTGTGACATTGCACGCCGTCTCCGAAGCGCCAGAGGATCTGAAAGAACGACTGAGGTCGGCCCTTCAGGCCCAAGCGCGCTGGTGCGGCGTGCTGACCAATGCCATCTACCGCCTCCGTGGCACCCCTTCGCGGAAGACCGGCGCGCTCTACGACGAGGCGATGACGAACCTCGGCGTCCCGGCACGGCTGACATCCGTCGATCGTGGCCAAGCCTGGATTGTGCGGCGACTTACCGCGCTACTGCCGACAATCCATGACGAGACCGTCCGCGCCGATCTCGCGGCGATGCTCGTCGCGCACGAGCGCGATTTCGAGCTTGGTACAACGGCGGGCGCAGCGCGGACAAGCAGTGGAGATCAGAATCAGTGAAGAGCCAAAATGAGCGATGAAATCCAGAACACCGCCGCGCGCCGCGCGGCAATTGTA
>JARLIY010000034.1 GCA_031291475.1 Xanthobacteraceae bacterium
AAGATGGGCATCTCCACCTACCAGTCCTATTGCGGCGCGCAGATTTTTGACGCGGTCGGATTGAAGTCCGACTTCGTCGCCAAATATTTCACCGGCACCGCGACCCGCATCGAAGGCGTCGGGCTGGCCGAAATCGCCGAGGAACAGGTGCGGCGGCATCGCGACGCGTTTTCCGATTCTCCGGTCTACCGCACCATGCTCGACGTCGGCGGCGAATATGCCTTCCGCGTCCGCGGCGAGGAGCACGTCTGGAACGCGGCGACGGTGTCGGCATTGCAGCACGCGGTGCGCGGCAATTCCTACGAAAAGTACCGCCAATACGCCCGCATCATCAACGACCAGTCGGAGCACCTTTACACCATCCGCGGCCTGTTCCGCATCAAGACGGCGGACGAGGATGCGCGCAAGCCGGTGCCGATCGAGGAGGTCGAGCCGGCCAAGAACATCGTGCGGCGGTTCGCCACCGGCGCCATGTCGTTCGGCTCGATCTCGCGCGAGGCGCATACCACGCTCGCCATCGCCATGAACCGCATCGGCGGCAAGTCGAACACCGGCGAAGGCGGTGAGGAATCCGACCGCTACAAACCGCTGCCCAACGGCGACTCGATGCGCTCGGCGATCAAGCAGGTGGCGTCGGGCCGCTTCGGCGTCACCGCCGAATATCTGGTCAATGCCGACATGATGCAGATCAAGATCGCGCAGGGCGCCAAGCCCGGCGAAGGTGGCCAATTGCCCGGCTATAAGGTCGACAAGACCATCGCCAAGGTGCGGCACTCGACGCCGGGCGTCGGCCTGATCTCGCCGCCGCCGCATCACGACATTTATTCGATCGAGGATCTGGCGCAGCTCATCTTCGACCTCAAGAACGTCAATCCGGACGGCGCCGTCTCCGTCAAGCTCGTCTCCGAAGTCGGCGTCGGCACCGTCGCCGCCGGCGTGTCGAAGGCGCGCTCCGATCACGTCACCATCGCCGGCTTCGAGGGCGGCACCGGCGCTTCGCCGCTCACCTCTATCAAGCATGCCGGCTCGCCGTGGGAGATCGGGCTGGCCGAGACCCACCAGACCTTGGTCGCCAACCGCCTGCGCGGACGGATTGCCGTGCAGGTCGACGGCGGCATCCGCACCGGCCGCGACGTGGTGATCGGCGCGCTCCTTGGCGCCGACGAATTCGGCTTCGCCACCGCGCCCCTGATCGCCGCCGGCTGCATCATGATGCGCAAGTGCCATCTCAACACCTGCCCGGTCGGCGTCGCCACCCAGGACCCGGTGCTGCGCAAGCGCTTCAAGGGCCAGCCCGAGCACGTCATCAACTTCTTCTTCTTCGTCGCCGAGGAGGTGCGCGAATTGATGGCGGCGATGGGCTACCGCAGCTTTGCGGAAATGATCGGCCAGATGCAGATGCTCGACGTGCGGCAGATGGTCGATCACTGGAAGGCGCGCGGGCTTGACTTCTCGCGGCTGTTCACCAAGCCGGACGTGCCGGCCTCGGTCGCGACCTTCAACAGCGAAAAGCAGGATCACAAGATTCACGACATCATCGACCGGCGGCTGATCGCGCAGTCACAGGCGGCGCTCGATCGCGGCGCGCCAGTGCGGCTCAGCCTGCCGATCCGTAACGTCGACCGCACCGCCGGCGCCATGCTCTCCGGCGAGATAGCCAAGCGTTATGGCCATGCCGGCCTGCCGCACGACACCATCGTGGCGCGCTTTACCGGCACCGCCGGACAAAGCTTCGGCGCCTTCCTCGCCCGCGGCGTCTCCTTCGAGCTCGACGGCGACGCCAACGATTATGTCGGCAAGGGCCTCTCCGGCGGCCGCATCGTCGTGCGCCCGCCGGCGCAAACCGGGATCGTGCCCGAGCAGTCGATCATCATCGGCAACACCGCGCTCTATGGCGCCATCGAGGGCGAGTGCTATTTCCGCGGCGTGACCGGCGAGCGTTTCGCCGTGCGCAATTCCGGCGCCATCGCCGTCATCGAGGGCGCCGGCGACCATTGCTGCGAATACATGACCGGCGGGGTGGTCGTCGTGCTCGGCCGCACCGGGCGCAATTTTGCCGCCGGCATGTCGGGCGGCATCGCTTACGTGCTCGACGAGGACGGCACCTTTGCCTCGCGTTGCAACCTCGCCATGGTCGAGCTTGAGCCGATGCCGGAGGAGGAAGAGGTCAACGCCCGCACCTACCATCACGCCCGCGACCTCGAGGCGCACGGGCTGGTCGAGGTCATGGCCGACATGAGCCGGTTCGACGCGGCGCGGCTTTATCTGCTTATCGCGCGCCACGCGCACTTTACTGGCTCGAGTGTTGCCGCCAAAATCCTCGCCGAGTGGTCGGCCTTCTATCCGAAGTTCCGCAAGGTCATGCCGGTCGAGTACCGTCGCGCGCTCAATGAGCTCAAGGCGGAGGCGCGGGCCATGCAGGCGGCGGAATAGGGCGGTAAGAGAGCGCGGCAAGAAAGAGCGCAGTGGGCAAGGTCACCGGCTTCCTCGAATACGAACGCGAAGACCGCGACTACGAACCGGTCGAAGAACGCATCCACCATTGGCGCGAATTCGTCCTGCCGCTGCCGGAAGCCGATTACCGGACGCAGGCCGCGCGCTGCATGAATTGCGGCGTGCCCTATTGCCAGGGCACGGGCTCGCTGATGCCCGGCACGCCCGGCTGCCCGGTCAACAACCAGATTCCCGACTGGAACGACCTGGTCTATGCCGGCAATTGGGACGACGCCGCGCGCAACTTGCACTCGACCAATAATTTTCCGGAAGTGACCGGCCGCATCTGCCCGGCGCCCTGCGAAGCCTCCTGCACGCTCAACATCGACGAGAATCCGGTCACCATCAAATCGATCGAATGCGCCATCGCCGACCGCGCTATCGGAAAGGGCCTCAAGCCCGAGCCGGCGGCGGTGAAAACCGGCAAGCGGGTCGCCGTCGTCGGCTCAGGACCGGCGGGGCTTGCCTGCGCGCAGCAACTCGCCCGCGCCGGGCATGACGTGCATGTGTATGAAAAGCTCGCCAAGGCCGGCGGCCTTCTTCGCTATGGCATTCCCGACTTCAAGATGGAGAAGAATCACGTCGATCGCCGCGTCGTGCAGATGCAGGGCGAAGGCGTCGTCTTCCATTACGGCGCCCATATTGGCGTCAACGTCCCAGCCGAAAAGCTCCTTGCCGATTACGACGCCATCGTGCTGACCGGCGGCGCCGAGAAGCCGCGCGATTTGCCGGTGCCCGGCCGCGAGCTCAAGGGCATCCACTTCGCCATGGAATTCCTGCCGCAGCAGAACCGCCGCGTGTCCGGCGAAGACGACGACGGCAGCGAGCCGATCCTCGCCGCCGGCAAGCATGTCGTCGTCATCGGCGGCGGCGATACCGGCTCCGACTGTATCGGCACCTCGATCCGCCAGGGCGCGCTGTCGGTGACCAATTTCGAAATCCTCCCCGCGCCACCGCCGCACGAGAACAAGATGCTCACCTGGCCGAACTGGCCGTTGAAGCTGCGCACCTCGTCGAGCCACGAAGAAGGCGCCGAGCGCGACTTCGCGGTGATGACGACGCGCTTTTCCGGCGGCAACAGCGGCCACGTGGAAAAGCTCCACTGCGTGTATATCGACGAGAAGATGAAGCCCGTTCCCGGCAGCGAGTTCGAGGTCGCCGCCGAGCTTGTCCTCCTGGCGATGGGTTTTCTGCATCCGGTGCACGAGGGCATGATCAAAAGTCTCGATCTCGCGCTCGACCGGCGCGGCAATGTCAGCGCCACGACCGAGGACTATCGCACCTCGGTCGACAAGGTCTTTGCCGCCGGCGACATGCGCCGCGGCCAGTCGCTGGTGGTGTGGGCGATCCGCGAAGGCCGCCAGGCGGCGCACGCCGTCGACAAATTCCTGATGGGCTCGAGCCTGCTGCCAAGGTGATTACCCCTCTCCCCTTGTGGGAGAGGGGTTTAATACCCGCCGTGGACATTCGCCGCCGCGCCGACCGGCAAAGGCGGGCGTGGTGGAGCGCCATCGAGCGTTTGGCGGGGCTTCCCGGGCACGGCGTTGGGCGCCGGCTGGCTCTTACCCTCGTTCTTGGAGTCGCCCGGTTTCTTGCCGTCGTTTTTGCCGCTTGCGCCCTTGGCCGAGGGAGCGGGCGAAGGCGCCGACAGGGGCGTCAAATCCGGCACGGAATCGGCCTTGGCATCCGTGCGCGGCCAGGAGAAATCGTCGGCGCGTCCGGGCGGCGCCACGATCGGCTCGCCGTGACTGAGCACGCGCGTCGCCACCGGATCGGCTTCGCGCTGCGCCGGACGGCTGGTGGCGCCCAACAAGTCGCCGCCCTCCGCGCCGCCGAGCGCATTGAGCGGAACAACCGGGCCGATCGCCGGGCGCGTATTTCCCTTGGCCGGCGATTGTTCTTCCGGGCCGGGCAGCGCCACCGGGATGACGTGGTTCGCCAACACGCGGCGCAAATCGTGCTCGACATAACGCGCGAGCTTCTGCGCGCCGGCCTTGGTGAAATTCACGCCGTCGGCGGTGCGCAGCCGGCGGATCTGGCCCTCGAAATCCGGCCCCTGCACCGCGAACAGGCCTTTTTCGTCGACGAAGCCGTCCCAGGTATCCACATAGACGATGCCGGCCTTTTCCGCGCGGGCGCGATAAAGCTCGTCGAGATAGCTCATGTCGCTCGTCGATTTGGTGCCGCGAACCGCGGGCAAGCCCACCCAGAGCACCGGGACGCTTTTGCCTTTGAGCGCCGCGATCATGTCGTCGATGCGCTTTGTATAAAGCTCGGCCCATCGGTCGGTGTGAAACTCGTTATAGCCGTTGGGCGAACGGCGCGCCGTTTCCGGGGCTGCGATCGTCAGCTGTGCGGGATCCGGCTGGGCCGCGTCGGAGGGCGGTTGTGCGGGCGGCGCCGCGCCCTGCCCTGGCGACGATGCTGCCGCGCCCTTTTTGTCCTTTTCCGGCACGTGCTCGCGGAGCGGCAGGCGGTCGTTGACGCCGAGCATGACGACGATGGCGCTCGGCTTTTCCGCCGCCGCCAGCGTGTCCTTGACGGCCTGCGACCAGTCCGGCGCATCGAAGCGCGCTTCATAGCGGACGAGACCGGCAAAGGGCTTGATCTTGCGGACGATGCCGACTTCCGGCGTATCGGCGAAGGTTTCCTCCAGCCCGTAAGCGAGCCAGTCGGCGAGCTGGTCGCCGACGACGACGATCGTCTCGGTCGGCGGCGTCTCCACCTTGCGCGGCGGCGGCGGCCGGGTGGGCTCGTAAACCTGCGGCCGCGGATAGAACGGGTCGTAGGAATTGCCCGGATAGGACGGCGCGCCGCCCCAAGGCAGCTGGAAAAAATCGCGCAACTGGGCCGCGGCCGGCCCGGCCAAAGCGGCCGAGGCCGCGAATACCGCGCCCGCAAGAACCAGCCGCCGCCGGTAATCTTTCGCCATCAACGCGCGCCCCGGTGATTGTGGCGTGTAAGCATGTCAGTCCGCCTGTCGGCCGACCAAGCACGATACTAACGGAAAGATGTCAATCTGAGGATGGGACGAGGGTTAGTGGTTACGTCTAAGGCTGGCGCAGGCGGTCGAGCACGAGGCTCGAGGCAAAGCCGTCGGGGATTTGGCCGGTGGCGACCTGGAAATTGCGGATGGCGATGCGTGTGCGCGGACCAAGGCGGCCGTCGGGGTCGCCGACATCGAAGCCCCGCCGCGCCAGCAACTGCTGCAGCTCGTAGCGCTCGGCGACGGTGAGCGCGTGCTCGTCGCGCGGCCAGGCGTGGACGAAGGGGGCGCCGCCCTTAAGCCGGTCGGCGAGATGGCCGATGGCGACCGCGTAAGCCTCCGCCGGGTTGTATTTCATGATGACGCCGAAATTCGCCAGCACGAGGAAAGCGGGGCCGCGGGCGCCGGCGGGCAACAACAGATACGCCCGGTCGGACGGCCACGGGAACGGCTTGTCGCCGGCGCGTTTGACGCCGAGCGCAGCCCATTGCCGCAACGTCATCTGCCGCGAATGGTCGGCCAAGAGATAATTGAAGTTCGGCGGCAGGATGACCTCGTAGCCCCAGCTCTTGCCCCGTACCCAGCCGTCCGTTTGCAGATTGTTGGCCGTCGAGGCGATGACGTCGGGAACGGAATCGACGATGTTGCGCCGGCCGTCGCCGTCGAAATCGACGGCGTAGCGTTTGAACGTCGTCGGCATGAATTGCGTCGGGCCGAAAGCGCCGGCCCAGGAGCCGACCAGCCGGTCGGGCGCAACGTCGCCGCGTTGCAGGAGTTCCAGCGCCGACAGGAATTCCTCGCGAAAGTAATCGCGGCGGCGCCCGACGCAGGCAAGCGTCGCGGTCGAACGGATGACGGAACGGTCGCCGCCCATGGTACCGTAATTGGATTCGACGCCCCAGATCGCGGCGAGGATGGTGCGGTCGACGCCATAGGTGCGCTCGACCGCGGCGAACACCGGCGCGTATTGCCCCAGCAATTCGCGGCCGCGGGCGATGCGCTCGTCGCTGACCAGCACATCGAGATAGTCCCAGGGCGATTTGGAAAATTCCGGCTGCGCGTCGAGCAAATCCATGATGCTCAAATCCGGAGTGAACCCCGCGGTCATGCGCTCGAAGACGGCGCGGCTGACGCCGCGGCGCTCGGCTGCGGGCCACAAGGCGGCGATGCAATCGCCGAACGCGGCGGCGGCCGCACGGATGGCGTCCGCGGTCATCAAGGGATTGCCCGAGGCGCCCGATTGTCCGCTCCATTCGCGCGCCGCGCCGGTAGGCGCCTGAACCGCCGCCGTCGCCGGCGGTTGGAAGAACCGTGTCATCCAGTTGGAATTTTCCTCGCCGAAGGCGGAGTGCACGAGGCCGATCGCGAACAGTGGCGCGATGGCGAAACGAAGGATCGGCGCGGGAGTTGCCATGGCGGACGATCTTTTTTCCCGGTCGGTGGTCGCGGAAAGGGGCACCTGCTATGTTACCGGACCGTTAACTCCCCGCCCCCGGCGGCGAAGCGTGACATTTCCGGCATGGCGTTCACGGAGCGGCAACGCGGACCGGGTAAATGGACGCGGCGTTATTCCACCGTACGGCTTATCCAGGTGCGTTTCAGGCCGGACTGAATTGTGACTCTCACTTTGAAACCCCTTGGACGAAGATTTAGGCAAGAAAGCGTGTTGCATCCCGCTTCCCTCCCATCGCTCGACGGCACCACATGAAATTAGTCCGAAAAGCTGTTTTCCCTGTGGCCGGGCTCGGCACGCGCTTTCTGCCGGCGACTAGGGCCATGCCCAAGGAGATGCTGCCGGTGGTCGACCGGCCGCTCATCCAGCACGTCGTCGATGAGGCGCGCGAGGCCGGCATCGAACATTTTATTTTCGTCACCGGGCGCAACAAGGGCGTCATCGAGGACCACTTCGACCGCCAGGTCGAATTGGAGATGGCGCTGCTGGAGCGCCAGAAGCAAAAGGCGCTCGACGCGTTGCGGCACGATTTGCCGGATCCGGGCACGACGAGCTTCACCCGCCAGCAGGAGCCGCTGGGATTGGGCCATGCGGTGTGGTGCGCGCGCGAGCTGATCGGCCGCGAGCCCTTCGCGCTCTTGCTGCCGGACGTGCTCGTCCAGCACGAGCGCGGCTGTTTGGCGCAGATGATCGACGCGGCGCGCGAGCTCGGCGAGCGGGCCAACATCGTCGCCGTCGAGGAAGTGCCGCGCGAACGCGTCGATCAATACGGCGTCGTCGGCGTCGGCGCGCCGAAGGGCAAGATGTTCTCGATCACCAGCATGGTGGAGAAACCCACGCGCGAGCGGGCGCCATCGAACCTGATCCTCACGGGCCGCTACATCCTGCAACCGGAGATCCTCGATCTGTTGGGCAAGCAGGACCGCGGCACCGGCGGCGAGATTCAGCTCACCGACGCCATGATCGCGCTGGCGCAGACGCAGGCCTTCTACGGCCTGAAATTCGAGGGCCACAGCTTCGACTGCGGCTCGAAAATAGGCTTCCTCGCCGCCAACGTCTCCTATGCGCTGGCGCGCCCCGATATCGCGCCGGGCTTTCGCGCCGAGATCAAGAAAATCCTCGCCGAACTCAACGGCGGCTAAGCCTCCCACGCAGACGGACGGCGGCATGAACGGGGACGTGCACGAGGTTTACGCGATCCGGTACGGCCATCACGCGCGCCGCTCGCCGGAGAATTTTATCGGCGGCGACCCGCACGACGTGCTCCAGCCGCTCGATTTCTTTGTCTGGGCGATCGTCGGGCCTGCCGGCACGATCGTCGTCGATACCGGCTTCGACGAGGCGATGGGCCGCGGCCGCCAGCGCGAACTCGTCAAGCCCGTGCGCGAGGGGCTCGCCGCGCTCGGTATCGCGCCGGAGACGGTCGGGACCGTCATCATCAGCCACATGCACTACGACCATTGCGGCAATCACGAGCATTTTCCGCAGGCGCGCTATCATCTCCAGGATCGCGAGATGGCCTTCGCCACCGGGCGCTGCATGTGTCACCGCCTCACGCGCCTGCCCTTCGAGGCCGACGACGTCGTCGCCATGGTGCGCAAGGTGTTCGCCGGCCGTGCCGAGTTCCACGACGGCGACGACGAGATCGTGCCGGGCGTGAGCGTGCATCTCATCGGCGGCCACTCGAAAGGCCTGCAATGCGTGCGCGTTAAAACCCGGCGCGGCAACGTGGTGCTGGCCGCCGACGCCACGCATCTCTACACCCACATCGACGAAGGCCGGGTCTTTCCGATCGTCTACAATGTCGCCGAAGTGCTCGAAGGCTATGCGACGCTCAAGAAGCTCGCCAGCTCGCCGCGCCACGTCGTGCCGGGGCACGATCCGATAGTGCTCAAGCGCTATCCGGCCGCAAGGCCCGGCCTCGAAGGCTGGATCGCCCGCCTCGACGCCGAGCCGAGCGGGGCCTGAGAAGGTCGGATCGCGCTTAGCGCTGCAAGCGCAGGCCGAGGAGGAATGTGGTCGCGGTGTAGGAGAAACCCGACTCGGTGGCGTTCTGCCAGTCCTGCCGCAGCTCCGCCCGCATCTGCACCTCGCGGGTGAAGATGTACGTCATCCCGATCGACAGGAAAAAGCGATTGTCGGACAGCGGCAGCCCGACATAATCATCGGTGCCGTAGCCGACTTTGAGCACGCCGATGAGCCAGCTGCGGAAAGCGTGATCGACTTCGACGCTGACGTCGCGGCTGAGTTCGCCGGAGGCGCCCGCCAGCACCGTTTCGTAGACCTGCGAGCTCGCCGAGAGCTTGGCGGTGGTCAGCCCGGTCGGCTTCCACAACAGCGTGCCGTCGGCGATCACGCCGCTGACTTGCGGCAGCGTCGGGTCCCGATAGGTGCGCTCGACATAGCCGACCGCCATCTCCCCGGTGAGCGAGCCGAACAAATCGACGCCGCTGCCGAGCTTCGCGGTGGTGCCCACGGAATCGCGCTGCAGCCCGTTGCGATCGAACTGCTCGTCGTGGATGCGCTGGTCCTCCTGCACTTCGAGGAACGGCTTGAGGCCCGGGTCGAGCTCGTAACCGACACGGAAGATGCCAGCATATTGGTCGAAGTTGCGGTCGGAATTGGTCGTGCTCTGGCCGTTGGTGAGCTCGGAGGGGTCGTAGGTGGCGCGATCGAACGTACCCTTGAGCGAAAGTGACAGCCTGTTGAATTGCTGCGCCAGGCCGAGCGTTTCGCCGACGTCTTGATTGGGCGGCAGCCTCGCCAGCTCAGCCTGCAAGTTGGGGCTGCCGGGGTTGTCGCTCGAGATGATGAAGCGCTGCTCGAGATTGATCTGCGTGTCGCGCGTCACATCGATGCGGCCGTCGATCTTGGAATTGAGAAAGGGAAGGTTGAGCGAGGGAATGAGTCCTTCGGTGTATTGCGTATAGGAGCCGGCGATGTCGGCGGTGAGCGAATGGCGCGCCCAGTCGGACTGCACCCGGAGCTCGGGAACGGCGGTCAAATAGGGCGAGCCGGGGCCGCTGCCTTGCGCGCGTTCGGGATTGCTGGCGTAGCCGCCGTTCAAATCCAGCGACGGCAGCAGCAGGAACGAGCCGGCGCGGATGCCGAGCGCGGCGTAAGGATCGGTTTCCGCGATCGGCAGCAGCCGTTCCGGCAGCGTGCCCGGCAGGAACGTATTCGGCTGCGGCAATGTCGGCGGCGGGGTCGCGGTGTAATCGAAATGCTCTGGCGGCGGAGGCGCGATGACGGCGCCTAGCCGGTTCGCGGCGGCGAGCGGATGCACTTCGGGCGGCGGGTTGCTGATGGGCAGCTCATCGGGCGGCGGAGGCAGGCTGGCGCCCGGCCGCCGCGCCGCCTTCTTCGGGGCGATTTCCGCCGGCGGCGGTGGTTTCAGCACCGGCGGTTGCGAGGGCGCGGGCGGCGCGAAGTTCGGCACCGGAGCGAAGGTCGTTTCGGCTTGTTGCGTGGTCGGGCCGGCGGGCGGTGGGGCTTGCGTGAGTTTTTTTCTCCTTTTGCCGTGCGGCGTATTCGAGGAATCGAAGCCCGTGTCGCCGGCCCCGAAGCCGTTCGGGCTGCCATAGACCGGCGTCGCGTTAATGCGGCTTTGCGTTCCGGTGACTGTCCCGGGCGGCAGGAAGCGCTTTGCGGGCACCGCCGCTTCGCCCGGCGCGCGGAACGGCGGCGGATTGGCCGGGGCGTTTTCGAGTGACGGCGCGAGCAGGCTGTCGTCGGGATTGGCGGCGCCGGAACCGGCGCCCACTTGCGCCGGCTGGGACGACTGCGCAAGGGCCGACAGCGGCGGCAAGCCGAGCGCCGCAGCGAGCGCAAAGCCTACGGCGTATGGCGTGCGTCGACGGCGCCTGAAGGGCGAGCTTTTCGCACCCAAGCCGCCCGCCGCCGCTGCCGTCCGCGTCACCTCGGAAGCTGCCAAAGCCAACCACCGTCGCGGAGCCGCGAACGCGCGCGGATCTTCCCGTGCGGCCACCCGCGCGAATGGGCCGGCACGGACCGCCGAGCTGCGCCCCGATGGTTAACGGAATTAGAACGGATATGGTTAACGAGAGGTTGATCGCGGCCGGTTCCGGCGGGCTAATCGGCCGATTCTATAGGTCTTTTCGGCGCGGGGCGGTCACACCCAGCTCTTAAGCTCGCGCATGGCGAGCTGCCAGATCATCAGCATGCCGGCTTCGCTGTCGTTGAGGCAGGGAATAGCGGCAAAGTTCTCGCCGCCGTATCGCTTGAACACGCGGGCATTCTCGAACGCGATCTCCTCGAGCGTCTCCAGGCAGTCGGCGGAAAAGCCCGGCGTGATCACGACCACGTTCTTCACGCCCTTCTTGGCCAGCGCCTTCATCGTCTTGATCGTGTACGGCGTGAGCCAGCGGGCGCGGCCGAAGCGCGACTGATAGGTCAGCATCAGCTTACTGTCGTCGAGCTTGAGCTTCTCGCGCAGAAGCTCCGTCGTTCTCACGCATTGGCTCTCGTACGGATCGCCCTTGTTCACGTAATCCTTCGGCATGCCGTGATAGGAGGCAACGATGACGTCGGGCGCGAACGACAAAGCCTTGAGTTCGGCCTGCAATGACGAAGCCAGCACTTCGATGTAATAGGGATCGTCGTAATAAGCGGGCATGATGCGCAGCGCCGGCTGCCGGCGCTGCCGCATGAGGAAACGGAACACCTCGTCGGCGACGGTGGCGGTCGTCGGCGCCGCATATTGCGGATAGAGCGGCATGACCAGAATACGGTCGCAGCCCCGGCCGATCAGCGCGTCGAGCCGCGAGGCGATCGAGGGATTGGCGTAGCGCATGGCCCAGTCGACGATGACGCGCTTGCCCAGCGGCTCGAGGATGCCGGCAAGTTTTTCCGCTTGCGAGCGCGTGATGGTCTTGATCGGCGACTCGTCCTTCTCGCGATTCCAGATTTTCTTATAATCGTGAGCTTTGCGCCGCGAGCGCAGCGGCAGGATGATGCCGTTGAGCACGATCTTCCAAACGAGCGAGTTCTTCTCGATCACGCGCGGATCGGTGAGAAACTCTTTCAGATAGCGCCGCACCGCCTTCGGCTCGGCGGCGTCCGGCGTGCCGAGATTGACAATGAGCACGCCGATCGTCGACGTGCCGGACGCGGCTTTTTCCGGCGCTACCGGAGCCGGCGACGGTTCCACGTCGTGCGGCGCCAGGGGCGCAATCCCGGCGGCCAGTTCGCCCGTATTTTGCGTGAGCGGCGGTAATTCATTCATGGCATCAGCATACTCGATTGCGGGACGCCTTGCATGCGCGCAAACGACACGCTTGCAGCCGCCTTTCGCGCTCTGTCAATGACGCCTAAACCGCGCGCCATCACGTATTTACGTCGAGTCTCAATATGGCCCCAATCGGCTGACTGTTGGCGCGCCACGGCGCCCATTTGGCCGCCGCAATAAGGGAACAACCATGGTCCGCAGCTTTTGCCTCGTCATCGCCTTGCTTGCCGTCTCCAGCGCCGCATGGGCGGAGTTCAACCAAAATCCTTCGCAAAACACTCCAGAGGACAGAGCGTGCCGGGGCGACGCGCACCGCTTTTGCAAGGACGCATTGCCCGACGAATTCCGCGTCGCGTCCTGCCTGCAGGAGCATAAGGACAGGATCAGCCACGCCTGCCGCGCGGTGCTCGAAGGCCACGGGATGTGATGTGAATTATTCCGCCGCTTTGAGCAGCTCCGGCGCACCGGCACGGAATTGCTCGAGCAACGCCGCCTCGTCGGCCTTGGCGGCGGCGAGATGGCGCTGCTTGACGTGGCCGAAACCGCGAATCTTCTCCGGGATGGCAGCAACTCCGACAGCGACGGCGTGATTATCGGGCGTCAGCGACCCGAGCACCTTGCCAAGCATCGCTTCATAGTCGGCGATCAGCCGGCGTTCGCTGCGCCGCTCGGGCGAGCGGCCGAACGGATCGAACGACGTGCCGCGGAGGAATTTGAACTTCGCCAACAGGCGGAAGGCCGGCAATAGCCATGCGCCGAAACTCATCTTGCGCGGCAGGCCGGTTAACTTGTCGCGGCGCGCCAAGAGCGGCGGCGCGAGATGAAACTCCAGACGCAGCCGATCACCCGCAAACGTATTCTCCACCTGCGCCAGGAAAGTGCCGTCGGTGTAGAGCCGCGCGACTTCGTATTCGTCCTTATAGGCCATCAGCTTGAACAGATAACGCGCAACTGCGTCGGTGAGCCCGCATTTGCCCGGCGCAAGCGCGGCCTCCGCCGATTTCGCCTTCTCCACCCACTCGCGGTAGCGGGCCGCATAGGCGGCATTCTGGTAGTCGGTGAGGAATTTCACCCGCCGCGCGACCGTTTCATCGAAGGATTCGGAGAGGTGTAACGCATCGCTGGTCGCAGCCGCCGCGGGCTTTGCCAGCGCCTCGACTTGCGCGCGGTCGACGACGGCGCGGCGGCCCCAATGAAAAGCCGATTTGTTCATGGCGACCGCTTCGCCGTTAAGCTCGATCGCCCGCTCGATGGCGGCGGCCGACAGTGGAATAGCGCCGAGCTGATAAGCGTAGCCGACGAGGAACATGTTGGAGCCGATCGACTGGCCGAACAGTGCCGTCGCCAGGCGGGACGCGTCGATAAAATGTGTCTTGTCGCGGCCGGCGTCGGCGGTGATGGCCCGCTTGAGCCGCTCGCTCGGCAGCGAAAAATCGGCATTGCGGGTGAATTCGCCGGGCAGGAATTCGGCGGTGTTGACGACCATCTCGGTCGTCCCCGGCTTTACCGCGGATAAGATTTTCCGCGTGCCGGCAACCACGATATCGCCGCCTAGCACCAGATCGGCTCGCCCGGCGGCGACACGGATCGCGTGGATGTCTTCGGGCTTCTCGGCAAAGCGGATGTAGCTGAATACCGCCCCGCCCTTTTGCGCGAGACCCGCCATGTCGAGCACGCCGACGCCGCGGCCCTCGAGATGCGCGGCCATGCCCAGCACGCCGCCGATGGTGACGATCCCGGTGCCGCCGACGCCGGTGACGATGATGTTGTATGTCTGCGCGATTGGCGGCAGTCTGGGCTCAGGCAAGACCGGAAGATCGTGGTCGGCAGCAACGCCTTGGCCCTTCTTCAGCTTGGCGCCGTGCACGGTGACGAAGGAAGGGCAGAAGCCCTTGAGGCAGGAAAAATCCTTGTTGCAGCTCGATTGATCGATGGTGCGCTTGCGTCCCCATTCGGTCTCCAGGGGCTGCACCGACACGCAGTTCGACTGCACGCCGCAATCGCCGCAGCCCTCGCACACAAGTTCGTTGATGATGACGCGCTTTTCGGGATCGGGATACGTATGGCGCTTGCGGCGCCGGCGCTTTTCCGCCGCGCAGGTCTGATCATAAATCAGCACCGTCACGCCGGGGATCGCCGCCAGCCCCGTCTGCACCGCCATCAGATCGTCCCGATGGTGGACGGTAAGGCCGGCCGGCCATGGCGTGTCGCGCGGATATTTTTCCGGCTCGTCGGTGACCACAACTACGCGCTTAGCGCCCTCGGCGGCGACCTGGCGAGCGACCTGCGGCACGGTCAGTCCGCCGTCATTGGCCTGGCCGCCGGTCATCGCCACGGCGTCGTTGAACAAAATCTTGTAGGTGATGTTGGTGTTGGACGCGATCGCCGCGCGGATCGCCATGTAGCCGGAATGATTGTAGGTGCCGTCGCCGAGATTCTGGAACACGTGATTGCGGTTGGAGAACGGCGCCTCGCCGACCCAGTTGGCACCCTCGCCGCCCATTTGCGTGTAGCCGAGCGTCGAACGATCCATCCATTGCGCCATGAAGTGACAGCCGATGCCGGCATAAGCGCGCATGCCTTCGGGCACCACGGTCGAGGAATTATGCGGGCAGCCCGAGCAGAAATACGGAATGCGTTGCGCGATGTCGCGCGTCTCGGCGGCGACGCGTTGGTATTCCTTCAACCGCGCCACGCGCTGCGCAATGTCGTCGTTGCGGTGATACTTCAGGAGGCGCTCGCCGATGCAGATCGCGACCTCGTTGGGATCGAGCGCACCCTTGACCGGGAATAGCCAGCTACCCCGCTCGTCCCGTTTGCCGATGCAGACCGGTTGGTTGGCGGTGCCGTATAGCTCCTCGCGCACCTGTACTTCGATGAGCGAGCGCTTCTCTTCGACGACAATAATAAGATCGAGGCCGACGGCGAATTCGGCAAGCTCGCGCCGGCTGATCGGCCACGGGCATCCGACCTTGTAAAGCCGGATGCCCAACTGGCTGCAGGCGACCTCGTCGATGCCGAGCTCATCGAATGCCTGGCGGACGTCGAGATAGCTTTTGCCCGTGGTGATGATGCCGATCTTCGGCTCGCGCCCGCCCGAAGTGATGGTGTGGTTGATCTTGTTGGCGCGCAGGAATGCCAGCATGGCGTCGCGCCTGAAGTCATGCAGGCGGGCTTCCTGCGCCAGGATGGGATCGGCAAGGCGAATATTGAGCCCGCCATCCGGCATCTGGAAATCGGTCGGGATGACGATGTTGATGCGCTCGAGGCTGGCGTCAATCGCCGCCGTCGACTCGATGGTCTCGTGCATGGTTTTCAGCGCCACCCAGGCGCCGGTGAAGCGTGACATCGCCCAGCCGTAGAGGCCGTAATCGAGAACCTCCTGCACGCCGGCGGGGTTCAAAATCGGAATCATCACGTCGATGAAATGATATTCGGACTGGTGGGCGGTGGTGGAGGATTCCGCCGTGTGATCGTCGCCCATGAGCGCGAGCACGCCGCCCTTCCTGGCGGTGCCGGCCAAATTGGCGTGACGGAAAACGTCGCCGGTGCGATCGACGCCGGGCCCCTTGCCGTACCACATGGCGAAAACGCCGTCGTACTTGCCTTCGCCGCGCAACTCCGCCTGCTGCGAGCCCCAGATCGCGGTGGCGGCGAGGTCTTCGTTGATGCCGCCCTGGAAGCGAATGTCGTTCTTGGAGAGGAACGGCGCGGCGCGGAGGAATTGGCTGTCGAGGCCGCCGAGCGGCGAGCCGCGATAGCCGGTGACATAGCCCGCGGTATTGAGACCATTACGGCGGTCCAGCTCCTTCTGCATCAGGCAGAGCCGCACCAGCGCCTGGAACCCGGTGACGAACACGTGGCTGTGGCCGAGATCGTATTTGTCGTCGAGCTTGACGTCGCGCAGCGGCATCGCCGGTGACCTTTCGAGTCGGCAGTTTGCCCCTACGGGCACGATTCTGCCAGGGGGCCGAAGACTACGATCAGATATAGGCTTAGGCGCCTTCGGAACAATACTGCTTCGGCTCAGCGGGACGCCGGTCAATTGGCCAAACCGAACACCGTTTGCGGCGCGGCGAAGCCGGCGACCGAATGTTCGCCGAGGCGGCGAAATTCGTCCGGGCAATGGGCGGCAAAATCGGCGGACGAGACGACCGTTTCGCCGAGTTTGGAAGCGACCTTCTCCAGCCGCGCCGCCAGATTGACCGCCGGCCCAATGCACGTGAAGTCAAGACGATTGCCGCCGCCGATATTGCCGTACATCACCTCACCGACGTGGAGCGCAAGCCCGAAACGGATGACGTCCTCGCTCTCGCCTCGCGGCAGCTCGGCGATACGCGCGCGCACAGCCAGCGCGCCAGACAGCGCGCGCCGGCAAACCGCGCCGGCATCGCCGGCAATCGGAAAGATCGCCAACAGCCCATCGCCCATGAATTTGAGCACCTCGCCGCCATGTTCGTGGATCGCAGGAACTTGGGCGCCGAAGTAGAGATTCAAACGATCGATCAGAGCCTGCGGCGATAATTTCTCGGATATCGCGGTAAACCCGCGCATGTCCGACAACCAGATCGCGGCACGGATCGCTTCGACATAACCGCGCCGGATCTTGCCGGACAGGATGCGCTCGCCGGTTTGATGTCCGACATAGGTATCGATCAGGTTTCCGGCGGTGCGCCGCAGCGCGCGGATTTCGGCAACCCGCGCCAGCGGCGCGACGACAGACTCGAGATCGGCAAACTGCCTGGCGGTGAACCCGCCGGGCTGCTTCGTCGACCACGTCGCAACGTGGATCGTGCCGTCGGTGAATAGCAGCGGAAACGCGGCGTAATCCGTCACGCCTTCGGCGCGCAGGTCCTGCAAGATTGAGAAGTCGGCGGGGCAATCGGCGTCGGCGAGACGCCGCCGCAGCGGCTGCCGCGTTGCATAAACTGTGGTGAACGGGCTTTTGCGGTAATCGTCCGTTTCGGTCAAGCTGAACAGGGCGTCCGAGGTCGTCACTCCCGAACTTCTCTGCCACAAGAATCTGCGGCCCAGAACGTCGGGATGAAGCGTCGTGACAAACACCGCCACCCGCCACAGCGGAATGCCGCACGCGACCAGCCGTTCGCACAATTCTGCCAGAACGTCTTGGGATTCGGCCCCGGAAAGCGCGCCGCCTGCAAGCCAATCGAGAACCTGACGGATATTGCTCATCCTCGATGCTCTCGTGCGTTCACGCCTTGGCACTGGGGCGCGCCGAGACTTGCATGTGCCATCGGCGCAAATGCCCGCATTCTTCCGGAAGCAACAGCTTGGCCCGGCCCGCGAAATCGGCCGTCACCAACGCGGTGATATCGGCCACGCTGTAGCGGGGACCCGCGACAAATTCGCTGTGCCCGAGGCGCGCGTCCAGCTGCGAGAAAAAGTGGCCTACGCGCAAACGGCCACGCTCGGCCAGCGCCGGGATTTGCTCATAGTCATGCGGCCCTGGCAGTGCCCGGTTCTTGAGGCCGCGCACCGAGTTGCGGAAGGCCTCCATCACGCCATAAAAGCCGTTCCGCTCCACTTCGCGCTGCCACGAGGTAATCAGCGCCTTTTCTTCGGCGCTCTCGCCCATCAGCGGCGGCTGCGGATGGATCGCCTCGAAATAAACGCAGATGCCGATCGCGTCATTGATGCGCGTGCCGTCGTCGAGCTCGAGAGCGGGAACCGTAGCGTCTGGGTTGATGGCGCGAAACGCCGGCGTGAGCTGCTCATTGTTGCGCAAATCCACCTGCACGGTCGGCACGCTGATGCCCTTTTCGGCGAGAAAGATGCGAACCCGGCGCGGGCTCGGAGCGGTGGTGCAATCGTAGAATTTCATGCGCATTCCCCACGATTGGCCTTGTGATCGCCGTCGCCGCATCTCATTTTTTTGGCTCCCGGAATAATCTTCTCGACCGGAGTCGAACGCCAGCACATTTTACTCGATGAAGACTGCAATGCGCACACAAAATTCCTCGCTCCCCAGACGCCGGGTCAGCGTGTCATTGCGGCCGGTGATGCGACGACTTATTCTTTGTTGACGGCGATGGCGACATTCATCGTTGGTTTCACGTTCGCTATGAGGCACGGCAAGGCACAAACATAATGGCCAATTTCACTCCTATCTCGGCGGCAATCGGCGGCGCGCTGATCGGGCTTTCCGCCGTGCTCTTGATGGTGCTCAATGGGCGCATCGCCGGCATCACCGGTGTCTTTGCCGGATTGATCGACCCGCTCTCGACCGATCGCGCCTGGCGCGCGACCTTCGTGGCCGGGCTCATCGCCGCGCCGTTCTCCGCCCTGCTGCTCGGTTACACGATCCCCATTCCGCACATGCCGACCAGCTTCATCACCATAACGGCCGCCGGCCTGCTGGTCGGCTTCGGCACTAGGCTCAGCAACGGCTGCACGTCCGGTCACGGCATCTGCGGCATCGCGCGGCTGTCGCCGCGCTCGATTACGGCAACCGCCATCTTCATGGCCGCCGCCATTGTCGTGGTCGCGCTGACCCGGCACGTGATCGGAGGCTAAGCCATGCGCGCACTCGCAAGTCTCGTTTGCGGTTTCGTCTTCGGCTGGGGACTCTTCATTTCCGGCATGATCCGGCCGGACAAGGTTTTGGGGTTCCTCGATATCCTCGCCATTCCCAGCGGCAATTGGGATCCGAGCCTCGCCGTGGTGATGGCGGCTGCGCTCGCGGTGACCGGCGCCGGCTATGCGCTGGCGCGGCGCCGCACGCCGGTTTTCGAAGCGCGGAACCAGTGGCCGACACAAACGGCGATCGACCGGCCGCTCGTCGTCGGCTCGGTGCTGTTCGGCGTCGGCTGGGGACTGGTCGGACTGTGTCCCGGACCGGCGATCGAGAATCTGGCGTCACTGTCTCCCGGCGTCGTCGTATTTGTCGTCGCCATGGCGATCGGCACTATCGCGCACGATTACTGGTATGCGCGAAGCGACGCCCCCGAGCCTACGCTCGCGCAGGCGAAGGCGGCCGACGGATAAGTCCGTCTCCGGTCACAGCCGCCCCTTGACGTAGCCGGTCAATCCCGCGGCGAGGTGATCGAACAACAGCCGCACGCGGCGCGTTGCTTTTGAGCCCTCGTGCATGACCAGCCAGACTTCCAGCGCGTATTGCAGCGCGTTCGGCAGCACGGCGACGAGTTCGGGCGTGCGCCGCGCGATATTGTCCTGACAGCCGCCGATGCCGATTCCGGCGCGTAGCGCCGCGAGCTGAGCAAGATCGTGGTCACTGCGAAAGCCGAAATCCTCGCGCTTCAAGCGTCGGCCCATTTCGCCCGCGGCGCGAAACGTACGATCGTCGCGATCGAAGCCGATGAGGCAATGGCTCGCCAAATCGGCGATCGAGCGCGGCTCGCCGAAGCGGGCGAGGTAGCGGCGATGGGCGTAAAGCCCGATGCGTGCGGCGCCGATCCGGCGCGCGACCAAACCGCTTTGCGTCGGGCGTACCATGCGCACGGCGATGTCGGCGTCGCGGCGCGCCAAATCTTCGGTGCGATTGGTGAGCGCGAGCTCGATCGCGATGCCCGGATGCTCGGCGCGAAACGCCGCAAGGATCGGCGGCAAGACCTCGCAGCCGATGACGTCGCTCGCGGTCACCCGCACGGCGCCGCGGTCGGCCGCCGCCTCGCCCGAAGCCGCGCGCGCCAACGCTGCCGCCGCGGCCGCCATGGCTTCGACCGGCGGTCCGAGTGCCAGCGCCGCCGGGGTGGGCGTCAGGCCGCGCGGCGAACGGGTGAATAAAGTCACGCCGAGCGCCGCTTCGAGCGCATCGATATGGCGGCCCACAGTTGGCTGGGTCAGGCCGAGCCGGCGCGCCGCGCCGGACAGACTGCCGTCGCGCGCGACCTCGCCGAAGGTGCGCAGCTCGTCCCAATGGGGTGTTCGTCGAGTCATACGTTAATTTATAGCCGATCAAGAATAATATGCAATTTCGTTTAATGCAGGCGGCCACTACGTAACAGCCAACGTACAGGGAGCCGCCGCCATGCATGCCTCGATCCAATCCTTTGAACACCCGGAAAATTTCCCGCTGTCATCCTCCGACGCGGCGCAAGGATTTGTAACCGGCGGCGTACGTCGGATGCTGCGGCTCGAAGCTTTCGCCGCTTTCGCCGCTGCGGTCGCGGTTTATGCCCACGGCGGTTTTTCCTGGCCGCTCTTTGCGCTTCTCTTCTTGGCGCCTGACCTGGCGATGCTCGCTTACGTCGGCGGACCGCGCGGCGGCGCCTTTGTCTACAATCTCGCCCACAACGCCGCGCTGGCGCTGGCGACGACGCTGGCCGGTTTTTTCGGCGCCGCGCCTTTTGTTGCGGCCGCCGGGCTAATCTGGATCGCCCACATCGGTTTTGACCGGGCGCTCGGCTACGGGCTCAAATATTCGACGCACTTTCGCGACACGCATCTCGGCCGGCGCTGAGCGTCAAACAGCAGAAAGAACAATGAAGGAGAACGCTCATGCGCGTTCACGCCATTCAAACCGGCCGCGTTCTGATCAAAAAGGCGCAGATCGAGGGTCACGGCTACGGGTTGCGCCGCCAACTGGCACCCGTCATTTCCTCGCAATGGGCGGACTGGTCGCCTACCTATGCCTGGGCAATCGAGCATCGCGAAGGCGTGATCGTCGTCGATACCGGCGCCACCACGCATCTGAAATCGCTGCCGCGCTGGCATCCATATTTTCAATTTGCCGTCCGTTTCGACATCGAGCCGGAGCAGGAGCTCGGCCCGCAATTGCAAAGCCTCGGCATCGGCCCGCGCGACGTCACAACGGTGGTGCTGACGCATCTGCATATCGACCACGACGGCGGGCTGGCGCACGTCTCGCACAGCCGCGTCCTTGCCGACGGCGACGAGATCGCCCGTACCGCCGGCATCAAGGGCGCGCTGCTCGGCTACCTGCCGCAACGATGGCCGGCATGGTTCGACCCGCAGCCTTTGGCCTGGGACCCCAAGCCTTACGGGCCATTTGCCCGCAGCGCCTCCCTGACGGCGGCGGGTGACGTGATCGCCGTGACGACGCCAGGCCATACGCCGAGCCATCTGTCGATAATCGTGCAGGACGGCGATGAGCAGATCATGCTCGCCGGCGACACCTCATATCTCGAGGCGACCATGCTGCGTGGCGTCATCGACGGCATCAGCCCCGATGAAAACGTGGCGCGGGAGACGCTTTCGAATATTCGCGCGCTGTGCGCCCAGCATCCGACCGTCTACCTGCCGTCGCACGACCCGCAGTCGGCCGCGCGGCTGGCGGAGCGGCGCATCGTCGGCCCGCGGCGTCAGACCCGCAACGCAACGAGCTGGCCGCCGTCGACGACGATCGTCGCGCCGGTCATGTAGCGGCCGGCATCGGAGACGAGCAGCAGCAGCGGCCCGTCGAGATCGCTTTCCTCGCCGAAGCGGCCGATGGGAATCTGGCGTTTCATTGCCGCGCCGCGCTCGCCGGCGAGGTAATCGCGGTTGATGTCGGTGACGATCCAGCCCGGCGCGATGGCGTTGACGCGGATGCCCTTGAATGCGAGCTCGAGCGACAGCGCCTTGGTGAATTGGATCACGCCGGCTTTGGCCGTGGCATAGGCGGCGACGCCCTTGTCGACGTTGAGCCCGAGCACCGAGGCGATGTTGACGATGGCGCCGCCCTTGCCGGCGGCGAGCATGCGCCGCGCGGCTTCCTGCGCCCAATAGAACACTGCGTCGAGATTGATGGACATGACGCGCCGCCACTCCTCTTCGCTCAGCTCCACGGCGCGGCCGGAATGCGCCACGCCGGCATTGTTGACAAGGATCGTCACCGTGCCGAAAGTCTTTTCCGCGGCATCGAAAGCACGCTGCATCGCCGCGCGGTCGCGAACATCGGCCTCGACGGCGGCGGCACGGCCGCCCGCTTTCTCGATCCGCGTTTGCAGCGCCGCAAGGCGGTCGGCCCGCCGCGCCACCAGAACGACCGCCGCGCCGTTCTCCGCGAGGACTTCGGCGAAGCGCGCGCCGAGCCCGCTCGAAGCGCCGGTCACCAGCGCCACCTTGCCGGAGAGATCGAATATCTGCGCGGCGGCCATGACAGAGTCCTTTACAGCGGGGCCGTCATTTGTGTCCGTTCCGTACCGCTTCGGCAAGCGGGAAAGCCGCAACGTGCTCCGCGCCACGCCAGCGGCGGCGATGCCTTTGGCTAGGTAGAAACGCCGAAGGGGCGATCCGGAACTTTCAACCGGGCGGTGGGTTCACTATCTGCAACTACGAACTAAAGCGGGCGACCCGAATGGAAAATCCTGTGGCCTTGTGGTTGGGCGTGGCACTCTACGCCGGCATCGGTCTGTTCGGCATTTTCGTCATTCACGACAGCACACCGAGCATTCGGAATCTGACGGTCGGGTATGGCGTGGCGTATCGCACGCTGGCCAATTCAGAAGCCCCGAGATAGCTCGCGACTTCAATTTAGAAATCGATGCAGTGCCGGCGCGCGGTCACGAACCGTAGAGCCGGTGCGGCAGCCACGTCGCCATCCCCGGCAAGAACCACAGCGTCGCGAGCATGGCGAGCTGGATGAGCACGAACGGAACGATGCCGAGATAGATGTCCCGGGTCGTGATTTCCGGCGGCGCCACGCCGCGCAGATAAAACAATGTCGGGCCGAGCGGCGGATGCATGTAGGATGTCTGAAAATTCACCGCCATCATGATGCCGAGCCAGACCGGATCGACGCCGGGCATCTTCAGCAGCACCGGCGCGACGATCGGCACCACCACGAAGATGATCTCGAAAGCATCCATCACGAAGCCGAGCACGAACAGCGCGACCATGACCGCCAAAGTTGCGCCGGCGACGCCGCCCGGCAGATCGACCAGCGCGCGCTCCACCAGGACATCGCCGCCGAGGCCACGGAAAACCAGGCTGAAAAGGGTGGCGCCGATCAAGATGAGAAAGATCATGCTGGTGATCTCGGTCGTACGCACGAGAACAGGCATCAGCAAACCGGCCGCGGCAGCCTTGCGCGCGGCCAGCAGGATCGCGCCGACGGCGCCGACCGAGGCCGCTTCGGTCGGCGTCGCCACGCCGCCGAGGATGGAGCCGAGCACGGCAAGGATCAGGACAAGCGGCGCGAACAGCGCCGCAGCGAGCCGCCGCGCCAGCGCAAAACCGCGCGGCGCGGCCGGATCGGGCGCGATCGGCGGCGATTTTTTTGGAAAAAAAATCGCGACGCCGAGCAGATAAAGCATATAGAGCAGGACCAGGACGAGGCCGGGGATGATGGCGCCGGCGAACAGATCGGACACCGAGACGGTCCGCGGCGCGAAATTCCCTTGCGCCAATTGCGCCGCTTGATAGGAATTGCCGAGCTGGTCGCCGAGCAGGATCAGCACGGTCGCCGGCGGAAAAATCTGCGCCAAGGTCGCCGTCGCGGCGACCGTGCCGGCCGCCAACGCCCTGTTGTAGCCGTGCCGCAACATTGTCGGCAGCACGATCAGCCCCAAGGTCACCGTCGTGGCGCCGACGATGCCCTTTGCCGCCGCCAGCAGCACGCCGACGAGAATGACCGCGATGCCGAGCCCGCCCGGCAGCGCGCCGAACAGACGGCCCGTCGTCTCCAACAGGTCTTCGGCGATGCGCGAACGCTCCAGCATGACGCCCATGAAGACGAAGAGCGGGATGGCGAGCAGCACGTCGTTGCCCAAAATGCCGAAAATGCGCTCCGGCAACGCGCCAATGAGGCCGACGTCCATCATCCCCGCAGCGGCGCCGACCGCGGCAAAAACCAGCGATACGCCGGCGAGCGTCAGCGCGACCGGGTAGCCGGCGAGCAACACCGCACACACGGCGACCACCATTGCGACAGCAAGCACTTCGCCCATGATCAACGCCCGATCAGGACGAGCGCGGCGCGGATCGCCTGCGCGATCCCTTGCAGGCCGATGAAAACGGCGAACAAAGGAATGAGCGTCTTGAGCAGATAGGTCAGTGGCAGGCCGCTAGCCTCGCGGGATTGCTCGAAGACGGTCCACGAACGCGCGGCATAGGGAATCGAAACCAGCGCGAGCACCACCGCAAACGGCATGAGGAAAACGAGCGCACCGATGAGATCCACGACCGCCCGCGTCCGCGGCGTCGCCGGCCCGTAGAAAATATCGATGCGCACGTGACCGCCGGTTTGCAACGTCCAGGCGCCGCCGAGCATGACCAAGGCGGCCATGGCGTAGAGCACCGATTCCTGCAGCGCGATCGAGCCGAAGCCGAACACGTAACGCAACACCACCACGGCGAATTCGGCGAGAACGATGAACAGACAGCACCACGCCGCCGCCCGTCCGGCCGCCCCATTGATGCGGTCGATGCAGTCGGCGACGCGCTCGAGCCTCGGTGTCATGGTCTCCGGCCGGTTGTTGCGCGCGGTGTGACAGCGCGTTTCCCCGCACTATAATGCGCATCGGCTTCTGCCGCGAATGGAGAGACGTGCGATGGCGCACGATGACGATCACGGCGATCACGACAACGGGCACGGATCGGAGTTGTCCGAGATGCAATTGCGCGTGCGGGCGCTGGAAACCGTGCTGGCCGAGAAAGGCTACATCGATCCGGCGGCGCTCGACGTCATGATCGAGGCCTATGAGACCAGGATCGGGCCGCACAACGGCGCGCGGGTGGTCGCCAAGGCCTGGACCGATCCGGCATTCAAGCGCGCGCTACTCGAGGATGCGACCAAAGCGGTGCAGTCGCTCGGCTTGATCAACCGGGTCGGCGATCACCTGATCGCGGTCGAGAATACGCCCAAGCTCCACAATATGATCGTGTGCACGTTGTGCTCCTGCTATCCGTGGGAAGTGCTCGGCCTGCCGCCGGTCTGGTACAAGTCCGCACCCTATCGTTCGCGCGCGGTCAACGATCCGCGCGGCGTGCTCGCCGATTTCGGCCTTCGGCTTCCGGCAGACACGCAAATCCGCGTGTGGGACTCGACCGCGGAGACGCGCTTCATGGTCCTGCCGATGCGGCCGGCCGGGACCGACGGATGGAGCGAAGAAAGGCTTGCCGTGTTGGTCACGCGCGACAGCATGGTCGGCACCGGGCTGCCGAAGAATCCCGCCGGGGCCGCCTGATGGACGGCATCCATGACATGGGCGGCATGCACGGCTTCGGCAAAGTCGAGGCCGAGGAGAATGAGCCGGTTTTCCACGCCGCCTGGGAGGGCCGCTGCCTCGCGCTCAACCGCGCCATGGGCGCTATCGGCGCCTGGACGATCGACGAAGGGCGCGCGGGCATCGAGGCGCTGCCGCCGGGCGTCTATCTCACGCGCTCTTATTACGGGAAGTGGGCGCTGCGCCTGGAGAATATGATGATCGATCGCGGCCTTGCCGGCGCCGACGAGATTGCGGCCGGGCACGCGCTGCGCCCCGGCAAGCCGATGAAACGGAAGCTGACCGTCGCGAACGTTCCGCGCACGCTGACGCGCGGTTCGTTTTTCCGCGAGGCGCCGGCGCCGGCGCGCTTAAAGACCGGCGACCGCGTGCGCACCAAAAAAAATCATACGGCAACCCACACGCGGCTGCCGCGCTATGCGCGCGGCCGCGCCGGGGTGATCGAGGCGATCCGCGGCTGTCATGTGTTTCCCGACTCGGTCGCCATCGGCGCCGGCGAGAACCCGCAATGGCTCTACACGCTGCTGTTCGAGGGACGCGCATTATGGGGCGAGTCCACCGACCCCATGCTCAAAGTCTCTATCGAGGCGTTCGAGCCGTATCTGGAGGCGGCCTGACCGTGAGCGTCGACGCTTCCGCCTTGCACATCCCGAGCGATACCGAAGGACTGGTGTTTCGCGAACCCTGGGAAGCGCAAGCCTTCGCGCTTGCGGTGACGCTCCAAGAGCGCGGGGTCTTCACCCGAAACGAATGGGCCGCCGCGCTCGGCGAGGAAATCCGCAGGGCGCAAACTGCCGGCGATCCGGACAGCGGCGAGACCTATTATCGTCATTGGCTCGCCGCGCTCGAACGGCTGATCGCGGCCAAGGGGCTTGCCGACACCGAAACGCTGGCTCGCACCCGCGATGCGTGGCGCCGCGCCAGCACGCGCACGCCGCATGGCACGCCGATTGAGCTCACGGCGGACGACTTCGAGGAATGAAGACGAAATCGGCGCGTGCGCAGGCAGCTTGTCGCGGCGGCTGAAAATTGTCAGGCTGCGTAAACAAACTCAGCACGCCGGGGGGAAAACCGTGATGCGCAGGATTTTTTACATATTCGCCGCCATTCTGGCCGCCTGCTCGATAAGCCACGCTACCGAAATCCACCGTGTCGTCACCGGTCTCGACGCCAACGACCGATCGACCACACTCTTCGACGCCGTCGAAGCGTTGCGCGCCGGGGCATCCGGCATCCCGTCATACAATATTTG
Organism: Xanthobacteraceae bacterium; assembly: GCA_031291475.1. Classification (GTDB taxonomy): domain Bacteria; phylum Pseudomonadota; class Alphaproteobacteria; order Rhizobiales; family Xanthobacteraceae; genus BOG-931. The sequence continues at coordinate 26,581 of JARLIY010000034.1, forward strand.
GCGGACCGATTCCTATCCGCCCGGATTCTCATTCACGGAGGATTTGGGATTGAAACAGAAGGGTCTCGTTCCCCCCGACAACGGCACGTCGTTCCGCGTTGTCGAATTTCCGCCGGTCAACGATGCGGCCTTGGCGAAAATGGACCTCAATCTCACGATGAAGATCGTCGGCGACAAGGCGCCGTTGCGCGGCGTGCCGGTCAGCAATCCCTTGATGCATCGCACGCGCACGGTCGACTACGCCATCATCATGTCCGGCGAGATCGACATGATGCTCGATGACAAGACGATCCACCTCAAGGCCGGTGACGTCGTCGTGGAACAGGCGACCAATCACGCCTGGCTCAATCACGGCAGCGAACCTTGCCGCATCATCTTTGTGTTTCTGGATTCCAAGCAGCCGTAGGTGGAATCAAAGCATCCCCAACAGATGCGGCAGCCATAGCGACAGCGCAGGGATGTAGGTCACCATCACCAAAAAGATCAGCATGGTGGCGAGCCACGGCAGCACCGCCACCGTGAGCTCTGAGATGCCCATGCCGGTGATGCCGGAGGCGACATAGAGGTTGAGGCCGACCGGCGGGTGGCAAAGCCCGACCTCCATATTCACCACCATCAGGATGCCGAGGTGAACGGCATTGACGCCGAGCGCGGCGCCCATCGGGAACAGGATCGGCGCCATGATCAGCACAATGCCAGCGGGATCCATAAAGTTTCCGGCGGCGAGCAGCACGATGTTGGTCACGAGCAGAAACCCGATCGTGCCAAAACCTTGCGCGCTCATCCATTCGGCCATGGATTGGGGAATCTGCTCCGAGGTCAGAAGCCAGGAGAACACCGCCGCGTTGGTGATGATGTAGAGGATCATCGCGCTCATCGACGCCGCCTTGAGCAGCACCGCCGGCACTTCGGCGAATTTCAGTCCCCGGTAGACGAACACCGCGATGATGAAGGCATAGACAGCCGCCACGGCGGCAGCTTCGGTCGGCGTGAACAGGCCCGAATAGATGCCGCCGAGCACCAGGAGGATGAGCAGAAGCCCCCAGACACTTTCGCGAAAAGTGCGGGCGCATTCGCGCCAGCTCGCCCGCACCATGCGCGGATAATCGTTGCGCCAGGCTCGATACCAAGTCGTGGCGCCGAGCATGGTGGCGAGAATAAGCCCGGGCACGACGCCGGCCATGAAAAGCTGGCCGACCGAGGCGGAATCGACGACGGCGCCGTCCGGCCCGCGCGGCTGCATGCCGCTGGTCGCCACCGCATAGATGACGAGATTGATCGAGGGCGGGAACAAAATGCCGAGCGCGCCGGAGGTGGTGATCACACCGGCGCCGAAGCGGGGCGGATAGCCCTTCTGCAGCAGCTCCGGCAGGATGATCGAGCCGATGCCGACCACCGTCGCCACCGAGGAGCCGGAGATCGCGGCAAACAGCGCGCAGGCGACCACACCGGCCAAGCCGAGCCCGCCATACCAATGGCCGATCAGGGAGGCAGCGAAGGCGATCATGCGGCGGGCGACGCCGCCGGTGGTGAGAAAATTCCCGGCGAGGATAAAGAACGGGATCGCCATGATCTCGAAGCGGTCGATGCTGGTGAACAGCTTCAAGCCGACCATCTTCGGATCGACGTCGGAGAGGATGAATAGATACGTCAGCACCGACAATCCGAGCGCGATCGAGATCGGCATGCCGGTCGTCATCAAGGCGAGAAGGAGCGCGAACAGAAGCTCGGCACGCACCGTGTGCGACAATTCGACGATGTGTAACCGCGCGGCAAAGCAGATCAGCGCCAGCGCCAGCGGCGTGACGATGATCAGCGCCGCCGTGACCGAACCGCCGAACGATTGCGGCGCCGACGGCTTGGAGATATGCGAGACGGCGGTCATCGTGCCCCCGCTTCGGCCGGCGCCGCGTCCGCGCGCGGCGCCTCGTAATCGAAACCGTAAGCCTGATGCGGCAGGTCGCCCCTTCGCAAGAAGCGCCACATCACCTGCAGGAAGCGGAAGCACATCAGATACGAGCCGAGCGGGATGCAGAGATAGATGATCCAGCTCGGCCATTCGAGCTCCGGCGAGACCTGGTCCGGGTCAAGCTCGTGGACATAGATGGCGCCGAGCGTGCCGATCACGCCGGTGAACAAGGCGCCGCAAAGCAGCGCAAACACGATCACCGGCCGGCGCGCCGCAGGCGTCAGCCGCTTGATCAGGACATCGACGCCCACGTGAATGCCGGTGCGCACGCCGAGCGCGGCGCCGAATTTCGCCATCCACACGAACATGGTGGTGGCGAGCTCCTGCGCCCAGGACAGATTGACCGCGGCGAGCGAGGTGTAGAGCCAATCGGCCGCATGGCGCAGAAGAACAAAGCCGTGCGCACCCGCCCAACGGCCGAGCTCCGCCGAATTGCTCGCGCCATAGCGGTGGACGACTGCTACAAAGGTGATGACCGTCGCCGCCCCGATCAGCGTGGCAATGAGCCATTCCTCGAGCCGGTCAAGAAAGAGGTTGAGCAGGCGCTGTACTCGCACGCTCAACCCTCATTTTCCCCGAGTAGAACCAAGCGCCTTTACGACTGCGGCGGCGTGAATCCCGACGCCTTGTAAATTCGCTCGATAAAGTCCTTGCCGAAGCGGGCCTGCATTTCGGTGTGGACCGGCATCAGCTTGGCGATCCAGGCCTTCTTCTCGGCGTCGGTCAGGATATGGATCTCTGTCTTGCCCGCGGCCTTGATCTTCTCGAGCGCGTCGGCGTTGTCCTTCGCGGCCGTTTCGTTGAAAAAGTCGGTGGTTTCCTTGACGGCGCGATCGAGCGCCGTGCGTACATCATCGGGCAGCGAATTCCAGAATGTCTTGTTGGTCACCATCGCATAGGTCAACCGGCCATGGTGGGAGACAGTTAGGTGCTTCTGCACATCGTAGAATTTTTGCGTCCAGACATTGGACGGAACATTGTCCTCGCCGTCGACGACGCCCGTCTGCAGCGCCTGATAGAGTTCGCCGAAAGCGATGATTTGCGGAATAGCGCCAAGCTCGCGCGTCATGGCGTCCTGCGCCCTGCTGCCCTGGATGCGCATTTTCAGGCCGCGGAAGTCGTCCGGCAGGATCAACGGCCTGTTGCAGGTGTAAACATGCGCGCCGTTATCCCAGTAAGCGAGCGGCAAAACGCCCTTGGCCTCCAGCTTCTTGTTGAGATCGACCATCATCGGGCTCGCCATCATCTGCCGCGCATGCGCATCGTCGCTCATCAGGAACGGCAGATCGAAGACATCGAACTCCTTGACCCCGAGCGGACCGAATTTCGAGATCGACGGCGCCAGCATCTGCACCGAGCCGAGCTGTAGGGCTTCGAGTTCTTCCTTGTCCTTGTAGAGCGACGAGTTCGGATAGATTTCGACCTTCACCCGGGCTTCGGTGTATTTCTCGGCAAGCTCCTTGAACAAGAGCGCGGCCTTGCCCTTGGGCGCGTCGGGCGAGACCACATGGCTGAATTTGATGATGATCGGCCCGTCGGCGACCGCGGGCCGCCCGGCCGCGAGGCCGAACGCGAACATGACGGCGAGCGCGATGGCAAGGCGCTTCATGAATTCCTCCCGAGCGGATGACAGAGGGCGGACGACAGACGACAGATCAAGATAAGCGGCCGTCCCCTCAATCCCTGTTTTGTGTCTTGCGTCGGATTATCGTCCGTCTTCCGTGCTCTGTCATCCGCCGTCCACTTCAATGCATCGCGGCATTCGCGCGCGGCACAAACGCGCCGGGATGGCGGATGACGTCGCCGGCGAGCCGGTGCGCGGCGCTTGCGGCCGCCGTCGGATCGCTGCCGCCGAGACGGGCAGCGAGATAGCCGGCATTGAAGCCGTCGCCGGCGGCTGTTGCGTCGATCGGCACCATCACTTCCGGCACCGGCACGAATTCCTGGCCCCCGGAAGTGGCGACAAGCGCGCTGTTGGGACCGTTCTTGACCACGATTTCGCCGATGCCGAAGGCCTGCAAGCGGGCGACCGTCGCTTCCGGGCTGGGGTCGCCCCAGAGCACGGCCTCGTCGTCGAAAGTCGGCAGCGCGATGTCTACGTGCTTGAGCGCCTCGATGAAGACGATGCGCGTGCGCGCGAGGTCCCCCTTCCAACCGCGCGGCCGGAAATTGCCGTCGAAGGCCACCTTGGCGTCCTGCTTGCGCGCGGCTTCGAGCAGCGCCAGGAACCGGCCGACGCCGTTGTTGGAATAAAGCGACAAGGTGATGCCGGAGAAGTAAATGAGCCGGGCCGACATCAGGGCTTCAGCGACCCGCATCCAGTCGGCAAACTCGAAAAGCTCGTTTGCCGGCGCACCCTCGCGCCAGGAGCGAATGTTACGTTCTCCGGTCGGGTCGTTTTCGATGAGACGCAGCCCCGGCAGCCGTCCGGGCACGCGCAGGATAAGATGCCCGGAAACGCCTTCGGCGGCGGCCAGCGCCATGATGCTGTCGGAATAGGGATCGTCGCCGAGCGCCGTGGCGAAGGCCACGTCGACGCCGGCGCGGGCGAGATAGACCGCGGTGTTGAACGTGTCGCCGCCGCAGGACAGCGCGAACCTGCCGTCGGCTCCGCGCGCCAGTTCGATCAGGACCTCGCCCACGCAGACCGCGCGGGGCTTTTGTTCGGTCATTGGGCCGCTTTCCGCCGCGGCGAAAAGCTGCCGCGGGTGAGAAAGTAGCCCAGCGCGCTCAACATGGCGATGCAGAAGCTGACCGGCCAATCGGTCTGATAGGCGATAGCGATGCCGAGCCAGGCTTCGGCCAAGGCAATTCCGGCGGACAGCGCCATGCCGCTCCACAGCCCGGTCACCAGCCGCTGCGCCGTCGCCGGCGGGCCGACCATGAGGGCAAAGACCAGAAGAATGCCGACGATCTGGGCGCTTTCGGCCACCGCCAGCGCGACGATAGCGAGAAAGGCGACGGACACGAAACGCAACGGCACGCCCTTGGCTTCGGCCAGTTCCGGCTGGAGGCTGGCAAAAATGAGCGGCCGCATAATCGCCGCCAGCCCGCCGAGCGTAACGACGGCAAGCCCAATCAGCGTCGCGATGGTCGAGCGATCGACGGCGAGCACGTTGCCGAACAAGAGCGCGGTCACCTGGGTGGCAAACGCCGTGTAATAGTGCAGAAACAGCAGCCCAAAACCCAGCGCCAGCGCCAACACCACGCCGATGGCGACGTCGCGACCGCTGATGCGTTCACCGAGCAGCCCCATGCCGATGCCGGCAACGACAGTAAAGCCGACAAGCCCCCAGATCGACGCCACGCCGATCAATGCGGCGCCAGTCGCGCCGGCAAAGCCGATATGGCCGAGCGCGTGGCCGGCGAATGTCTGTCCGCGCAGCACCAGGAAATAGCCGACCAGTCCCGACACCACCGCCGCTACGCCCGCGGCGGCGAAGGCGTTGCGCATGAAATCGTATTCAAGCATGAGGGCTGTGATCGTGATGATGGCCGTGACCGTCACCGTGGTCATGCATATGGTCGGCGTGCTCGACATTGCGTCCGCGTGACAGCACGAAGATGTGCCCGTCGGCGCGCACCACGTCGATGTCCGCCGCGTAAAGCCGCGACAGCACCGGTGCCGTCACCACCTCGTCCACCGTACCTAGGGCGGCATGGCCGTTGCCGAGATAGAGGACGCGATCGAGCGCGCCGAACAATTGATTGAGCTCATGCGCGCTGAACAGCACGGTGATGTTGCGCTCGCGGGCAAAACGGCGGACCAACGCGATGACCGATTCCTGATAACGATAATCGAGGCTGATCAGCGGCTCGTCGAGCAGCAACAGACGCGGCTTGCCTAGCAGCGCCTGGGCCAGCAAAAGGCGCTGACGTTCGCCGCCCGACATCTCCGACAGCGAACGCGCGCCGAGGTCGGCCGCGCCGGCCGCCGCCAAGGTGTCGGCGATCATGAGGTGATCGGCGCGGGAGAGCGACGGCACGCCCCAGCGCTCGCCATGCACCGAGCTTCCGATGAAATCGAGCCCGCGCACGCGCAAGTCGGGCAGCACCGTGCGGACCTGAGGCAGATAGCCGATATCGCGGTTGCCGCGCCGTGGGGCTTCCCCGAAGACGCGTATCGTTCCGGTGCGCGGCGGCAGCAATCCGAGGACGGCGCGCATCAACGTGGTCTTGCCGGCGCCGTTCGGCCCGAGCACGCCGATAAATTCGCCCTGCTTGATGGCCAGGCTGGTATCGGCAAGAACTTTCCGTCCGCCGATCTCGATCGTCGCCCGGTCGAATTCGATGACGTTCATGAAGACGGTCCGGCCAGCGCGCGGTCGGTGGCGTCGAGCTCGCCTTGCATCCACTCCTGGTACGACAGACCGGGCGGGCAGGTTTCGGTGACGCCGACGACCGGAATGTTGGAGGCACGGGCAAGTTCGACCAGATGCTGGACGAGCTTGCTGGACGCCTGCTTGTTGTAAAACAGGACCCGCACTTTGTGCGTCTTGAGGTCCCGTTCGAATGCGGCAACATCGCGGGCGCTCGGCTCGGTATCGTTCATGATCGCGAGCTGGAAGCGCTCGCTGTGCATGTTCAGCTTCAACGTCGCCGCCATGTAGCCGAAAACCGGCTCGGTCGCCGTGACCGGCAAACCGGCATACTTGCCGCGAATGGCGGTGATTTTCTCGTTCAGCGGTTCGAGCGAGGCGAGAAAGGTCGCAAGCCGCCCCGCATAATCGTCCTTGTGGCCGGGATCGGCCGCGGCAAGCGCGATCGCGAGCGCGCGCGCCACCGCCGGCATCGTCGCCGGATCGTACCAAAGGTGCGGATTGTCGCCCGCCTTCCGGTTCACGAGCTCGGCGGCAACGATCGCCACGCGCCCGGGCGCGGGCGTCACCGCAAGCAGCCTTGTCATCCACGGATCGTAGTCGGCGCCGTTATAGACGACGATTTTCGCCGCAGCGATGTCACGGACGATTGCGGGCGAGATTTCGAACAGGTGCGGATCCTGGTCGGGATTGCTCATGATGCTGGTAACCACGACCCGGTCGCCGCCGATCTGGCGGGCAACGTCGCCGTAGAAATTCTCCGCGGCAACCACCGCTATCTTCTCGTCCGCGGCGCGCGCGACGGCCGCCGCGGCAAGCATCGCGCCAAGCATAATGAGAAGCGTCGCGGTGAGCCTGAGGAGCGGCTGCATGGGAAATCCCATTTCACATGAGAAATCAACGCCAGAAACGTAACATTATAACATATCAATCGCAAGCCGCTGCCGCGCCCTTGCCGCCCGCTCTTCCGCGCTAACCCGAAGCATTTTGCGCCATGTCGCTCGGTTTTGGCGCCGGCGCGGGACCGCTTATATAGCGGCCCAGGAGGGCCCTTCATGTCCGAACAGGCTTCGGCCGACAAAGTGCCGGTCACCGTACTGACCGGCTATCTCGGCGCCGGCAAGACGACTTTGCTCAATCGCATCCTCTCCGAGCCACACGGCAAGAAATACGCCGTCATCGTCAACGAATTCGGCGAGATCGGCATCGACAACGATCTCGTCGTCGGCGCCGATGAGGAAGTGTTCGAGATGAACAACGGCTGCATCTGCTGTACTGTGCGTGGCGACCTCGTGCGCATCCTCGACGGGCTGATGCGGCGTAAGGGCAAATTCGACGCCGTGATCGTCGAGACCACGGGGCTCGCCGACCCCGCGCCGGTAGCGCAGACTTTCTTCATCGACGAGAATATCGGCCGCAGGACCCGGCTCGACGCGGTGGTCACCGTCGCCGACGCCAAATGGCTCAACGACCGGCTCAAGGACGCGCCTGAGGCGAAAAACCAGATCGCGTTCGCCGACGTGATCCTGATCAACAAGACCGATCTTGTGTCGCGCGAGGAGCTGAGCGAAGTCGAAGCGCGCATCCGCGGCATCAATCCTTATGCCAAAGTGCACCGCACCGAGCGGGCGCAAATCCCGCTCGACGAGGTTTTGGGCCGCCACGCCTTCGACCTCGACCGCATTCTCGATCTCGAGCCGGAATTCCTCGCCGACGAGGAGCATCACGACCATCACGACCACGGCCATGAGCACGGCCACGAGCACGCCCACCGGCACGGCAGGTTCAAGCACTACCACGACGAGGACATGCAATCGGTGTCGCTCAAGAGCGACAAGCCGCTCGACCCCGACAAGTTCTTTCCCTGGGTGCAGGATCTGGTGCAAAAGGAAGGCCCCAACATCCTGCGTTGCAAAGGCATCCTCTCCTTCAAGAACGACGACGACCGTTTCGTCTTCCAGGGCGTGCACATGATCCTCGACGGCAATCACCAGCGGCCGTGGAACAAGAACGAAAAGCGCAACAGTCGCATCGTATTCATCGGGCGCAACCTGCCGGAGGAGAAAATCCGGCTGGGATTTGCCAGTTGCATTGCTCAGTGATGAATTCCTCTCCCCCCCGCGGGGAGAGTGAAGATCAATGACCGATCCCCGTAGCGATACTGTTTCCGTCATCGACCGCACGCATCCAGTTGCCGCGGACGCGCCGGTCGTCGCCGCGCATTTCCTCGGCCGCACATCCGTGTACGTGCTCGGCGAGGCGGCGCTGTTGTTCGTCGAACCAGATGCCGAGCCGCGGCGGGTCGCAGTGCATGGCGGGGCGATCCTCGCCACCGCCGCCGACGGCGAGCGCGTCGTCAGCGGCGGCGACGACGGCAAGGTGGTGGCGACGAACGCCGAGGGTGAAACGGCCACGCTCGCGACCGACGCCAAGCATCGCTGGATCGATCACGTCGCGCTTGGGCCGGACGGGGTGGTCGCCTGGTCCGCCGGCAAATCGGCATTCGTGCAAGCCAAGGAGCTGCGCGAATTCGAGGCGCCCTCGACGGTCGGCGGGCTCGCTTTTCTGCCCAAAGGCCTGCGGCTTGCCGTCGCCCATTACAACGGCGCCAGCCTGTGGTTTCCCAACGCGCCGCAGGCGGCACCGGAAAAGCTCGAATGGAAGGGTTCGCATCTCGGCGTCACCGTCAGTCCCGACGGCCGCTTTCTGGTCACAACGATGCAGGAGCCGATGCTGCATGGCTGGCGGCTTACCGATGGCAAGCACATGCGCATGTCCGGTTACGCCGCGCGGGTCACCTCATTCGGCTGGACCATCGGCGGCCGGTTCCTCGCGACTTCGGGCGCGACGCAGCTCATCCTCTGGCCGTTTCAAACCAAGGACGGCCCCATGGGCAAGCAGCCGCATCTGCTGGCGCCCTCGGAGCACCGCGTCGCCGTCGTCGCCTGCCATCCGCGGCAGGACATCGTTGCCGCCGGCTACGAGGATGGCATGGTACTGTTCGTGCGCCTCCAGGACGGCGCCGAGATTTTGGCCAAAAAGCCAGGCGCGGCGCCGGTCAGCGCGCTGGCCTGGAGCGCGGACGGCCGCCTGCTCGCCTTTGGGACGGAGAACGGCGACGCGGGCGTGCTCGACCTCGGCTGATCGCCCCCATGAGGGAGGTTGCATGTTCCTGAAACTGGCGTCCGGCGGCGAGTTGCTCCTCGAGGACCGTCATAATTTTCGCGCTTTCAAGCTCGTCGTCGAGGCCGACCGCGACCGGCTCGGCGAGGTCCGCCGCGCGACGGCCGGCAAGGCGGAACTCCCGGACGCCGACACGGCCTGGATTTTCGAGGAGGCGCTGCGCGGCTGGCCCGGCGTTGAGGACGACGCCGCCTGGCAGCGGAACCTTTCAGCCATGATCGAGAAGGCGCGGCCGTACGGCTGGATCGACGACAAGCGCAAGGCGATCAAGGCGCATGTCGAGTGGGTGGTGGCCTGAACGCAAAAGCGGCCCCGCAATCGGCGGGGCCGCTGTCTTATCGCGCGTAGGACTAGATCACGTATTGCCGCAGCGGCGGGTAGCCGTTGAAGCCGACCGAGGAATAGGTCGTCGTATAGGCGCCTGTCGCCTCGATAAGCACCTTGTCGCCGATGGCGAGCGAGACCGGCAGCGGGTACGGCGTCTTCTCATAAAGCACGTCGACGCTGTCGCAGGTCGGCCCGGCGATGATGCAGGGCGCCGTCTCGTCGCGGTCCTTGGTGGTGCGAATCGGATAGCGGATCGATTCGCCGATGGTCTCGGCCAAGCCGTGGAACTTGCCGATGTCGAGATAGACCCAGCGGACCTCGTCCTCGGGCGAGCGCTTGGCGATCAGCACCACCTCGGCCTCGATCATGCCGGCATTGCCGACCAGCCCGCGGCCAGGTTCGATGATCGTGTTGGGCAGGTTGTTGCCGAAATGCTTGCGCAGCGAGCGGAAGATCGCCTTGCCGTAGGATTCGAGCTTCGGCGTTTTGCGGACGTAGCGGGCGGGGAAACCGCCGCCGAGATTCACGATCGACAGCGCGATCCCGCGCTCCGCGCAGGCGCGGAACACCGCCGCCGTATTGGCCAGTGCCCGGTCCCAGGCTTCGACATTGTGCTGTTGCGAGCCGACGTGGAAGGACACGCCATGCGGGACAAGCCCCTGCTTATGCGCAAACTCCAGAATATCGGCGGCATAGACCGGCTCGCAGCCGAATTTGCGCGAGAGCGGCCATTCGGCGCCGGAGCCGTCGCAGACGATACGGCAGATCACCCGGCTGCCGGGTGCGGCGCGCGCGACCTTCTCGGCCTCGGCCTCGCAATCGATGGCGAAAAGCGTGACGCCGAGCGCGAAGGCCGCGGCAATCTCGCTCTCCTTCTTGATCGTATTGCCGTAGGAGATGCGGTCGGGCGAAGCGCCGGCGGCGAGCACCATGTGCGTCTCGGGCACCGAGGCGACGTCGAAGCAGCAGCCCAGACCGGCCAACAGCTTGAGGATTTCCGGCGCCGGATTGGCCTTGACGGCGTAGAACACCTTGGTGTCCGGCAGCACTTTGGCGAAGCCTTGGTAGTTCTCGCGGACGACGTCGAGGTCGAGCACGAGGCAGGGTCCGGCGTCGGTACGCTGCTTCAAAAACTCACGAATACGTGCAGTCATTTCCACTCACTCCCTAATCCGAATGGCGGCGTAGCCGCCTAGGTGAACCTCCTGCGACGCACGGACCACACGCTGTGGAGCCGTCTTGCGTCGCCGTGATTGCTGCCTTGGTCCGGATGAGGGAAATCCCGTTCCGCACTGCTGGCAAAGATGGACAAGCCCTTTCGGCGTCCCCGGCATTTGCGCCGGCAGTACCAAAAAAGCCCTTCCGTCGTTGCTTTAAGCCGCGTCGCCCGTTGAGAGCGGGCTATGCCGGTTTCGCCTCCGGCTGCCGGTCGCGTAGCAAGGAAGTGGTGGTCTCTTCCTTAGGCGGCTGTCCGGCCTCTTGTCCGGATGCCCACCGACCGACACACGGCCACAGGCACGTGCGAAATTGGGCGAATTCCGAAATAAGCTATTCAGCCGCGCTGTCAAGCGTTTTGGTCTTAACAAAAGGTTAGAGGCAAAGTTTTTCTACGACGCGCGCCGGACGATGCGGCGCAAACCTCCTCAGTCCGTCGCGGTGAACGGCTCGACGCGGCGCGCGGCGCGGACGAACTGCACCATGACGACGATGCCGCAGAGCACAAACAGTCCGTCGAGCACGCGCGCGCCGAGCGTGCCGAGCGCCAGCAGGTTGGCGATCGCCCAGCTGCCGGCGAAGGCGGCACCGAACACTTCGGCGCTGATCAGGATCGCCGCGCTACCTACGGTCAGCACGTTCTGCCAGGCAATACGGCGGGGCCGCCGGTGTGTTGGACTGTTCATGGCCGGCACTTTCTTCGAAACAAGCGGCCGGATCAAGGCGGTTCAGGCAGCGTTGCAGGACGGCCTTTGCCGAGGGCCGCCGCCATGACCTATATGACTGCTGTAGCCACGGCCGGCCTTTCCCTGCGATGAATAATTCCCCTCTCTCCGACAATCCGCTTCTGGTTCCCTGGACGACCCCCGACGGCATTCCGCCCTTCGCGCAGATCAGGCCCGAGCATTTCGCCCCGGCTTATGCCCGGGCCTTCGCCGACCATGATGCCGAGATCGCGGCCATTACCGGCCGCACTGACCCGCCGGACTTCGACAACACAATCGCCGCGCTGGAGCTGAGCGGGCGGGCGCTCACGCGGGTCGAGCACGTCTTTCACCTCCTCGTCGGCGCCCACAGCAATGAAGCACTGCTGGCGGTCGAGCGGGGGATTTCGCCGCAAATCGCCGGTCACTGGAACCGGATCCGCACCAACGCCGCCCTGTTCCGCCGCATCGACGCGCTGATGCGGCAGGCCGACACACTCGGCCTTGATGCCGAACAAAAGCGCGTGCTCGAGCGCTACCATACGAGCTTCCGCCGCGCCGGCGCCGCCCTCGATGAGGCCGCGAAAAAGCGTCTCGCCGAGATCATCGAGCGCCTGGCGGCGCTGGGCACCGCCTTCAGCCAGGACGTGCTCGCCGACGAGCAGGCCTTCGCGCTACCGTTCTCCGGCGAAAGCGAACTTGCCGGGGTGCCCGAATTCATGCGCGAGGCGATGAAATCCGACGCCCGCCAGCGCGGCCTCGAAGGCCATGTCGTCACCCTGTCGCGGTCGAGCATCGAGCCGTTCCTGCAATTCGCCCGCCGCCGCGACCTGCGCGAAAAGGTGTTCCGCGCCTTTATCACCCGCGGCGACAATAACGGCGCGACCGACAACAAGGCGATCATCGCCGAGATCGTGGCGCTCCGCGCCGAACGGGCGCGCCTTCTCGGCTATGCCGATTTCGCCCAATACCGGCTCGACGACGCGATGGCGAAGACGCCGGCGGCGGTACGCTCGCTGCTCGACACGGTCTGGGTTCGGGCGCGTAACAAGGAGCTCGCCGACCGTGATGCTCTGCAAGCCCTCGTGCAGGAGGAAGGCGGCAACTTCGCGCTCGCGCCCTGGGACTGGCGCTATTATGCGGACAAGCTGCGCAAGCGGCTGTGCGACGTCGACGAGGCCGCGGTCAAGCCGTATCTCGATCTCGAAGCGATGATCGACGCTGCCTTTTACACGGCGCAGCGCCTGTTCGGTCTTCGCTTCACGCCGCGGCCGGACGTGCCGGTCTGGCACCCCGACGTGCGGGTCTGGGAGGTGCGCGGCGGCGACGGCGGGGAAATCGGCCTCTTCTTCGGCGATTACTTTGCCCGGCCGTCAAAGCAAAGCGGCGCCTGGATGACCCCGCTGCGCGAGCAGGAAAAGCTCGCCGGCGATATTCGCCCGCTGATCGTTAATGTATGCAACTTCGCCAAGGCCCCCGACGGCGAGCCGACGTTGCTCAGCTTCGACGAAGCGCGCACCTTGTTCCACGAATTCGGCCATGCGCTGCACGGCCTTCTGTCCGCCGTCACCTACCCGAAAATCTCCGGCACCAACGTCACCACCGATTTCGTCGAGCTGCCCTCGCAGCTCTACGAGCATTGGCTCGAGCAGCCGGACATGCTGCGGCGCTTCGCGCGGCATTATCGGACCGGCGCGCCGATGCCCGAGGACCTGCTGCAACGGCTGCTCGCCGCGCGCAATTTCAACGCCGGCTTCGCCACGGTCGAATATCTCGCGTCGGCCTACGTCGATCTCGGCTTCCACTCGATCGGCACGCCCGGCGCCATCGATTCCACCGCTTTCGAAAACGAGGCGCTCAAGAACCTCGGCATGCCCGACGAGATTGTTATGCGCCACCGGCCGCCGCACTTCGGGCACATATTCTCGGGCGGCGGCTACGCCGCGGCCTATTACAGCTACATGTGGTCGGAAGTGCTCGACGCCGATGCATTCGAGGCTTTTGAGGAAACCGGCGACATCTTCGATCCGGCGACTGCGCGGCGACTACGCGAGACCATCTACGCCGCAGGGGGCGCACGCGACCCGGCCGATGCCTACAAAGCCTTCCGCGGCCGGCTGCCCAGCGCCGACGCGCTGTTGCGCAAGCGCGGATTGGAAGCGACCTGAGCATGGTGGACCTCCACAGCGCCGGTCATCGCCGCGGCATCGTCTGCGCGCCGCACGCAGCCGCGGTCGAAGCCGGCCGCCAAATCCTCGCCGAAGGCGGCAACGCGCTCGAAGCGATGGTGGCCATGGCTGCCTCCATCGCGGCCGTTTACCCGCACATGAACCATCTCGGCGGCGACGGATTCTGGCTGATCCGCTGGCCGTCGGGCCGCGTGCGCGCCATCATGGCGGCCGGTCCCGCGGGCCTCGACGCGAAGCCCGAGCTTTATCGCGACTACGAGACCATACCGCCGCGTGGAGCGCTGGCGGCGCTCACCGTGCCCGGCGCCGTCGGCGGCTGGATGCTGGCGCTGGGAGCGGCGAAGGCGAGCGGCGGGACGCTGCCGCTCAAGGTCTTGTTCGCCTCCGCCATCGGCCAGGCCCGCAACGGCTATCGTGTGTCGCGCAGCCAGGCCCGGCTGACGCGGGAGCATCTTGCCGGGCTGAAAGACGTGCCGGGCTTCGCACCGACATTCCTCGCCGATGACAAACCGCCGGCAGCGGGCGCCACGCTGAAGCAGGAGGCGTTTGCCGCGACGCTTGACCATCTGGCCCAGGCCGGTCTCGACGATTTTTACCGCGGCGACGTCGGGCGCGAATTGGCCGCCGATCTTGTGCGCATCGGTAGCCCGCTCGGGCGCGAGGATCTGACGCGCTATCGCGCCACGCTCGGCGAGCCGCTGCATGTTGAATTGCCGGCGGGCACGATATACAACACCGACGCGCCGACCCAGGGCGTGGCCTCGCTGATGATCCTTGCGTTGTTCGCCCGCCTCGGCGTCACCGCAGCGGAAGGCTTCGAGCATATTCACGGCCTGATCGAGGCGACCAAGCGGGCGTTGCGGATGCGCGACCGCGTCGTCACCGATCCGAACCATCTCGCGCATGCGCTCGAGCGCTGCCTTGAGCCGCGCTTCATCGCCGGCGAGGCAATGAAAATCGACCGCGGCAAGGCGGCGCGCTGGCCGCTCGCCTCCGGCGAAAGCGATACCATCTGGATGGGCGCGACGGACACGACCGGCTTCGTCGTGTCATACATCCAATCGCTCTACTGGGAGTTTGGCTCCGGCTGCGTACTGCCGGCGACCGGCATTGTGATTCAGAACCGCGGCATCAGCCTTTCCCTGCAACGCGGCGCACTGAATTTCCTGATGCCCGGACGGCTGCCGCCGCATACGCTCAATCCGGCGCTCGCCGTCCTCAAGGACGGACGCGTCATGGCCTACGGCACGATGGGCGGCGACGGCCAGCCGCAGACGCAAGCCGCTTTGTTCACGCGCCACGTCGTCTTCGGCGAGCCGCTTGCGGCGGCGCTCGACCGGCCGCGCTGGGTGCTTGGGCGGACCTGGGGCGGTCAGCAAACAAAGCTCCGCCTCGAATCACGCTTTGACGGCAATCTCGTCGACCAACTCGCGTCGGCGGGTCATGATGTTGAAGTCCTGCCCGACCCCTACTCCGATATTATGGGTCACGCCGGCGCCGCGATCCTGCACGGCGACGGCACCTGCGAAGGCGCGCACGATCCGCGCGCCGATGGCGGCGCCGCGGGAGCGTGACTACAAGTCCGGGCATTAAGCCTTCCTTCCGCCCCACTCCGCATTAGAGTGTCCGCCGTGTCGGGGGCGATAGGCGCGGGGCCGATGTTATATCGTTTCGTTTTCCTCATTATCGTAACGGCTTGCTTGTTCGCCGGCAGCGAGCGCGCCGACGCACACCCGCATGTCTGGGTGACCATGACCGAGGAGCTTCTTTACGCTCCGGACGGCTCGGTCACCGGCGTGCGCCACGCCTGGACCTTCGACGACATGTTCTCCGCCTTCGCCACCGAGGGAATCGAACAAAAAACCAAGGGCACGTTCACGCGCGAGGAGCTGGCGCCGCTCGCCAAGGTCAATGTCGAGTCGCTCAAGGACTATGGCTATTTCACTTACGCACGGGTGGACGGCAAACGGCACAAGGATGTGTTCCTCGATCCGGTCGACTATTATCTCGACTACGATCCGAAGGATACGGTGCTCACGCTCCACTTCACGCTGCCGTTCAAGGTGCCGGTGAAGGCCAAGGCGCTCGAGCTCGAAGTCTACGATCCGGAATTTTTCATCGACTTCGGTTTTGCCGAGAAGGACCCAGTGCGACTGGTCAGCGCGCCGACGCAATGCACCGCAACTATCGCTAAACCGAATGACGGCAATTTCCCCTCTTCGCTGCGGCTCGATCAGGCGTTTCAGACCTCAGAGGCCAATGCCGGCATGGGGGCAAGCTTCGCTAACAAAATCTCGGTGACCTGCCCGTGACCCGCCGCGTCGCGCTGGCGGCGGGCATCGTCGTGCTGCTGCTGGCGGCCGGGGTCGTCACCGGCGCGTATGCCCAAGCCAGCCTGTTCGGCCCTCATGCGCCGGCGCCGACCGGGATTGTCGGCTGGATCGTCGCGGAACAGGCGGTGTTTTACCGCGCCTTGTCGGGACTGATCCGCGCCGCCAAGACCGACGGCTCGGCCTATTGGGGGCTGATGGGCATCTCCTTCATCTACGGCATTTTCCACGCCGCCGGGCCGGGCCACGGCAAAGCGGTCATCTCGTCCTATCTGGTCGCCAATGAGGAAACCTGGCGGCGCGGCGTCGTGTTGTCCTTTGCCTCGGCGTTGCTCCAGGCCCTGACCGCCGTGGTGATCGTTGCGGTCGCCGCGGTGTTGATCGGCGCCACGGCGAAGATGATGGGCGACACGGTACGCGTCATCGAGATCGTCAGCTACGTGCTGATCGTGCTTTTGGGCGCGCGGCTCCTCTGGGTGAAGGGGCGCGGATTTCTCCATGCCTTGCACGAGGTCAGGTCGGCGAGCGAACCGGATCACGCGCACGGCGGCCACGCTCACCACGACCGTGTGCACGCGGAGCATGCGCATCACGGGCACGCGCACGGCCATCACCACCATCACGACCATGACGACGAGGAAGACAGCGTCCTACCCTGGGGTCATGCGCACGGGCCGGAGCCCGAGGAATTGGCGGGACCGGGCGGCTGGCACCGCGGGCTCTCGGCCATCGTCGCCGTCGGCCTACGGCCGTGCTCGGGCGCCATTATCGTGCTCGTCTTCGCGCTGGCGCAAGGACTCTTCCTGGCCGGCATTGCCTCGACTTTCGTGATGGGGCTCGGCACCGCGATCACGGTGGCGGCGATCGCGACCTTGGCGGTCGGCGCCAAGGCCGCGGCCAAGCGATTTGCCAAGGCGCGCGCCGGCTATGGATCGTTGGTAATGCGCGGCGTCGAGGTCGGCGCGGCGCTTGTGGTGATGGCCTTCGGCGGGCTCCTTCTCACCGGCTATATGGCGAGCGAGCGCATGGGGATGTTCTGAACACAGCCTAAAAGTCAGACGACCTTTTCCGACTGGTGCCGGTACAGCGAACGACGCGCCAAATCGTCCATCTCGGTTTTGAACTTGAACTTGTCGCGCAGCGCCACCGCGCGCTGGGCCGCCGGCCGCGCGCTGATCTCGTCGACGAGCCGCTTGAGATTCGGAAACTTTGGCCAGGCTTCCTCGCCGAGAACCAACGGCATCAGCCGCGCCCAGCCCCACGCGTCCATGTCGACGATCGTGTAAATATCGCCGAGCATGTATTTCCGCGCGGCAAGCCGCGCGTCGAGAATGCCGAAATGGCGCTGTGCCTCGAAGGCATAACGGTTGATGGCGTATTCGATCTTCTCCGGCGACGCGGTGCGGAAGTGCACCGACTGGCCGGAATACGGGCCGACGCCGGTTGCCACGAACATGAGCCATGACAGCAGCGCGCCGCGCGCCTTGTCGCCCTTCGGCGGCAGGAATTTGCCGGTCTTCTCGGCGAGGTAGAGCAGGATCGCGTTCGAATCGAACACCGTGACCTCGCCGTCGACGATTGCCGGCACCTTTGCGTTCGGGTTGACGGCTAGAAATTCCGGCTTGTGCTGATCGCCTTTGCGGGTGTCGATCGGAATGGGCTCGTAGGTAAGACCCGCCTCTTCGAGAAAAAGCGCGACCTTGGTCGGGTTCGGCGCACCGTTGTAATAGAATTTGAGCATCGTCGTTCCTCACATTGCCTGACATTCGTGCCAAGCTTCGAAAACTAGAACAGCCCCACAATCTTCCCGTCCGATCCGATATCGATCGAATCCGCCGCCGGTACCTTCGGCAGGCCCGGCATGGTCATGACCTCTCCGCAGATCGCGACCACGAACTCGGCGCCCGCCGACAGCCGCACTTCGCGCACCTTGATGACGTGATCGGCCGGCGCGCCTTTGGCGTCCGGGTTGGTCGAGAAGCTGTACTGGGTCTTGGCGACGCAGATCGGGAACTTGCCGTAACCCATCGCTTCGAACGACGCGAGCTGATCGCGCACGGACTTATCCACGTCGATGTCCTTGGCGCGATAGATT
Organism: Xanthobacteraceae bacterium; assembly: GCA_031291475.1. GTDB lineage: Bacteria > Pseudomonadota > Alphaproteobacteria > Rhizobiales > Xanthobacteraceae > BOG-931. The sequence goes on from JARLIY010000034.1 coordinate 44,912, forward strand.
TCCCTGGCGATGGTGCGGATTTTCTCAAGGAGCGGCATGTCATCCGGATAAAGATATTTGAGCTTGCTCTTGCCGCTGTCGGCCACCTTGACGACGGCGCGGGCGACGTTTGCCGCGCCCTCCCCGCCCAGCGCCCAATGGTCGGCCATGAAGGCTTCGACGCCGAGCGACTTGCAGGTCTCTTCGACCAGCTTGATCTCGGCCTCGGTGTCGGCGGAGAAGCGATTGATCGAGATCACCGGCACGACGCCAAATTTCTGCACATTCTCGACGTGGCGCTTGAGATTGCTCATGCCGGCTTCGAGCGCCTCGAGGTTTTCGGTCTTGAGGTCCTCTTTCTTGACGCCGCCATGCATCTTCAGCGCGCGGATGGTGGCGACCAGCACGGCGCAATCGGGCGCGATGCCGGCCTTGCGGCACTTGATGTCCATGAACTTCTCACCGCCGAGGTCGGCGCCGAAGCCGGCTTCGGTCACCACGTAATCGGCAAGCTTCAGCGCGGTTGTGGTCGCCAGCACCGAATTGCATCCATGCGCGATGTTGGCGAACGGCCCGCCGTGAATGAAGGCGGGCGTGCCTTCCAGGGTCTGCACCAGATTGGGGGCGAGCGCCTCCTTGAGCAACACTGTCATGGCGCCATCGGCGTTGAGATCGGCGGCCCGCACCGGCTTTCGCTCGCGCGTGTAGGCGACGACGATGTTGCCGAGCCGCTTCTTGAGATCGTCGAGGTCGCGCGCCAGACAGAAGATCGCCATCACTTCGGACGCGACCGTGATATCGAAGCCGTCTTCGCGCGGGAAACCGTTGGCGACGCCGCCGAGCGAGGAAACGATCGAGCGCAGCGCGCGATCGTTCATGTCGAGCACGCGCCGCCAGGCGACGCGGCGCGGATCGATGCCCAGCGCATTGCCCCAATAGATGTGATTGTCGAGCAGCGCGGCAAGCAGATTGTTGGCCGAGGTGATCGCATGGAAGTCGCCGGTGAAGTGGAGATTGATGTCCTCCATCGGCACCACCTGGGCGTAGCCGCCGCCGGCGGCGCCGCCTTTGACGCCGAATGACGGCCCGAGCGACGGCTCGCGCAGGCACAGCATGGCCTTCTTGCCGATGTGATTGAGCGCGTCGGTCAACCCGACCGTCGTCGTCGTCTTGCCTTCGCCCGCCGGCGTCGGCGTAATGGCGGACACCAGAACGAGCTTGCCGTTAGGCTTGTCGCGCAGCGATTTGATGAAATCCATCGAGATTTTGGCCTTGTAGTGACCGTAAGGTTCGAGGTTTTCCGGCGCGATGCCGAGCTTCTCGCGCGCAATATCGACGATCAGCCGTTTCTTGGCGGCCTGCGAAATCTCGATGTCGGATTTCGGATGCAGGTGTTGTGCGGGGCCGGGGGATACCTTGGCCGCGGCTGCGGTCGGCGGATTCATGAAAACCTCATTCCAGTGTTGAGTTTGGCGTTGGTCGCAAATTCGTTCGCTGCGATTTTCGGGCCATCGGCTTGCACGCGCGTGACCTTGAAGCGGCCGTCGGCGCAAACGACCGCGAAGCCGTCATTGTCGATCGCGACGATCTCGCCCATCTTGCCGGCGATGCCTTTGGGGTCCCGGGCCGGCAGCGGCCGCGCCTCGAAAATCTTCACGGTTCTGCCGTCGAGCTTCGACCAGGCGCCGGGCGCCGGATTGCAGCCACGGATCAGGCGGTCAACGTCCTGCCACGGCCGGCCCCAATCGATGTGCGCGTTGTCGGGGCCGCAACGGCCCTCATAGGTCGCCTTGGCTTCGTCCTGCTTGAGGCGCGGCGCCTTGCCGCCTTTGACGAGATCGATGGCTTCCAGCATCGCCTCGACTCCCATCGGAAACAGCCGGTCGAAATAAACCGAGCCGAGCGTGTCGGTCGCCGAAATCGGGGTCTTTTTCTGGATCAGCACGTCGCCAGTATCGAGCCCGTTGTCCGGCCAGAAGATCGACAGGCCGGTCTCGGTCTCGCCCTTGATGATTGGCCAGTTGATGGCGCTCGGCCCGCGATAAGCCGGCAACAGCGACGGGTGATACTGGATCGAGCCGTGGGTCGGAATGTTGAGGAATTCCTCGGGCACGAACAATGTGACGAAGGCCATGACCTGCAAATCCGGCTTGAGCGCGCGGAATTCCTCCCACACTTCCGGCTTGCGATAGGAGGCCGGCTGAAAGATCGGCAGCTTGGCGGCATGCGCCGCCTCCTTCAGCGGGTCGGCTTTCGCGCCCTCTTTCTCCGGCGCGACATAGACGCCGACGATAGTTTCGCCGCGCTTGATCAGCGCTTCGAGTACCGCCTTGCCGAATGCCTGCTGTCCGTGAACGACGATACGCACTGTCGCTACATCTCCCCACACGCTGCACATTCCGTCCCCTTACGGGCCGGTTAACAAATGCTACGCCGCTTCCGCCTTTCGTTCCGGCGCGCTGAGCGCGCCGGACGCCTTGATCTCGGCAATTTCCTTATCAGCATAGCCGAGCACTTTGCGCAAAATTTCGTCGGTGTGCTCGCCAAGGAGCGGCGAGCGCCGCACATCCGGCGGCGAGTCCGAGAGCTTGATCGGATTGCCCACCGTCAGGTATGGGCCGCGCGTGGGATGATCGACTTCGACCACGGTGCCGGTCGCGCGCAGCGAGGGCTCCTCTGCGATCTCCTTCATCGACAGGATCGGCCCGACCGGAATGTCGTGCTTGTTGCAGATTTCCATGACCTCGAACTTGGTCAGGGTCTTGGTCCATTCCTCGATGGTGTCGAAGATCCGCCGCAGCCGCGGCAGCCGCGCCAGTGGCGTGGCGTAATCGGGGTCGGTCTTCCATTCCGGCTTGCCGATAAGATCGCAGATCGCGCCCCAGACCGGCGCCTGGGTGATAAAATAAATGTAGGCGTCGGGATCGCTCTCCCAGCCTTTGCATTTGAGGATCCAGCCCGGCTGGCCGCCGCCGGAATCGTTGCCGGCGCGCGGGGTGGCTTTGCCGAAGGGCACGCCCTCGCCATATTGGCTGTATTCGGCGAGCGGGCCGTGCTGCAGGCGCTGTTGGTCGCGCAACTTGACGCGCGCCAGATTGAGCACGCCATCCTGCATGGCGCACAGGACGCGCTGCCCGCGGCCAGTGCGCGTGCGCTGGTAGAGCGCCGAGACGATGCCGAGCGCGAGATGCAAACCAGTGCCGGAATCGCCGATCTGCGCGCCGGTGACCAGCGGCGGCCCGTCGCGGAAGCCGGTGGTCGAGGCCGAGCCGCCGGCGCATTGGGCGACGTTCTCGTACACCTTGCAGTCCTCGTAGGGACCCGGCCCAAAGCCCTTCACCGAGGCGACGATCATGCGCGGATTGAGCTTGTGGATGTGATCGAAGGTGAGCCCCATACGGTCGAGTGCGCCGGGAGCAAAATTCTCGACCAGCACGTCGCACTCCTTCACCAGCCGCTCGAGGATTTCCCTGCCCTGCGGATGCTTGGAATCGATTGTGATCGAGCGCTTGCTGCCGTTGAGCATGGTGAAATACAGGCTGTCGGCGCCTTTCACATCGCGCAGCTGGCCGCGGGTGATGTCGCCAATTCCCGGCCGTTCCACCTTGATCACATCGGCGCCGATGAAGGCGAGAAGTTGCGTGCACGTCGGCCCCGATTGCACATGGGTGAAGTCGAGGATGCGCACGCCGTCGAGCGCCCTGCCCGCCTGCCCCCACGGCTTTGCGCTCGGCCGCGGCAGGCCTCTCGTCGCCGCTGCTTTCGCGGCCGGTCCTTTCGCCTTGAGCTTTGCGACTTTCTTGGCGGACTTTTTCGCCGCGGGTCTGGATTTTGCCTTCTTGGCTTTCGTTTTAGCCGCCATGTGCCTTCTCCCAACTCTCTACTTCTTGCCAACCACGCTTTGCGGGTTGAGCTTGCCGATATTGCCGCTCTCGCTGCCGGCGGCGGGATCAATCACCGCGTTGACCAGCGTCGGCTTGCCGGAATTCAAGGCCTCGGCTACGGCACGGCCGAGCTCGTCGGGCGTCGTTACGCGGACGCCGACGCCGCCGAAGGCCTCCATCAGTTTTTCGTAACGGGCGTCTTTGACGAAGACGGTCGTCGCCACGTCCGCGGCGCCCGCCGGATTGACGTCGGTTCCGCGGTAGATGCCGTTGTTGTTGAACACCACCACGCAGACCGGCAGGCCGTAGCGGCAGATCGTCTCCACTTCCATGCCGGAAAAGCCAAAGGCGCTGTCGCCCTCGACCGCCAGCACGCGTTTACCGGTTTCGACGGCGGCTCCCACAGCAAAGCCCATGCCGATGCCCATGATGCCCCAGGTGCCGACGTCCAGGCGCTTGCGCGGCTGATACATGTCGATGATGCCGCGCGCGAGATCGAGCGTGTTGGCGCCTTCATTGACGAGGATGGTGTCCGGCCGCTCTTTGATGACGGTCCGCAATGCACCGAGCGCGTTGTGGAAATCCATCGGCGCCGAATTCTTCATCAGCCGTGGCGCCATTTTGGCAATGTTGGCTTCCTTGCGCATCTTGACGACGTCGATCCAGTCAGCCGACGGCGCCGGCCACTTGCCCTCGATGCCCGCAAGAAGAGCCGAAACGCAGGAGCCGATATCGCCGACCAGGGGAGCCGCGATCTCGACGTTTGAGTCCATCTCTCTGGGCTCAATATCGATCTGGATGAACTTCTTCGATCCGGGCTCACCCCAGGTCTTGCCCTTGCCGTGCGACAACAGCCAGTTGAGACGGGCGCCGATCAGCATGACGACGTCTGAGTCCTTCAATACGGTCGAACGCGCGGCGCCCGCGCATTGCGGATGCGTGTCGGGCAGGAGGCCCTTGGCCATGCTCATCGGCAGGAAAGGAATGCCGCTCTTTTCAACGAGCGCGCGGATCGCCTCGTCGGCCTGCGCATAAGCCGCCCCCTTGCCCAGGATGATCAGGGGGCGCTTGGCGGTCTTGAGAACATCGAGCGCGCGCTTGACGGCTGCCGGCGCAGGAAGCTGAGCCGGCGCCGGGTCGATAACTTTGACCAGTGACCTCGTTCCAGCCTCGGCGTCGATCACTTGAGCGAAGAGTTTAGCCGGCAGATCGAGATAGACGCCGCCCGGACGGCCGGACACGGCCGCGCGGATCGCGCGCGCCACGCCGATGCCGATGTCGGTAGCATGCAGCACGCGGAACGCCGCCTTACAGAGCGGCTTGGCCATGGCCAGTTGGTCCATCTCTTCATAGTCGCCCTGCTGCAAGTCCACGATCTCACGCTCGGACGAGCCGGAGATCAGGATCATCGGGAAGCAGTTGCTCGTGGCATTGGCCAGCGCGGTGAGGCCGTTGAGAAAGCCGGGAGCCGACACCGTGAGGCAAATGCCGGGACTTTTCGTCAGGAAGCCGGCGATCGCGGCTGCATTGCCGGCATTCTGCTCATGCCGGAACGAGATGACGCGCATGCCCGCGGCTTGTGCCATGCGGCCCAAGTCGGTGATCGGGATGCCGGGCACGCCGTAAATCGTGTTGATGCCGTTGAGCTTGAGCGCATCGATGACGAGGTGAAAGCCGTCCGTCAGCTCGCGCTCCGTCTGGGCGGCATCCGCGTCCATGCCGGCGGGTTCGCGTTTTTCTTTTACCGGTGCTTCAGCCATGAGAAGCCTCTCATCGTTCAATCCAGATAATCGGCGTACTTCGCCACGTGTTCGGCGAGGCCGAGCGCGTGATCGCGCACCAGCGTCTCCGCGCGCACCATGTCGCGCGCCTCCAGCGCCTCGATGATATGCATGTGGTCGCGGATCGAGCGGTCGGCGCGATCCTTTTCGCCGATCGTCTTTCTTCGGATCATCCGCATATGCGTGAACAGGTTTTCGGCCAGATTGATGAGAACCGCATTGCGGCTCATGCGGACGATCGCCTGATGGAATTCGATGTTGATCTCGGAATATTCGTCGAGATGCGCGCGCACCTCGCCGTTCTCGAAGGTCGCGAACATGCATCGCAGCCCGGCGATCTCCTCGTCGCCGGCATTTTCGGTGATTAGCCGCGCCGCCATGCTTTCAAGCGCGGCCCAGGCGGTGATCAGCTCGATCACCTCGCGCCTGGTTTTGCGCACCACATAAATGCCGCGCCGCGGCACCGAGCGCACGAAACCCTCGCGCTCGAGCTGGGCCATGGCCTCGCGCACCGGGGTGCGGCTGATGCCGAAATCCTGCGCCAGCCGGCGCTCGTCGAGCCTGATCTCGGCGCGGCTGCGATAGATGTCCATGGCGGCGATGGCGTTGCGCAGCGCGACATAAGCTTGCCGCTTGAAATTCGCCGGCGCATCCAGCGGGTCGACGGCCGGCTGCAAGGCCGACCCGCTCGTGGAACCGGCTGCGGAACGCGCGCGGCGCGCTATGGAAAGGCTCGAAACCATCTCTGGCATACATTATTCCAGCTTATCGCCCGCATTCCAACGGGCGCGCGGAAGGACTTTTGACGGCTCAGCCTTGCCTGGTAACCCGCCGCCGCATGGGCTTGAGGACGAAAAGCGCCAGCGCGGCGACGATCAGATTCATGACGGTGGCGATGGTGAATACCCAATGCCAATGGCCGCTGTAATCTTTCAATAGGCTCGCCAGCGGCACGACCCAGGCCGAGGTGCCCTTTGCCGTGTACAGAAGGCCGGCATTGGTGGTGGCGTATTTGGACCCGTAGGTGTCGGTGCAGGTCGAGGGAAACAGGCTGAAAATCTCACCCCAGGTGAAGAAGATCAGCCCCGCCATGAGAATGAACATGTACGGCGTATGGCCGAGCTCACCGAGGCCCCAATAGGCGACCGCTCCGAGCGTAAACACGATCGCCATGGTGTTCTCGCGGCCGATCACGTCGGAAATCCAGCCGAAGAACGGTCGCGCCAGACCGTTGAGGACGTTGTCGATCACGAGCGCGGCGCTGAGCGTACTCGCCGTGACAAACAGGATTGTCACTTCGTGGTTGGCAAGATGAAAGTCTCTGGCGATCGGTGCGATCTGCGCGGTTGCCATCAGGCCCGACGCCGAGACCATGACGAACATGAGATAGAGGAGCCAGAAGATCGGCGATCGCAGCATTTCCAGCGGCGTGGTATCGCGCAACGCCTGGGTCAACCGCACCGCCGGCTTCGGCGTTTCGCCGGGCTCCGGCGCGCGCAAGAGCCGCGACAGCAGCAGAACGACAAGTCCCTGCCCCAGCCCGAACCACAGGAAGGCGGACTCGTAGCCATAGCCGAGGATCATGTCGCGGATCGGGATCACGGTCGCCGCCGTGCCGGCGCCGAATCCCGCGGCGGTCAGCCCGGCGGCAAGGCCGCGGCGGTCGGGAAACCATTTGAGTGCATTGCCGACGCAGGTGCCGTAAACCGCGCCGGCGCCGACACCAGAGATCGCCGAGGCGATGTAGAGTTGCGCGAGCGAGGTCGCGAAGGAATCCATGGTCCAGGCAACGGCGACCAGAATGCCGCCGAAGGCAACGACGAGCCGCGGGCCGAAACGGTCGACGAACCAGCCCTCGATCGGAACGAGCCAGGTCTCCGTGGCGATGAAGACGCTGAACGCGACCTGAATCGCGGCGGTGCCCCAGTGATGTTTCTGATCGATCGGATTGACGAAAAGCGTCCAGCCATATTGCAGGTTGGCGATCATCACCATGCAGACGATGCCGCAGGCGAGTTGCCCCCACCGCGGCGCGGGCGATCCTGCGGCGTCCGCTAGGACCGCCGGCGACTCAACCGCCATTGTTTTCCGTCCCCAAAGCTTTTCTTACGTCCGACAGAAGTTTTGTTCTTCAGCGCTTTACAGTCGCAGCCGATTTTTGCCCCAAAAAGCCGGCTTGGGGGGTTCATTAGCTGAGCTTTAGCCTGCGGTGCAAGTTTGATGACGGAATGATGAATGCCGCCGAGGCCGTTTCTCGGCCTTTCGTTGGCGGTTTTCCGCTCAAATAGACCTCACTCAGACAAAACGTCGCGGCGCCATCAGCGCCCTGAGGAGCTGCCTTTCTCCTACTTTCGGAACTCTTGCGCTTGAGAAGGCTTGCTTCATTACGCAGGGGGCTTCGCGACTTTGGTCGCGCGTGCCATTGTGCAGCGCAGCATCGCCCCCATGAGCGCGAGCCAATTCCACCAAACGCAGAGCCTGAGCAAAATCACGATGTCAGTTAAACCTGCGGCGCAGACGACTCCTCTCCCCGCGCCAACCGAGGACTCGTTCTACATTTCAGCCGCGCAAACCGCGACGCGTCCGTGGCTGGCGCTCAAGCATAACGACACCTTCATCGTCCTCGACAGCCACGGCGATATCGGAGCGTCGTCGGATGCGACCGACGGATTGTTCTGCCGTGACACACGATTTCTCTCGCGCTTCGAACTTTTGGTGAACGACGTCCCGCCGCTGTTGCTCGGCTCCAATCTGCGCGATGACAATGCCGCGCTCGTCGTCGATCTGACCAATCCGGACGTCGTTTCCGATCAGCATGTCGTCATGGAAAAGGACAGGGTGCATATCCTGCGTACGATTTTCCTTTGGTGCGACACCGCCTATCAGCGAATCGGGGTACGCAATTACGCCGATCAGACGATCAACGTGCGCCTGTCGATCGTGTTCGCCAATGACTTCGCCGATCTGTTTGAGGTACGCGGAACGCGGCGTGAACGCCGCGGTACCGCGAACGCGCAATTGCGCGGAGCTGACCAGACGCTGCTGAACTATCATGGTCTCGACGGCAAGCTGCGGCGCACGACGCTGACTTTCGATCCGCCGCCGGATCGGTTGACGACCGGCAGCGCTATCTACGATCTCCGCCTGGCCCCCGGCGAAACACGTCCGATCTTCCTCGCCGCCGGCTGTAATGAAGCGGAGCCGCGTCCGGCGCCGTTCCTGCGCGCGCTGCGCACCGCGCGTCGCGGGTTGCGCAAGGCGACGCGCGATCACACCAGCGTCGAGACATCAAACGACCTGTTCAACGAGATGCTGTGCCGGTCGGCTGCTGACCTGCAAATGTTGATGACCGACACGCCCGAGGGCCGCTATCCCTATGCCGGAATCCCGTGGTTCTCCACGACCTTCGGCCGCGACGGCCTGATCACAGCACTGCAAATGCTGTGGTGGCGCCCCGATGTCGCCCAAGGCGTGCTGCGGCGGCTCGCCGCCTATCAGGCCAAGACGAACGATCCGCTCGCTGACGCGGAGCCGGGAAAGATCCTTCACGAGATGCGCGGCGGAGAAATGGCGGCTTTGCGCGAAGTGCCGTTTGGTCTCTATTACGGCAGCGTGGATTCCACGCCACTCTTTGTTTTGCTCGCCGGCCTTTATCTGGAACGCACGGGCGACCTCGAGACCATCTCCGCGTTGTGGCCGGCCATCGAAGCTGCCTTGGCTTGGATCGCCGGTCCCGGCGATCCGGACGGCGACGGCTTTGTCGAATACAAACGCGCCAGCGATCAGGGTCTCGCCAATCAGGGCTGGAAGGATTCGCAAGACGCGATCTTTCACGCTGACGGAAAGCTCGCCGAGGGCGAAATCGCGCTCGCGGAGGTGCAAGGCTATGTCTACGCCGCCAAACGGATGGCGGCGCGCTGCGCGCGTCGGCTCGGGCGCGATGACGCGGCACATCAGCTTGACGCCGAAGCGGAGAAGCTAGCCAAGCGCTTCGAGGCGGCGTTCTGGTGCCCGGACATCGAGACTTACGCTCTGGCGCTCGACGGCGCCAAGAAACCCTGCGCGGTGCGCACCTCGAATGCCGGGCAGGTGCTGTTTACCGGGATTGCTGATCCCCAGCGCGCCGCGCTGGTCGCCAAGGGATTGCTGCAGCCTACATTCTTTTCCGGCTGGGGCATTCGCACGGTCGCCCATGGCCAAGCGCGCTACAATCCGATGTCCTATCACAACGGGTCGATCTGGCCGCACGACAACGCGCTCATCGCGCTCGGTTTCGCGCGCTACGGACTGAAGCAGCCCGTGGAGACTCTGTTCGAGGGACTGTTCAGGGCCGGCACGTATATGGAGCACCGGCGTTTGCCCGAACTGTTTTGCGGCTTCGAGCGCCAGCGCGGGCACGGCCCAACGCTCTATCCCGTTGCCTGCGCGCCGCAGGCCTGGGCCAGCGCCACGCCGTTTGCATTGCTGGAAGCGTCGCTCGGCCTCCAATTCGACCCGTTTGCAAACGAGATCCGGTTGTGCAATCCGCGACTGCCGGCGTTTCTCGACGAAGTCACGCTGCGCAATTTGCAGCTCGGTTCGTCGCGCGTCGATCTGCGGGTTTGCCGCAATGACGACACGGTGTCACTCGACACGCCTCGGATCAGCGGCGGTATCCGGGTTTCGGTGATCTATTCCTCCTGAATCCCCGAGAAATCGGTGTTTTGGCATGGAACCCCGACGATCTCGTCGGCTTAGTGGGATGGGCCAACAGTGCCGGAGGCGGCATGCGCGGGGATCATCGAACGGCGATCACGGCCGCGGCGCTATTGGCGTTGAGCGTCGGCGTAGCCGTAGCAATCGCTGCGGAAGGCACCGACAGCGCCGCGCCGCCGCCTGCGGCCAATCCCGCCCCTCCCGCCGCACCATTGGCCACTCCTGAAGTCACCATCCTTAACAAACACGAGGTCGAGGGCGTACTTGGCCGCGAGGTTCGTAGCGCCACCGACGAGAATATGGGCCGCATCGTTGACGTGCTCGTCGACCGTAACGGCGAGGTGCGCGCCGCGATCATCGACTTCGGCGGCTTCCTCGGTGTCGGCAGCCGCAAGATCGCGGTAGAGTGGAACGCGCTGCACTTTCCGCAGCCGGGAAAGCCCGGCGCGCGGATCGCACTCGAATTGACGCGCGACCAGGTCAAGGCGGCACCAGAATACCAGGAAGGCAAGCTGGTCGTCGTCCTCGGCGCGCTGGGCAAGCTCGAACCGCTGCCCGAATAGCAACGTTGCTGGAGAAGTGATCTGTCCGCGGAGCCATTACCCCGCCTTGGCGACAGTCGTGATCAGCACGGCGGGATCGCGGAAGAGCCCGCGCCGGAAGGCGCGCAGTCGGGTGGCGGCGAACCGCCGCTGGCGCCGTCGGCGCGCAGCCTGCGCGGTCTGGACTGGTTCATTTTCTTTGTCGCCGACGTCCAGACCGGCTTCGGACCGTTCGTCTCAGTGTTTCTCACCACGCAGAAATGGACACAAGTCGATATCGGACTTGTCCTCTCCGCCGCCGGCTTCGTTTCCCTGATCGCCCAGATGCCGGGCGGTGCCGTGGTCGACGCCGCCCGCTCCGAACGCCTTGTCGCCGGTATCGCCGTTGCAGCCATCTGCTTCAGCGCGCTGGGCTACGCTGCGCTTCCGGTGTTTCCCATGGTGCTGTCGGCGGCCGTTCTGCATGCACTGGCGAGCTGCGTGCTCGGCCCGGCGATTGCCGCGATCAGCCTCGGCCTGGTCGGCCATGCGAGGATTGGCGAACGGTTCGGACGCAACGCCCGTTTCGCTGCCATCGGTAACGGGCTGGCCGCGGCGGCGATGGGCACCTGCGGGTATCTGCTTTCCGCTCGCGCCGTTTTCGTCGTCACCGTCCTTTTGCTCGTGCCGGCGCTGCTGGCGTTGCGCGGAATCTCTCCGGCCGAGATCGATCCGGAGCGGGCCCACGGCGCGACGCCGCGGCGGCGCGCCAACAAGCCGCCGGTGAAGCCCGGCGATCTGATGCACAACCGGCCGCTCTTGATCTTCGCCGGCTGTCTTTTGCTGTTCCATCTCGCCAACGCGGCCATGCTGCCGTTGATGGGGAGCGTCGTAACCATGCGCTCAGCCCGCTGGGCGACGCTGCTCATCGCCGCCTGCATCGTGGTTCCCCAGCTTCTTGTCGCCGCATTGTCGCCGTGGGTAGGCCGGCGTGCTCAGATCTGGGGGCGGCGGCCAATGCTGCTTATCGCCTTTGCCGCGCTGCCAATTCGCGGCATTCTATTTGCGTCGGTGACGAACCCAGAACTCCTTGTCGTGGTGCAACTGCTCGACGGGGTGACGGCCGCGGTCTTCAGCGTCATGGTGCCGCTCGTCGTCGCCGATCTCACGCGCGGCACCGGGCGCTTCAACCTCGGACAAGGAATTATCGGCACCTTCATCGGGATCGGCGCTTCGCTGAGCACAACGATCGCGGGCTATATGAGCGACTACCTCGGCAGTCCGGCGGCCTTTGCCGGATTGGCGGCGATCGCGCTTTTCGGGCTGGTAGCGCTGTGGTTCCTGATGCCGGAAACCCGACCGGCGGAGGAATAGAGCGACGTCCCTACAACGCCGGCGCGTCGTCTGTGACCAGCCGCAAACGTGGCGCGACGCTGTCCGTAAGGCTGCGGTAGACCGCAAGATAATCCTGCGCCATACGGCGCGCGGTGAAACGCTCCTCGAACCGCCGGCGGATCTTTTCCCGGGACAGATGGCCTAAGCGGTCAACCGCGCCGATGGCGCCGTTGATGTCCTCGACGATGAAGCCCGTGACCCCATCGTCGATCACCTCCGGCACCGATCCTCGATTGAAGGCGATGACCGGCGTGCCGCAGGCCATGGCTTCGATCATCACCAGGCCGAACGGCTCAGGCCAGTCGATGGGAACGAGCAGCACGATGGCGCCGCTCAAAAACTCGGATTTTTCCTTGTCGTTGATCTCGCCGATATATTCCACATGCGGTGACTTGATCATCGGTTGGATCTGCTCGTCGAAATACTCGCGATCGGCGTTATCCACCTTGGCGGCTATTTTAAGCTTCACGCCGCAGTGCTCAGCGATGCGGATGGCGCGGTCGACGCCCTTTTCCGGGGCGATACGGCCGAGGAAGGCGAAGTAGGACGGCTTGACCGATTTGGGGGCAAGCAGCCGCTCGGGCAGGCCGTGATGGACGGTCCGCACCCAACGCGCCTGCGGCACCGGCCGCCGTTGCGAATTGGAGATCGACACCACCGGCGCCGCGGAGAATGCGTCGAACACCGGTTGATGCTCGGGCAGATCGAGGCGGCCGTGCAGCGTCGTGACGAACGGGGTCGGCTGCCGGGAAAACAGCGAGAAGGGGTAATAATCGAGGTGAAAATGCAGGAAATCGAAATCCGCCGCGCGCTGATAGACGCGCTCCAGCATCAGCATGTGCAGCGCGTTCGGATCGCGCACCGCGCCATCAAGCCGCAAGGCGCGGGGCCATACCGCGTCAAGCCGCGCCGAAGTCACTGAATCGCCGCTGGCGAAGAGCGTGACGTTATGACCCAGCGCGATCAGCTCTTCCGTCAGCCACGACACGACACGTTCGGTCCCGCCATAAAGCTTGGGCGGGATCGCCTCCGTCAAAGGCGCGATCTGGGCAATATGCATCAATTTCTACCTTTGCTTTCGCGGATGTCCCGTCATCTCGTGAGTTCCCGGCACAGGAACGAAAGGCCGGAATGCGCCAAAATGTTTCAGATCGCGCGGGAACTTATTTTTTGCAGCGCACGGAACTTTTCGGGCTGTGAAACGTCAATTATAACCGCGCGGAATTCACGTCGGCCCAGCGCGCGGAGCTGAGCCGCAAAAAGTAACGATATGGGGCCGGATAGATTTGCGGCCTGCGGAGTTGTGACCCTGTACGGGCCTCCGGCACGGGTGGCGTTCGCCAGCGGAGATCAAACGCGCATGGCCGACTTAGTCGATTACGCCGGTCGCCCCCTTGCCTTCATCTTTCGCTACGTCCGTCGGCGCCCAATCGCACACGCGATTGTTCTTGCAGCCGTATTGGCGGCCGTCGCCTGCTCGGTCGGCACGCAATACGGCGTGAAGTACCTGGTCGATACGCTGTCGCACGGCGCGATCGCCGGTGTATGGACGGCATTTATCCTGCTCGGCTCGCTGATCGCCGCCGATAATCTCTTATGGCGACTGGCAAGCTTTATCGCGAACTTCGCATTTGTCGCAGTTACTGGCGACTTGCGGCGCGACCTGTTCCGCCACCTCACCGGGCATTCCCCCGGCTACTTCGCCGAGCGTCTGCCCGGCATGCTGACCAGCCGCATCACCGCAACCTCGAACGCCGTTTTCACCGGCGAGAACATGTTCGTCTGGAACGTTCTGCCGCCGTGCGCTGCGACGCTGGCCGCGATCGCGCTTGTATGCACGGTAAGCGCTCCTATGGCCGCAGGGCTCGCCGTTGTCGCCGGAATCATGGTCGGCATCATGTTCCGTCTGGCGGCCGCCGGCCGGCCGTTGCATCACGATTTCGCCAGCAAGGCGGCCGCGGTCGACGGTGAAATGACCGACGTTGTCTGCAATATGCCGCTGGTGCGCGCGTTCGGCGGCTTTTTGCGCGAGCATCGCCGTTTCGACGCCACCGTCGAACGCGAGATGGAGGCACGGCGTCGCAGCCTATTCTATCTCGAGAAGCTGCGCATCATCCACGCGCTGGTGACCATCGTGCTGGCGCTTGGCCTGCTCGCCTGGGCGATCATGCTTTGGCAGCGTGGCGAGGCGACAACCGGCGACGTCGTGCTGATCTGCACGCTCGGACTGTCGGTGCTGCACGCCACGCGCGATCTCGCGGTGGCGCTCGTCGATATCACGCAGCATGTCGCCCGCCTGTCGGAAGCGCTGGCAACGCTGCTCGTGCCGCACGAGTTGCGCGATCATCCGGAGGCGGCGCCGCTCGTCCGCCGCGGCGCGAGCGTCAAGTTCGAGCACGTCCATTTCCGCTACGGCGCGGGCCAGCACATTTTCGAGGATTTCAATTTGAGCTTCACGCCGGGCGAACGGGTCGGCCTTGTCGGCCCTTCCGGCAGCGGCAAGTCGACGCTGTTCGCTTTGCTGCAACGCTTCTACGACGTCCAGGATGGCCGCATTTTGATCGACGGGCAGGACATCGCGCGGGTGACACAAGAGAGCTTGCGGGAAGCGATCGGCGTGGTGCCACAGGATATTTCGCTGTTCCATCGCTCAGTGATGGAGAATATCCGTTACGGAAGACCCGACGCATCCGACGAAGAAGTGCTCGATGCGGCATTCGAGGCACGCTGCGACTTCATCGAAGATCTTCCGGACGGCATGCGTACGCTCGTCGGCGAGCGCGGGCTGAAGCTTTCCGGCGGCCAGCGCCAGCGCATCGCCATCGCGCGCGCTTTTCTCAAGAATGCGCCCTTGTTGCTGCTTGACGAAGCCACCTCCGCGCTCGACAACGAGTCCGAAGAGGCGATCCGCGAAGCATTGGGCCGCCTGATGCGCGGACGCACCGTGATCGCCATCGCGCATCGGCTCTCGACGGTGCGCAATTTCGACCGCGTCGTCGTGCTCCAGTTGGGAAAGGTTATTCAGGACGGCCCGCCCGATCTGCTGGTGCGCCACGAAGGCCTTTACGGTCGGCTTGTCCAGCGCGAAATGGACCGCCTTACCAGCCGGGCCGCCTAGCTAATCAGCGATGCAAAGTTGTTTCATGCCCTGCGCCCCGCGGGCGAGATCATTCGCCTGGAGCATGCCGGGTCAGCTAAGTTTCTCTTATTTTGGCTCCGCGCATTGACTTAGCCGTTCTTCATCACTGATTTCATTGCTGAAAGGCCGGCCTTTTGCCGGCGGTAAGCGACATGTCCGAAACCACCGTTAACGACCTTCGCCCGCAACGCGCCGACGGCGTCGTGGCGCCGATCAACGAGGATTGGCTGGCCGTCGTTCTCGGCCTATTTATCTTCGTGCTCGCGCTCGCCGCGCTGACCAATATCGACTTGATCGGCTGGGTGGTCACGACATCGGTTTGGGGCAATCTCGGCCAGTCGCTCAAAGCAACCTCGAAGGGATATGCGTCGCTCGGCGGCGTCGGCGCCCTGATCGCGACCTACGTAGCGCTTACGGTGGTGCTCGGGGCCGGCGCCGCATTGCTCAAGAGCGATTTGAAGCGCTTCGTGCTCGCCTTTACCGCCGTGTTCTGGATCGCCTATGCGAGCTGGGTGATCGGCAATTTCGCGCATTTCGCCGCGGTAACGCCGGCCGAGCAACAGAAGTTCGGGATCAATTGGTCGCTGAAACTGACCAACGAAGGCGGCTATATCTTCGCGCTCATCGCCGGGCTGATCATCGCCAATTTTTTCCCGCGCTTTGCCGATGCGGTCAAGGATGCGGTGCGGCCCGAACTCTACATCAAGGTCGCCATCGTCATTCTCGGGGGCGTCTTCGCGGTGACGGCGGCGGGACGGCTCGGTCTGGCGAGTTCCCTTATCCTGCGCGGCGTCGCCGCGATCGTGGAAGCGTATCTGATCTATTGGGCGGTGGTGTATTACGTCGCCCGCAAGTGGTTCGGCTTCAATCGTGAATGGGCGGCGCCGCTTGCGTCCGGCATCTCGATCTGCGGCGTATCCGCGGCGATCGCCGTTGGCGGCGCCATCCGCGCGCGGCCGGTCGTGCCGGTGCTGGTGTCATCGCTGGTGGTGATCTTCGCCGTGGTCGAAGTGCTGATCCTGCCGTTTCTTGCGCAGGCGTTTTTGGCGCACGAGCCGCTGGTGGCCGGCGCCTGGATGGGGCTGGCGGTGAAGACCGACGGCGCCGCCGTCGCCGCCGGCGGTATCACCGAATCACTGATCCTGGCGAAAAACGCGGCCGAGGGCGTCAACTATCAGCCGGGCTGGATCCTCGGCACCGCGGCGACCATCAAGGTTTTCATCGACATTTTCATCGGCATTTGGGCCTTCGTCCTCGGCTATATCTGGACCAACCACATCAACGTCACGCCCGATAAGGAAAAAGCAAGTGCGTGGGAAATCTGGCAGCGCTTTCCCAAGTTCATCATCGGCTTCGTGGTGACGTTTGCCGTCGGGCTCTATCTCGCACTCGGCACGCCGGCGGAGATCGCGAAGAACGTACCGGCGGCCATCGGCGAAGCCAACACCTTCCGTGTCATCTTCTTCATCCTCACCTTCTTCTCCATCGGCGTCCTGTCGAACTTCAAGACGCTGTGGCAGGAGGGCTTCGGCAAGCTCGCGGCGGTCTATCTGGTCAGTCTGTTCGGCTTTGTCGTCTGGGTCGGCCTGTTGATCTCGTGGATCTTCTTCAGCGGGATCACACCGCCTTTGGCCGGCTGAGAGATATTCAAGGAGCGCGCCATGGCCCAGTCGAATACCAGAGCGGACTTGCGCGAGGAATTGCGCGGCGCCGCCGTGGAACCCCTCTTGCCGATCGAGAAGAAACTGATTGGCTGGAGCCTGACCATCGGCCTCGTCCTTCTCGTCGGACTGGCCCTGCTCAATCACTTCGCGCCGGTGGCGTTCTAGGCGTGGGCGACCGCGGCTTGACGGCTCTCGCCGCGAAAGCGCAGTGTTCGGCCTCATCCGACGGCCAACGCCCGCGAAGCCAATCTTGAACGATCGCCGCGCCCACGCCTCGCACACATTCCCTGCCGCCGGCCCCGAGGAGGCCGGTCTTTCCGCAACCGGCCTTGCCCGGTTGACTGCGGTCATGCAGCGCGAGGTCGACACCCGACGCGTTCCGGGCCTATCCATGCTGATCGCGCGTGGCGGCAAGCTCGCCTATCGGCGCGACATCGGCGCGCTGCGGCCGGGCGGTCCGGCGCTCAAGGATGACGCCATCTTCCGCATTTTTTCCATGACCAAGCCGGTTGTCTCGGTGGCGCTGATGATGCTGGTCGAGGACGGACGGCTTCAGATTAGCGATCCGCTCGCGAAATTCGTCCCTGAATTTGCGTCGCCGAAAGTCGGTGTCGAGACCGACGGCAAGCTGGAACTGGTCCCGGCCAAACGGGCGATCACCATCCAGGATTTGCTGCGTCATACCTCGGGATTGACTTATGCCTTCACCGGGAATTCGGCCGTGCAGCGCCTCTACGGCGCCTCGCAATTGTTTGCGCCGGATCCCACCAACGCCAAGACGCTGCTTGTTTGCGATCTTACCACCGCCGAGTTTGTCGCCGAGCTCGCCAGGCTGCCGTTGCTCGATCAGCCGGGAGCGGCGTGGAGTTACAGCCATTCCACCGATGTCATCGGCCGCGTCATTGAAGTGGTTTCCGGACAAAACTTGGGCGCGTTTCTGCGCGAGCGCATCTTTGCGCCGCTGAATATGAGCAACACGTCCTTCGTCTTGAGTCCTGATAAGTACGAGCGCGTGGCCGAGCCGTTCGAGCGCGATCCCGATTCCGGCAAGCCGGTCCAGCTCATCGAGAAAAATACGAGGCAGCGCTTCGAGTCGGGCGGCAGCGGGCTTTGGTCGACCATGGACGATTACGCGCGATTTGCGCACATGCTCTATCTCGGCGGCACGCTGGGCAACGTCCGCATCATCGGACGCAAGACGCTTTCGTTCATGACCTCCGATCACCTCGGCCCGGGGGTCCGCAACGGCAACCCGTCGCTGCTGCATCCCGGCTATGGTTTCGGGCTCGGCTTCGCCGTGCGCCGGGAGCCCGGCCTGTCCTCGACCGCCGGGACGCCGGGCGAATTCTACTGGGGCGGGCTCGCCGGCACGGTGTTCTGGATCGCGCCGCAGGAAGAGCTGATCGCGATGATGATGATCCAGGCGCCGGGACAACGCGACTTTTACCGCCAGCTGTTCCGCAATCTCGTCCACGCAGCGCTGGTTTAGCGGCCGCGCCATTCCATCAGGTGGCCCTCGACGTCACCGCCAGGACCGCGCTGGCGACGGCATAAGCGCCGACGCTGATGAGGATCGGCAACGTGTAGCTGCGGCTCACATCGAAGGCGAAGCCGGCGGCGCTAGGGCCGATCAGCGCGCCGAACGCCACGCTGGTGTAGAGAATGCCGATCAGGCTCGACACATGGCGCCCGCCGAAATAGTCGATGACCACAGCGGGCGCGAGCGCGACAAAGCCGCCATAAAACACGCCGTAAGCAAGCGCGAACAGCGCCAGCGGCCAGAGACTGACGGAGAAAAACCAAATAACGAACGACAGCCCCATGCCGACAAACATCAGCAAGAACGACAGCGGCCGGCCGAGCCGATCGGCGACGCCGCCGAGCAGGAAACGCCCCGCGGTGCTGCCGACACCAATGGCGCCGACGAGCAGGACCGCGGCCGACTGCGCGACGCCGTGGTCGAGCGCATAAGGGACGAGGTGAACGAAGGGAACGAACAGGCCGAACGAACAGATAAAGCAGGCGGCATAAAGCCCGACAAACCGCCGCGACGTGAGAACTTTCGCCAGAACGGCTTCCGCCGAACCGCTTGCGGGGATGGTTGATCCCGCCGCGTCGCCGTCCGGCGCGAGCCCGCGCCGGCGGGGATCGTCCTCGATCAAGACCGCCATTCCCGCGCCGGCGACAGCAGAAAAAGCGCCGAAGGCCAGATAGGTTTCGCGCCACCCCAGCGTTCCGATGAGCAACGAGGCAATCGGTGGCACGACCAGCGTGCCGACCCCAATGCCGCTAACGGCAAGGCCCGACGCAAAGCCGCGGCGCCTGACGAACCAGCGTTGCACCGCGGCGATCGCCGGCACGTAGGAGCAGCCGATGCCGAGCCCGACGCCGAGCCCGTAGGCTAGATAAACTGCGCCCAGGCTTCGCGCCATGCTCGCCGCGGCCAAGCCGATTCCGATCAGCACCATCCCGGCGACCGCAAGACCCTTCGCGCCCCAACGGTCGGCCAGCGGGCCGGTCACGACGCCGAGCCCGAAATAGAGAAATCCGGCAAGCGAGAACACCAGCGACACCGAGCCGCGGGAGGCGGCGAAGTCATGCTGGAGCGGAATGAGAAAGGCGCTAAACGAATAGGCGCTGCCGAAACCGACGAAGGTCACCGCAAAGGCGCCGGCGACAACGAACCATCCGTAGAAGATGCGCGGATCGGACACCGGCGGGTCAGTCGTCGTAGGTCTCATGCACGGCGACGGCGCCCTGCTTCCAATAGGCGGCGGCCTTGACGCGGTCCTTGCGCAGTCCGCGCTCGTCGACGAGATGCCGGCGCAGCGCCTTGGCGGTGGCGGCCTCGGCGGCGACCCAGGCATAGCCTTCGCCGGACGGCAGCTTCAACTCGGCGATCGCCTTTTGCAGCAGCGGTTGGCTGCCCGGCGCGGCACCGTTGCGACGCAGCCAATGCGTCTCCACTTGGGCACGCGACGTGAACCGCTGCTCCTCGCCGGCATCGGCCACCTCGGCGACGACGAACGCACGCGCCGTGGCGGGCAGCTCCTCCAGCCGGCGGCCGATCGCCGGCAGGGCGCTTTCATCGCCAGCGAGCAGATACCAATCGAAATCGTCGGGCACGATGAACGAGCCGCGCGGACCGCCGACGCCGAGAAACTGTCCGGGGCGCGCTTGCGCCGCCCAGGCCGTCGCCGGCCCCTCGCCGTGCAGCACGAAGTCGATCGTCAGCGTGTTTGCCGCGGCATCGTAACGGCGCGGGGTGTAGTCGCGCGCCGCCGGCGGCGTCACGCCTTCGGCATAGACCGGCCCATTGGGGGTTTGCGTCGGCAATGCCGGCTTGTCTTGCCCGAGCCGCGGGAAGAATAGTTTGACATGGTCATCATGGGCGGCGCTGACGAAGCCGGAAAGCTCGTCACCGCCAAAAACGACGCGCGCCATCTTTGGCGTGATGCGGTTCACGTCGCCGACTTGCAGCAGCCGGCGTTTCGCTTCGTGGCGAACCCGGCGGGCGGTACGTTCCTTCGTTTCCGACATCGCGGACATGGCAACCCTTTCCGATCAGTCCGTCATTGGAACATAGGCGCGATTTTCGTCATATCAGGGCGTCATTTCGCCCGAAAGCGCAGCGCGGCAACGCGGCCATACCCAAAACACGGTGCCGGGGCGCCATACCGGCGGCCCCGATGCGCGGGTCCGGGTTTGATTTGTCCAAGGTTTTTGCGGCGGGTGACACAAATTGGTTGCGGGGGTAGGATTTGAACCTACGACCTTCAGGTTATGAGCCTGACGAGCTACCGGGCTGCTCCACCCCGCGCCAATATGCGTCAAGTCTCGCTTTTGCGGGCCCGACATCGGTGAAAGGCATGTAGCAAGCGCCCCCCAACAAGGGAAGTGCAGCGCGCCCGATTTTTCGCCATACTGTCATCCATTACCCATCGGACTGTCATGCACGCCTCTCTAGAAGCGGTAATGGGGGACAAACCTGCCTTGCAGCCGAAGGCTGCAATCGGGCCGGCCGTGCGCGCCATCGCGGCGCATATTCTCGAAAATGCGCGGACGGCGATCACCGATCCGGAGCGATCGAACCAGGACGCGGTGCACGATTTCCGGCGCGCCATCAAGCAATGGCGCGCGCTGATGCGGCTGTTGCAGCCTTTCATCCCCGACGCGGTGCAACTGCGGCAAGAAGCGCGCGAGCATGCACGCTCGCTGTCGCGGGCGCGCGACGGCCAATCGGCGCTCAACGCGTTCGACGACCTCCTCAAAAAGGGCATGGTGCTGTCGGAACGCTCGACCGCGACCATCCGCGGCCGCATCGAAAAGATCCGCGGCAGCGAGGAGCAGGCGGTGCTCACGCCGGAGCTGCGCGATGCGATCATCGCCTGGCTCGATGCGACGATGGGGGCGATCGAAGGCTGGCCGCTTGATCCGTTCGATTTCAGTTCGATCGCCCAGCGCCTCACCGCCGGCTACCGCGCCGCGCGGGGGGCTATCCCGCGCGATTGGGCGCAGGCCAGCGCCGAGGACTTGCATCACCTACGTCAGCGCGTGGTCGATCATCGCTATCAGATGGAGCTGATCGAGCCGCTGTGGCCGCGCCACGGGCGGATGTGGACCGAAGAGGCCGAAAGGTTGCGCGACCGGCTCGGCCGCTGCCAGGACCTGGAAATTCTCAAGCGGCTCACCGGACCGCATCAGCCGCTGGCGCACTGGCGCTCGCGGCTGACGCCGGCCTGCGCCGAACGCACGACCGAACTTTCGCACCGCGCCGCGCGCATTGCGCTGCGGCTGTTCGCCGAAAAGCCCAAAGCGTTCCGCCAGCGGCTGGAAGCTTTGTGGGAGCACGGGCGGTAGAAAAACGTCGTTCCGGAAGCAAACAAAAAGCCCGCCGCGGAATTACCACGGCGGGCTTTTGGATTCGATATCGTGATGAGGAATGTTCCGTCCTTGGCAGGCCTGGCAGCGACCTACTCTTCCAAACCTTGAGGTTTAGTACCATCGGCGCAGAGGACTTTGACGGCCGAGTTCGGGATGGGATCGGGTATAGGCTCCTCGCTATGACCACCAGGCCGGCGAAGAACGGAACGATGAAGCAAGCGTTCGCGAAGCGAACGCGCAGTCCGCGGGCTTGACCCGCGGACCTCGCGCCGCATGCGCTGGTCTTTCAACTCGACGTGGATGGCCGGGACAAGCCCGGCCATGACAGACGTCTTTGATGAGCATTGATGTAATGAGAGCGTTCAAGCCGAACGAGCGATTAGTACCGGTAAGCTGAACGCGTCACCGCGCTTACACACCCGGCCTATCAACGTGGTGGTCTACCACGGCTCTTCAGGGAGAACTCGTTTCGAGGTGGGTTTCCCGCTTAGATGCCTTCAGCGGTTATCCCGTCCGTACATAGCTACGCAGCACTGCGGCTGGCGCCACAACTGCTCCACCAGAGGTACGTCCATCCCGGTCCTCTCGTACTAGGGACAGATCCTCTCAATTCTCCAACACCCACGGCAGATAGGGACCGAACTGTCTCACGACGTTCTGAACCCAGCTCACGTACCAC
>JARLIY010000035.1 GCA_031291475.1 Xanthobacteraceae bacterium
GACCGGGACCTGATCCGCGGAGGGCATTATGGCCAGCGGTCATGTGAACCGCACGCAAAGGCCGAACACATGGCTGCACCGACCAATGCTGCATTCGTGAAGAAAACCCTTGCCAACTCGGAGCCGTCCACACATGGCCCTTTGCGACACTTAGCGCGTGCACCGCCACGTTCGCTGTCAGGTGCAAAGCGACCGCGGCGGCGATCACTTGGATGCACAGGCGCTCGCCTACGACGAGGCCCGCCGCATCGCCGCCAACATCGCCAAGCTCTATGACGAAGTCGCTGGCGCCGAGCGACGGCGTGCCGTGGCTGATGGAGATCCTCAAGCGGCCGGTATTACCATGCGGTGCCGGTCGCTCCGGCCCTTTCGGCACGTCGTCGTTGCTGGCTGCGCCGGTACCTGCGCGATCTGGAGCGCCTGGAGGCGGTGATTAATAGGGATCTTGCGGAAGGCGATCAGACCGCCGCGCGCGCTGTTCGCGAAATGATCGAGACTGTTACGATCATGCCAACGCCCGCCGGCTCTACGCCCGGGTATCATCGTTAGAGGCGAGTTGGGTTCTTTACTCGGTTCGGATGCTTCCCAACACTCCGTTTATGTCGGGGGGGCTGGTGGTGCCGGGTGAGAGAATCGAACTCCCGACCAACGGTTTACAAAACCGCTGCTCTACCGCTGAGCTAACCCGGCAAATCCAGGGTCTTTCCGCGACCCTCGAATGGGACCGGGTCGGGCGAAAGTCAAGAACAGAACGGCCGGGGACCGCCCGGAGCCCATTGCGCCGCAGCGGCGGATTTCAGACACTCTATCGCAGGGGCGCAAGAAGAACGACGGCGCACCCGCGCGCCGCTTTTGGCAAATGGATGCCCCCTGCCGCGGAGAAGCGCCATGATTTCCTATTCTGTGTTGCGCCGGAGCGTGCTCGTCGCTTTGGCTGTCGGTATTCCGGTCATCGTTGCCTTCATGGCGTCGGCAGAGACCGCAGCCCCGCCGAACGCCGTTGTCTATTTCATCAACGTCAAGGACGGCGACACGGTGACCAGTCCCTTCAAGGTCCAGTTCGGCCTGACCGGCATGGGGGTGGCGCCGGCGGGCGTCGAGAAACCCAACACCGGGCATCATCATCTCGTGATCGACACCACGCTGTCGCCCGAAGAGTTGAAACAACCGATCCCGGCCGACGCCAAGCACGTGCATTTCGGCGGCGGCCAGACCGAGACCATGGTGACGCTGCCGCCGGGCCCGCACACCTTGCAGCTCGTGCTCGGCGACTGGTCGCACATTCCGTTCAATCCGCCGATCGTGTCGCCGGTGATCACGGTCACGGTGAAATGAATTGAGCAAAGCTTGGGGAGGGGACCAGGAAGTCCGCTTTCGGTCTGATCGCGATCGTCACCTTGATGTTCGCGCTCGCCGCGCGCCGTTGACAGTAACGCAAGCCGCCGCCGAGAACGCGCGCTGGGCCGCCCGCTGCGATGCCTGGTGCGCGAAGAACGCAAAATATAAGACGCCCGCGGCCTGCAGCGCCCGGTGCCAGGCCAATCATTGCGGTTGACGGCAAGTGCCCGCATGCGGGCCTCGACAAGGCTCGCGCATCGCTGAAATACTAAGGGTGCCGAGCCGGGAGTACGTGATCATGAAAATCGTCCAGGGCGATGAAGTCGAGTGGAAGCGCGGGTTGCAGCATCGCGGTGGGACGTTTCACTACAGGCATCTGCTCGAGGGCAAAGCGGGCGATCCGGGCAACTTCCATCTCGGCATCGGGCAACAAGACGGCGATTTCGTCTCGCCGCGGCACCGGCACAATTTCGATCAGTTCCGTTTTCAGCTCGAAGGCACGTCGAATTTCGACCGCAACGGCAAGATGGAAGCCGGAACGCTCGGCTTCTTTCCCGAAGGCGCCGCCTATGGTCCGCAAAGCTCAGAGGGGCGTTCGGTCACCGCGGTGCTGCAATTCGGTGGCGCCAGCGGCAACGGCTATCTCTCCCCGAGAGAGGTCGCCGCCGGCACCGAGGAGCTGAAGAAGTTCGGCACGTTCGAAGCAGGCGTATTTCGCCGCAACGACGACAGCGAAGGCCGCCGCAACAGCGACGCCTATCAGGCGATCTGGGAGCACGTGCACGCCGCCCGCATGGATTATCCGAAGCCGCGCTACCGCGATCCGATCATGCTCGATCCGCAAAACTTTGAATGGCGGCCGCTCGCCGCCATGCCCGGCGTGAGCGAAAAGCGGCTCGGCACCTTCACCGAATGCCAATGCAGCGCGGCGCTGCTCAAGCTTGAACGCGGCGCGAGCTATCGTGCGGGCGGACGCAGCGTTTATCTAGTGCTGTCGGGCACTGGCGTTGCGCACGACGCGCCCTATCGGCCATTGACCGCGCTCCACCTGGAGGAGGGCGAAACGGTTGAGCTGGTGGCGCGCGATCAAACCGAGCTGTTGCGTCTCGTTTTGCCCGATCTCGTCGGACTGGCGCGCGGTTCGGCGCATGTCGAAGCCGCGGAATGAACATGCCGCTTTTTCCGTCGCTTTATGCTTCGGCCGACCGCGCGCAGCCGTGGAATCTTGCGCGCGCGGCGGGCTATGGCGCCGGCATCGGCGCGCTGGCGGCCTCGTTCAAGGCGTTCGGACCGCTGCACGCGTCCGGCACCGCCGCCGTGCATGCCGTGGAAATCGCTATAGCCGCATCGGCCTTTGCGCTCTTGTGCGCCGGCGCCGCGGGCCTGCGCAATTTCGTCGCGCGTTCGCTCATCGGGCGCGAATAGGTCATGCAAGAAGCTGACGTCATTGTCGTGGGCGGCGGGTCTGCGGGCGCCGTGATGGCGGCGCGGCTGTCGGAAGATTCCTCGCGCCGCGTGCTTTTGATCGAAGCGGGGCGGGACACCGCGCCCGGCGCGGTTCCCGCCGATATCCGCAACATCTTTCCGGCGGCCTATATCAATCGGGACTATTTCTGGCCGGGCTTCATGACGAGCTTGCGCAACGACGAAGCGCCGGTGCCGTTCCTGCAGCCCCGCGTCATGGGCGGCGGGTCAAGCGTCATGGGCATGATCGCGCTGCGCGGACTGCCGCACGATTTCGACGGCTGGGAGCGGATGGGCGCGCGCAACTGGGGCTGGCAGGACGTGCTGCCCACCTTCCAGGCGATGACCAACGACCTCGACGAGCCGGCGCCCAATCGCAATGTGCGCGGCCCAAATATCGTGCGCCGGGTGCCGCGCCAGCGTTGGCCGCTTTACATGCAGCGGGTCGAGCAGGCCGCGACGACGCGCGGGGTGTTGTCGCTTGCCAATGCCTACGACAACGCCAAGGACGCGTTCTTTGCTACCCCGCTTAGCCAGGACGACGAGCGGGCGACCAGCGCGCGCTGCTATCTCACCGCGCAGGTGCGCGCGCGGCCCAACCTTACGATCATGACCGGCACACTGGCGCTGCGCATTACTTTCGCCGGTATGCGCGTGACCGGCGTGGAGATCGAGCGAGCGGGCGAAGTGACCACGATCGCGGCCCGCGCGGTGGTAGTGTCGGCTGGCGCCGTTTATTCACCGGCGCTGTTGCTGCGTTCCGGCATCGGTCCGGCCGACGAGCTGCGCAAGCTCGGCATCGCGGTGGTGACCGACCGCCCGGGCGTCGGACGCAACTACCAGAACCACCCGCAACTGCACCTCGCCATGACGCTTAAAGCCCGATCGCGCATGACCGCGGCCGCACAGCATTACATCATGACCGGTCAAAGATTTTCGTCCGGAATCGAGGGCTGCGGTCCGGGTGACCTGTTTCACTATTACACCGGGCGCGTGAGCACCAGGCGCTTCGGGCTGCGCATGGCCATGGTGGCGGCATGCCTCTATGAACCAGTGTCGCGCGGTGTCGTGGCGCTCGCCTCCGCCGATCCGCATACGCAGCCGCGGGTCGAACAGCGGCTGCTCGCCGATCCGCTCGACGCCAAGCGCATGATTATGTCGGTTCGTTACTCGGAGAGCTTGCTGCTCGATCCCGCGGTGCGCGATTGCTTCGAGGAAATCTATTTGATGCCGCGGCAGGCGCCGCTGCGGCTGATCAACGGCACCGGCTGGTCGGGCGTTGCCAAAGCAATCGGCGCGACCGCCGTGCTGACCGCGCCGGCAAAGCTGCGCCGCGCGGTGATCGAAGCCGCCATCAAGCCCGGGCGGCTCATCGCCGATGACGCGGCGACCTATCCGATGTCGGACGAGGAGATCCTCGATGCCAGCGGGTCGAGTTTCCACCCGAGCTCGACCTGCGCCATCGGCTCAGCCGACAACCCGATGGCGGTTCTCGACCCGGAGTGCCGCGTCTACGGCGTCGATGGATTGCGCGTGGCCGACGCATCGGTCATGCCGAAGATCGTCAGCGCCAACACCAACACGCCGGTCATCATGATTGCCGAGCGAGTCGCCGAATTCATGCGCTCGTCGCATCCGCCCGCCGGCGCTGCATAATTTCCGCCTGCGCAATACTGTAACCCCCGACCTGGAGGCAAGTATCATGGAAACGATCAAACCGCTCTTCACCGCCACCGCGACGGCGACCGGCGGGCGCAATGGACATACCGAGGCCGCCGACGGCTCGGTTCGCGCCGATCTTTCGGTGCCGAAGGCGATGGGCGGGCCGGGCAAGCCGGGCACCACCACGCCGGAGCACCTGTTCGCCGCCGGCTATGCCGCTTGCTTCGGTGGCGCGCTCGACTTCGTCGCCAAGCAGCACAAGAAGGATGCCAGTAAAGCGCGCGTCACAGCCGACGTATCAATCGGACCGCGCGACGGCGGCGGCTTCGGGCTTGCGGTCAAGCTTCGGGTGGAAGACGCAAGCTTGCCGCAAGCGGATTTAGCGGCGCTCGCCAAGGAAGCCCATGAAAAAATCTGCCCCTATTCGCACGCTACCCGCGGCAACGTCGATGTGCAGATCGCGGTGAAGGGCGCGTAGCGATGGCCCATAACAAGCAAGCCGCAACTGATCGCGCTGACGCGAAGCCGCTGCGGCTGGCCGAGAGGTCCGAGGACGGCGGCAAGTGCCGCCGTCCTGCCGGTTTCGACTAAGCTGCTGCCTTAGCTTCTATGGGTTTCCAGATGCTGTTGTGCCGGGTTTCCGGCATCAGGAACAGCGCGAGCACGAAGCACACCGCGGGAACCGCGATCGGGTAGATCAGCGCGTAGCCGATGCTGCCGGTCGCCGCAAAAGCCGCCGAGGTGATGAACGGCACCAATCCGCCGCCCCAGCCGTTGCCGATGTGATACGGCACCGACACCGACGTGTAGCGAATCCTGCCGGGGAAGTATTCCGCCAGGAACGCGCCGACCGGCCCATACACCATCCCGACGTAGCAAACGAGGATGAAGATGATGAGGACCGCGATCGGGTAGTTGATATTGCCCGGATGGGTAACCTGTCCCAGCCACAAATACAGTGGATAGTAAGTGACCGCCGCGAGCAACATGCCTCCCAAGATCACCGGCTTGCGGCCGATGATGTCGGACAGCCAGCCAAAAAAGATCAAGCTCGGCGTCGCAATGAGCAGCGCGGCTCCAACGATGTAGGCCGAGCTGAGCGGGTCCACCTTGGAAACCTGCTGCAGGAAGTACAACGCCCAGAACTGACCACTGTACCAGACTACTCCCTGCCCGATCAGCACGACGCAGGCGATCAGCACTAATTTGATATTCGAGCTGAGGAAGGCCTCCTTCCAGGGGTTTTTGGTCATCTGCCCCTTGGCCCTGATCTCCTGGAAGATCGGTGTCTCTTCAAGTTGCCAGCGGATGTAGATCGCGATGGCTACCAGCAGGAAGGAGAACAGGAACGGAATGCGCCATGCCCAGGCGTCGAAGTCTTTACCGAAATACGTGCGTACGGCGATGATCAGGGCTAGCGACACCACGATGCCGAGGGTCGGCGAGGTCTGCAGCCAACCCGTATAATAGCCGCGGCTTTTGTCCGGGACATGCTCGGCGACGTAGGTGATGGCACCGCCATATTCACCGCCCAGGCAGAGGCCCTGGATCATGCGCAGACCGAACAGGATGAATGCGGCGGCCAAGCCGATCGACTCGTAGGTCGGGATCAACCCGATTGCTCCGGTGCCTAACCCCATGCCGGTGAGCGTAACAAGGAACGTGTATTTGCGGCCTACGCGGTCGCCCATCCACCCAAAGAGGAACGCCCCCAGTGGTCGGATCAAGAATCCGGCGGTGAACAGCGCGATCGTGCTCAGCAGTGCCGCGACCGGGTTACCCTTTTCGAAAAACTTGACCGACAAGACCGCTGCCAAGCTGCCGAAAATGTAGAAGTCATACCACTCGATGACGTTTCCCACCGCCGCGGCGGTGATCACACGCCGGAAGTCCTTCGCGATTTCCATAGCCATGTTGCACTCCTCCCCCAGATCAAACCATTGTAGCTGATCTTCAGGCCTGTATCGCTCCCTGTCTGTCCGCCAGAAGTCTTAAGCCGAAAGTCGTGTTTGGCTGGCGAGGCTCCGCAGGCTTACCGCCGCGCCCCGCGACATTCCGCCAGGGCCGGCCGTAGGCCGGAATTAATGTTACCGCTGAATTCACCTGCCTAACCGGCGCGTTTTAAACGAAATTGACCGGCGATTTGCCTACCATCGGGCCGCCAAAGACAGGGCAGTTTGTAGGGGGAATAGCATGTCTTTCTATCGCGCTGGTCTCGTGGCGTGCGCCACGTTCTTCGCCGCCGCCATGACCTCGGCCGCCTTTGCCGGCTGCGGCGGGTGCGGGGGCGGCTTTGTTGTGCAGACTTACGCACAGCCACTGGTCTATGCGCCGCCGCCGCCGCCCGTCGAGTATGCTGCGCCGGTTTATGCGCCGGTCATGTTGCCGCCGCCGGTTGCGCCGGTGCCGATCGTCGCCGCGCCGATCGCCGTCGATCATTGGGACACGGGTGGCTGGGATCGTTGGGCCGGCTGGGGCGGCTGCGGCTGCAACCGGGGCTTCGCCGCGGGCGGATCGATTTTCGGCGGCCCTGGACCGGCGCCGATTTACCTCGTCAACCAGGGTCCGGAATATTCCGGCCCGGGCATCATGGTCCCGTACGAGAGCTATTCGCCGGAAGCGGGCCTCGCGGCGCCGGGCACCTATCCGTATATCGGCCGCTACGGCGATCCGCGTTACGGGCATCCGTATTATCGCGCGCGCTATGCCTATCACCGGCCCCACTACTGGCATCGCCACGCTTATCCGCACCGCTGGCGCGGCTGAGCGGGGCGCTTCTCACAGCTAGACGGTATCGAAGGCCCGGATTAATCCGGGCCTTCTTGTTTTGACGCGATGCCGCGGCTTGCCACGTACAGCGCCAGCGCCGCTCCATTCGAGACGTTGAGGCTCTTGATCGCGCCGGGAAGATCAAGCCGCGCCAGCCGATCGCAAACGGCGCGGGTTCCCTGGCGCAAACCTTTGCCTTCGGCGCCGAGCACCAGCGCCAGCGGTGCCGAGAGCGCCATCGCGGTCAGCTCGTCTGTGCCGGCGCTGTCGAGCCCGATGACGAGAAAACCTTGGTCCTTCAGTTCGACAAGTGCGCGGGCCAGATTTTGCACGCTCACGATCGGCACCAGTTCGAGCGCGCCGGAGGCGGATTTGGCGAGCACGCCGGTCGCTTCCGGGCTGTGGCGCGCGGTGGTGACGATGGCGGCGACGGCGAATGCCGCACCCGTGCGCAAAATCGCCCCGACATTATGCGGGTCGGTGATCTGGTCGAGCACCAGCACGATGCCGCCGGCGCGCAAATCGGCAAGCTCCGGCGCGGGGAGGGGGTCGGCCTCGGCGAGGAGACCCTGATGCACGGCGTCGGGCGAAAGCCGCGCGGCGATGGCGTCGGGCCGCACCAATTCCGGCGTGATCGGCAGCTTGATACCGTCGTCGGCGAGCCGGCGCATGGCGTTTTCGGTCGCCAAAATCTTGCGGATACGCCGCGCCGGATTGGCAAGCGCCGCCGTGACGGTGTGCCAGCCATAGAGGATGACCGCGTCATTGCCATCGCGCCGCTCCTTGCCCCGGCTCGCGCGGCGCAAATCGTTGTGGCGGCGGGCGCCGGGCCGGTGTTGCGCGCGCGGCTTTGCGCGCCAGGGGCGTTCGCGCATGACGCGGTTCTGTCACGGGGACCGGGGCTTGGCAATTCGGCCCCTTTTCGATTGACTCCGGTTTCGGCGGCCAACCATATAGCGCCCGCGGGCCGGCCGCCGGCTCTTGAAGTGCCCGCCGGATTTGGTGCGGGAGAGTGTCCCGAGCGGCAAAGGGGGCGGACTGTAAATCCGCTGGCTTACGCCTTCGTAGGTTCGAGTCCTACCTCTCCCACCAGTCTTCGCGCATCGCACGCGCTTCGAAGTTGGCGAGCCATAATTGCGCGGAAACACGCGCGTCGCGGCGCCCGAAAACGGTGAACAAAACCTATAGAAAACCGCTGCAAATCAACGCTTAATCGCGCCCCGAGCGCGGCGAATAAACCCTATTTTTAGCGTGTTATTTAAACTGATCTTAGACCCTCGCCGGTAAGGTCGCGCCACACGACGGGAAAACAGGGCCCGTCGGGCGACAAATAAAACAGACTTGCAATAAACAGACTTGGGAAAGGCGTCACTATGAAAGCCGTCGTCAAGACGGTCGAGCCCGCCGAGCGCGAGGCGCGTTTCGACCACATCCAGCCTCCCTATCTCGAAGCGCTGACCTTGGTCGAGCGCCTGCACCGGCGTCTGCTCGACGTCATCAAGGACGAATTCGACCGCCGCGGCCGCGCCGACATTAATTCGGTTCAGGCGCTGCTGTTGTACAATATCGGCGACAAGGAGCTGACCGCCGGCGAGCTACGCACGCGCGGCTACTATCTCGGCTCCAACGTCTCCTACAATCTCAAGAAGCTGGTGGAGATGGGCTTCCTCGACCACCAGCGCTCCCGCGTCGACCGGCGCTCGGTGCGCATCAAGCTCACCGACAAGGGCCGCGAAGTGCGCGACATCGTCGAGGCGCTCTATCAGAAGCATGTGCGCACGGTGGAGCAGGTCGGCGGCATCAACGCCGACGAGTTCAGCGTGCTCAACAAAGCGCTGCACCGCCTCGAGCGCTTCTGGACCGACCAGATTCTCTATCGGCTGTAACCGGCCGTTTCGTTCCGCCAGAACCTCCCCTGGCGTACTTCAAAACCCCGGCGTCACCGCCGGGGTCTTTTTTGGACGACAGAGGACAGAGGGTAGTGCGGCTTTCGCTCCCTATCCATCTTCCGTCCTACGCTCCCTGTCATCCGACCCACCCACATGCTATTTCGGGCGTTGGCCAATTTTGGCCTTCATGCTGTGGTGGACAAACGCGCCATGAGCAAAACCCGTGTTCGGAACGACGCGCGGCAAGGGACGCAACTTCCCCGGCGTGCATTCCTCAAGCGGCTTGCCGGCGTGACCGCGCTGGCGGCCGCCGGGTTATCCGCGCGCGGTGCCGCCGCGGAGGATGCCGCGCTCGACGCGCTGATCGGCGATACCCAGCGCGGCGGGTTCGGGCAGAATTTCGACGACGCCTCGCGCACCATCCACATGCCCAAGGCGTCCGAGCCGACCGTCTCCACCGCGACGGTGCAAACCACCGAGAAAGCGATCAACCGCTACGCCGATATCGTCGGCCGCGGCGGCTGGCCGCAAGTGCCGCCGGTCAACGTGCTGCGTCTCGGCGACCGGCATGCAAGCGTCGGCGTGCTGCGCACGCGGCTTTCCGCCTCCGGCGACATCGATCCGAATGCGACCGGCAACGACATCTACGATTCCTACGTGGAAGCCGCGGTCCGGCGCTTTCAGGCGCGTCACGGCCTGACCGTAGACGGTGTCATCCGGCCGGAGACGCTGGCGCCGATCAACGTGCCGGCGCCGGTGCGGCTTGCCCAGCTCAAGGTCAATGTGGTGCGGCTGCGCGCGCTCAGCGGCAATCTGAGCCCGCGCTACGTGGTCTGCAATATCCCGGCCGCCCGCATCGAGGCGATCGAGAGCGGCGCCGCCGTGTCGCGTCACACCGCCGTCGTCGGCAAGCCGGACCGGCCCTCGCCCGAAGTCAACAGCAAAATCATCCAGGTCAATTTCAATCCCTATTGGACGGTGCCGCCCTCGATCGTGCAAAAGGATCTGATCCCGAAAATGCAGGATCAGCCCGATTACCTCACCAACAATCACATCCGCATCTTCGATGCGCGCCACCGGGAGCTCGAGCCCTCGAAGATCAACTGGTATTCGGAGGACGCGACCCATTACTCCTTCAAGCAGGACCCGGGCAGCTTCAATTCGCTCGGCTCGATCCGCATCAATTTTCCAAGCCCCTACGGCGTCTATATGCACGACACGCCGCTGAAGAATCTGTTCGGCGACGATTTCCGTTTCCACTCGTCGGGCTGCGTGCGCGTGCAGAACGTCCGTCAGCTGGTTGCCTGGCTGCTCGAGGGCATGCAAGGCTGGTCGCTGGAGGACATCGATCGCGTCATCAAGTCCGGCGAGCAAAAAAACGCGCAGCTGGCAAAGCCGGTGCCGCTGCATTGGGTCTATATCACCGGGTGGGCGACGGCCGACGGCGTCGTGCAATTCCGCGAGGACATTTACGGCAAGGACGGCTTGCCCGGCGCGCAGACGGCGACGACGAATTTGTAGCGCCACGGTGGGGTATCGCCGGTGGCGCTGAAGCGCGGAAAGCCCCAAATATAGCGGGCTTGGCGGCCTGCCAATCACAAGACCTTGCGCCCGTTCGCCGGTATGCTATCGCCTTTTCCACGGCGTCATTCCGGGGCCGAGCGTAGCGAGGAGCCCGGAATCCATAACCACCGTCCGTGAATATGGATTTCGGGCTCGCCGCTTCGCGGCGTCTCGGAATGACAAATAGCTTCAAAACCAGGAAACAAGCATGTCGGTCCGGCACGATAAGGCGATTTCGGCCGAGGGATTTTTCTCCGCGGCGCTCGGCGAGGCCGATCCGGAGATCGCCGATGCGATCTCCCGCGAGCTTCATCGCCAGCGCGACGAGATCGAGCTGATCGCCTCGGAGAACATCGTCAGCCGCGCCGTGCTTGAGGCGCAAGGCTCGGTGCTGACCAACAAATACGCGGAAGGATTGCCTGGCAAGCGCTATTACGGCGGCTGCCAGTTCGTCGATGTCGTCGAGCAGCTGGCAATCGACCGCGTCAAGAAGCTGTTCGGCTGCTCTTTCGCCAACGTGCAGCCGCATTCCGGCGCCTCCGCCAATGCCGAAGTCTTCATGGCGCTGATGCAACCGGGCGACACCTTCATGGGGCTCAATCTCGCCGCCGGCGGCCATCTCACCCACGGTTCGCCGGTGAACCTCTCGGGCCGCTGGTTCAAGCCGGTTCCTTACGGCGTGCGCCGCGACGACCATCTGATCGACATGGACGAGGTCGAGCGGCTGGCCAAGGAGCACCGGCCGAAAGTGATCATCACCGGCGGTTCGGCTTACCCGCGCATCATCGATTTTCGCCGCTTCCGCGCGATCGCCGACGAAGTCGGCGCCTATCTCATGGTCGACATGGCGCACTTCGCGGGCCTCGTCGCCGGCGGCGTGCATCCGAGCCCGTTCCCGCATGCCCATGTCGTCACCACGACGACGCACAAGACTTTACGCGGCCCGCGCGGCGGCACGATCCTCGCCAATGACGAGGAGCTGGCGAAGAAGCTCAATTCGGCGGTGTTTCCCGGCATGCAGGGCGGCCCGCTGATGCACGTGATCGCGGCCAAGGCGGTGGCGTTCGGCGAAGCTTTGCACCCGTCGTTTCGGGTTTACGCCAAGAGCGTGGTGGAGAACGCCAAAGCGCTTGCGGAAACGCTGAAGTCCTGCGGGCTCGACATTGTTTCCGGCGGCACCGACACGCATCTGATGCTGGTCGACCTGCGCCGCAAGCATCTGACCGGAAAAGTGGCGGAAGCCGCGCTCGAACGCGCGCACATCACCTGCAACAAAAACGGCATTCCGTTCGATCCGGAGAAGCCGACGGTGACTTCAGGCATCCGGCTCGGCACGCCGGCCGGCACGACGCGCGGCTTCGGCATCGCCGAATTCCGTCAGGTCGGCGGTCTGATCGTCGAAGTACTCGATGCGCTGTCGCAAAAAGGCGCCGAGGCGGATGCCGGAGCCGAGGCAAGCGTGCGCGAGAAGGTCAAGCGCCTGGTCAGTCGGTTTCCGATCTACGAGGGCTAGGGGTAGGCGATGCGCTGTCCGAGCTGCGGAAGCCTCGATACCCAGGTCAAGGATTCGCGGCCGACTGAGGATTCCTCGGTCATCCGCCGCCGCCGCGTTTGCCTGTCGTGCAATTTCCGCTTCACCACCTTCGAGCGCGTGCAATTGCGCGAGCTCATCGTCATCAAGCGCAACGGCAGGCGCGTTCCTTTCGACCGCGACAAGCTGCTGCGCTCGGTGCAGATAGCGGTGCGCAAGCGGCCGGTCGAGCCCGAGCGCATCGACCAGATGGTCTCCAAGATCGTGCGCGAGCTGGAAAGCCAGGGCGAAAGCGAGGTTTCGTCGGAAACCATCGGCGAAACGGTGATGGCGTATCTGCGCGACCTCGACGACGTCGCCTATGTCCGCTTCGCCTCGGTTTATCGCAATTTCCGCGAAGCCAAGGATTTCGAAACCGCGCTCGCGGAGCTGTCGGGGGAAGAGGCCGCGGAGATTGCACGCAAGTGAGTGTGCAAACGAGTATGCGCGCAAGCCCGCCGCCGGGCGCGCGCGCCGACATGGCGGCGGACGACGCCCGATTCATGGCGCTGGCGCTGACGCTCGGCCGGCGGGGGCTCGGCCGCACCTGGCCCAACCCGGCCGTTGGCGCGGTAATCGTCAAGGATGGCGTGATCGTCGGTCGCGGCTGGACGCAAACCGGCGGCCGGCCGCACGCTGAAATCGAAGCGCTGCGGCGGGCCGGTGAAGCCGCGCGCGGCGCAACGCTTTACGTCACGCTTGAGCCCTGCTCGCATCACGGCAAATCGCCGCCTTGTGCCGATGCCATCATCGCCGCAGGCGTCGCGCGGGTGGTTTCGGCGCTCGAAGATCCCAATCCCAAGGTCGCAGGCGAGGGGCATGCGCGGCTGCGCGCCGCCGGCATGACGGTCGACGTCGGCATCGGCGCCGAGGAGGCGCGCCGCGATCACGCCGGCCATATCCGGCGCATGCGCGAAGGCCGGCCGCAAGTCATGCTCAAGCTTGCGGTCTCGGCGGACGGCAAAGGGGGCGGGCTAGGCCGGCGGCCGCTGGCGATTACCGGGGAGGCGGTGCGCGATCGCGTCCATCTCCTGCGCGCGCACAGCGATGCGATCATGGTCGGCATCGGCACGGTGTTGGCCGACGATCCCCTGCTGACTTGCCGCTTGCCGGGCATGGAGAAATATTCGCCGGTGCGCGTCGTGATCGACAGCGCGCTGCGCCTGCCGCCCGCTTCGCGCCTGGTGCAGACCGCCCGTGAGGTGCCGGTCTGGGTGATTTGCGGGATGGAGGCTTCGCGCGCGGCGGAGGAACGCTTGCATGCGGCCGGCATCGTGGTTTTGCGCATGGCGGAGAGGCAAGGACGCCTCGATCTCGCCGCCGCGCTCAAGCTCGTCGCCGGGCGCGGCATCACGCGGCTGATGGTGGAGGGCGGCCCCACGCTTGCGGCGGCGCTGATCGCCGTCGATCTCGTCGACGACGCGGTGCTGTTCCAGTCGCCCAAGGTCGTCGGGGCCGAAGGCATCGACGCGCTCGAGGGCCTGCCGCTGACCGCATTGACGCAATCGCCGCGGCTCTTGTCGGTGCGGAGCGAGGCCATCGGCGCCGATATTTG
The DNA here is from genome assembly GCA_031291475.1 of Xanthobacteraceae bacterium. Lineage (GTDB taxonomy): Bacteria > Pseudomonadota > Alphaproteobacteria > Rhizobiales > Xanthobacteraceae > BOG-931. The sequence goes on from JARLIY010000035.1 coordinate 13,811, forward strand.
CGACATATTTTCGCGAAGGGAATGATCTTGTTCACTGGCATTATCAGTAACTTAGGCGAAATACTTCACGTTACGGAGAAGTCTGAGGGGCTATGTCGCGTGACGATCAAAAGCGGCTACGACCCGAATAAAATCGCCATCGGCGCATCGATCGCCTGCTCGGGCATTTGCCTGACCGTCGTTGCCCGCGGGCGAACGCGCCAGCGGCGCTTTTTCGCCGTCGACGTCGCCGCCGAGACCTTGCGCGTGACCACGGCCGGCGGCTGGCGAAGCGGCACGCGCCTCAATCTCGAACGCTCGCTTCGCCTCGGCGACGAGCTCGGCGGGCATTTGGTGAGCGGCCACGTCGACGGCATCGCCGAACTCGTCGCGCGCAAGGATCTGCCCGACATGGCGCAGATGTCGTTTCGCGTGCCGCGCGCGCTGTCGCGGTTCATCGCGCCCAAAGGCTCGGTTACGCTCGATGGCGTTTCGCTCACGGTCAACGCGGTCAAGGGCGATACGTTTTCCATGCTGATCATTCCGCATACGCTGAAAGTCACCACCTTCGGCGCGCTGCGAAAGGGTGCGCGGGTCAATCTCGAAGTGGACCAGATGGCGCGCTACGCGGCGCGCCTGTTGGCGGCCACCCAGCAGCAATAAGGCGCGCTTGTTCGCGCTCCTTACGCTTGCTACCACCACCTGAGCATGATCCCGAAAAGTGGTCTCCGGTTTTCGGAAAAGATCATGCTCCACTAACTGAGCATGATCCCGAGTTGGAGTAGAGCGATGGCCGGGCCACGGCGAAGCAAGAGTGAGAAAAACAGCGCCAAGGGCGCGCGCATCCTCCTGGTCGAAGCGCGCTATTACGACGATATCGCCGATCTGCTCCTGGCCGGCGCGATGAAAGTGCTCAAGGAAGCGGGCGCTGTGGTCGAGCGCGTCACGGTGCCCGGTTCGCTCGAAATCCCCGTTGCGATCGTCATCGCCTGCGACGCCGCCAAACAAAAAGGCCGCCCCTATGACGGCGTGGTGGCGCTCGGCTGCGTGATCCGCGGCGACACCATTCACTTCGAGATCGTTTCGCAGCTTTCTGCGCAGGGATTGCTCGAGCTTTCCGTCGCCCGCGCGCTGCCGATCGGCAACGGCATCGTCACCGTCAACACGCTCACGCAAGCGCTGGCCCGGGCGCGACTGGAGGAACAGGACAAAGGCGGCGACGCCGCGCGCGCGGCGCTGGCGCTGGTCCGCGTCAAGCGCCGGCTCGTGCGGGGAAAGTAAGAATGGCAAGTGCCGCGCCGGGCGAGCCGAGAAAAGCCAACAAGCGCGGCGCGGCGAGGTTGGCCGCCGTGCAGGCGCTTTACCAGATGGACCTCGCCGGCACCGGCCTCAACGACATTTTGGCCGAGTTCGAAAGTCATTGGCTCGGCGGCGAGATCGAAGGCGCGCAATACCAGCCGGCGGAAGCCGCTTTTTTCCGCGACATTGTCGGCGGCGTGGTGCGCGAGCAGACGAGCCTTGATCGGCAGATCGACGCGGCGCTCTCGCGCGGCTGGCCGCTCAAGCGGATCGAGACGGTGTTGCGCGCGGTCTTGCGCGCCGGCGCCTACGAGTTAGCCTGCCGGCGCGACGTGCCGGCGCGCGTCGTCATGTCGGAATATGTCGACGTCGCTTCCGCTTTCGTCGACCCGGACGAAACCGGCATGGTCAATGCCGTGCTCGATCAGCTCGCGCATCAACTGCGCGCCGAGGAATTCGACCCGGCGCGCGATTGAGCTTCGGCATCAGCCCCGCGGGCGAACGGCAGCGCGCTCGGGCTCCTGAAATTGGACGACGAATTCCAGGCGACCTTATCGACGGTCAGATGGTAATCGGGCACGCGCTCGAGGAAGCGCCGCATAGCCACTTCCGTCACCAGTCGCGCCATCTGGCTGCCGAGGCAGAAATGCTTGCCCGAACCGAAACCGAGATGGCCCTGCGGCCGGCGGTCGATATCGAAGCTGTCCGCATCGGGAAATTTGCGTTCGTCGCGGTTGCCCGAGCCGAAGGCGAGCGCGACTTTGTCGCCGGCGTGGATGGTTTGGCCATGCAGCTCGACGTCGCGCGTGGCGGTGCGCTTGAAGCGCTGCGCCGAGGTGTTGAAGCGCAGCGATTCCTCGATGGCTGGCGCGATCAGCGCCGGATCGGCGACGAGGCGCCGGCGCGCGTCGGGATAATCGTGCAGATTGAGTGCGAACATGCTCATGAAGCTCGACAGCGATTCGACGCCCGCCATGACGAAGGTCGCTGTGGTGAGGACGACCTCGCGCTCGGACAGCCGGTCGCCGTCGATCTCGGCTTCGGCGAGATGCGTGATCAGGTCGTCGGTCGGATTGGCGCGACGCGCCGCCACCTCGGCGGTCAGAAAGTCGCTCAAATCTTTGAATGCGGCGATGTGCTCCGGCGTTCGCCCCTTCGCGGCTTTGTCGGTGGAGACCGCGAGGATGACTTTGCGCCTGATGTCGGCATGATCGCGCGCCGGCAGGCCCATGGTGCGGAACAGCAAGCCGACCGTGATCTGGCTGGAAAAGTCGTTGATGAATTCGAAGCTGTCCTGCTCGGCGATACGATCGAGCGAGCGGTCGGCGATTTCCAGCGTCGGCTCGACCATGCGATCGAGATTGCGCTTGAGGAAAGCGGCTTGGCTCAATGCGCGCAACCGGTCGTGGCGCGGCGGATCGGTGGTTCCGAGCGTCGAGCCCGCGCGCCCGGGAAGCTCGTCGATCATGTTGCCTTGCGCCGAGGAGAAGGTCTGCCAGTCGCGTGCCGCCTCGACGATGTCGTGGTAACGCGACAGAATCCAGAGCTTGGCGCCCTCGCTCCAATAGCAAGGAAATTTCTCGCGCAGCACCGCGTAATAGGGAAAGGGATCCGCATCGATCAGCGGCGAGTAAAGGTCGAACGGCTCCACGGCATTTCCTCGGGCTTCGGGCGCTGATACATCAGTAGCATAATCTTTTGGTGCGCCACGCGATGTCACACGCAAGGGAATCGGCCGAGGACCGCCTGATCGCGCGCTATTTCCGCCCGCTCGCCACCGATCCGGGCGCTTTCGCGCTCGGCGACGACGCGGCGGTCGTGACGCCGCCGGCCGGATGCGATCTCGTGCTCACGACCGACGGCGTAATTGCCGGCGTGCATTTCTTCCCCGACGATCCGCCCGAGCGCATCGGCCGCAAAGCCTTGCGCATGAACCTGTCCGATCTTGCCGCCAAAGGCGCCAAGCCGGCCGGCTTTCTGCTGTCGCTGGCGCTGCCGCGTGGTACCGACGGGGCGTGGATTGCCGCCTTCGCGGCCGGCCTGGGCGAGGACATTGCGCAATACGGCTGTCCGCTCCTGGGCGGCGACACCGACCACACGCCGGGCCCGGTGTCGGTATCGATCGCGGCCTTCGGCACGGTGCCACGCGGCAAGATGGTGCGGCGTTCGACCGCCAAGCCGGGCGACACAGTCGTCGTCACCGGCACGGTGGGCGACGCGGCACTCGGGGTGAAGATGCGCGAAGACGCAAGCCTGGCGAAACGCTGGAGGCTCATGCCGGCCATGGCCCGTCATCTCGAAGAGCGCTATCTGCTGCCGCAGCCGCGCAACGCGCTGGCCGAGGCGGTGCTGCATCATGCCGCTGCCGCCATCGACGTCTCCGACGGGCTTGCCGGCGATCTCGCCAAGCTCGTTGAAGCGTCATCGGTGGCGGCCGAGATCGATGTGGCGCGCGTGCCACTGTCCGACGCCGCGCGCGCGGCGATCGGCGCCGAACCGGCGCTGATCGAGAGCGTGCTCACCGGCGGCGATGACTATGAAATCGTCATGACGCTGCCGCCGCAGAAGCTTCCCGCATTGCGCGCGGCCGCCGAAGCCGCCGGAGTCCCGCTCACCGAGATCGGCCGCGTGCAGGCGGGGCAGGGCGCCCGCTTCATGCTCGACGGCAAGGCGCTGTCCTTCGCGCGGCCGTCATACAGTCATTTTTAGGAGCGTCGTTCGCGTCATTGCGAGCGAAGCGGAGCAATACAGATAGGTACGGCGAAGTCTGGATTGCTTTGTCGCTGCGCTCCTCGCAATGACGAGGGCTATTTCCTCCGCGAGATCGGCTGATACTCGCGCCGCGGCGATCCGGTATAGAGCTGGCGCGGGCGGCCGAGCTTCTGGTGCGGATCCTCGATCATTTCCTTCCATTGCGCGATCCAGCCGACGGTGCGCGCGACCGCGAACAGCACCGTGAACATCGCGGTCGGGAAGCCCATGGCGCGCAACGTGATGCCCGAATAGAAGTCGACGTTCGGATAAAGCCGTTTTTCGATGAAGTAATCGTCATGCAGCGCGATCCGTTCGAGCTCCAAGGCGACGTCGAGCAGCGGATCGTTGACGCCGAGTTCGTTCAGCACCTCGTGGCAGGTCTTCTGCATGATTTTGGCGCGCGGATCGTAGTGCTTGTAGACCCGGTGACCGAAACCCATCAGCCGGAACGAGTCGTTGGGATCCTTGGCGCGCTTGACGTATTCGGGAATGCGGTCGACGCTGCCGATCTCGCCGAGCATTTTCAACGCCGCCTCGTTGGCGCCGCCATGCGCCGGCCCCCACAGGCAAGCGATGCCGGCGGCGATGCAGGCGAACGGATTGGCACCGGTCGAGCCGGCAAGCCGCACCGTCGAGGTCGAGGCGTTCTGCTCGTGATCGGCGTGCAGCGTGAAAATGCGATCCATGGCGCGCGCCAGCACCGGGTTCGGCTTGTACTCCTCGCACGGCACCGCAAAGCACATACGCAGGAAGTTCGACGCGTAATCGAGATCATTCTTCGGATAAACGAAGGGCTGGCCGATCGAATATTTGTACGCCATCGCCGCCAGCGTCGGCGATTTGGCGATCATGCGGATCGATGCGACCATGCGCTGGGTCGGATCGGTGATGTCGGTGGAGTCGTGATAGAACGCCGACAGTGCACCGACGCAGCCGGTCATCACTGCCATCGGGTGGGCGTCGCGGCGGAAACCCTGGAAGAAGCGCATCATCTGCTCGTGACCCATGGTGTGATGGGTCACGCGGTCGTCGAAATTCTCCTTCTGCGCGGCGGTCGGCAGCTCGCCGTAAAGCAGGAGATAGCAGGTCTCGAGAAAGTCGCCGTGCTCGGCGAGGTCTTCGATCGGATAGCCGCGATAGAGCAGCACGCCGGCGTCGCCGTCGATATAGGTGATTTTGGACTCGCAGCTTCCGGTCGAGGTGAAGCCCGGATCGTAGGTGAAGATGCCGGTTTCGGCGTAAAGCTTGCTCACATCCATGACGCTCGGCCCGACGGTCCCGTCATAGATCGGGAAGGACCAGCTCTTGTCGCCGAGGGTAAGTTTGGCAATCTTGATGTTCGCGCCGGTTTTCGCGTCCATGATCGCATCCTCGCTGTGTGGCAGCCTCGATAGTGCGGTGCACGCGGCCGAGCCGTCAAAATGCAGGTACAGCTACCATTCCGGCCCTATTGGCCTAGCGCAACATAGTGTGCGCTGCAAGAAAATAGGCGGTTATGAGTGGCCGCGCCAGTCCGTACCCGAGACGCGTGGCGGGCTTTATTCCCTAGGGCCTCGTCTGGTCGGCGATGCGCGCCAGGCTTTCCGGCTTGCCGAGGAGGACGAGCACTTCGAAGATACCGGGCGAGGTGATGCGGCCGGTCAATGCCGCGCGCAGCGGCTGGGCGATGGCGCCGAGCTTTAAGGTTTTGCGCTCGGCGAATGCGCGCACCGCTTGCTCGGTGGTTTCCGCTGTCCACGGCTCGACCCCGCCGAGTTCATTTTCGATTTCGCGCAGCAGCGCCTTGGCTTCCGGCGTCAGCAAGGCGGCGGCCTTTTCATCCAATGCGAGCAGCCGGTCGGCCAGGAGAAAATGTGCCCCGTCAATTAGATCGATGAGGGTCTTGGCGCGCTCCTTGAGGCTTGGCATGGCCGCCACAAATTGCGCGCGGACGCGCGGCGTGAGTTTTCCGGCCACGGCGTCGCCGCCAGCGAGGTGGGGCAGCAGCCGGTCGATCGCCTCCAGCAATGCCGCGTCGGAGCTGGTGCGGATGTAGTGGCCGTTGAGACTTTCGAGTTTGGCGAAATCGAACCGGGCCGGCGAGCGGCCGATCTGCGGCAGATCGAACGCCGCGATCATTTCCTCGGTGGAGAATATTTCCTGGTCGCCATGGCTCCAGCCGAGCCGGACCAGATAATTGCGCAACGCCGCCGGCAGGTAACCCATGGCGCGGTAGGCGTCGATGCCGAGCGCCCCGTGCCGCTTGGAAAGCTTCGAGCCGTCGGGTCCGTGGATCAGCGGAATGTGCGCCATCACCGGTACCGTCCAGCCGAGCGCGTCGTAGATCTGCTTCTGCCGCGCGGCGTTGGTCAGGTGATCGTCGCCGCGGATGACGTGTGTCACCGCCATGTCATGATCGTCGACCACGACGGCGAGCATGTAGGTCGGCGTGCCGTCGGAGCGCAGAAGGATGAGGTCGTCGAGATTCTCATTCTGCCAGACCACGCGGCCCTGGACCTGATCCTCGATGACGGTTTCACCGGTGAGCGGCGCCCTGAGCCGGATCGCGGGCTTGACGCCCGGCGGCGCGTCGGCCGGATCGCGGTCGCGCCAGCGGCCGTCATAGAGCTTGGCGCGGCCTTCGGCCCGCGCCGCCTCGCGCATTTGCGTGAGCTCCTCGGGGCTCGCATAGCAGCGATAGGCGTGCCCTTGCGCCAATAGTTGTTCGGCGACCTCGCGGTGGCGCGCGGAGCGCGAGAATTGATAGATCGTCTCGCCGTCCCAATCGACGCCCAGCCAGGAGAGCCCGTCGAGGATGGCGTCGATCGCCGCTTGCGTCGAGCGCTCGCGGTCGGTGTCCTCGATCCGCAGCAGCATCTTGCCGCCGCGTCCGCGGGCATAAAGCCAGTTGAACAGCGCCGTGCGCGCGCCGCCGATATGCAGGAATCCGGTCGGCGAGGGGGCGAAGCGGGTGACGACGGTCATGCTCGGTGGATCATCCTCGCTAGCCGCGCTCGTGTAGCACAGCTGGATGTGAAAGGAAGTTAAGGACTTCCCGCTTGTCTGCCATTCTGCGGGCTTGACCCGGCAAGCCAATTTGTCCACTCCGGGCGCGCCGCCGGCATCCGCCGCGGCATGAAGAACGTGATCGGATCATGACGGTTGCGGAAACGCCGGTACGGGAAGCGGGCCAGGATTTTATCCGCGACATCGTTCGCGGCGATCTGGCCTCGGGCCGGCACAAGTCGATCGTCACCCGCTTCCCGCCGGAGCCGAACGGCTATCTGCATATCGGCCACGCCAAGTCGATCTGTCTCAATTTCGGCGTGGCCGACGAATTCGGCGGCCACTGCAATCTGCGCTACGACGACACCAACCCGACCCGGGAAGCGCAGGAGTATATCGATGCCATCGAGCGCGACGTGCGCTGGCTCGGCTTCGATTGGGGCAAGCATCTCTATCACGCGTCCGACTATTTCGAGCGGCTCTACGAGTGGGCGGAATACCTGATCGAAGCCGGCAAGGCCTATGTCGACGATCAGACCCAGGAGGAGATGCGGCTCACGCGCGGCACCTTGACCGAGGCCGGCACCGAAAGCCCTCAGCGCAACCGCGGCATCGCCGAAAACCTCGATCTCTTCCGCCGCATGCGCGCGGGCGAATTCCCCAACGGCGCGCGCGTGCTCCGCGCCAGGATCGACATGGGCTCCGGCAACATCAACCTGCGCGATCCGGTGCTCTACCGCATCCTCCACGCCGAGCACCCGCGCACCGGCAAGATCTGGTGCATCTATCCGAGCTACGATTTCGCCCACGGCCAGTCGGACGCGATCGAAGGCATCACCCACTCGCTGTGCACGCTGGAATTCGAGGACCACCGGCCGCTTTATGACTGGTTCCTCGACAATCTTCCGGTTCCCTCGCACCCGCATCAATACGAGTTCGCCCGGCTCAATCTCACCTACACGATCCTGTCGAAACGCGTGCTCACGGAACTGGTGCGCGGTGGTCATGTCGGCGGCTGGGACGATCCGCGCATGCCGACGCTGGCCGGCTTGCGCCGGCGCGGCGTGCCGGCGGTGGCGATCCGCGATTTCGTCAAGCGCATCGGGGTGGCCAAAGCCAACAGCGTCGTCGATATGGGGATGCTCGAATTTTCCATCCGCGAGCATCTCAACAAGACGGCGCGGCGGCGCATGGCGGTGTTGCGGCCGCTCAAGGTCGTTATCGAAAACTATCCCGAAGGCGGCCGCGAGGAGATCGAGGCGCTCAATCATCCCGAGGACGCCAGCGCGGGCTCCCGGCGCATCGCCTTCGGCCGCGAGCTCTACATCGAGCGCGAGGATTTCATGGAGAATCCGCCGAAGAAATTTTTCCGCCTGTCGCCGGGCGCCGAGGTGCGGCTGCGCTACGCCTATTTCATCACCTGCCGCGAGGTGGTGAAGAACCAAGCCGGCAACGTGATCGAGCTGCGCTGCACCTACGATCCGGCGACCAAAGGCGGCAACGCGCCCGATGGCCGCAAGGTCAAGGCGACGATGCATTGGGTGTCGGCGGCGGACGCGGTGAAGGCCGAAGTGCGCCTCTATAATCCCCTGTTTCTCCGCCCCGATCCGGATGCGGCAAATTTCGCCGCCGATCTCAATCCGCAATCGCTTGAAGTCATCGCCGACGCGCGGGTGGAGCCGGCTTTGGCCGAAGACACTTCCGGCGAGCCGGTGCAGTTCGAACGCCAGGGCTATTTCTGCCGCGATGCGGATTCCACGCCTGCACGCCTCGTGTTCAACCGCACCGTCGGCTTGCGCGACAGCTGGGCCAAGGTCGCCGGCACGAACTGAGAGCGGCGCGCCCCGTCGCCCTCTCGCCTGAAGGGGGAGGGTAAATCCACAAGCTCCCTCGCCAGCGTGCTTGCGTCTCGCTAGCATCATGCCGGGACTTGATCCTTGGACTTGGCGCGCAAAACGGGTGGAGGCGCGCGGTGGCAGACGAAGGCAACGCGCCAAATCGCGCACGCACCGGCACTAGAACTTGGCCGGTCGAGCGCGCGCGCCGGGCTTGGCAAGCGGCTGGGGGCGGATTTTGGCCGCAGGCCGAATTCGCCGTGCCGGCGCGCATTTTGACCGGCCCTGGGCGCCGCGTCAGCCGCGCAGCGCCGCTACGTCAGACGATGCGGTAAGTCCGGCGGCGCGCGCGCTGCGGCGCGATGCGACGCCGCGACCGGAGGATTTGGAGCCGGGTGAGTGACGCTCCGTCATTGCGAGGAGCGCAGCGACGAAGCAATCCAGAGCCGCGCTTCAGCGCTGGATTGCTTCGCTTCGCTCGCAATGACGAAAATCAGTACCGCCGGAACAACCCGACCAGCTTGCCCTGAATGCGCACGCGGTTGGGCGGCAGGATACGCACCTCGTAGGCGGTATTGGCCGGTTCGAGCGCGATTGAGGCGCCGCGCCGGCGGAAGCGTTTGAGGGTGGCTTCCTCGTCGTCGATCAAGGCGACGACGATGTCGCCGGTCTCGGCGGCTTCGGTGCGTTTGAGCAGCGCGGTGTCGCCGTCGAGGATGCCGGCATCGATCATCGAGTCGCCGCGCACTTCGAGCGCGAAGTGCTCGCCGCTGGTCAACAGGTCGGACGGCATGTTGATAGTGTGGCTGCGGGTCTGGATCGCTTCGATCGGCGTGCCGGCGGCGATGCGGCCCATCACCGGCACGGCGACCGGCCGGCCGCTTTCGTCTTCGGAAGCGCTGCGCACGCGGCCGAGATTGCCTTCGATGACGCTCGGGGTGAAACCGCGCGAGCGGCTCGAAGCCATGCCGTGGGCCACTGACTCAGGAAGCTTGATCACTTCGATGGCGCGGGCCCGGTTGGGTAGCCGCCGGATGAAGCCGCGCTCCTCGAGCGCGGTAATCAGGCGGTGAATGCCGGATTTCGAGCGTAAATCGAGCGCATCCTTCATTTCGTCGAAGGACGGTGGAACTCCCGCCTCCTTCAGGCGCTCATGGATAAAACGCAGGAGTTCAGCTTGCTTGCGCGTGAGCATCGGCGCTTCCCTCTATGGCCCCTTGGCTGCCGAAACAAATCATGAACAGACACTATCCGTTCCATATGTGTTCCGCAACCATTTAATTTGAAGTGAAGAAAGCGGGCGTAGCGCCCAACCGGCGCTTAACGCTCGAATTTAACGATCCGGCAGGGGCTGCCGGTCTTTGCCGCGGGCTCATAAGGCTCGCGGATCACAAGACAATCGGATTTGGCAAGCGGCGCGATCATAGATGAGTCCTGGACCGGGAAGGGGGTGGCAACCGGCCCTTGCGGACCATCTTTGAGGGTCGCGCGCAGATAGTCGGCACGCTCGTCATTCTCGGGCAAATCGCAGCCGAGCAGTGCCGAATCGGTTGCCGGCGCGAGATCGGTCCGGCCGGCGAGGCGGCGGATCAGCGGCACGAGAAAGAGAAAGCCGCAGACGAATGCCGAGACCGGATTGCCGGGAACGCCGAGCACGTCCATGGCGCCCAGCCGGCCGTGCATCAGCGGCCGGCCCGGCCGCAGCGCCAATCGCCAGAACGACAATGTCATGCCCTCGGCGGCGAATGCCTTCTGCACCAGGTCGTAATCGCCGACCGAGGCGCCGCCGCTGGTGACCAGGATGTCGGCGCCCCGTGTGCGTCCGCGCCGCACCGCCGCGACGGTGTCGTCGAGCCGGTCGCGAACAATGCCGAGATCCTCGACGATGGCGCCCTGCGCAGTGGCGAGTGCCGCGAGCGCGATGGTGTTGGACGAGACGATCTGGCCGGGCGCAGGCTCCATGCCCGGCGGTACCAATTCGTCGCCGGTCGCCAGCACGGCGACCTTCGGGCGGCGATGCACCGGAACGAGCGGGTGGTTCATGGCGGCGGCGAGCGCGAGGTCGCGTGCGGTGAGCCGGTGCCCGGCATTGAGCAGGGTGTCGCCGGCTTTGAAATCGAGCCCCTGGACGCGGATGTGACGGCCTTTCGCGCTTCCCCGCTCCACCTCGACGTCGTCGCCGTCGCGTCTGGCATGTTCCTGGATCACCACGGTATCGGCGCCGCCGGGCATTACCCCGCCGGTGAAAATGCGCGCCGCTTCGCCCGGACCGACGGTGCGGGCAAAGGGCCGCCCGGCGGCGACCTCGCCGATCACTTTCAGCCGTACTGGCACCTTCGCCACGTCGCTCGCACGCACGGCATAGCCGTCCATGGCGGAAACGTCGGCCGGCGGTTGGGTGCGGCGGGCTTTGAGCGCGTAGACCAGGACGCGGCCGTCGGCCTCGTCGACGGGGGCTTCTTCGGCCGGCAGGGGCTCGGCGTGTTCGAGCACGCGGGACAGCGCGTCGGCGACCGACAACAGCGCCACGGTTTCAATCCTCCGCGCGATAAAGGCCGCTGCGACCGCCGCGTTTCTCCACGAGGCGTATGCCTTCGATGCGCATGCCGCGTTCGGCCGACTTCACCATGTCATAGATAGTGAGGCAGGCGATGGCGACGGCGGTGAGCGCCTCCATCTCCACGCCGGTCTGCCCCGCGACCTTCACGCGCGCGGTGACTTTTATCCCCGGCAGCTTGGCATCGGGGACGGCATCGACCTCGACCTGCGTCAGCGCCAGCGGATGGCACAGCGGAATCAGTTCGTGCGTGCGCTTGGCCGCCATGATGCCGGCGATGCGCGCGACGCCGAGCACGTCGCCCTTTTTCGCGTTGCCTTCGCGCACCATCACCAGCGTCGCCTGCCCCATGCGCACGTAACCCTCGGCGCGCGCCTCGCGTTCGGTCGAGGGCTTTGCCGAAACGTCAACCATGCGGGCTTTGCCGCCGGCGCCGAGATGCGTGAGATTTTTCGGTCGCGCCACGACGTCACCGGGCGGTAGCGAGCGCGGCGCTGCGCGCCAGCAGCGCGCGCGTTGCCGCCGCGACATCGCTTTGCCGCATCAGGCTTTCGCCAACGAGGAAGGTGGCAATGCCGGCCTTGGCGAGCCGTGCCAGATCGTCCGGCGCGAAGATGCCGCTCTCGCCGACCACGACATGACCGGCCGGAATGAGCCGCGCCAGGCGCTCGGAGGTCGCAAGCGTGGTCGCGAAGGTTTTCAGGTTGCGATTGTTGATGCCGATGAGTCGGGACTTGAGCCGCAGCGCCCGCTTGAGTTCCGCTTCGTCGTGGACCTCGACGAGCACATCCATGGAAAGCGCAAGCGCCGCCGCCTCAAGCTCCGCCGCGCAGGCATCGTCGGCCGCGGCCATGATGACGAGGATGCAATCGGCCCCGGCGCTGCGGGCTTCGGTGACCTGGTAGGGGTCGTACATAAAGTCCTTGCGCAGCACCGGCAGCGCGCAAGCCGCGCGCGCCGCCCGCAAATGATCGAGTGAGCCCTGAAACGAGGGCGTGTCGGTGAGCACCGAAAGACAGGTCGCGCCGCCTTCGGCATAGGCCGCGGCCAGCGCCGGCGGATCGAAGTCCTGCCGGATCAGGCCCCTCGACGGGCTTGCCTTCTTGATCTCGGCGATCAGCGCATACGCGCCCGCGGCAAGCCGCCGCTCGATCGCCGAAAGAAAGCCGCGCGGCGCGCTCGCGGCCTTGGCGTCGGCTTCGAGCGCCGTCGGCGGATGCCGGCGCTTCGCCGCGGCGATCTCGGCACGCTTATAGGTGGCGATCTCGGCGAGGATGTCAGACATTGTTCGACACCGCGATCAGCCGATCGAGCCGCCCTTCGGCTTCGCCGGAATCGACCGAATGGGCGGCGGCGTGCAAGCCGTCCTTGAGATCTTTCGCCTTGCCGGCGACCACCAAGGCCGCCGCGGCGTTGAGCAGCGCCACGTCGCGAAAGGCCGACGGCTTGCCTTCGAGCACGTCCTGCACCGCCTTGGCATTGTCGGCGGCGTCGCCGCCGCGCAAGGCTTCCGGCTTGACCTTGTGCAAGCCGAGTTCCTCCGGCGAAATCTCGAAGGTCTTGATGTGTCCGTCCTGCAGCGCCGCGACGCTGGTCGGGCCGGATGTGGTGATCTCGTCGAGGCCGTCGGAGCCGTGGACCACCCACACGCGCTCGGCGCCGAGATTTTTCAGAACCTGCGCCAGCGGTTGCGTCCATTGCTTGGAGAAGACGCCGACCATTTGCCGGCGCACGCCGGCCGGGTTGGAGAGCGGACCGAGCAGATTGAAAATGGTGCGCGTACCCATTTCGGCGCGCGTCGCGCCCACGTTCTTCATCGCCGGATGATGCGCCGGCGCGAACATGAATCCGATGCCGGCCTCGGCGATGCAGTGTCCGATCTCTTCCGGCGTGAGGTTGATATTGACGCCGAGGGCGGTCAGCACGTCGGCGGCGCCGGAGCGCGAGGACAAAGCGCGATTGCCGTGCTTGGCGACGGGAACGCCGGCGCCGGCGACGATGATCGCGGCGCAGGTGGAAATGTTGAACGAGCCCGAAGCGTCGCCGCCGGTGCCGACGACGTCGATCGCGTCGGGCGGCGCGGCCACGCGCAGCATTTTGGCGCGCATGGCCGAGACTGCGCCGGTGATCTCATCGACCGTTTCGCCGCGCACGCGCAGCGCCATCAATAACGCGCCCATCTGCGAGGGCGTCGCGTCGCCCGACATCATCTGCTCGAACGCGCTTGCCGCTTCCTCGCGCGTGAGCGCGGCGCCGGTCGCGACCTTGCCGAGGAGACCCTTGAATACGTCGGTCACGTTTCGCGCCCTCAATTTACCGGCGTCCGCTGCCGTTGCGGCGCGGAAGGCGGGGTGCCCTGAACTTTTTGGCGACGTCCGTTCGCCGCATTCCACGACGCGGCAATGTCGAGAAAGTTCTTCAGCATCAGGTGGCCGTGGTCGGAGGCGATGCTTTCCGGGTGGAACTGCACGCCATGCACGGGCAGGCGCCGGTGCGCGAGCCCCATGACCAGGCCGTCCTCCGTATCGGCGGTAACGGTCAGCTCGCCCGGCAGGCTCGCGCGGTCGACCACCAGCGAATGATAGCGCGTCGCCTGAAACGGGGCGTTGATGCCGCGGAAAATGCCGGTGCCGTCATGGCGGATGAGCGAGAGCTTGCCGTGCACCGGCACGGGCGCCCGCACCACCTTGCCGCCAAAAGCGTCGCCGATCGCCTGGTGGCCCAGGCAGACGCCGAGGATGGGAATTTTGCCGGATGCCGCGGCAATGAGATCGAGGCAGATTCCGGCTTCCTTGGGCGTGCACGGGCCGGGGGAAAGAACGATGGCGTCGGGATCGGCGGCGAGGATGGCGGCGGTGGTGATCTTGTCGTTGCGGTGCACGCGCACCGGCTCCCCCAGTTCACCGAAGAAGTGGACCAGGTTAAAGGTAAAGCTGTCGTAATTGTCGATCAGGACAATCATGGGAGCCGGCCGCTATTCTGCAGCCGGCTCTTAGCGCAAATTCCCGAGAGAAGCGACCCGAAGGCGGGGTCCCCAGCCGCCGCTAGCGCGCGGTGGTTACTGCCGCCGGGAGGCGATCCGCCGACACCAGGCGCGCATCGTGGGCCTGCCCGAAAGGATTGCGCGTATCGCGCAGGCAGGCGGCCTCGAAATACGGCCAGGCATTTTGCGAGCATTGGCCGGCGAGCGGCCTCGTGTCCGCTCGATCGGCCTTGGCGCCGGGCGCCGACCCGCGCGCGTCGACCTGGTCGGCGATGCTGAGCGCGGTGACGAACGCACCCGCCACGATCGCAGCGGCTGCGATGGCGTAAATGGTTCTAAGCATGACACCTAATCCCTGTTCCCTGTTTCGCGCCCGGTCGCCGGCCTGGAGCCGTCTATTCTTTGTTGCGGGTCGCGGTTCGATTGGATGCCACTCTCGCCCTTCGCGCCGACGAATTCCTTGATCCGCATCACATTTCGGCGGCTTTCGACACCGCTTTGAAAACGCACGGGAATTGAGAAAGTTCCAGGGGATCGTCGCGCAATTTTCGGCTTTGGGCCAAAATCCGCCGGCAAAATGCTTCGCGGCGACTCCGCCTTGCGGTCGGCCTGAGCGCGGGCTAGACCCCCGCCATGCCACGCACCGCGCTCTTTGCCGGATCATTCGATCCTATCACCAACGGCCATCTCGACGTGGTGGCGAGCGCCGTGCGGCTTGCCGACCGGCTGGTGCTGGCCATCGGGATTCATCCCGGCAAGGCGCCGCTGTTCTCAGCCGACGAACGGCTCGCCATGCTCGACGAGATTTGCACGCCGCTCGGCCGCAAGGCCGGCTGTGAAATCGTTTGCACCACGTTCGGCGATCTCGTCGTCTCGGCGGCGCGGCGGGCCGGCGCCAGTATCCTCATCCGGGGCGTGCGCGATGCCGCCGACTTCGATTACGAGATGCAGATGGCCGGCATGAATGCAGCCATGGCGGGCGAGGTGCAGACTGTGTTTTTGCCGGCTTCGCCCGAAGTTCGCCCGATCACCGCCACGCTGGTGCGGCAGATAGCCGGCATGGGCGGCGACGTTTCGGCCTTCGTGCCCGCTTTGGTCGCGGCGCGGCTGAAAAAGAAATTCGCCAAGGCCTAAGAGCTGGCCTGAAAAGAAAATCTGCGTAGCCTCATCCGGGAGATGACATGACCCGCATCGTTGCATTAGTGTTCGTTATCATGTGTGCCGCTCAAGTCTCCGCTCAACCGCTTCCCGCCGGTCTCGACCCGCAAAATACGCTTCTCCTCGACACCGCGTACGGCCGGGTCGTCATCAAGCTTCGCAACGACATCGCGCCGCTTCACGCCGAGCGGCTGAAGTTGCTCGCGCGCGAGCATTTTTACGACAACGTGCCGTTCCATCGCGTCATCGACGGCTTTATGGCGCAGACCGGCGACGGGCAGCACGGCAACGGCACCGGCGGCTCGAAATATCCGGACCTCAAGGCCGAGTTCTCCAAGGTGCCGTTCAAGCGTGGCATTGTGGGCATGGCGCGCACCAACAATCCGAATTCGGCCAACAGCCAGTTCTTCATCATGTTCGCCGACGGTTCCTTCCTCAACGGCCAATACACGGTCGTCGGCGAGGTGGTGCAAGGCATGGATGCGATCGATAAGCTCAAGCGCGGCGAGCCGCCGGCCACGCCCGACCGCATCATCCACATGCAGGTGGCGGCCGACGCCAAGCAGTAAGGATCGATGCGCGCGGCCCGCCATTCGATCGCGGTGATCTGCGGCGCGATAGGCGTTGCCGGGCTTTCGGCTTCAATCCCGGCGAAGTCGCTCAACCAGGTGCCGCCGGCGCGCGCGCCGTGCAGCGTGCTCAGCGGCCATCCCTGTCATCCTTCGTTCTGCGGCGTTTTCCAGCACGGGCCATGCTTTCCGCAGTATCTGCCGCCGCTCGGCCAGGACTTACGGTTGACCATCGTCTCGACCGATAGCAACGACCCGGAAAAGCCCTCGGGCAATAATGCGGACGCCGACAATACGGACGCTCATGACCAGGCGCTCGATTCGATCCGGGAGATGTTCGCCGCCTTGCGTGGCTGTTGGGTGCCGCCGCCGAAAGACGAGGCGCGTCGCGGCATGGAATACACCATCCGATTCTCGTTCAAGCGCGACGGCGAGATGATCGCCCCGCCGCGCATGACCTATGCGAGCCACGACGCGCCGACCGAAGTGCGTGACGTCTATCGCGACGCCATCGAGGCGGCGCTCAAGCGCTGCACGCCGCTGCATTTCAGCGCGGCGATGGGCGGCGCGGTCGCCGGCCGCCCGATCGCCGTCCGCTTCGTCGACGACCGGACGATCGACCACGATTCTGCAAAGTAAGGCAGTACACTCTCTGACGGCTCGTCATTGCGAGCGGAGCGCAGCAATCCAGTCCGGCGCTGTCAAATTCTGGATTGCTTCGTCGCTTAGCTCTTCGCAATGACGATCATTATATCCGCGGACCATATGCGCACGGACCTGTTCGATTTCGACTTGCCCGAAGACCGCATCGCGTTGCGGCCAGCTTTGCCGCGCGACAGCGCGCGGCTCCTTGTCGTCCGCCTCGGCGCGGCGGCGGCGTTCGAAGATCGCTCCATTCGCGATCTTCCGGAGCTGTTGCGCGCGGGCGATGCGCTCGTCGTCAACGACACGAAGGTCATCCCGGCGCGCCTGCACGGCCGCCGCATCGGCCGCGGCGAGCATGAACCGGCGATTGCCGCGACTTTGGTCAAGCGGCTCGACGGCTCGCGCTGGAAGGCGCTGGTCAGGCCGGGGAAGCGCCTTGTCCTCGGCGACGTCGTGCGCTTCGGCCGCGAAGGCCGCGTCTGCTTCCTCGATCAGCTCGACGCCACGGTCGAAGCCAAGGGGGAGGGCGGTGAAGTGACGCTTGCATTCGCGTTCCATGGCGCCGTGCTCGACCAGGCGCTCGCCGAGCGGGGCGACATGCCGCTGCCGCCTTACATCGCCGGCCGCCGGCCCACCGATGAACGCGATCGCACCGACTACCAGACCATGTTCGCGCGCGAAGAAGGCTCGGTGGCGGCGCCGACGGCGGGTCTGCATTTCACGGAGGCGATCGTCGAGCAGTTGAGCAAACGCGGCGTCGCGCTGCACCGCATGACTTTGCATGTCGGTCCCGGCACCTTCCTGCCGGTGAAGGCCGCCGATACGACAGGTCATCGCATGCAGGGCGAATGGGGCAATGTCACCGCCGACACTGCGGTGGCGCTCAACGCCGCGCGGCGTGCAGGCGGGCGCATCGTTGCCGTCGGTTCGACCGCGTTGCGGCTTCTCGAAAGCGCCGCGGCCAACGACGGCACGCTTGCGGCCTATTCGGGCGACACCTCGTTGTTCATCACGCCGGGCTACCGCTTTCGGGTGGTCGACGCGATGCTGACCAATTTCCACCTGCCGCGCTCGACACTGTTCATGCTGGTGTGCGCCTTCTGCGGGCTCGATTTGATGCAGCGCGCCTATGCCCATGCCATCGCGGCGGGCTATCGCTTCTATTCTTACGGCGATGCTTGTTTGTTGTTTCGCTAAGAGTGCTGATTGCTAGCCGCGGGTGCCGGAGAACGAAGCGGTGCCGAAGGCCCCCAGTTGCACGCTGCCGCTGATTTTGTCACCATTGACCGCGCCCGTGAATTCAAGCGTCATTGGCATAGGGTCGGTGATCGAGACCTTCCAGGACGCTTCGTTGCCATTGACCGTCCCGTCGAAAATTTCCGTCGAATTTCCTTCGGCCGCTTGCGTGCCCTTGAGCGCGCTGCCTTCGGTCTTCACCGAAAGAGTGGCCTGACGGTCGCCCATTGGCGTAGACACCACAAGATTCCAGTTGCCGTCGACGCTCATGTTACAATCCTCCAAGCTTAGTGAACGTATAAGGCTGGATCGGAATGTTCAAGCTGCGTGAACAACGGACCAGGTGAAGCTTGGCTAACCCGTTTTCCTTTCGCCTGATAGCCGCCGACGGCGCCGCGCGCACGGGCGAAATAACGACCGCGCACGGCATCGTGCACACGCCGGCTTTCATGCCGGTCGGCACGCAAGCCTCGATCAAGGGTGTGCACCCTGACGACGTGCGCGCCTCGGGCGCCGAGATCCTGCTCGCCAACACCTATCACCTGACGTTGCGGCCTTCCGCCGAACGCATCGCCACGTTCGGGGGCTTGCACGCCTTCATGCGCTGGCCCTATCCGATCCTCACCGATTCCGGCGGCTTTCAGGTGATGTCGCTTGCGCCTTTGCGCAAAATTACCGAGGACGGCGTCACCTTCCGCTCGCATATCGACGGCGCGATGGTGGAGCTGACGCCCGAACGGGCGATGCAAGTGCAGATTTTGCTCAGCTCCGATATTGCCATGCAGCTCGACGAATGCGTGCGGCTGCCGGCCGAGCGGGGCGATATCGAGCGGGCGATGAAACTTTCGCTCCGCTGGGCCGAGCGCTGCAAGCGCGCATTTGAGGGCGCGGCCGCCGGTTGCGCGATGTTCGGCATCGTGCAGGGCGGCGACGACCACAGACTGCGCGCCGAGAGCGCGCGCGGGCTGGTCGATATCGGCTTTCCCGGTTACGCGATCGGCGGGCTCGCGGTCGGCGAAACGCA
Source organism: Xanthobacteraceae bacterium (assembly GCA_031291475.1). GTDB lineage: Bacteria > Pseudomonadota > Alphaproteobacteria > Rhizobiales > Xanthobacteraceae > BOG-931. The sequence goes on from JARLIY010000035.1 coordinate 32,835, forward strand.
AAGCGTGATGCTCGACGTCGTCGGCGAGACCGCGGCGGCGCTGCCGGCCGAACGGCCGCGCTATCTCATGGGCGCGGGCACGCCGGACGATCTGCTCGCCGCCATCACCCGCGGCGTCGACATGTTCGATTGCGTGCTGCCGACGCGCAACGGCCGCCATGGCCTTGCTTTCACCCGCTTCGGCCCGATCAACATCAAGAACGCTCGCCATGCCGACGATCACCAGCCGCTTGATCCGGAAAGCGCTTGCCCGGCGGCGCGCGATTTTTCGCGCGCCTATCTGCATCATCTGTTCCGCGCCGGCGAGGCGCTCGGCGGCACGCTCCTCTCGATCGTCAATCTCTTTTATTACCAGGAGTTGATGGCGGGCGCCCGCGCGGCCATCGCCGCCGGCCGCTTTGCCGATTATGCCAGCAAAATCCGGGAACAATGGGCGGCGAAGGCCGACTTGCACAAAGAGGCAGACTAGGTGCGTGCGCTCGAACGCCCGGGCAAGGCAGGCTACATGGCGCAAATTGTTTTGCTATTGCGCTTTAGGGCGCAGCAGCATCGGGCCATACACGATCACGAAGGTCCCAAACGCAATGATCCAGCCGAGCGCGGCAACAATCAGGGTCGCATAATAGATGCCGGGCAAGAGCGGCGCCGCCACACGCGCCAAGGCCGCGGCCAGGATAGCGACATAGATTACCGTGGTTGCCGGCGTCGACATGACGTCGCGGCCGGTGTGCCCAAGCGTCGCACGCGTCATAACCGCAAGCGTCATGGTGCCCATGGCGCCGGTTGTCCATGCATGCAGCGCCCCGCTCGGTGGCATTACCTCCGGCCACAATATTGAGAGAGCGAGCGTCAAGAAACCGAGCGGCACAAAGGCGTAGCCGAGATGCAGAATGAGCAGGATCGGCTCGTGCCAGGTGCGTTCACCGGCCCAGCGCCCCAACCGAGCCGCCTGGGCAATCGCCGCGACCGCGAGCAGCACTGCGGTGCCGCGCCAATCCGGCGCGACGATCCATGATACTAGCGCGGCGGCGGCGATTGCGATGGTGATTATGTCGAAACGGCTGAGCGGGATCGGCAGCTTGTCGCTTTGTTGCCGCGCCAGCCAATTGTTGGTGAAACTCGGCACTATCCTGCCGCCGACCACCATTATGAGCGCGACGATCGCCGCGCAGCCGAGCCGCAGACCGTAATCCGGCGCGCCGCGGAGTAGCACTTCGGTCTGGAACACGATATTGGCGAACGCGACCAGGCCAACGAGAATTGTTACCCGCAAATTGCGCCAGTTTTTGCCGGCGACGATCTCCCGGACGATAACGGCCGTTAGCGTCAGCAGATAAACGCAATCGATCGCTGCCGCGGCTTCGATGCCGATCCGGTCGGTAAGCAGCATCGCGACCCGCCCGGCCAGCCACAGCAGAAACAGCGCCAGCAGCGGAGTTCCTTGCAGCGGAAACCGGCCGGTCCAATTTGGTATCGCCGTCAGCAGGAACCCGGTCATTACGGCGGACACATAACCGAACAGAAATTCATGCGCGTGCCACGCAATCGCGCCGTAGGAACTGGCGAATATCCAGGTGCCGGACAATAATCCGATCCACAGCGCCATCGCCGCGCAGGCCCACACCGCCGCGCCGAGGAAAAACGGCCGAAAGCCGTAGCTCAGAAGCGCTATGGCTTCGCCCCGCAGCCGCGGAATGCCGCCGCGCCGCGCGGCGGTAGCTTTCTCACTCATCATTGATGATTCAGCACACCTCGCGTGCGGCTCCAGCAATCGTCCTAATGTCCCATGCCGGGCATCACCTGGCCGTTATAAATCTCGGGATTCGGCGGACCCTCGACGGTCAGGATACCGGCCAATCCCCGCTCAACCCGCGCAATCGCATGATCGAGGATAGTATAATTGCCGGGTACTTTCGGCGTGATCTCTGTAATGACGGCGCCGCCGGCGGGAACCGTCACGGTTTGAATGCCCTCAAGCGGCGGCGATTCCACGCCACCAAACAGATAGACCTTGTCGAAGATTGCCCCGATGACGTGGAATGACGACGTAAAGTTCGGGCCGCCGACGCCAAAGAAGAAACGCAACGTCTCGCCGACCTTGGCGTGCAGCGGGTGCAATTTCGAAAGCGCGCCGACGGAGCCGTTGAACACGAAATACTCCGGATGCTCGTCGAGCAATTTCTCGACGCTGAACTCGGCGCTGCCACGCTGCCCATAGGGAACGTCGGTGTAGATCTCGCCCTGCATGACGTAGAACTCGCGATCGACGTGCGGCAGGCCCTGCTCGGGCTCGACCAGGATGAGGCCGTACATGCCGTTGGCGATGTGCTCGGCCACCATCGGCGTGGCGCAGTGATAGACGTAGAGGCCGGGAACCAGCGCCTTCCAGGTCATCGACTTTTCTTTGCCCGGCTCGGCCTGCAGTGCGGCGGCGCCGCCGCCCGGCCCGGTCGTGGCGTGGAAGTCCACCGAATGCATCATCGCGCTGTCGGCAGAGTTCTTCAGGTGAATGTCGACGGTGTCGCCCACGCGCACGCGGATAAACGGTCCCGGCACTTTGCCGTTGAACGTCCAGTAGCCGAACGTGGTGCCTTCGGCGAGACGTCCCTCGACTTCCGCTGCGAGTAGGTCGACGCGCAACGTTTGTGGTTCGCGCCGGGTGATCGGTGGGGGCAAGTCGGTCGCCTCACGTGAAATATCAGCCTCCACGAGTGTTTGCGGCGCCGGCCGCGGCGTGACGAGGAACTGACCTTGCATCCCGGCGAGCTGGTGGCCGGGAACGCTGCAGAAATACTGGAAGTCGCCGGCCTTGGTCGCGCGGAAGGCAATGGTTGTGCTGGCTCCTTTTCCGGTGACGCGCGGCGATTTGGCGTCCTGATCGGGAAACACGATGTCGTGCTCGGCGCCTTCTCCGTTGATCAAGGTGAGCTGCACGACCTGTCCTTCGGCGGCGGTCAAAACCGGATTCACTTTGCCGTCGATTGCGCCGCCGACGCCGATAAAGACCATGCGTCCTTCCGCGATACCCGATCGCAATGTGTACTTGGCGTCGGCAATGTAACCGACGTCGGGCGTGGGCACGCCTTGCGGGGCCTGGTTCGTTGTAGCGGGTTTCTGCGCCGCTGCGCCGGGCGGAGTGCTCGCTGCCGGTTGCGCGCCGGCGGGAGTCGCGAGGAACGCGATGACATCGGCGCGGTCCTGGTCGGTCTTGAGGCCAGGGAACGGCATTTTGTTGCCCGGGACAAGCTTCTGCGGATCGGCGAGATAGCTGTCGAGTGTTTTGGGATCCCAAACCACGTTCGCCGCCTTCATCGCCGGCGAATAGGAGTAGTTCGGCTCGGAGCCCGATTTGTTGCCGACGATGCCGGCGAGCGACGGACCAAGAATGTCCTTGCCGGGATCGAGCGAGTGGCAGACTTGGCATTTCCGAAACACCAGCCGCCCGGCGACAGGATCGCCGCCGGTCGGCGCGCCGCCCATGCCGGGCATAGCTTGCGACATGGGCTGCGGTGCGGGCATCGCATTCGATGCCGGCGCCGGGGCCGCGCCCGGTTGTGGCGTATTGGCGGCAACAACGTTATTGGGGGCTGGAGCTACGAATGTTTGCGTCACGCGCGGCGCAGCAGGCACGCGCGCTGTATTCGGCGGCTGGGAAGCATTGGAGACTGCTGTCGCGCCAGACTGCGCGGTTTGCGCGCTGCCGTCGCTGGACGGCGAGGCGAGATACAGACCTCCAGCAATTACACAAAATCCAATGATCGCGATGTACCATTCTCGAAATGTCTTCGACATGTACCCTCTCCTTCGGCCCGACTCCCCGGGAGCTGGTTGGTTCTTTCATGCAACCGCCTGGCACGACAGCCTAGCAGCACAGTAGATGTTCGTTGCGGCGACCGATTGATGCAGGTCAAGCTGGATTTCGTTTGTCGCGAAACCGTCACGGCCGGCCGATTCACTCGGTCTTGACGATCGGCCACCGTGACACGGGATGTCTGCTTGTGGCCCTTAGCTGGCCGGCCGCGGCCGGTGGTGGAAGGTTTGCTTATGGGGCCAAAACGGACATCGAGCAGATGTACTGCATCGATTTGCGAGTACACCGCCAAAATAAGAGAACCCGCCGGCCGCAGGATACACGAGGCCGGCGGGTCACTTCACATCGCGCCTTCAACCGACGCAACTAGCCGGCGCGCTTACTGTCGCGGGATCAACGCCGCGGCGGCGGTTACGGTTCCCGGCTCAAGGCGCGGCGGCACCCCTTTGCTCGCGGGCAACCGAACGAGCGGCGCGCGCCGATCGGCGACTCGACGCAACAAACGCAAACGAACGCGGGCTACAGGGTAATCGAGGTGACGAATTCGTGCGCGCAGTCATCGCACGACCAGATGTGGCGGATGCAGCCCCGGAGATTGAACTCGGACACCTCGGCAATCAGCAGGACGCTGCCGCAGCGCGGGCATTTCGGTCGGCCAAAATCACGCGTCACAGCCTCAGGCGCGTTGCAGGCGAATTGGACGTTCATCGTCGACTCCTCCTCGACGCACGCTCCCTCACCGACCCTGATCTGACTCGATAATGCGTGACGTTGCGCGGAGTCTGTGGCGGCGCTGCGACGCGATTATGAAACTCTCGTGGCCGCCGCGCGCAAAATCGAATTCACAAGGCCGGGTTTGCCTATTCCGCGGCCTGCACGAGGACGTGCTGGCGGAACTTCGGCATGACCTCCTCGGCCATGAGCGCCATGGCCTGGCGCTCCCAGGCTTCGTTGGGTCCGGTCCAGTCGAGGCCGGTCATGAGCAAGGTGCCGAACGGCCCCACCTCGTCGCGGAAGGCGACGAGCTTGTCGAGCATGGTCTTCGGCGAGCCGTAAAGCGCGCAACCTTCGGCGATGAGGTCGACGGTCGCCTCCTCGTCGGGCATCTCCGGACGCGGCTTGAGGATGGACAACAGCCCGACGCCGCCGAGCGCGGCGCGAATGTAAGTCCAGAAATAGCGGCTCGAGGATTTGTCGCCGAAGGTGCGGTCGTAGGCTTCGGCATCCGTCGGTGCCACCATGACGTTGCGCGACACGCGCCAGTTTTCGCCCGACGGCCGTTTGCCCAATTCGGCGGAGGCTTTGCTGTAGATCGACCAGTGCGAAGCCACCGAATAGGTCGGGATGATATTGGCCGAGACGATGCCCCAGCCCTGCTGCGCCGCCGTGCGCGCCGACGATGAATTGGGGCTGGCGAGCGACAGCGTGACCGGCGGTCCGCCCTTCTGGTAGGGCTTCGGCATGTAGCCGATGCCGAGGTCGGCGACCACGTTATCCTTCAGCCGTACCTTCCAGAATTCGCCGTCGATGTCGTAAGGCGGATCCTGCGACCAGATCTGGCGCATGATGCGCACCGATTCCACGACCTTGCGGTTGCGCAAAGCGACGTCGGTGTGGCGGAACAATTCGAAGTCGGAGAGAAGCCCGCCCGGCCCGACGCCGAGCATGAAGCGGCCCCGGCTCATGTGATCGAACTGCGCGACTTCGGCGGCGACGATCACCGGATCGTGGTTCGGCAGGTTGATGACGCCGGTGGCGAAGCGCAAATTTTTGGTGCGCGGCAGCAGCCCCGCCATGAACATCAGCGGCGAGGGGATCGGCTCGCTGGTGGCGGAAAAATGTTCGCCGAGCCACAATTCCTCGAAGCCGAGGCGGTCGGCGAGCAGCGATTTCTCGGTGTCCTCGGCCAGCGTGTCGGTGAACGAGCGGACCGGCGGGTGCACCGGCATCATGAAAAAGCCGAGACGCATGTTTCCCCCTTAAATTCAGCGCCGCCGGGTCTGCTCGCCGTCATGCGCCGGAGCGATGATGGCATTGCTATGCAGGACGGATCAAGCAGGCGGCGCGCGCTTGATTCGCTCCGGTGCAAGGCGCAGTGTCCCGGGCAAAAGGGAGGAAAACCTATGAGTGTTGCCGAACTGCGCCCGGCCGCCGCGCCGGACAAGATTCCGAGCGCCGACGAATTGATCGGCCGCGCGCGGGCGCTGGCGCCGAAACTGCGCGAGCGCGCGCTCAAGGCCGAACGCGATCGCGAGATTCCGCGCGAGTCGGTCGAAGAATTCATCGACGCGGGCCTCATTCACACGTTGCGCCCCAAACGCTGGGGCGGCTACGAGCACGATCATGAGGTCGCGTTCGACATTGCCATCGAACTCGGCAAGTCGACCTGTGCCTCCTCGTCCTGGGTGCTCAATTATCTGGCCGATCACGCCTGCATGCTCGCGCATTTTCCCGAGGAAGCGCAGCATGACGTCTGGAGCCAGAACCAGGCGGCCTGCATCGCTACTTCGGCGGCGCCGACCGGCAAGGTGACGGTCGTGCCCGGCGGCTATCGCCTGGACGGCCGCTGGTCGTGGTGTAGCGGCTTGCGGCATTCGCAGTGGATCATGATCGGCGGGCTCGCCTTCCGGCCGGGGGAAGATCATCCCGACATGCGGCTCTATCTCGTGCCGGTGTCGCAGGTGAAAGAGGACGACACGTGGTATTGCGCGGGCCTGCGCGCCACCGGCTCGGTCACCGCAGTGCTCGATGACGTCTTCGTGCCCGAACACCGCAGCGTGTCGTTCTCGACCCTGCGCGACGCCTGCTCGCCCGGATCGAAGGTCAACACCAATCCGATCTACCGCACGCCGTTCATCGCCGTGCATTCCTACGCTCTGCTTGGACCGGCGCTTGGCGCGGCACGCGGCGCCTACGCCGATTTCGTCGAATGGACGCGGCAGCGTTATCTCACCTACACCCAACTCGCGATCGCCCAGCACGTGCCGGTGCAGCTCAAGGTCGCCGAGATCGGCGCGCAAATTGACGCGGCCGAGCTGCTGGCGCGACGCTCGCTCGCCACCGCGCGCAAGGACTATAGCGGCATGACGATGCCGACGCGCACGCTGTTACGCCGCGATTTCACTTTCGCGATGCGGCTCCTGCGCGACGCGATGGAGGAGCTGATCAAGATCAGCGGCTCGAGCGGGCTGATGGAGAATAATTCGGTGCAGCGCTGCTGGCGCGACGTCCACGCCATCTCCTCGCACGTGGTGATGAACTGGGACGTGCCGGCGGAGAATTTCGGACGCGCCGAGTTCGGGCTGCCGCTCAATCCGGCGTATCCGATGTTTTAGGCGCAAAGCCGACGTCATGGCCGGCTTGTCCCGGCCATCCACGACTTCAACTTTCGAGAGTCTCAAGACGTGGATGCCCGGCACGATGCCGGGCATGACGAGAATGAGAGCGCCCCTAATTGCCCGGCCGGTTGTGGCCGACGGTGTTGAGGTATTTCAGCGTCTCGTCGAGCGACACGACGTCGGCGTATTTGGCGTTGAGGTCGAACAGGCTTTGCTCGTGCGCCGCCGCCGAGCGGTCGCCGACCGCCTCGCGCACCACCATCGGCCGAAAACCGTTCTGCACCGCGTCGACCGCCGTGGCGCGCACGCAGCCCGAGGTGGTGCAGCCGGTGATGATCAGCGTATCGATGCGCCGGCTGTTCAATCGCGGCACGAGGTCGGTGCCGAAAAAACACGAGGCATATTTCTTCACCAAGACGATGTCGCGCGGCCGCATCGGCAGCCGCGGATCGACCTTGACCGCGTCCGAGCCCGCCGTGAGCGAGCGCGCGCCCTTCTGCTTGAGCGCCCAGATGCCGGCATCCTTGATGTCGGTTTCCTCGTACATCACCGTCGAGAAGATCACCGGAATGTCGCGCGCATGGGCGACGTCGAGGAGCGGCTTCTGCGCCTCGATCTCGGCGTCGAGCTTGGCGCCGAGCGGCATGTCCGGATCGGTGAAGCCTTTGAGCATGTCGATGACGATCAGCGCCGGCCGCTCGCCGAAACCGATTTTGATGCCGAAGCCGCGCTGGCGGAAAAATTCCTCGTCGTCTTTGCCGCTGGTCACGATCTGCCCTCCCCACGCTTGCCGGCGCGTCGGCTTTCCCAGCCCTTCACCGGCAGGCCCTTTATATGCGAACAATCGCGCGGCGAAAACGAAAGGGTGATCGATGACAAGAGGACATGAGGGCAAGACCGCGGTGATTTCGGGCGCCGCGGCCGGCATCGGCCAGGCGGCGGCAGTCCGGCTGGCCGGGGAGGGGGCGCGGGTCGTCATCGCCGATCGCGACAATGCGGACGAGACGCTGGGCTTGATCGAGAGCGCCGGCGGCAAGGCGATCGCTGTGCGCTGCGATGTCAGCAATCCGGCGAGCGTGAGCACGCTCAAGGAGGCGGTCGAACGAAACGGTGGACGCTGCGACGTCCTGGTCAACAACGCCGGAATCTATCCGATGCAGCCATTCGACGAGATCACTTTCGAGGACTGGCGGCGTGTTCTCTCGGTCAATCTCGATTCGATGTTTCTGATGACCAAGGCGCTGACCGCAGGCATGCGCGGGCGGGGCTGGGGCCGCATCATCAACATTGCGTCGGATACGGTCAACCTCATGGTCCCGAACCTGGTCCATTACATCTCCAGCAAAGCCGGCGTCATCGGTTTCACGCGCTCGCTCGCCACCGAATTCGGCGAGCGCGGCGTGACCGTCAACACCATCGCGCCCGGACTGACGCGCACGCCGGGTACGCTCAACCAGAAAATCCCCGGCGGCGTGTCAAACGAGGAGCTGTTTGATCGCATGGCCAATACGCAATCGATCAAACGCAGCGAAGTCGCCACCGATCTGGTCGGCGCGGTGTCGTTTCTGGCGAGCGACGATGCCGCCTTCATCACCGGGCAGACGCTTTACGTCAACGGCGGACTGACGCGATCGACCTGAACGCGCGTCGTGACAATTAGGGTGTGTACTCATAAACGCGAAGGGCGAGGTCCGCTTTCGGGGGGAGGAGCAGACGTCACAAATTGGAGCCGCTAGGTCTGCTTGTGATCCAACGCGGGCCTCGTATTAGGCTACCCTCACAGCCAGCTTCGCAATTCTTGGAGTTCGGTGATGCTGATCGCGATGTTCGCTGACATCCACGCCAATCGGCAAGCATTTAGCGCATGTCTCTCCGACGAGTTGATGCGGCGGCCGGTCGGCGAAATGATGACCGAAGCCGCTGTGCATGTCGAACCAACAGCCCCTTTGACCCGAGTTCTCCAGTTGATGGTGAGCCTTAAGAGCCGTAGCTTTCCGGTAATTGGACCCGATCGCCGATGGTAGGAATGATCTCTCGCGAGGACGTGATACGCGCACTCAAAGACGCGACACGAGACGCCGGGAAAGCCCGCTAGATCATCTCTCGGGCAAAGAGTGACACCGAGGCAATCTTTCGTGAATAAGCCCGATAGCAGGCAATCTTTTCGTGAATAAGCCGATAGCAATAACACCCATTCTCGCTCGTGGGGGCGTTTGACCCAAGCGGGTGAACGAATCAATGAAAGTGCGCCCGGCTTCGGATTTGGTCTGCCGATCACCCGCGAGGAGAACTCAACCTCGGCGCTTCGGTGTTAGGCGGCCTCCGGAGTAATGCTTCGATTGCCCCTCGCGGTCTAAATGAGGGCCGAAAGCAGGGCACCGATCATTTACAATTTTCAAAGTTGCACGCACGATAGGACATTCTAAGAATATTTGACCGTGTCGCGTCCGCTTCCGATCCATTTCAGACATGGGCACGCAACTTTCCTAATTAATGTCTGGTATCGGACATAAGGCTCGACTCCGCGATCGTAAGGGCGCATCCTGTGCCTGCGATCTGGTCGCGTTGCAAATGGGTCGCTCAATGCGCCTTGACTGTCCCGTATGCCCCAATCCCCGAAAAGCCCGACGCGTGTTACTTCCTACGGTCGCGCGACCCGGTCGTCTTATTGCCTGTTGCCGCGGGAGAAATGGAGTCTTTGCCGGGCGAATGAATGATGAACGCGAACATCTAGTATAGCACCATAGAGCACCCTAGAGCACCCTAGAGCGCGTTGTATGGATAAGGCCATCGCTAAGCTCAACATCGAGCATTATAAAAATTTGCTCGCCTCTGAGACTGACGCCACTAGGCGCGCAGCAATAGCGCGTCTGCTTGCCGAGGAAGAGGCGAAGCTAGCGAGAATGTCCAAAGAGCAAAAAGAGATTTAAGGCTTTTCGACCCATTCGCGCCAGTGTGTCGGGCGCACGTCGATCCGCTTCTTTGATTCGGCATTTATCCAGCCGCCCGGAATCTGCCGACACGCGAAAACGAGCGCGTGCGCCTCATCTTCGTCCACGACCGCGAGTTCAAGATCACGGTCGAACGGCGCGGTCGATATCGGTTGCCACATGAGGCTTTATGCGTCTCTCAAGTGGCCGGTAATTTGATTTAGGTCAACGACGATGCTGGTTCGTTGCGCCAGCCTTAAAAACAAGGAGAGCCCAGCTTCACCATGGGCCATTTCGCAGCCTCGGCGTGAGGAGAGCCCGTCGAACTAAAAGTCCCCGGTTTCTCGTTGATGAATCATCACCATCCCTTCACCAAAGGAGCATTCTATGGACGAACATCGTGTAACCGGCACTGCCAAGACAATGGGCGGAAAGGTCGAAGAGGGCTTTGGTCGCGCTACGGGTGACACTAAGACTCAAATTCAAGGTGTTATGGACCAGGCCCAGGGTACCGCGGAGAAATTTTACGGCCAGGCCAAGGATGCTGCGAGTGATGCTGCCGAGGGAGCGCGAAAGACGGCATCGTCGTTTGAAGACATGGTTCGCCATACTATCGAGAACAAGCCGTATACCGCCGTCGCTATCGCGCTTGGGATCGGCTGGCTGTTCGGCAGGACGCATCGCCCGTTATAGGCTGAGCATACAAGAAGCTCCGACACCGCTGGGCAATTCGAGGTGGGTGCACCTCGAAGCGTTGTTCGGGACTTGGTATTCTTGGACTGGCAACGCCAATGACAGTGCGTCGGCGGTCGACGTTTAATCTCTCCTCAACGAGAAGTTGTCCATATATGCTTCGCAAAACTTAAGCGCGGGGTCCAAGAGAATGGCAAGTGGCTTAGGCGGACCGCCAGTGATCAGGCTTTTTCTTATCATTTAGATGCCGGACGCGAGCAACAAGGGGAGCGTGGCCCTTACTTTTCGCCCAATCGATCGCTTCTCGCTGTGTTTTGAATGTGCCAAGCACGTGGTCCGCATGGTCCTCGACGACATAATCGTCGACATGGCTCCCATCCGGGCGGCCCTTGGGGCGCGCTTCAACGTAAACGTTCGCCATTCTGTTCTCTCCCTAGATCGATTTCACTCGTATGAGTACACGGCCTTCTGTAATGGGCCCGATGAAGTCAAGTCCCCCGAATGATCGTCACGCCGCCGAGCTCTCGCGTCTGTCCGTGGTCGACGCTAAGGTCGCCACATGATGCTATTAGAGGGAGCGGTGAGCCTATCTAGATACGCGTGGTTCGTCGGATGACGGCCACTGGCCGTGTAACGGCTTCACCAGCTTCACCGTCCCGGCGACGGGACTTCGGGCAGTAGGGCTTGTGTTCAGCCCACTTGCGTCTCGTATTTCTCCTTGATCAAGTCTGTGCCGCAACCGGATTCGCCTCAGTCCACCGGTAAGTTGTGCCATCGACCCACATGCGGTGCAGGATTACTGCGATCTTGCGCGCGAGGGCGACCTTCGCCCGTTTTGAGCCTCGCCGCTTGGCGACGTCCATCCCCCAGCGTTTGAGTTTCGAGAACCGCGTTATGCGGGATAGCAGAACATTGGCTGCTTCATAAAGC
>JARLIY010000036.1 GCA_031291475.1 Xanthobacteraceae bacterium
ACCACCGCCATGGTGGCCACCGCCGCCGCCGCCACCACCGCCGCCAGGACCGCCGGGTCCGCCATGGTGTCCGCCGGGACCGCCCGGGCCGCCGCCATGCCAGCCGCCGCCGTCGCCGTGATGGTCGCCGTGCCAGTCGCCGCCACCGCCGCCGTGATGGTCACCGTGCCAGCCGTCGGGACGATAGCCCGGCGCACGTCCGCCGTGCCAGCGCCAGCCCCGCCAGCCCTCGGGTCCGCCCCAGCCAGTGCCATAATCGTAGGCGTAGCCGCCGCACCAGTACCAGCCGGGGCCGTTCCAGCCGTTGTCATACCAGCAATAATTACGGCCGCCGAAAAGGAAGGCGGTGCCGACAAGGCCGGAGACGATTCCGGCCGCGACGTCGCCGGCATCTTGGGCTTGAACAGGCTGCGAGACCGCGAGCGTACCAGCGATAAACGGCACGGCCGCGATGAGTGAAAGCTTTGAACGAAGCATTGTCCCACCATGTTGGAGAGCGAGGCCAGATCGAAACGCGCCGTTTTAGACGGGTCAATCTAGCTCGGGGCTAGGGATCATCCCGCCGCCGAATCTCGGCGCTGGATGCGGGATAAACTATCTTCGAGAGAATGCAGCGTCTTTGTCGTGCATCAACACACATGTCTTGACCATAGCTATAATGCCTCAGCCGAGGTTGAGTTCCTTGAAAAAGTCGTTGCCCTTGTCGTCGATGACGATGAAGGCAGGAAAATCTTTCACCTCGATGCGCCAGATGGCTTCCATGCCGAGTTCCGGATAGGCGAGAACCTCGACCTTGGTGATGCAATCCTGCGCGAGTTGCGCCGCAGCGCCGCCGATCGAGCCGAGATAGAAGCCGCCGTGTTTGCCGCAGGCATCGCGCACTTGCGATGAGCGATTGCCCTTGGCGAGCATCACCATCGAGCCGCCCGCCGCCTGGAACTGATGGACATAGGAATCCATCCGGCCCGCGGTTGTCGGCCCGAAGGCACCGGAGGCATAGCCCGCCGGCGTCTTCGCCGGCCCGGCGTAATAGACCGGGTGGTTTTTGAAATAATCGGGCAGTGCTTCGCCGCGTTCGAGCCGTTCGCGTAGCTTCGCATGGGCAAGGTCGCGCGCGACGATCATCGGCCCGTTGAGCGAGAGCCGCGTCCTGATCGGATATTGCCCCAGCGTCGCGAGGATTTCCGGCATCGGCCGCGTCAGGTCGATCTTCACGACATCGCCGCTGAGGTCCTTCTCGCTTACGCGCGGAAGATATTTGGCCGGATCATGCTCCAGCTCTTCGAGAAACACGCCGTCCTTGGTGATCTTGCCGAGCGCCTGGCGGTCGGCCGAGCAGGAGACGCCGAGACCGATCGGCAGCGACGCGCCGTGGCGGGGCAGGCGGATCACCCGCACGTCATGGCAGAAATATTTGCCGCCGAATTGCGCGCCGACGCCGAGCTGCTGGGTCAGCGCGAAAATCTCGGCTTCGAGTTCGAGATCGCGGAAGGCCTGCGCTTCGGCGCTGCCCGAGACCGGCAACGTGTCGTAATAGCGGGTCGAGGCGAGCTTCACCGTCTTGAGGTTCAATTCCGCCGAGGTGCCGCCGATGACAATCGCCAAATGATAGGGCGGGCAGGCGGCCGTGCCGAGCGTGAGGATTTTTTCCTTGAGGAAATCAATGAGACGGTCATGCGTCAGCAGCGATGGCGTGCCTTGATAAAGATAGGTCTTATTGGCGGAGCCGCCGCCCTTGGCGATGAAGAGGAATTTGTAAGCGTCCTCGCCGTCCGCATAAATTTCGATCTGCGCCGGCAGATTTGTCTTGGTGTTTTTCTCCTCGAACATGGAAAGGGGGGCGAGCTGCGAATAGCGCAGGTTCTTCTTTTCATAGGCATCCCTGATGCCTTCGGCCAGCGCGCTCTCGTCATCGCCGCCGGTCAAGACGAACCTGCCCCTTTTGCCCATGACGATGGCCGTGCCGGTATCCTGGCACATCGGCAATATGCCGCCCGGCGCGATATTGGCGTTCTTCAACAGATCGAAGGCGACGAATTTGTCGTTTCCCGTGGCCTCCGGGTCGCCGAGGATTTTGGCAAGCTGGGCGAGATGCGCTGGCCGCAGCAGATGGTTGATGTCGCTCATCGCTGCCTCTGCGAGAAGCCGCAGCGCTTCGCGATCGACATGGAGGAAGCTGTGAGACCCGGCTGTCTCGACCCGCACGCCGCCCGAGCTCAGCTTGCG
>JARLIY010000037.1 GCA_031291475.1 Xanthobacteraceae bacterium
AAACAATTGTTGAGCTTGGGATTGGGGCTGATCGGATCGTCGCCGATCAGCAGGCTGCCGCGCCCTTCGGGCTGTTCGTCGAGGAGCTTGCGGATCATGGGAATGATCGGATCGGTCTTCTTCTGGACGCAGAACAGCACTTCGTAATCGGGATAATCGAGCTCGAAGGTCGAGCGCAGCGTCTGCTCTGAGAAGGTCTCGAGACCGCAGGCGGGCCGCACGATGCTGACCGGAGGGGTGGGATTGTCGAGACCCGTCAGCGCGAGGCGGCTGGCGAGCGGCTCGGGACGGCGGCGGCAGCGCCATCCGGCAAGCGACAGGGAGAAAAGATTGAACAAAGTCAGGAACAGGCAGAAAGCCGCGGCGATATATCCCGTCATTCCAGCCAATCTCTCTTTTTCGCACGCTTCGATAGCGAGGCTTTGGCTCGCGAATGAGGCTTCATTTTGACACGCCGTCCTTTTGCCCGAATTTAACCTTTGGGAAAGGGACTTTTATGTCAATAGGCCGTCGCGCAAGCGCCTGTTGCGCTTATGCGGATTTTTTTTCACCGTTCTATGACAGCGGCTCACACGGGGTTAATCTGACCCCGCCAGCGACCGAAAAAGGGATCCGCGCCTCCAATTTCCCAAAACGCCGCCAAGGCGATAAACCTTCTCCCATGATTCACCTTGCCCATGAACCTCCCGTTTTCGTCGCGCCGGTCGTGCGATTTGCGCCATCGCCCACCGGCCGCATCCATATCGGCAATGCGCGCACGGCGCTGCTGAACTATTTCTTCGCCCGCAAACATGGCGGCCGGTTCATCCTGCGGTTCGACGACACCGATTCGGAACGTTCGACCGAGGACTATGTCTTGGGCATCGCGGTCGATCTCGAATGGCTCGGAATCGCGCCGGACGTTAGGTTCCGCCAGTCCGAGCGGTTCGCGCTTTATGATTCCGCCGCGAAAAAGCTGAAGGAGGCCGGGCGGCTTTATCCCTGCTACGAGACGTCGGAAGAGCTGGAGCGCAAGCGGCGCCTGCAAATCGCGCGTGGCGCGCCGCCGGTTTACGATCGCGCGGCCTTGAGCCTGACGGATTCCGAACGCGCGGCGCTCGATGCGGCGGGCCGCAAGCCGCATTGGCGGTTCAAGCTGGAGCCCGAAATCGTGCGCTGGGACGATCTCATCCGGGGCGACAGCCATATCGACTGCGCCTCTTTGTCCGATCCGGTCCTGATCCGCGAGGATGGTTCCTATCTTTACACATTGCCCTCGGTGGCGGACGATCTCGAGTCCGGCGTCACCCATATCATCCGCGGCGAGGACCATGTCACCAATACGGCGGTGCAGGTCCAGCTGTTCCGGGCGTTGGGGGCAGAGGCGGCGCCGCAATTCGCCCATCACAACCTGCTGATCGGCGCCGACGGGCAGGGCCTGTCCAAGCGCACCGGCGCGCTGTCCATCGCCGGATTGCGCGAGGCGGGAGTGGAATCGCTCGCCGTCGCCGCCATGGCGACGCTCACGGGCTCGTCGATCGCCGTGCAGCCGGTCCGCAGCCTGCCCGAACTCGCCGGATTGTTCGAACTCGGCGCCATTTCCCGCAACAGCGCGCGGTTCGACGAT
>JARLIY010000038.1 GCA_031291475.1 Xanthobacteraceae bacterium
ATGGGCGCGATAATCGGCGAGCGAAAGCGGATCGGTGATCCCGATGCGCGCGAAGGTGAGGCGCTGCTGGCGCTTCATCCAGTCGAGCTGGTCGGTCAAGCCGAGCCGCAGGGCATGGTCGCCACCCTGCAGCGCGCCGGATTCCAGCAGCGAGGCGACGTCGCGCGCGGCAACCGGGCCATAGGCCACGCGGCCCTGCGCGGTCTCGACCTCGACCAGCGGCTCCAGCCAGAGCATGCCGCGCGAACCGTTGCGGACGATTTCGATGATTTGCCCGCGGGCGGCGGCTTCGCGCCAAAAGGCTTCCGCGACGGCTTCGGCGCCCACCGACAAAGCGGCGGCGTCGCGGGGAATATAGACCCGAATGCTCATTGCCGGGCTCCCGCCTTGCGCGCGGCGCGGGCATAGAGCTCCTCAAGGCTCTGCGGGTCGAGCCGGCCGTGAATCTCGCCGTCGAACAGCGCGTTCGGACCTAGCGCGCAATTGCCGAGGCAATAAGCGGTCTCGACGCTTACGCCGTTTTGATAGCCGCCGTCGATTTTTGCGCCGCAAGATTTTTCGAGATGACTGGCGAGATCTTCGGCGCCGCGCGCCTGGCAGGCTTCCGCCCGGCAGAACTTGATCGTGCGGCCGAGCGGCGGCTGGCGCTTGAAATCATGGTAGAACGAGATCGTGCCGAAAACCTCGGAACGCGAGACATTCAGGGCGCTGGCGACGATCGCCACCGCGCGCGAATCCACGTAGCCGAACTTTTCCTGCAAGGCATGCAGAATAGGCAGCAGAGCGCCTTCGAGCTCCGATCTCTCATCGATCAACGCGCGAGCGAGATTTTCGTCCCATCCGACGTGCACAGACATCTGATTCCTCCGCATCCTGCATCTTGTTCGTGCAGGTAAAGCCTGATTTTTGCGTCAGGGTTCTGACTTGCGCAAATCAATTTTTTTGAAGAACAGATAGAGCGTATCTATCAAACCTTTGAGCCGACCAGCGCGCCAGGAGCGGCGATTTTTCTTTTCCGGGGACGGCTTTTGGCGTCAATACATTGAGATAGGGATGTTTTTTCCCCGAACAAGACCCGGAATCAGCCGTTCTGCACGGCTTGCCCGCCTGTTTTCCCCCGACGATGGAAAAGGGCCTGGCGCCGGGCGTCCAACCAAAGGCTGAAACGGTCGAGATAGAGATAGACGACCGGCGTCGTATAGAGCGTCAGGATCTGGCTGACGATCAGGCCGCCGATGATCGACACGCCGAGCGGACGCCGCATTTCGCCGCCCTCGCCGAAGGAGACCGCCAGCGGCAACGCGCCGAGCAAAGCGGCGCAACTGGTCATCAGGATCGGTCTCAGGCGCAGCAGGCAAGCCTCGTAGATCGCGTCGCGCGAACTGGCGTTGTGGTCTTTTTTGGCGGTGATGGCGAAATCGACCATCATGATCGCGTTCTTCTTCACCAGGCCGATCAGCAGGATCACGCCGATCGCGGCGATGATGTCGAACTGGATGCCGAACAGCCAGAGGCTGAGCAAAGCGCCGACGCCGGCCGAGGGAAGGGTCGACAGGATGGTGATCGGATGAATCGTGCTCTCGTAGAGAATGCCGAGCACGATATAGATTGACAGGATGGCCGCCGCGAACAGCAGCGGCATCGTCGAGAAGGAATCGGCAAACACCAGCGCCGAGCCGGAGGCCCCGCCATGCACGCTGCTCGGCATGCGGATCTCCGCTTCCGTCGCGTGGATTTCCGCCATGGCGTCGCTGAGCGAATCCTTCGGGTCGAGATTGAAGGAAATGGTCGTGGTGACGAAAGGGCCCTCGTGATTGATCGCAAGCGCCGCGTTGCCGCGTTCGTGATGGCTGATCGCGGACAGCGGGATCATCGTTTCCTTGGCGGTGCTCACCGCCGCG
>JARLIY010000039.1 GCA_031291475.1 Xanthobacteraceae bacterium
GGCTACACGCCCTCCTCGATCATCCTCGACGAGCCGATCGAGATCGTCCAGCCCAATGGCGACGTGTGGCGGCCGGAGAATTTCGAGGAGGGCCATTACGGCCCGCACACTTTGCGCTATGGCATCGAGCATTCCAAGAACCTGATGACCGTGCGGCTCGCGCGCGACATCGGCATGCCGCTGATCGCTGAATATGCGCGCCGATTCGGCGTCTACGACAATCTGATGCCGGTGCTCTCGATGGCGCTCGGCGCCGGCGAGACCACCCTGATGCGCATGGTCACGGCTTATTCGATGCTCGACAATGGCGGCAAGCGCATCAAACCGACCCTGATCGACCGCATCCAGGACCGCCAGGGCCATACGATCTACCGCCATGACGACCGCGACTGCCTGGGCTGCGACGCCGACAATTTCGACGCCGCCAACCTGCCCAGGCTCCAGGACCACAGCGAACAGGTGATCGACCCGCTGACCGCCTATCAGATGACTTCGATCATGGAAGGCGTCATCGATCGCGGCACCGGCATTTCGATCAAGGTGCTGAACCGGCATCTCGCCGGCAAGACCGGCACGACCAACGACGCCAAGGACCTCTGGTTCGTCGGCTATTCGCCGGACCTCGTGGTCGGCGTCTATCTTGGCTATGACAAGCCGCGCTCCACCGGCGAAAAGGCCCAGGCCGCGCTCTATGCCGCGCCGATTTTCCGCGACTTCATGAAAATGGCGCTCGCCAACAAGCCGGACACGCCCTTCCGCGTCCCGCCCGGCATCAAGCTGATCTCGGTCGATCTCCACACCGGCATGCGTTCCTCCGGCGCCGGCTCGATCATGGAAGCCTTCAAGCCCGGCGCGGCCCCGCCGGACAGCTATAACGCCGGTGGCGCAGGCGGCGCGCCCGCCGCGAACGCGCCCGGCTCGGACGGCCAGGTGGGCTCCGGAACCGGGGGCCTTTACTGACGCCTCGTTGCCGCCTATACCCTCGGCCCTTGCTTCCGACGAATCGGAAACAAAGGCGTCCGTTGGCGTCCGCCGTCGGCCATTTTCAATGCCCGATGGCGTGATCTGGCCCCATTCTATTCGAAACAGGAATCGTCATGCGCGCGGAAGCCGTGTCGCTCGTAGAGCAGATCAAGCAGTCGGTCGGGCTGCTGAGGAGGCATCTTTGACGTCGAGAACTCGACGCGGCGCCTCGCCGAACTGAACGCCAAATCCGAAGCGCCCAATTTCTGGGACGATCCCGAAAACGCGCAGAAGCTGATGCGCGAGCGCACCGAGCTTGAGGACCGCCTCGGCTCGATGGAAAAAATCGAGCGCGATCTCGAGGACGCCGTCACGCTCATCGAACTGGGCGAGATGGA
>JARLIY010000040.1 GCA_031291475.1 Xanthobacteraceae bacterium
AGCTTGCCGGGCTCCGGATGCTTCACGAAAGCGATGTCATGCGCCTTCATGCCGGCCGTCAGCCAGATCGCCAGCAGGCCGTCGGGCATGTCGACGCGTTCGGCGCATTTGAAGTCCAGCACAGTGGTGAAGAAGTCGAGAACCTTCTCGATCTCCGGCCCGTAGAACAGCGCGTGATCGAAGCGGCGCGCGCCCATGCCGTGCGGCTCGAGATTCCAGATGTCGGGATTGTGGATCGGCGGCTTGGGATCTGACAGGTCCGCATGGGCGAAGAGTTCGATGCGATGGCCCGAGGCGATCGTGAAACCGATGCGGCGCCCGACGCCCGGCTGCTCGCCGGCGGCGACATGGTCGACGGCATAGCCGTAATCCTTGACGCGCTTCTCGAAGGAATCGAGATCGGAATCGGTGGCGACCTTGAATGCCATGAAATCGACGCCGGCCTGGTCGGCGCGACGCAGGATGATCGAATGATGATCGAACTCCTCGGCCGATTTCAGATAGACGCGGCCGTCGGCGCCCTCCGCCACCTGATGCAACCCGATGCGCTTGGTGTAATGCTCGATCGCCGCGGGCATGTCGAGCACCCGAACCTGAATGAAGCCGGGACGTAGAACGCCTGTCATGGCCATGATGTTTTCCTCCTCAGACAACCTGCGCCGCTTTGCGGCTTTTTTCCTTGACCGCGACTGGCGTCTCCAGCCGCAGCGAAAGTTCCGATCGCGGATAGATGCAGCAGGCGAGCACGACGCCCCCGGCTTCCTCTTCCGCGGAGACATGCGCGCGGCTCATCGGATCCGCGTGAAATTCCCCTTTCGTCACGCGGACGCGGCACACGCCGCAGCCGCCGCGCCGGCATCCGACCGGCAGTTTCAGGGGCAGGTCCTTGAGCTGCCCGAAACCCTGCGCGCGCTCCAGCGCCACCAGCACACGCTCCTGCGGAAAGCCCGACGCGACGCCATGGCCTTCCAGATTGATCGTGAACTTTTCGCCCGCCATCTCACAGCCTCTTGAACACGGGGCTTTTCGGCTTCTCGGCGCAATCCTTGGCCGTCAGGAAGCGTTCGGTGAAAATGTGCTTTTCGAACAGGCGGCCCTGCATCAGCGAGGCGATGCAGGCTTCGATCATCAGCGGCGGCCCGCACAGATAAGCGGTGTTGCCGGCGAACATGCCGCCATAGACGCGCTTGGCGACGTCGTGGACGAAGCCGCGCTCGCCCTGCCAATCGCTCGCTTCCGGCTCCTGCGACAGCGCCGGGACGTAGCGGAAGTTCGCATGGGTCCGGGCCAGCGCCTCGAACTCCTCGCGCCCGTAGAGATCGGCCTGCGCGCGCACGCCGTGCACCAGAGTGATCGGCTCCGCATAGCCCTCTTCGAGCAGGTCGAGGATCATCGAGCGCGGGCTCGAGACGCCGGTGCCGCCGGCCAGGAACAGCAGGGGGCCGCCGCGCGACTTGCGCACGAGGAAGCGCCCGTAGGGGCCGCTGAGCGTCAGGCGTTCGCCGAACTTCAGTTGCTCATGAATGTAGCCGGTGCCGGCGCCGCCGGGCACGCGGCGGATCTGCAGTTCGACATGCATCCCGTCGCTCGGCGCGTTGGCGATCGAAAAGGCGCGCGAGCCTTCGACGCCGGGCAGCGCGACGTTGATGTATTGACCGGCCTGGAAGTCGATCGGGCCGTCCTCCAGCGCGATGAGCACGCCCTTGACGTCATGGGTGAGATCTTCGAGGCCAACCACGGTTCCAGCGAAATCGCGGACGTTGATGCGGCGCGCGTCGGGGTCTTCCTCGATGTCGGCCTCGATCGTGACGTCGCTGACCAAGGTCGCGGTGCAGGCGAGGACGAAGCCGTCCTCGCGCTCGAAATCCATCAGCGCAAAATTCGATGCCGCGCCGTGATCGATTTCACCATCGGTCACCTGCGTCTTGCAGGTGCCGCACAGGCCGTGGCCGCAGGCGTGCGGGAGATAGACGCCGGCGCGCAGGCAGGCGTCGAGAATCGTCTGCCCTTCCTCGACCTCGATCGTGTCGCCCAGA
>JARLIY010000041.1 GCA_031291475.1 Xanthobacteraceae bacterium
AAGGACCTCTTCCATGACCAGCAAACTGATTTCGCTCAGCGAGGCCGTGCGCCGCTTCGCCCGGGACGGCATGCAATACGCCAGCGGCGCGGCCCTTCCGGTCGGCTCCGACGCCGTGGTTTTCGGGCGCGAACTGCTGCGGCAGAAGCGCAAGGACCTGCACGCGATCTTCCATTGCAACAGCCAGCAGCTCAACCTGCTCGCCGCCGCCGGCGCCGTGACCAAAGCGGAGTGCGGCTTTTCGGCGCTCGAAGTGTTCGGCTTCGCCAACGGCCTGCGCCGCGCCGTTGAAAGCGGCCAGCTGGCGCTGGAGGATTATTCCAACCTGTCGATGGCGCTGCGCTTTCTCGGCGGAGCGCTGAACTGGCCCTTCGTCCCGGCGACGGTCAATATCGGCTCGGACCTGCAGGATCGCAGCGCCTTCTCGCCGAATGAATATCCCGCGCGCGCAAAGATCCTGAGCGTGGTCGATCCGTTCAGCGGCAGGACCTTCGGGGCGCTCAGTCCGCTGCGGCCCGATCTTGCGGCGATCCACGTCACTTTGGCCGATCCCTCCGGCAACGCCATCATTCTCGGCACGGAATGGAGCCGCACTGAGTTGTCGCGGGCGGCCAAAAAGGTCGTGCTGATCGCCGACGCAATCGTCGATCCCGCCTGCATCCGGCAGTTTCCCAATCTGGTGCGCATCCCCGACATCATCGTCGAGGCGGTGGTCCATTGGCCGTTCGCCGCGTGGCCGCAAGGCTCGCCCGGCATGTATGACATCGACGAGGCGCAAATGCTCTTCATGAACAAGGCGCTGGCGACGGAGGAGGGGACGCGGGCCTACCTCCGCGATTTCGTCGAAAGCTACGATGATCTCGACTCCTATCTCGACCTGATCGGGCGCGACACGATCAAGGCCCTGTCGCAGGGAAGCTCCAGCTTCCTGCTCGATCCCTATCGCCGCTGGATCCTGCCGGCGGACGAGGTCGCGCGTCTCGTCGCTTCGGAATTCGCAGCATGAGCGCCGTCCTCGACTACAGCCGCCAGGAAATGATGGCC
>JARLIY010000042.1 GCA_031291475.1 Xanthobacteraceae bacterium
ACCGGATCCCGGCAGTTGCCGGCGAGATCCGTCTTGCCGATCGCGCCTATGTGCAGCCGGACCGCATGGCGAACCTGATCGAAGCCGGCGCGGACTTCGTGATCCGGGCCGGCTGGAAGAGCGCACACTGGCTCGATGACAACGGCGATACGGTCGATCTTATTGCCGAGTTGCGCAAGGCGGCCGGCGGGCTGATTGATCGGCCGATCTGGATAAAACGCAAACGCGGCGCACCTCTCGCCTTGCGTCTGGTCGCGGTCAAGAAGCCGCGGCAGGCTGCTGCCGCCGCGCGACGCAAGGCGCACCGGGACGCTCAGCGGGGAGGCCATCAGCTCTCGAAGCAAACGCTCGACGCCGCCGATTGGGTGATCCTGGTAACCTCACTCAAGTCAAAAGACTTCGCAATCGCTGATGTTCTTGCCCTTTATCGTCTGCGGTGGCGGATTGAACTCGGCTTCAAGCGGCTGAAGAGCCTGATCGGCCTGAAAGGACCACCAGGGACCGATCAACGCTCCGCCAGACCGCACGTTCTGGCCCATCTATTGACTATTCTTCTGCTCGAGCCGCTCGTCGACGAACTCGAGGACTCTCCCCGCTTGGCCGAAGCCGCCTGACACTGCCTGGCACATGGCGTCTGCTCCAGCAGCTCATCGCCGTGCTGCTCCAAGCGATCATTCCGCAGCCCACAATCGCACGCCTACGCCGATCCCGCGACGCGCTCCGAAGACATCTCCACGAGCCGCCTAGAAAACGTCGGTATCAAACAATGGTCCCACTATCTTAACGCCTATGGGCGCACGCCGGGACGACAAAAGAGAAGTTCTTATTTCGAATAGATTTTCGAATAAGTGTCGCGCAGGACGTTCTTCTGCACCTTGCCCATGGTGTTGCGCGGCAGTTCCTCGACCACGATCACCCGCTTCGGCATCTTGAATTTTGCCAGCCTTCCGTCGAGCGCCTTGAGCACCGAGGCCTCGTCGACTTTGGCGGCCTTGTCGCAGACCACGACCTTGAGTCCGAGGCCGTGGGATTCGGTGATCAACGCCGGATTGACGTCGCCGAAATAGGGCGACCAGATCGCGCCGCCCGCCGCCTTGATCGCGCGCGGAATCGAGCCGCCGTGATCGGCCGGATTGAAGCCGGCGGTCCACTCCGACGCCTTGTCGGTGAACACCGTCGGCTCCCTGCCCTTCTGCAGGGTGAGATAGACCGTCGGGATCGCGGGCGCCCGTTGCTGCACCAGCAGCAGGGTGCGCCAGTCGAACGACTGCACCGTGACGCGGTCGCTGAATTTTTCCGCCTGGAGCAGGTCCAGCAGCAGGCCGACGAAACGTTCGGGGTCCGGCGATTCGTCGGGATGGCTGGGATCGATCTTGGTCTCGATGTTGAGGCGGACATGGCCGTCGCCGGATTTGCGCACGAGGTCCAGCACCTCCTTCAGCGTCGGGATCGGCGTTCCCGGCACCGCATGCTGGTCTGGAAACTGCTTGCCGTAAGCGCTGCCGGGGCGAAGCTGGCCGACGTCGTATTTCCTGACCTCGTCGAGCGTCAAGCGGACGAAGGGAATGCCCGGCGGCGCGACATAGACGCCGTCGGGGCCGCGCGCGAGGTCCGGATTGAGCCCGCGCTCATGGGAGACCACGATCGCCCCGTCCCGGGTCACGCCGATGTCGAGCTCCAGCGTGTCGACGCCCATGGTC
>JARLIY010000043.1 GCA_031291475.1 Xanthobacteraceae bacterium
ACAGCGGCGCCATGCCCTTGTCCTTGGGTCCCGCAGGGTCGGAAGCCATCCAGCCCTGCTTGGCCGAACCGTAGAGCAGCGGGAAATCGAGCTGCGCCTCGGTCGCATCGAGCGCGGCGAACAAGTCGAAGACTTCGTTGGCGACTTCCCTCGGCCGGGCGTCCGGCCGATCGACCTTGTTGATGATGACGATCGGCTTGAGCCCGACCTTGAGCGCCTTGATGACGACGAACTTGGTCTGCGGCAGCGGGCCCTCGGCGGCATCGACCAGCACCAGCGCGCCGTCCACCATGCCGAGGATGCGTTCGACCTCGCCGCCGAAATCGGCGTGGCCCGGCGTATCGACGATATTGATGCGGGTGTCCTGCCACAGGATCGACGTGACCTTCGACAGGATGGTGATTCCCCGCTCGCGTTCGAGGTCGCTGGAGTCGAGCGCCCGCTCGGCAACGCGCTGATTCTCGCGGAAGGACCCCGCTTGCTGCAACAGCCGATCGACCAGCGTAGTCTTGCCGTGGTCGACATGGGCAATGATGGCAATGTTGCGCAGCTTCATGGGGGCGGTGTTAAATCGTTACGGGCCCCGAGGGGCCCGCGATGTCGTATATAGTCAGCCGCGGGTGCTTCGCAATGCGGGTCGTCGTTGAATGAATGTGGTAGGGTAAAGCTAACAGCCGCTGCTGAGTTCCGGGGGACGCGGACGCGGCGGGCAAATCGGAGCGGGGTTTCTTTGCGTTTTGCGCTTTCCACCTCCAGCACGCGCCGGATTCTCTGCGTATTCCCGGCCTATGCGCCCTCCTTCGGGACGTTCTCGCACGCTTATCATTTGTTCGGTCGGGTACGGGCTTTCATGCCGCCGCAGGGCCTACTGCTGATTGCAGCCTATATGCCGGCGCATTGGCCGGTACGCTTTGTCGATGAGAACATCCGGCCGGCAAGCGACGCCGATTTCGCCTGGGCGGACGTTGTCCTGGTGAGCGGCATGCACATCCAGGCGCCGCAGATTCACGACATCGCCCGCCGCGCCAAGGCCGCCGGCAAGGTCACTGCGCTCGGCGGCCCCTCGGTATCCAGCGCGCCGGAAATGTATCCGGACTTCGACTACCTCCACGTTGGCGAGCTTGGCGACAGTACGGATGGGCTCATTGCCCGTCTCGACGAGAGCTGCGCGGCGCCGGCCCAGCAAGTGCGATTTGAAACCGGTGAGCGGCTGCCGCTCTCCGATTTCCCGGTGCCGGCCTACCATCTCATCAGGCTCGATCGCTATCTGCTCGGCTCGATCCAGTTCTCCAGCGGCTGTCCATACCGTTGCGAGTTCTGCGACATTCCGGCGCTTTACGGCCGGCAGCCGCGGCTGAAGACGCCCGAGCAGTTAACCGCCGAGCTTGACGCCATGATGGCGCAGGGCAGTTATCCGACCTTCATCTATTTCGTCGACGACAACTTCATCGGCAACAAGAAGGCGACCCGCGAAATGCTGCCGCATCTGATCGAGTGGCAGAAGAAGCGCGGGCACCCGTTAAGATTCGGCTGCGAGGCGACGCTCAATCTTGCCAAGCAAACCGAAGTCCTTTCGCTCATGCGGGCGGCGGAATTCCAGACCGTGTTCGTCGGCATCGAAACGCCGGAAGTCGATGCGCTCAAGCACATGCGCAAGGAACAGAACGCCACGCTGCCGATGCTGGAGGCGATTAACACGCTCAACAGCTACGGGCTGGAGGTGACGTCCGGAATCATTCTTGGGCTCGATACCGACAGCGCGGACACCGAGGCGCGGTTGAAAGCATTCATCGATGCTTCCAATGTGCCGATCCTCACCATCAATTTGTTACAGGCGCTGCCGAAGACGCCGTTGTGGGATCGGCTCAAACGCGACGGCCGCGTGGTCGCCGACGACACCGGCCTCGAAAGCAACGTTGTGTTCCTGCGCCCTTATGATGAGGTAGTGGCGACCTGGCGGCGCGCGATCGCGCATGCTTACGCGCCGGAACGGCTATTCCAGCGCTTCCTGCACCAGGTCGAGGCCACCTACGTCAACCGGTTGGTCGGTCCGGTACACGGCAAGCTTACCTGGAACAATCTCAGCCTTGCGCTCGTGCTCGCCTTCAACATCGCGTGGCGGATCGGTGTCTTCGCCGATTATCGCCGCTGGTTCTGGAAGGCGGTGTTGCCGGCGCTGCGCCGCGGCCAGATCGACGCCGCTTTCAGCATGGGCGTGGTCGGCCACCACATGATCACGTTCTCGCGCGAAGCGTTGCGGGGCGAGCAAAACGCCTCGTTCTATTCGGCGCAATCGCGCCGCGCCATGAGCATGGCGAAGCCGCCGGAGGCCACCTTCACCAAGATGCGGAAGTCGCGCTGAAATCTACGCGGCTGCGGCCTTGGTGCCGGCTTTACTTCCGGCGCCGTTCTCGACGAGAATCGCGCGCCGCGCGGCGATGGCGAAGCGAACCTGGTCGAGCGCGAGCGAGAACGACATCTGCACCGCCTGATCGTATTCTTCATGCTCGGTTTGATGGATGATGGCGATCACCAAGTGGTCGACATCGATCTGCATCTGATCGAGCACCTCCAGCGACGGCGCGGTATGCGCCTTGCGCACCAGATCCAGTAGACGCTGCAACAGCCGCAGCCGCCGCGTGCGGCCGTTGTTGTGGAAATAGCTGGCCACGCCGGCGATCGCCGATCCGAAGATCGGGAAAATCAGCAGGCCATAGAAGATGTCGTCGCCGTATTTATCAAAAAACGATTTTTGATCGTCGTTCAGATAAGCAAGTGCTCCGGAATGCACCAGCGCGGCCGCATCCTTGTCGGTCGACGGCGCTTCGATCTTGATCTCGCCGGGCATGCCAGCCGCCAGCGCCAGTCGCGAGGAATAGATCAGCTTCGCCAGCGTGCCGACAGCCTCATGGCTGAACGATTTTCGCGCGACGAGATATTCGGGAAAGCTCAGGGTCGTCAGCGTGTCGTCGGGCATCGGCGGATTGCCGCCGAAAGTCCCGGCGTCGATATCGGCGGAATCGAAAGCGGGGATACGCTTGGCGATGCCTTCCGCCTGATCGATGGGGATGAAGCTCGGCGCTTGGCCGTTTCGCGAAGCCGCCGCAACGGCGTCGCTGATGGCTTGCCCGGTGGCCGAGCCGGCGACGAAAATCGCATCGATCTGATCATTCCTGACGGCCTCCGCCAGGTTCTTCGGATCGATCAACGAAACCTGCACCTGGTCGGCGGCGACGCCGTAATGATTGAGGACGATGTTGAGTAAATCCCTCGTCGCGACGCTTCCGGTCACGATGCCAACACGGTGGCCGACGAGTTTCGTGACTTTGTCCAGCTTATTCATGGCGCCGGCATCCGCATTATCGGTGTCGTCGCTGCTGCCGTCGTCGGCGTCCGCATCCTCGCTTTTGGTGGCCTTTGCCGTCTTGTCGCTCTTGGTATTCTTGGCGGTCTTGGTGCTATGGGCGCTTTTGCCGTGCTTTACCGTTTTGGCGGCGGCTGCGCCCTTGGCGGCTTTGGCTTCCTTGCCGGGTTTTTCCTTCTTTTCGGGGACGCTTGCTTCCTTTTTCTCCGGAGCGCTTGCCTCTTTCTTTGCAGAGGTTGCCGCTGGCGCCGGCACGATCAGCGCCATCACATTCTGCCGCATGACGGCGATGACCGGCCAATCCGCCGCGTTGCCGACCGTGCTGGGCAAAATCGCCAGATCGGCCTTGGCGTCGCGCAGCGCCTGCGCGCTTTCCTTCGGACCGCCGGTGCCAACAAGCTGCAGCCGGACTTTGTCGCGGTCGTCGGCGAGCTTTTGCGTCAGGACGTGAACAAGCTCGACATTGGCACTGCCGGAAGGACCGGCGGCGATCCGCATGACGGTCGGCGCGGTCATCAAATAGAATGCCGCCCACACGCCGCCGCCAAGGACGATGCTGCCCAGAACGGTCACGAGCCAGGTGTGACGGAGAAACATTCTGACCCGGCTGCGGACGATGTGTTCGAGCGACTCCATGCTCATGGGTCGGGCCGATGTGTGGGCCGCCGCCGCATCCGTCTTTTTGCCGCGGCCGAAATTCCAGGCAAGCCACAGCTTCATGGTCATCGACGGTTGTCGTGGTACTTGCGGAGGCATGGTTAATCTTACCACGGCCCGGGAGTTTTGCCGCAACGGTGTCGCGGATTTGCCGTCCAACAATCGCCTTGGTTAATCGCGGCGAGAGGCAAAATTTTGTCCGTCACGATAAGTCCTTCCGCAACATCCGGCTTGCCAGCCTTGCCTGCTAAGCCGCGCTGCGGCCGGCCGATCCCCATGGCCCAAACCGCACGCCGGTCGGCAGCGCCTGGTGCAGCATGAGCATTTCGCCGATGGTTTCCGACGTTACCAGACCGACCAAACGCTCCGATGCATCGACGACCGCCACGGCCGGCACGGACTTTTCCTGGAGCAGCCGGAAGGCTTCGTCGAGGCAGCGATCTTTGCTCATCGTGGGGATGTGGGCGGTCATGGCGTCGGCTACACGTGCGTCCGGACCGCGCTGCTTGAGCGCGCGGACGATGTCGTTGCGGCCCAATATGCCGAGCGGCCGGCCGCTGCCGTCCACCACCGGAAATTCGCTCTGACTGGTGTGCAAGAGAGTCTCGATCGCGGCGTCGATATGCTCGTCGGGCGTCAACGTCGCGTACTGCGTCACCATCGCGGCGGTCACCGGCACGCCGTGCGACATGGCGCGGGTCGCCACGAGATGCGCTTCCGCGGACGCGGCGAGGTGGACGAAGATGGCGATGAAGATCAAAAGCGGATTGCCGAACAGGCCGAAGAAGCCGAGCGCGAATGCGACCCACTGCCCGATCATGGCGGCAACTTCGGTGGCGTGGACGTAGCCGAGCCGGGTGGCGAGCAGCGCGCGCAGCACGCGCCCGCCGTCCATCGGAAACGCGGGGATCAGATTGAACAGCGCGAGGAACAGATTAACCAGCGCGAGCCGGTCGATCATGCTCACGTCGGCATTGCCGATCACGGCAAGGCGGTCGGCCGAAAGATTCGCGCCGCCGATGAATACCAGCGCGAGCCCGATGACCACGTTGACCAAGGGCCCGGCGATGGCGATGAGGAATTCCTGGCTCGGCTGTTCCGGTATGCGTTCGAGCCGCGAAACGCCGCCGATCGGCAGCAGGATCACGTCGGGGGTCCGGATGCCGAAAGCGCGCGCGGTGAAGATATGGCCGAATTCGTGCAGCAGCACGCACAGGAACAGGAGCACGATGAACAAGAGGCTGCTCCAGGCCACCTGCGGCCCCCCGGAAAGGTATTGCACGCCGAAAATCCAGGCGAGCAGCAGGAGGAAGGTCACATGGATGCGCACGGCGGTGCCGGCGACCGATCCGATGTTCAAAGACCAGCCCATGGAAGCCTCCTGGAAGCTCGCGTCTTACCGTATGGCTTGCTAGCTAGTAATCTTGCCGCATATTTGCGAGGCCGGCACCGCCAACAGGGAGTTCGAAATATGGCCCAGAAGCTTTCCGGCGAGGCTCGCAGTCGCGCGCTCGCCCGGCTCAAGGGCTGGAGCGAGGTCAAGGGCCGCGACGCGATCAGCAAGAAATTCGTGTTCGCGGACTTCAACGAGGCCTTCGGCTTCATGACTCGCGTCGCTTTGACGGCGGAGAAACTCGACCATCATCCGGAATGGTCTAACATCTACAAGACCGTCGAGGTAACGTTGTCGACGCACGATGCCGGCGGGTTGACCGAGCTCGACATCAAGCTCGCCGAGGCGATGGATAAATTCGCCGGCTGAAAATCGACCCCTGCGCAAGCGCTTGGTCTTGCCTTGCGGCTGCCGCCTTTGGGAACCACTTTCGGCGACGGCCTGATTCCTGGAGAGCGACGCATGCAATTTGGTCAAACAGCCGCTTCTTGGTCGGATGTCGAAAGCCTGGTCCGGCGCATCGCCGCGAACGAGCAGGATCTGCAACGGCGCTTCTGGCGCAAGCTGCGGCGGCTGGCGGCGAAACTGCCCTTCGCCGAGGATTTGATCGCCGCGCATTATTGCGCTTTCGACCGGCGGACCCCGCTGCATGTCAAGGCTGCGCTGGTCGGCGCGCTTGCCTATTTCGTGCTGCCGGCGGACGTCATCCCCGATGTCCTGCCGGTGATCGGCTACACCGACGATGCCGCGGTGCTTGCCGCCGCCCTCAAGCTCGTCGCCTCCCACATCACGCCTGACCATCGCGAGGCGGCGCAGCGCACGCTCTCGCACATGCGGGGCGGATAATTCGTTCTGCCCCCGCTGCGCAGGGTACGAAAAAGCATGATCAGGGCCGCAGCACGATCTTGCCCATGACCTTGCGCTCGGCGATGGCCTTCAGCGCAGCGGGGGCCTCGGCCAGCGGATAGATCGCGTGCACGTGCGCGCTGAGCTTGCCCTCGGCACACCAGCGGGCGATGTCGGCCATCAATGCCCGCTGCCGCTCAGGCTCGCGCAAAGTCCAGGCGCCCCAAAGCACGCCGCGAATATCGCAGCTTTTGAGCAGCACCAGGTTGAGCGGGAGCTTCGGAATCTCGCCGGCGGCAAAGCCGATCACCAGATAGCGCCCCTCCCAGCCGAGCGATCGCATGGCGGGCTCCGCATAGGCGCCGCCGACCGGATCGTAGACCACGTCGACGCCGTGGGCGCCGCCGAGCTGCTTGAGTGCGTCGCGCAGGTCTTCGCTGGCGTAATTCACCGTTTCGTCGGCCCCGTGCGCACGGGCGAATTCGAGCTTTTCGGCGGACGAGGCGCAGGCGATGACGCGCGCGCCCATGATCTTGCCGATCTCGATTGCGGCGAGCCCGGTGCCGCCGGAGGCGCCAAGCACCACGAGCGTTTCGCCGGGTTTGAGCCCGCCGCGCTCGCGAAGCCCATAGAGGGTGGTCGAATAGGTCACGGTGAGGCCGGCGGCACGCTCGAAATCGAGCTTGTCGGAAATCTTCACGAGTTGCTTGGTGGGAGCGGCAAGGTATTCGCATGCCGCGCCCCAGCCGGTCGAACCCATCACGCGATCGCCCGGAGCCACATCGCGCACGCCTTCGCCGACGCTCTCGACGACGCCGGCGAATTCCGACGCGGGCGAGAACGGAAACGGCGGTCTGTGCTGGTATTTGCCGGCGATGATCAGCGTATCGAAGAAGTTGAGCGCGGCGGCTTTGACCCGCACCACCGCCTCGCCGGGTCCGGCGACGGGCGGGTCGACGTCACCGAGCACGAGGTCGTCGGGCCCGCCAAAATGGGTGCAGAGGACTGCTTTCATGGGATTCTCGTCATTCCGGGCCGGCGGGCTTAAGCGCGCGCCTCAGAACGACAAACCTACGTTGTGGTCACGCCGGCCTCAAGCAGCAAGCGGCGCAAACAGGCGAACGCGAGCCGCAGCCGCGATTTCACCGTGCCGAGTGGCAGGTCGAGTCTTCGCGCAATGGTGCTGTGGGACAGTCCTTCGAAGAAAGCGAGCCGCACGAGCGTGAATTGTTCGCGCGGCAAGGCGTCGAGCGCGACGCGCATGCGGCGTTCGCGTTGGGCGGCGTCCACGCAATCGTCGCTGC
Organism: Xanthobacteraceae bacterium; assembly: GCA_031291475.1. Classification (GTDB taxonomy): domain Bacteria; phylum Pseudomonadota; class Alphaproteobacteria; order Rhizobiales; family Xanthobacteraceae; genus BOG-931. Next base: position 7,565 of record JARLIY010000043.1, read on the forward strand.
TTTCGGCGGGGTCGGCAATGGCGTGAAAATCCTCGGCGGCAACAACGAATTCGCGGCTGCGCCGCTTGACGTCGATCCGACGGTTGCGGGCGATCTGTTGCACCCAGGTGCTGGCCGCGGATTTGCGCGGATCGTAGAGGTGCGCCTTGCGCCAGATTGTTTCCATCACGTCCTGGGCCAAATCCTCCACCGCGACGTGACTGACGCCGAGGCGAACCAGTTGCGCCCGCACGCGCGGCCGAAAATGATCGAACAGGACCAAGAACGCCTTGCCGTCGCGGCGCGCGCCCACCGCGATCAGGAGATCGTCGAGTTCATCCGTCCTCGCCCGTAAGCCGTTTCGGGGATTGCAGGGATCGTCGATCCAGGACGTCAGATGCACGGCACGCTTCCGTCGTAACGCCGCGCGGCGGGTGCATCGCCCGGATGCAAGATCGGATGCAGGACCGATGCAAGACAGGCCCGCGTGCCGGCGACTGTCGGCAGTATCCGGCCTTCAGCGGTAGCCGGATGTGCTGGCCGTCACGTTTTGCCGTCGGGTGCTTGCGATTGACCGGCTCCCAGGGCCGCCCACGCCATGCGAATCCGTTCCCTCCCCGCCGGAAATGGGTTAAACTTGAAGGGTTTGGATTTAAGCTGACGCCGTAACCGGGCGAGGGCCGATGCATAACAATCGACGCGGGAGGCTTGTCACTGCGCTCGTTGTTGCGGGCGCTTTCGCGGTCCCCGCATTGGCCCAGCAGCCGCCCGATTCTGCGCCGCCCGCAGTTCTGGCTCCAGCGGCTCCCGCGCCCGCCGCTAAAAAACCTCCCAAGCACAATCATGCGGCTGCGAGCGCCGAGCCGGCTGCGGCCGTGGCCGGCGGGGTCAAGCCGACGCTCCTTGGCCAATTCGGCGACTGGGGGGCGTACACCGCCTCTCCCGGCGGCAAGAAAATCTGCTTTGCCATCGCCAAGCCGTCCACCTCGGAGACCATCCCGCCCAACCGGCCTCGCAATCCGTCCTACATGTTCATTTCCTCGCGGCCGGCGGACAAGGTGAGCAACGAGATGTCGATCATCATCGGCTATCCGTTCAAGCCGAGTTCGGACGCGACCGTGGCGGTCGGCTCGAACACGTTTGCGCTCTACACCCAGCAGGACGGCGCCTGGATCAAGAACGCGGCTGAAGAGGCCCATCTGCTCGAGGTCATGCGCGCGGCGCAGAGCGCGGTGGTGAAGGGTACGTCGGCGAAAGGTACGCGCACGAGCGACGTCTTCTCCCTCAAAGGCTTCGGCCAAGCCCTCGATCGCGCTGCCCAGGACTGCAAATAAAGGGATCACTGCCGCGGGCGCGGTGGTTTGCGCCTATCGGGAGGGCCAAGGCCGCCCCATCTATGCCTGAACCCTTTTCTCATTCGGGTCGACCATGACTGCTTCGCTTTCCGTTACCCAGCCGGACGCCGTTGCGGCGGCCTCGGCCATCGAAAAGCGGCCGCTCGAGCGCTACGTCGCGCCGGCGAAGCCTTCGCTTGTCGGTCTCTCGCGCGCCGCTCTCGCCGAGGCTTTGGGCACCGCCGGCGTGCCGGAACGGCAGCGGCGGATGCGCGTCCAGCAGATCTGGCACTGGCTGTATGTCCGTGGCGCGCAGGACTTCGATGCCATGACCACCTTGTCGAAGGAGCTTCGCACCGCATTGGCCGAACGCTTCACGCTGGCGCGCCCGGAAATCGCCGCCGAGCAAATCTCCGTCGACGGCACGCGCAAGTGGCTGATCCGCCTGCCGGGCGAACTCGCCGACCGGCCGCATGAGGTGGAGTGCGTGTATATTCCGGAAACCGATCGCGGCACGCTCTGCATTTCCAGCCAGGTCGGTTGCACGCTCAATTGCACCTTTTGCCATACCGGCACGCAGCGCCTTGTGCGCAATCTCACGGCCGGCGAGATCGTCGGTCAGGTCGTGCTGGCGCGCGACCGGCTGGAGGACTGGCGTACGGCGCCGACCGGCACCGAGCCGGAGAAGCGCCTCGTCTCCAACGTGGTGATGATGGGGATGGGCGAGCCGCTCTACAATTTCGAGGCGGTGCGCGACGGCCTCAATGTCGTGGCCGACGGCGAGGGTCTGAGCATTTCCAAGCGGCGGATCACGTTATCGACTTCGGGCGTGGTGCCGAATATCGCGCGCGCCGGCGATGAGATCGGCGTCATGCTGGCGGTTTCGCTGCACGCCGTCACCGACGAATTGCGCAACCACCTGGTGCCGCTCAACCGCAAATATCCGCTGCGCGATTTGCTCGACGCCTGCCGGCATTATCCCGGGCTCTCCAATGCGCGGCGCATCACCTTCGAATACGTCATGCTCAAAGGCATCAATGATTCGCTTACAGAAGCGCGCGCGCTGGTGCGCCTGGTCAAGGGCATTCCCGCCAAGATCAATCTCATCCCGTTCAATCCCTGGCCGGGCAGCAAATATGAATGCTCGGACTGGGAGCAGATCGAGAAATTCTCCGAGATCGTCTTCGACGCCGGCTACGCCTCGCCGGTGCGCACCCCGCGCGGCCGCGACATCCTCGCCGCCTGCGGCCAGCTCAAGAGCGCGAGCGAAAAGATTTCCGCGCGTGAGCGGTTGGCGCTGCGTGCCATGGCGATGACCGATTGACGCGCTTCATGAGCGTCATCCTCCGTCTGATGGCGATTTTTCTTGCCTACATTCTGGCCTGCATTACCGCTTCGCTGGTGCTCACCATCGGCACGCTGACCCCGCATTGGGACGATCTGGCGTCGCTCGGCCTGCAATCGGCGGCGGTGTGGGTCGTCGTCGCGGTCGGCGCGGCGATCATCGGAGCGGTTGCCATGTTGCCGACACTGTTGATTGTTGCGCTGGCCGAGGGCTTCGCCTGGCGATCTGTCATCCTCTATGGGGCGCTTGGCGGTGTGCTGGCGCTCGCGCTGTGCTACGGCATGGGCTTCGCCGGTTACATCGGTGAGCCCGATAGCTTCCTGGCGCGTGAGCGCGAGGTGCTAGCCGCCGCCGGTATCGCCGGCGGCCTCGTTTATTGGCTGTTTGCCGGCCGCCGGGCCGGCGCGTGGAAGTGAGCGCAAGGTAAGCTGATGAACCGGACCGGGCTTGCCGTCGCGCTCGCTATTGCCGTGGTGGTCGGCGGCGTTTTCGCGCTTTATCCGCAATGGGATCTCAACATCGCCGCCTTGTTCTACGATCCGGCGACCCACAGATTCCGGGCCTGGGGCACGATCTGGATGGACCATGCGCGCGACGCGGGAAGCCTGCTCATCACCCTCCTTGCGGCGCCGGCCTTTTTAGCCATCCTCGGCAAACTCGTCATGCCGCGGCGGCGCATGCTGATTCCCGGCCGCGCCGTGGTGTTCCTGATCATCACCTTGGCGCTCGGGCCGGGTCTCCTCGCCAACAAGATTTTAAAGGATCATTGGGCGCGGATGCGGCCGGAGGACATTATGCAGCTCGGCGGCACGCGCGCCTTCACACCGTGGTGGGATCCGCGCGGTCCGTGCCAGGAGAATTGCTCGTTCATTGCCGGCGAGCCCTCGGGCGCGTTCTGGACGCTCGCCCCGGCGGCGCTCGTACCGCCGCAATGGCGGCCGCTCGCCTATGGCGGCGCCCTCTTGTTCGGCGCGGGGATGGGCGCCTTGCGCATGGCCGGCGGCGCGCATTTCTTCACCGATGTGGTGTTTGCCGGCATATTCATGTTCCTGCTGATCTGGATTTTCCACGGCCTGATCTATCGCTGGCGGTTGACGCGGCTATCGGATGAGACCATCGAGCGGCCGCTCCAACGGTCGGGCGAGATGCTTGCGGCGCTCCTGCGGCGATTGACCGGGCGCAAAAGCCTGTGAAGCCGCGCTTGCGTCGGACCCGCGTGCGCCTATAGTCCGCGCGGTTTTCGGGGGTTTGCCCGGCACGTGGTTTTTTCCAATATCGAAGAGCTGCAATGTCAAAGGGTGACGTGAAGAAAGTCGTGCTGGCCTATTCCGGGGGTCTCGACACGTCGATCATCCTGAAGTGGCTGCAGACCACTTATGGCTGTGAAGTCGTCACTTTCACCGCCGATCTCGGGCAGGGCGAGGAGCTCGAACTGGCGCGGAAGAAGGCGCTGATGCTCGGCATCAAGCCGCAAAATATTTTCATCGAGGATTTGCGCGAAGAATTCGTGCGCGACTACGTCTTCCCGATGTTTCGCGCCAACGCGCTCTATGAGGGCCAGTATCTGCTCGGCACCGCGATCGCGCGGCCGCTGATCGCCAAGAAGCAGATCGAGATCGCGGAGAAAGTCGGCGCCGACGCCGTCGCCCATGGCGCGACCGGAAAGGGCAACGACCAGGTGCGCTTCGAGCTCGCCTATTATGCGCTCAAGCCCGACGTGAAAGTCATCGCGCCCTGGCGCGAATGGCAGTTCAAATCGCGCGAGGCTTTGCTCGCCTTTGCCGAAAAAAATCAGATTCCCGTCGCCAAGGACAAACGGGGCGAGGCGCCGTTTTCGACCGACGCCAACCTCCTGCACACCTCCTCCGAGGGCAAGGTGCTGGAAAATCCCGGCGAAGAAGTGCCGGACTATGTTTATTCCCGCACTGACGATCCCGCGGCGGCGCCCGACAAGCCCGAACACGTCACCATCGATTTCGAGCGTGGCGATCCGGTTGCCATCGGCGGCAAAAAAATGTCGCCCGCCGCGCTCCTCGCCGCGCTCAACGCGCTGGGCAGGCGCCACGGTATCGGCCGCGTCGATCTGGTTGAGAACCGTTTCGTCGGCATGAAATCGCGCGGCATGTATGAGACGCCGGGCGGCACCATCCTGCTTGCGTCCCATCGCGGCATCGAATCGATCACGCTCGATCGCGGCGCTGCGCATCTGAAGGACGAACTGATGCCGAAATATGCCGAGCTGATCTACTACGGCTTCTGGTTCTCGCCTGAGCGCGAAATGATGCAAGCGGCGATCGACAAGAGCCAGGAATTCGTCACCGGCCGGGTGCGGCTCAAGCTCTACAAGGGCAATGCCGTCGTGGTGGGGCGCGAGAGCAAATATTCGCTCTACGACCAGGATCTGGTGACCTTCGAAGACGGCAAGGTCGCCTACGACCAGCGCGACGCCGAAGGCTTTATCCGGCTGAACGCGCTACGGCTACGCACGCTCGGGCAGCGGAAGCGGAAGCTGAAATTGTAGGTAAGCCGCCCCAACATTTTCGTCATGGCCGGGCTTGACCCGGCCATCCACCTTGCAGCCGCCAAAGATGGATCACCGGGTCACGGCGCTTCGCGCCGGCCCGGTGATGATGCCGGCGCTACACCTGCCGCTCGACCAGCGCGCGCTTGATCTCGGCGATGGCCTTCGCCGGGTTGAGGTGCTTCGGGCAAGCCTTGGCGCAGTTCATGATGGTGTGGCAGCGATAGAGCCGGAACGGGTCTTCCAGATCGTCGAGCCGTTCGCCGGTGGCCTCGTCGCGCGAGTCGGAAATCCAGCGCTGCGCCTGCAGCAGCGCTGCCGGCCCCAGAAAGCGTTCCGAGTTCCACCAATAGCTCGGGCAGGCGGTCGAGCAGCAGGCGCAGAGGATGCATTCGTAGAGACCGTCGAGTTTCTGCCGGTCGTCGTGGCTCTGCTTCCACTCCTTCTGCGGCGTCGGCGAGACCGTTTGCAGCCACGGCTTGATCGAGGCGTACTGGGCGTAAAAGTTGGTGAGGTCGGGCACGAGGTCCTTGACCACCGGCATGTGCGGCAGCGGATAGATGCGCACCGGCCCGCTCACCTCGCTCATCGCCTTGGTGCAGGCGAGCGTATTGGTGCCGTCGATATTCATCGAGCAGGAGCCGCAGATGCCCTCGCGGCAGGAGCGGCGGAAGGTCAGCGTCGCGTCGATATTGGTCTTGATCCAGATCAGCGCGTCGAGAACCATCGGTCCGCAATCGCCGGTATTGACGTAATAGGTGTCGATGCGCGGATTGCCGCCATCGTCGGGGCTCCAGCGATAGACGCGGAATTCGCGCTCGGACTTGGCTTTCGCCGGATGCGGCCAGGTCTTGCCTTCGCCGATCTTGGAATTTTTGGGCAGCGTGAACTGGACCATGAAAACCTCAATGCATCCGTTTAGTAGACGCGTTTTTTCGGCTCGACATAGGCCACGTCGTTGGTGAGCGTGTAGGTGTGCACCGGCCGGTAGTCGATCGTCACCTTGCCGGTTCGGATGTCGAGCCACGCCTGCGTGTGTTTCATCCAATTCTTGTCGTCGCGATCGGGAAAGTCCTCGCGCGCGTGGGCGCCGCGGCTTTCCGTGCGATTGAGCGCCGAATCCACGGTGACGACGGCCTGCTCGATCAGGTTGACGAATTCGAGCGTCTCGATCAGGTCCGAATTCCAGATCAGCGAGCGGTCGCTGACGTGCAGGTCGCCGACACCGTTGAACACTTCGTGGATGAGCTTGGAGCCTTCCTGGAGCACCTCGCTGGTGCGGAACACGGCGCAATTGCTTTGCATCACGTGTTGCATCCTGCCGCGCAGCTGCGCCGTCGGCGTGCCGCCCGAGGCGTTGCGGAACTTATCGAGCCGCGACAGCGCGCGCTCGGCGGAGTCCTTCGGCAGCTCGGGATGCTTGTCGTTGGGCATCAGCATTTCGGCGCAGCGCAGCGCCGCCGCGCGGCCGAAGACCACGAGATCGATCAGCGAATTCGATCCCAGCCGGTTGGCGCCGTGGACGGAGACGCAAGCGGCTTCGCCGAGCGCCATCATGCCGGGCACCACGTAATCGGGGTTGCCGTCTTTCTTGATCAGCGCCTCGCCGTGATAATTCGTGGCGATACCCCCCATGTTGTAATGCGCGGTCGGCACGATCGGCACCGGCTCATGGGTGAGATCGACTCCGGCGAAGATGCGCGCCGACTCGGTGATCCCCGGCAGCCGCTCGGCGATGACCTGCGGGTCGAGATGGTCGAGATGCAGGAAGATGTGGTCCTTCTTTGGCCCGACGCCGCGGCCTTCGCGAATTTCGATGGTCATGGCGCGGGAAACGACGTCGCGGGAGGCCAAGTCCTTGGCCGACGGCGCATAGCGCTCCATGAAGCGCTCGCCCTCGGAATTGACCAGATAGGCGCCTTCGCCGCGGGCGCCCTCGGTGATCAGCACGCCGGCGCCGTACACGCCGGTCGGATGAAACTGCACGAATTCCATGTCCTGCAGCGGCAGGCCGGCGCGCAGCACCATGGCGTTGCCGTCGCCGGTCTGGGTATGCGCGCCGGTGCACGAGGCATAGGCGCGCCCGTAGCCGCCGGTCGCGATCACCGTCATTTGCGCGGAAAAGCGATGGATCGAGCCGTCGTCGAGGTTGAGCGCGATGACGCCGCGGCAGCGGCCGTCGTCGTCCATGATCAGATCGATGGCGAAATACTCGATGAAGAACTCGGCCGCGTGGCGCAGCGCCTGGCCGTACATCGTATGCAGCATGGCGTGGCCGGTGCGGTCGGCGGCGGCGCAGGTGCGTTGTGCGGTGCCCTTGCCGTAATGGGTGGTCATGCCGCCGAACGGCCGCTGATAGATCTTGCCGTCTTCCCGGCGGGAGAACGGCAGGCCCCAATGCTCGAGCTCGTAAACCGCCTCCGGCGCGTTGCGGCACAGATATTCGATGGCGTCCTGGTCGCCGAGCCAGTCCGAACCCTTGACGGTATCGTACATGTGCCAGCGCCAGTCGTCTTCGCCCATATTGCCGAGAGCGGCCGCGATGCCGCCCTGCGCCGCCACCGTGTGCGATCGGGTCGGGAAGTCCTTGGTGATGCAGGCGGTTCGCAATCCGGCTTCGCTGCAGCCGACCACGGCGCGCAAGCCCGCGCCGCCGGCGCCGATAATGACGACATCGTAAGCGTGATCCTCGATCGGATAAGCGCGACCGTTGGTGGCCGGGGCGCCCTGTCCGTTGCCTCCGTTCGTCGCCATGCTCACACTCCGAACGACAGCTTGAAGATGCCGTAGGCCGAGGCCAGGGCCACGGCGATGCAGAAGAACGTATTGGCCATGATCAGGATCAGCTTGGCGACTTCGTCATGCACGTAATCCTCGATGATCACCTGCATGCCGATCCGCATATGGGTGGTGATCGAGGCGATGAACAACAGCATGATGATGGCGACCAGCGGCGTGCCGAGAATCTGTGCCGCGGCGGCCTGGTTGCGGCCGAGCAACATGACGATGATGACGATCGCAGCGATGGTCAGCGGAATATTGGCGACGGCGGTGAGGCGCTGGCGCCAGAAATGATCGGTGCCGGAGCGCGCCGCGCCGCGGCCGAGCACGCGCGCGAGCGGCGTGCGCATATGCTTGAGGGGGGTCTGGCTCATCGCGGCCCTCCCATCGCCAACAGGCCGACGATCCACAGCAGGACGGTGATCGCGATCGAGCCGATCAGATTGGCGGCGGCGAGCCATTCGCGCTCGCCCGGGCTGAAGCCGCGGCCGGTATCCCAGATCAGGTGGCGGATGCCGCCGAGCATGTGATGGATCAGCGCCCAAGTGTAGCCGAACAGGATCAAGCGGCCGATGATCGACCCGGCAAACCATTCGAACTTGGCGTAACCATTGGGTCCGGAAGCAGCGGCGAGGAACCACCAGGCGAGGAGAAGCGTGCCGAAATAGAGGCCGAATCCGGTGATGCGATGGGCGATCGACATCATCATCGTCAGCATCGGCCGGTAGATTTGCAGGTGCGGCGACAGCGGCCGTGCGGCGGGGGCCTTGGTTTCGGCCATGGGATGCATTCCGAATTCGATCGACGCCAACAGGAGCTGACGCCAAGCTTGAGCAACGTTCCTAGCCAATCCGGCCGTATGCTGCAATGCGATAGCGGCTGACGATTGCCGGTAGATGGTTCATGCTTCGTATTAGACGAAAGATTAGCATTGAACAGCCTATGCCCAATTGGCATTATTCAAATGTTAGCTTCGTCAATTACGAAGGCAGGGTTTCCGTGCGCTTCGACCTCGCCGACCTCAGCCTGTTCCGTCATGTGGTGGAGGCGGGCAGCATCACTCACGGCGCCGCCCGCGCCAACCTGGCGCTTGCCGCCGCTTCGACCCGCATCAGCAACATGGAGGAAACGCTCGGCGTCGCGCTGCTGACCCGCGGTCGGGCGGGGGTCGTTCCGACGCAAGCCGGCCGCACCCTGCTGCAGCACGCGCGCGCCATCCTGCGCCAAGCCGAGCGCTTGCACGAGGATCTCGGCGCCTACGGCGGCGGCCTCGCCGGGCAAATTCGCGTGTTGTCGAACACCAACGCGCTGACCGAGTTCCTGCCCGAGGCGCTCAGCTCATTCCTTGCCGCGCATCCGAGCGTCAGCGTCGATCTGGAAGAACGCCTGAGCGACGAAATCGTCGGGCTGATCGCCGAGGGCGTCGCTGACCTCGGCATCGTCGCCGGCACGGTCGATGCGCGCGCGCTTGAAACCTATCCGTTCCGCCGCGACCGCTTCGTGCTCGTGGTCGCGCGCGGGCATGCCTTGGCGAAGCGGGCGAAGATCGCGTTTGAAGATGTTCTCGACCACGATTTCGTCGGTCTCGATCGCGCCAGCGCGCTCCAGCGGTTTCTCGCCAGCAAGGCGGTGCGCATCGGCCGGCCGTTGCGCTTGCGCGTGCAATTACGCAGCTTCGACGCCGTGTGCCGGCTTGTGGAATGCAAGGTCGGCATCGGCATCGTGCCGCAGACCACCGCGCAGCGCGTCGCCAAGACCATGGCGATCGCGATCGTTCCGCTCACTGATGCCTGGGCGGTGCGCGAGCTGACGATCTGCGTCCGCAACATGAAGGAATTGCCGCTCTATGCGCGGCAGCTGGTGGAGCATTTGCGCGGCAGCGATCAGTAGTCGGGCATCAGGATCAGCCGGCGTTAGGCTTCAACCACAAGTGTCGCCGCGACGACTTCGCTGTCGGTGACGTAATGGTTGACCTGCTGGGCGGGCAGATGTTGCCGGGCCCGATATGAACTCACCTCGCCGATGACCTTATTTCTTCTGAGCTCGTCGATGATGTAGTCACGTTCGGCATTCGTATCGGAATCGGTCGCGTGGGTGATCTGAAAAGTGAGTTGCGTCAGCGAAAAGCCGGTATCTTTGGTCCCGGCTCCGACCCAGTAGACGTGCTCGTGATCCGGCGGCCGGTGCGTTTTTAGCCACAAATCGGCCGTCCCCAACGTCGCCTGCGCACGTGTGATGCTGAGCGCCCAAAATCGAATGTGATGACGCTTGCGCGGGCTGTTATCGATGGCCTTCTGGAAGCCGATGTCCTGGCCGCGACCGAAAAGATAGAGCGTGCTGAACGGGGCCGTCGGATAAGGCGAGTTGAGCACGAAGGCGCGAACCATGCGCCACGCACTCGCGAGATTAAGCCGATCGGCCTCCGACCAGCCGGCTCTCGCAAACGCGGTGCGGAGCTGTTGCAGCGTGCCTGCAAGCACGAGATTAACCGGATCGCCAGGCAGTCCATCGCCGGTAATGGTGTAGCGCGGAACATGCTTGCGCTGGAGAATTTTCAGACTGATGACAACGGTGCGCGGCAAGATGACGTAAGCGGCGATGCCGTAAGTCACGGCGAACGCCAGAACCCATGGCAGTCGGTGGTCGGCGAATCTGAAGACGACAAAGACAATCAGCCAGACGCTCAACGCGCCCAACGCCAGAACGAGCAGGCGCCGCAAAAAGCGTTTCAGCATTCTCACCATCGAGCTGCCGTAACCGTCTCGTGTTCCACCGTGGCCAGGTAGCTGTAAAGATGTTACAAAATCGCGATCAGCGCGGCATCAGCACCCAGTAATCGAGGTCGAGCAGGATCGCCTTGTCGTAATCCTCGCCGGACTTGAAGGGAAAATCCTCGCACGGACGGTCGCTAGTCGCGATGGTACGCAGCCGCAGCGCGCCGACATCCGTTCGTCCCGGCAGTGCGGACTTCGCCAGCACCTCCGACCAGGCGAACACGGTCTTGCCGGCGAAGAGCGGTGAAACGTGGCGGCCGCCGTTGATGGCGGCGACGTGGAAGGCATTGGCGAGCCCGTTGAAGGACAGCGTGCGGGCGAGCGAAATCACGTGTCCCCCATAGATCAACCGCCGGCCGAAGCGGCCCTTGCCCTCGATATACTGGTTGAAGTGGATGCGCGCGGTGTTCTGGTAAAGCCGGGTTGCGATCATGTGCTCGGCTTCTTCGACGGTCACGCCGTCCACGTGATCGATGCGTTCGCCGACTTCATAGTCGCCGAAGCGATAGGGGCTGCCGCTCAGCGCGAAATCGTAAGATCCCACATCGATCGGCGGGCAGGCTTCACCCAAAACCTTGGGATCGAGAACGGTCGGCAAGCGCGGCACGTGATCGCCGGGCGCGGGCGCCGATTCGTCGCGTTTGCGCACCATGACCCAGCGGACATATTCGAGCACCGGCGCGCCGTCCTGGTGGTATCCGGTCGTGCGCACATAGACGATGCCTGTCTTGCGGCTGGAATTTTCCTTAAGCCCGATGACTTCGGAGAGCGCCGTCAGCGTATCGCCGGGAAACACCGGTCTGCGGAAATAACAACCCGCATACCCCAGATTGGCGACGGCATTGAGCGAGACGTCGGGAACGGTCTTGCCGAAGACGACGTGGAATACGAGCAGGTCGTCAACGGGAGAACGCGGGTAGCCGATCGCCTTGGCAAATTCATCCGACGATTGCACCGCGAAGCGTGGCCCGAACAAGCCGTTGTAGAGGGCGACATCGCCGGTCGTCACCGTCCGCGGCGTGGCGTGCCGGATCACCTGGCCGATGCGGAAATCCTCGAAGCAATTGCCGGGACTGGTCTTCGACACTGGCAAATCCTTTGGTCAACCCGGCAATCGGTGCGCGTTTCATAGCGGAACGTCTGTCAGGCGCAAAGGGTGGAACTTAAATATCGGGCGGCGTCGTTTGCCTAAACAGGGGGCGGTACGGTAAGCCTCTGCAGGAGCCTGAGCAGTCCGAAAGAGGGAGATGTTTGGTGAAAGTGGTGATGTTGCTGGCCGGCCTCTTGGCCGTTTCATATGCCGGCACGCTTGCCAACGCCGCGGCCTCCAATCCGTTCGACGGCGAGTGGATCGAAGTCATCGTCGGCGAGAACGAGCATTGTGACGTCCGCGTGGATACGTCGTTCACGGTCAGCAGCGGCCATCTCACCCAGCCGGGCTCCAGCGGCATCGTCAGCCCCAATGGATCGGCGCAAGGGACGTCCTACAACGGCGGTTTCTCGGCAACATGGACCGGGCATTTTTCCGGTAACAAGGCAGCCGGCCGATTTAAGCGCAGTGACGGCTGCGTCGGACGCTGGAGCGCCGTGAGGCACTAGCCGTCGGGGCGCCGCCGCCTGCGGCACCTGCTGCAAAATTCACGCAGCCGTGAGCAGGAGACTGAAACCCGCCACTTGAGCGGCCGTATCTCGATGCGGTGAGGCGATCACTTCGCGTCCCCCGGCACAATGCGCCGGCACTCTCATCGCAACACGTCAGATATGGAGCTCCTCATGTCCAAGCGTTTCGCCCTGATCGCCGCCGCGGCGGCTCTTGCCCTGACCGCCAGTGCTGCGGTCCCGCTCTCCGCGGCGGAGATGTCGGAAAAGACCGTCAATGTCGGCGGCGCGCCGATGTATCCGTCGAAGAACATCATCCAGAACGCAGTGAATTCGAAGGACCACACGACGTTGGTCGCGGCGGTAAAGGCTGCCGGCCTGGTCGATACCCTGCAAGGTCCGGGCCCGTTCACCGTGTTCGCGCCGACCAATGAAGCCTTTGCCAAGTTGCCGGCGGGCACGGTCGACAACCTGCTCAAGCCCGAGAACAAGGACACCCTGGTGAAGGTGCTGACCTATCACGTCGTCCCCGGCCGCATGAGCGCCCTCAATCTGATGAAGGCGGTCAAGGAAGGCGAAGGCACGGCCAAACTAAAGACCGTCGCGGGCGAGGATATCTGGATCAAGCAGGCCGGCCCCGGCAAGCTCACCGTCACCGATTCCAAAGGCGACGTCGCCGTGGTGACGATTGCCGATGTGATGCAGTCGAATGGCGTCATCCATGTCATCGACACCGTCCTGTTGCCCTAAGGCAGGTCGGCACGCAGGGGGCCGGCGGCAACGCCGGCCCCGGCGTTTTGTGGTGTAACCGTCTGAATATTTGCAACGAAAGAAAAGATAAGAAACTGCGCGATTTCCGCGCAGAGGTGCCGAGAACCCGATGACGCAGGGGCTTCAACCGAACGTGATAGCGCTGCGCGCCGGAGGGCGGTTGCTTCCCTCGGCATTTGCCTTCATGCGGACCCGGAAAACCCGTGTTACGGATGCCCGGATGGCCAGGGCCGAGCCACAAAACCGAAGCGCCGACGATTTGCGTCGCTCCAGCCAGATGGCGGCGGCGCAGGCCGGCGATCGCGCGACCTACGAGGCGCTGCTGCGTGACTGCGTCCCGCTTATCAGAGCCTTTGCCGCCCGCCAGGGTGTCCCTGCGGACCATCTCGACGACGTCGTCCAGGACGTGCTCCTCACCATCCATCGCGCGCGTCAAACCTATGATCCGACGCGCTCCTTCACTGCCTGGCTGCGCATTATTGCCGAGCGCCGCGCAATCGATCTGCTGCGCCGGTTCGGCCGGCAGCGTGCGCGCGAAATTCATTCTCCCCTGGCGTTTGAATCCTACGCCGACGACACCCTACGTCCCGCGCATAACGGCGACGATGCCGGCCGTTCAAATCGCGTGAAAAAAGCGCTGACGACACTCCCGGAACGGCAGCGCGAGGCAATTCAAGTTTTGGTTTTGGAAGATCGGTCGCTCGCCGAAGCGGCAATTGCCACACGGCGCACCAAAGGTGCGTTAAAGGTCAGCCTCCACCGGGCGCTCAAAGCGCTCCGCGCCAAATTTGCAGGGAAGGATTTAGGGAAGCCATGACTTCGACCCCTTACGATCGTCTGATCCGCGGGCTTGCCGCCGATCTCAAGCCGGTACGCCGATTACCGTCGCCCGTGCTCCGCGCGTTCGCCTGGCTCGCCATGGTCGCCGCGCTTGCCGCCGGATTGGCGTCCTTCGCCGACCTGACTGCCGTTTGGGAGCGGATCATTGCGGCGCCAGACATGTGGCTTGCCGTCATCGGTTCGACTCTGACCGCCGTTCTTGCCGTCATCGTTGCGTTTGAGCTGAGCCTGCCTGATGCCTCCCGCGGTTGGGCTGTGCTGCCGCTGCCCGCTGTGGTGCTTTGGATTGCCGCGAGCGGCTTTGGTTGCTTGCGAGGCTGGATCGTACCCCAGAGCCACGTCGCGGCTCTGGGGGAAGCGCGCGATTGCCTTATCTTCATCGTCGCCTTGTCGGTGCCGCTGTCGGCGCTGCTGCTATTGATGTTGCGCCGCGCTTTCCCGCTTTATCCCGGCATGACGGCCGCGATCGGCGGCCTCGCCGTGGCGGCCGCCGCGGCGACGCTACTCAACTTTTTTCATCCCTACGACGCGGCGGCGACCGACCTCGCCGTGCACGCCGGCGCGGTGGCGATCGTCGTCGTCGCCAATCGCGCGCTGGGCGGCAGAGTTTTCGGCCCCTTGGCATACGCGCCGATCAATGTAACCGAAGGTGAGGTCGCACCGAATTAGGAGGCGATGGCGCCGGTCAGCGTCATCGAACATCCTTAAGGAGGATCAACCAATGACCCGTTCCACCACCGTCCTGTCGCTTGCCGCCGCGACCTTGAGCCTTGCGCTCGCCTTCGCGCCGGCCGCCTTCGCCGACGACATGTCGAAGGACAGCATGTCCAAGACCGACACGATGAAGAAAGACGACGGCATGAAAAAGGACACGATGTCGAAGGATTCCATGTCCAAAGACAGCATGTCGAAGGACACGATGAAGAAAGACGACGGCATGAAAAAGGACGACATGAAGCACTAGGTCACATTCGCGTGTGCCGGGTTCGGTTTCTCGAATCCGGCACAACGCGATGTTAAATGTCCTATCGGCCGGACCCGGCAACGAGCGAACGAAGCCAACCGATGAGTGTCCAAACCGCAGAGCGTCTCCCGTTAGGAATTGACGCCTCGCATAGCGTCATCCACCCGCGTTGGGTGCGCGTGACCCACTGGATCAATGCGCTGGCGATGCTGATGATGATCGGGTCGGGCTGGCAGATCTACAATGCCTCGCCGCTGTTCGGCTTCGAATTTCCCCGTCAGATCGCGCTTGGCAATTGGCTCGCCGGCGCGCTGCTATGGCATTTCGCGGCGATGTGGCTCCTGGTAATCAACGGCTTCGTTTACCTCACGCTCGGCATTGTCACCGGCCGCTTCCGCCGCAAGTTTTTTCCGATCCGTCCGAGCGATGTTCTTCACGATCTCTTTGCCGCGCTGCGGGGCAAGCTGTCGCATGACGACCTTAGCGTCTACAACGCGGTGCAGAAGCTCCTCTATCTCGGCATTCTGCTCACCGGAATCGTGATCGTGCTGTCGGGCCTGTCGATCTGGAAGCCGGTACAGTTTCAGGCTTTGACGAGCTTCTTCGGCGGTTACAATACCGCGCGTTACGTGCACTTCGCCGCGATGACGGCGATCGTATCGTTTCTCGTGGTGCATGTGGCGCTCGCGGTTCTGGTGCCGAAAAGCCTGCGCGCCATGATCGTCGGCCGTTGAACAGGAGAAGCCGGTGCCCCGTCAACGCAAGCCCATCCCCGGCGTCGATCCCAAGCTCCTGATCAAGGATGCGGCGAAGCTTTTGCCCGAGGCGTCGCGGCGCTTCTTCCTGCGCGGCGCCGCGAGCCTTGGCGCGCTCGCCGTGCTTTCTGGTTGCGATATCATCGACGGCGATTCCTCGGAGAATGCGCTGCGCGTCATTTCGCGCTTCAATGATCGCGTCCAGGCTCTGCTGTTTAATCCGAACACGCTGGCGCCGGAATATCCGGAAAGCATGATCACGCGGCCGTTTCCGTTCAACGCCTATTACAGAGAGGACGAGGCGCCCGACATTGACGGCGACAAATGGCAGCTCGAAATCGGTGGACTGGTCGATAACAAGAAGCCGTGGACGCTTCCTGAGCTCTACAAGCTGCCGGAAGTTTCGCAGATCACGCGCCATGTCTGCGTCGAAGGCTGGAGCGCCATCGGCTCCTGGCAGGGCGTCAGGTTGTCCGATTTCCTCAAGGTGATCGGTGCCGACACCCGCGCCAAATACGTCTGGTTCCAGTGCGCGGAAGGCTATTCGAACACCATCGACATGCCGACCGCGCTGCATCCGCAGACGCAACTGACGCTGAAATTCGATCACCAGATCCTGCCGCGCGCCTACGGCTTCCCGGTCAAGTTCCGCATTCCCACCAAGCTCGGCTTCAAAAATCCCAAATACGTCACCGCGATGTGGGTGCAGAACAACGACGCCGGCGGCTATTGGGAGAACCAGGGCTACAACTGGTTCAGCGGGCTCTGACGCCTCTTCGTCGCCTCGACAGTTGCCATAATCCGATCCTGCGATTAGCACTGCGCTTCGTTTTCGCGCAGTCCAAGGATGTCCTTTCATGTCCAGCCCCAAGAAACTCCTCCTTCTCCCCGGCGACGGCATTGGCCCGGAAGTCATGGCCGAGGTGAAGCGGCTGCTTTCTTTCTTCGCCAAAGCGGGCATCGGCGATTTCACCTTCGAGGAAGGGCTGGTCGGCGGCTGCTGCTACGACGCCCGTAAAGTCTCGATCACCGAGGAGACCATGGCCAAGGCGAAAGCCGCCGATGCCGTCATTTTCGGTGCGTGCGGGGGGCCGAAATGGGACAACGTGCCATACGACGTGCGGCCCGAAGCGGGGCTTTTGCGGCTGCGCAAGGACCTCGGGCTGTTTGCCAATATCCGTCCGGCGATCTGCTACCCGGCGCTCGCGGAGTCTTCCAGCCTCAAGCGCGACGTGGTGGAAGGGCTCGACATCATCATCCTGCGCGAGCTGACCGGTGGCGTCTATTTCGGCGAGCCCAAAACCATCACCGATCTCGGCAACGGTCAGAAGCGCGCCGTCGACACCCAAGTTTACGACACCTACGAGATCGAGCGCATCGCCCGCGTCGGCTTCGAGCTTGCCCGCCGGCGCCGCAACAAAGTCACTTCGATGGAGAAGCGCAACGTCATGAAGACCGGCGTGCTGTGGCGCGAGGTCGTCAGCGAAGTGCATGCGCGCGAGTACAAAGACGTGCAGCTCGAGCACATGCTGGCGGATGCCGGCGGCATGCAGCTCGTGCGCTGGCCGAAGCAGTTCGATGTCATCGTCACCGACAATCTGTTCGGCGACATGCTGTCGGACATCGCGGCGATGCTGACCGGCTCGCTCGGCATGCTGCCTTCGGCCTCGCTCGGCGAGGTCGATGCCAAGACCAAGCGGCGCAAGGCGCTCTACGAGCCGGTGCACGGTTCCGCGCCGGACATCGCCGGCAAGGGCATCGCCAATCCGATCGCCATGCTCGCCTCGTTCGGCATGGCGCTGCGCTACTCGTTCAATATGGCTAAGGAGGCCGACCTCATCGACGCCGCGATCGCCACCACGCTCGCCAAAGGGCTGCGCACCGCCGACATCAAGTCGGAGGGCGCAAAAGTCGTCAGCACCAGCGAAATGGGTCAGGCGATCGTCGGCGAGCTGGAACAAATCGTGACGCGGCGATAGCGACGCGCGCCGCGTGGCCGGACCAGTGTCGCGAGATCAGTACGGGGTTGGATAGCCCGGGAAAAATCCCGGTATCAAGAACGGCTGGGCGAGTGGGGTACCGCCAATCCCGGCGGTGTCGGGGCCGAAATACCAGTAAGGCCGGCCGGGATCGCCATCCGGGGGAAACGCATAGTCCATGCGGCTACCGTAACCCGGCGGCACATCGGTGCCGACATCGAGATAGGAGCGCCTCGGGACAACGATGACGGTGGTACTGCCGTCGGGATTATGAATGATCGTGCGCGTCGGCTGAATCACCGTTCCTTGCGCGGAACGAAGCACCGGCGGCTGGTTTTTCTTCGGTGGCGTTTGTGCGGACGCAGGAAGCGATAGGGCCGAAAGGGCAAGGATGGCGGCGCTTACTCCAACGATTAATGCACGCATCGTTCCTCGCTTTCGCATCGGCCAGTGTAACCGGCTGGCGCCGGCCGCAATAGTCTCTTGAACGGTCTCTTGGCTCTTGCAGTCTCTTGGCAACCCTTGGCGTCGCCTTAGGTTTCGTAAATTATCGCTCCGGCCAGGACGCGCAAATGACGCAGATCAATAGCGAATCTTGGGTTAGCGGTATGATAATAAACACAAATTGGTGTATCCGGGCATAATGAATTGCGCCGAAAGCGAAGAGTCGCGAGGCCGTCGCCATGATGACGCGACGCAGGCTCCTTGAGGCCGCCGGAGCAGGCGTCGTATGCGCCGCCGGCGGGTTGGGTGCCCCGCTTCGGTCTGCGGCCGACGCCGCTAGCGTGCCGCTGTCGCCGGGAGTGCCTGTCGGCCTCGACGGCTCGGCCGTGCTCGAGGCGCTGCCGGGCAAAGAGCCGCTGATCAAGCTGTCTTACCGGCCGCCGAACTACGAATCTCCGCTGCACTATTTCGACACGCCGATCACCCCGAACGATCGGTTCTATGTTCGCTATCACCTCACGGACATCCCTGATGCCAAGGCTCTCGATGCCAAGACCTACAAGATCGCCATTGGCGGGGAGGGGGCGAACGCGCAGGCCGAAATCACGCTCGACGAGCTGAAGAGATTCCCGGCTTACGAGATCGTCGCGGTCAATCAATGCTCGGGAAACCGCCGCGGCCTGTCGCAGCCGCATGTCCCCGGCGTGCAATGGGGCTATGGCGCCATGGGCTGCGCGCGATGGAAAGGTGCGCGGCTCAAGGATTTGCTCGACAAAGTCGGCCTGAAAAAAGAGGCGATCGAAATCGCGTTCAACGGCGCCGATGGGCCGTTATTCGACAAGACTCCTGACTTCATCAAGAGCCTGCCGGTGTGGAAAGCAATCGATGAATCGACCTTGGTCGCCTATGAAATGAACGGCGAACCGCTGCCGCATTTCAACGGCTATCCGGCGCGTCTCGTCGTGCCCGGCTGGACCGGCACGTATTGGATGAAACATCTGATTGACATCAGCGTGTTGACCAGACCGCAGGGCGGCTTCTGGATGAATCCGGCCTATCGCATCCCGGCCGGCCAATTCCCGGCGGTGGCGCGCTTTGTGACACAGGAAACCGCCACCACCGTCCCGATCACCGAAATGGTGGTCAACTCGCTGATCACCAGCCATGCCGACGGCGCTGCGGTGAAAGCCGGTACGATCACGGTGCGCGGCCTTGCCTGGGACGGCGGTTATGGCATCCGCGCCGTCGAGGCTTCGATCGACGGCGGACAAAGCTGGTCGACGGCGATGCTCGGCGAGGATCTCGGCCGCTACGCCTTTCGGCTGTGGAGCTTCGATCTCACGGCAAAGCCCGGCAAGAACACGCTGACGGTCAACGCCACCAGCAATCGCGGCGAGACCCAGACGACCACCTTGCTCTTCAACCCCGCCGGCTACCACAACAACGTCAGGCAAAGCGTGACACTCAATGCCGCATAGAATAATGATCCGCGTCGTTGCCTTCACGATGACAGCGGCACTCGCCGGCCTCACCGCCGCGGCGGCCGAGGAACGGCCGATCGAGCTCAAGCCCGGCGCAGGCCTCGAGGCGGTCGAAGGCAATTGCGGCGCCTGCCACAGCCTCGACTATATCCCGATGAACTCGCCGTTCCTCAGCGCCGCGGGGTGGAGTGCGGAAGTGACGAAGATGATCAAGGCTTTCGGCGCGCCCATCAGCGAGACGGATGCCAAATCCATCGCCGACTATCTGGCGAGGAATTACGGATCGTGAAGGCCGGCTATACTGGCCCCCGATATCTCGACATTGTGTTTATGGAGGTTCTCGCTTAGAAGCGCATCCGCTTCAGCCCTGCTCACGGGCGGGGGCCAAGTTCAGGAGAGTTGACGATGGGCTTTAGCGTCGCAGTCGCTGGCGCGACCGGCAATGTGGGCCGGGAAATGCTGGATATTCTCGCCGAGCGGTCGTTCCCGGCCGACGAAGTGGTGGCGCTTGCCTCGCGCAAGAGCCTGGGCGTCGAGGTGTCCTATGGCGAGCGGACGCTGAAGGTCAAAGCGCTCGAGCATTACGATTTCTCCGGCACCGATATCTGCCTGATGTCGGCCGGCTCCGCCGTATCCAGGGAATGGTCGCCGAAAATCGCCGCCGCCGGCGCGGTGGTAATCGATAATTCATCGTGCTGGCGCTACGATTCCGACGTTCCGTTGATCGTGCCGGAAGTCAATGCCGACGCGCTCGCGAGTTTCCGTAAGCGCGGCATTATCGCCAATCCCAATTGCTCGACCGCGCAGCTTGTCGTCGCGCTCAAGCCGCTCCACGACCGCGCCAGGATCAAGCGCGTCGTGGTGGCCACCTACCAGTCGGTTTCGGGCGCCGGCAAGGAGGCGATGGACGAGCTTTTCTCCCAGACCAAGGCTGTCTTTCAGATCGACGAGATCGCGCCGAAGAAATTTCCCAAGCGCATCGCCTTCAATGTCATCCCGCAGATCGACTCCTTCATGGAGGATGGCTACACGCGGGAAGAGTGGAAGATGGTGGTCGAGACCAAGAAGATCCTCGATCCGAAGATCAAGCTCGTCGCCACTTGCGTGCGCGTGCCGGTCTTCATCGGCCATTCGGAAGCGGTCAACATCGAGTTCGAGCACCCGATCACGCCCGACGAGGCGCGCGAAATCTTACGCAATGCGCCGGGCTGCATCGTCATCGATAAGCACGAGCCGGGCGGCTACGTGACTCCCTATGAGTCTGCCGGCGAGGACGCGACCTTTATCGGCCGCATCCGCGAGGACGCGACCGTCGAAAATGGGCTCGCGATGTGGATCGTCTCCGACAATTTGCGTAAAGGCGCGGCGCTCAACGCCATCCAGATCGCCGAGTGCCTGATCAACCGCAAGCTGATCACCGCCAAGCGCAAGGCGGCTTAAGTCCGTCACCCTGAGGCGCTCGGCCGGCCGGCCGCGACGTGCACGAACATGCCGGTCTTTTCGTCGCGCACCGAGAGTTGCCCGGTGGCGACGCCGAAATAAGCGCCGTGGGTCGCCACTTCGCCGCGCTCGATCATCTTGCGCAGGCGGGGAAACGTCTTGAGGTTGTCGAGGCTGTTGGCGACATTCGCCTGTTCGAGCCGCGTCAGATAATCACTCCAGGAGAGTCCCTCTTGCGGCCCCGCTTTGGCGAGCGCAGGTGCCATCAGGCGCATCCAGTTGCCGATGAAGTCGCCGGGCGACAGCGGCGCGGCTTTTTCGGCGAAGGCCCGCACCCCGCCGCAGCGGGCGTGTCCGAGCACGACGATGTGCCTTATTTTCAGCGCCGCGACGCCGAATTCCAGCGCCGCCGATACGCCGTGCGCATGATCATCGGGTTGATACGGCGGCACGATATTCGCCACATTGCGCACGACGAACAATTCGCCCGGCCGCGCGTCGAAGATGACTTCCGGCGATACGCGGGAATCTGAGCAGCCGATCACCATCACTTCCGGCGCTTGGCCTGCTTCCGCAAGCTCGCGATAGCGGTCTTGCTCGCGCGGCAGCCGGCCGTCGAGAAAGGCGCGGTATCCCTCGATCAAGCGTTGCGGAAATGGCATGCGGTGCGGGAAACCCTGGACGCCCCGCTCACTCAATCACGCCACGCTCGCCATTGGCAACCGGCGGCCGGCTTCGCCGCAGCGGCCATTGGCACGCCGCCTGCAAGGCGGCTAGTTTGCCATTTTGCGACAGGGAGCGAACGATGACCATCCGGCCGCGGCGCAGTGTCCTCTACATGCCCGGATCGAACGCGCGGGCGATGGAAAAGGCGCGCGAGCTGCCGGTCGATGCCGTGATCCTCGATCTGGAGGATGCGGTGGCGCCGGACGCCAAAGCGAAAGCGCGCGAGCTGATCGTCGCCAGCTTGCGGAAAGGCGGCTTCGGCAGTCGCGAGGTGCTGGTGCGGATCAACGGGCTCGATACCGCCTGGTGGCTCGACGACCTTGCCGTCGCCGCCGCGGGTCCCGACGCGATTTTGGTGCCCAAGGTGTCGACGCCCGAGCAGCTTCACGAGGTGGCAAAGCACCTTGTCGGCGTCCGCGCCGAAGCAGGCATTCGCGTCTGGGCGATGATGGAGACGCCGCTGGCCATGCTCAATGCCGGCGGGATCGCGGCCGCGGCGCGCGATCCGCAGACGCGGCTTGCCGGCTTCGTCATGGGCACCAACGATCTCGCCAAGGACACCCGCGCGCGGCTCATGCCGGGACGGGCGCCGATGCTGCCCTGGCTGATGAATTGCGTCGCGGCGGCACGCGCCTATGGCCTCGACATCCTCGACGGCGTCTATAACGAATTGGGCAATGCCGAGGGTTTCGCCGCCGAATGCCGCCAGGCGCGCGATCTCGGCTTCGACGGCAAGACGCTGATCCATCCGCAGCAGATCGCGCCGTGTAACCAGGCGTTCTCGCCGACGCCGGAGGAAGTCGTGTGGGCGCGAAAAATCATCGCTGCCTTCGATTTGCCCGAGAATAAGAACAAAGGCGTCATTCAGGTCGAGGGCCGCATGGTCGAGATCCTGCATGCCGATATGGCGCGGCGCACGGTGGCGATTGCCGACGCCATCGGGGCAAGCGGGATGACTTAGGTTTTCAACCGATAACCGGTTTTGAAAATCCACCAGACAACGGTCAGGCAGAGGCCAAGAAACAGCAGGATCACCGCCATGCTGAGGCCGACATCGACATCCGCCAGCCCGAAGAAGCTCCAGCGGAATCCGCTGATCAGATAGACCAGCGGATTGAACAGCGTGACCGTGCGCCAAAACGGCGGCAACAGGCTGGTCGAATAAAAGGTGCCGCCGAGGAATGTCAGCGGCGTGATGACCAGCAGCGGCACGACCTGCAGCTTGTCGATGCCGTCGGCCCAGATGCCGATAATAAAGCCGAACAAGCTGAAGCTTAGCGAGGTGAGAACGAGGAAGGCGAGCATCCAGAACGGGTGCGCGATGTGCATCGGCACGAACAACGCCGAAGTCGCCAAAATGATCAGGCCGAGCCCGATCGACTTGCTTGCCGCCGCGCCGACGTAGCCGAGCACGATCTCGAAAGCGGATGCCGGCGCCGAAAGCACCTCGTAAATGGTCCCGGCGAAACGCGGAAAGTAGATGCCGATCGCGGCATTGCTGACGCTTTGCGTCAGCAGCATCAGCATCATCAGCCCGGGCACGATGAACGCGCCGTAGGCGACGCCCTCGATCGTCGTCATGCGCGAGCCGATGGCGGCGCCGAAGACGACGAAATAGAGCGAGGTGGAGAGCACCGGCGAGACGATGCTTTGCATCCAGGTGCGCCGGGTGCGCGCCATCTCGAACCGGTAGATCGCGCCGACGGCGTAAAGGTTCATTGTTTTTGCCTCACCAGTCCAACGAAGATGTCCTCCAGCGAGCGTTCCGTCGTTACCAGGTCCTTGAAGTGCAATCCGGCGCTGCGCAGATCGTCAAGCAGGTCGGTGACTCCGGTGGGATCGCGCTGCGTGTCGTAGCTGTAGACAAGCTTGCTGCCATCGTCATCGAGAATCAGGTGATGCTTGGCGAGCGCGGGCGGTATCGCCGCGATCGGCTTGCGAAGCTCCAGCGTCAGTTGCTTCTGGCCGAGCTTGCGCATCAACTCGGCCTTGTTCTCGACCAGGATGAGCTCGCCCCGGTTGATCACGCCGATGCGATCGGCCATCTGCTCGGCTTCTTCGATGTAATGCGTGGTCAGAAAGACGGTGACGCCGGACGCGCGCAGCGCGCGCACCATCTCCCACATGCCCTTGCGCAGTTCGACATCGACGCCGGCGGTCGGCTCATCGAGAAAAAGGATCTGCGGCTCGTGCGACAATGCCTTGGCGATCATCAGGCGGCGCTTCATGCCGCCGGATAAAGTCGCGATCTTGTTGTCCTTCTTGTCCCAGAGCGACAGGTCTTTCAGCACTTTCTGGATGTAGGCGGGATGAGCCGGCCGGCCGAACAGGCCGCGGCTGAATGACACCGTCGCCCAGACGGTCGAAAACATGTCGGTCGCCAGTTCCTGCGGCACCAGGCCGATCAGCGAGCGCGCGGCGCGGTACTCGGCGATAATGTCGTGACCGGCCACCGTGACGCTGCCGCTGGTGGCATTGACGATGCCGCAGATGATGCCGATCAGCGTGGTTTTGCCGGCGCCGTTCGGGCCGAGCAATGCGAAGATCTCGCCGGGGCGTATCTCCAAGTTGATGTCTTTCAGAGCCTGGAAACCGGAGGCGTAGGTCTTGTTGAGATGCGAGACGGAAATGGCGGGCGTCATTGCGCTTCTTCTGTCGGCCCCCGGAATGACGGCCGCGGGCCGTCACACCCAAGGCCGCGCCGCTTTGGACTGGCTTTCGAAGCGCTCGATCTGATTGCTCTTGACCATGGTCAGGCCGATGTCGTCGAGGCCGTTGAGCAGGCAGTGCTTGCGATGCGCGTCGATCTCGAACCTCACCACGCCGCCGTCGGGTCCGCGAATTTCCTGCTTCTCAAGATCGATGGTCAACGTCGCGTTGGCGCCGCGTTCGGCGTCGTCGAACAGCTTCTCCAGATCTTCCGGCGAAACCTGCACTGGCAAGATGCCGTTCTTGAAGCAGTTGTTGTAGAAAATGTCGCCGAATGAGGTCGAGATCACGCAAGTGATGCCGAAATCCTTCAGCGCCCAGGGTGCGTGCTCGCGCGACGAGCCGCAGCCGAAATTGTCGCCGGCGACCATGATCTTAGCCTTGCGATATGCTGGTCTGTTGAGCACGAAGTCGGGATTCTCGCTGCCGTCGTCCCGATAGCGTTTCTCCGCGAACAAACCCTTGCCGAGACCGGTGCGCTTGATGGTTTTCAGATATTGCTTGGGGATGATCATGTCGGTATCGACGTTGATCATCTTCAGCGGCGCCGCGACGCCTTCGAGAACGGTGAATTTTTCCATGTCGCGTTTTTAATGGAGCATGATCCGGTCGTAAAACCGGCGTCCAGCTCCGGTTCATGCTCTAAATGGCGCGTTGCCGGGCGCGGGTCAACCCTGTCCGATTAACGCAGATGCGAGGTGTCTTTCTGCTTGTCATCGCGCGGCAGACCGCCAAGCTTGGTGACCCATGGTTGCGCCGAGCGAAACCAGATTTGCCGGCGCGGAACAAGCCGATCGCGCTGGTGCAATAGTCCGACACGCAGCATGTAGAAAGCCTGCGGACCGTCGCCGGGGGTCGTCGAATAAAGTTGCGTGCCGCATTTCGGGCAGAAGGCCTGGGCGCGCGGATTGCCGCTTTCCGCGGTGGTCTTCACGTAGATCGCCGGCTGCCCGGTCATCCTGAACGTTGCGCCCGGAGCCGGTACGGAGACGCGAAACGCCGTGCCGGTCGTGGTCTGACAATCGCTGCAATGGCAGATGGAGACCTTCTCCGGATCGACCTCGGCCTCGATGGCGATAAATCCGCAAGAACACTTGCCATCGACTTTCATGACATCGCTCCCTCAAATCGAATCCTATTCCGTAGCGTTCTCGATCGCTGCCATGTCCGCGTCCGAGAGACCGAAGTGATGGCCGATCTCGTGCACCAGCACGTGCTTGACGATGGCGCCGAGCGTTTCATCGTGCTCGGCCCAGTAATCGAGGATCGGGCGGCGATAAAGCCAGATCATATTGGGCATTTGCACCGGCGCGCACTCGGCGCGAAACGGCAGGCCGACCCCTTGGAACAAACCGAGCAGGTCGAATTCGCTCTCGGCGCCCATCTGACTGAGCACTTCGTCGGTGGGAAAATCGTCGACCTGGATGACGAGATCGACGCATAAGTCGCGAAACCGCCGCGGCAAACGGCGAAACACGTCGCCGGCGAGAACCTCGAGCGCGGCGAGCGAGGGCGCCTTTATGCCCCGCCAGGCGAGCGGATCGGATGCCGTATCGGCCATATTCGTAGTTTAGCGTGGATCGGCTAAGGTAGGCAGCGATGTCGTTGAAACGCTTGATAGCCGGTCTTGCGACGCTGCTGGTTGTCGGCGCCGCTTTGCCGGCCGCCGCACAAAACCCTGCGCCGCGCCCGCCCGGTTCGCGTCCGCGCATCGAGATCAACCCGCGGCCGCTGCTCTACCGGCGCTGCACCAGCTGGTACGTGATCCAATACCGGCCGAGCGGCACGGTGCTATTTCCGGAAAAGCATTGCTGGTGGGTGCGCGGGTAAGCCCGTTCCGTCATTCCGGGGCGCGGGCGTTGACCCGCGAGCCCGGAATCCAAGACCACGAAAGATGAGGCTCACGGCGGCCGGTGCCGTTCTCGATAAGGACCGTGATTATGGATTCCGGACTCGACGCTTGGCGTCGATCCGGAATGACTAGCTTACTTCCACTCGCGCACGTCGACGAAATGGCCGGCGATCGCGGCGGCGGCGGCCATCGCCGGCGACACGAGGTGGGTGCGGCCCTTATAGCCCTGGCGGCCCTCGAAATTGCGATTCGAGGTCGAGGCGCAACGCTCGCCGGGCGCGAGCTTGTCCGGGTTCATGGCAAGACACATGGAGCAGCCGGGCTCGCGCCATTCGAAGCCGGCTTGGAGGAAGACCTTGTCGAGCCCCTCGGCCTCGGCCTGCTCCTTCACCAGGCCGGAGCCGGGGACGATCATGGCGTTCTTGACGTTGGCGTGCACTTTCTTGCCGTCGACGACGCGCGCGGCGGCACGCAAGTCTTCGATCCGCCCATTGGTGCACGAGCCAATGAAGATCCGGTCAAGCGATATGTCGGCGATCTTCTCGCCGCCCTTTAATCCCATGTAAGCGAGCGAGCGCTCCGCCGCCTCGCGCTTATTGGCGTCCGCGATCTCTTCGAGGCGCGGAACGCGGCCGGTCACGGAAACGACCTGTTCGGGGCTGGTGCCCCAGGTCACCAGCGGCGGCAATTTAGTGGCATCGAGCCTGATCTCGCGATCGAAATGCGCGCCGTCGTCAGAGCGGAGCGTCTTCCAATATCGCATGGCTTCGTCCCAGCTCTTGCCCTTCGGCGACTTGGGACGATCCTTGAGGTAAGCGTACGCCTTCTCGTCCGGCGCGATGAAGCCTGCCTTGGCGCCGGCTTCGACCGACATGTTGCACACGGTCATGCGGCCTTCCATCGACAGCGCGCTGATCGCCTCGCCGGCATATTCGAGCGCATAGCCGGTGCCGCCGGCGGTGCCGATCTCGCCGATGATAGCGAGGATGATGTCCTTGGCGGTGACGCCCGGCGGCAGCTTGCCGTCGACGATCGCGCGCATGTTTTTCGACTTCTTCTGGATCAGGGTCTGCGTCGCCAGCACATGCTCGACCTCGGACGTGCCGATGCCGTAGGCGAGCGCGCCGAAGGCGCCATGCGTGCCGGTGTGGCTGTCGCCGCAAACCAGCGTCACGCCGGGCAACGTGAAGCCCTGCTCCGGCCCGATGATGTGGACGATGCCCTGGCGCTTGTCGAATTCGTCGAAATATTCCAGCCCGAACAGCTTGGCGTTCTCGGCGAGATAGGCGATCTGCGCCGCGCTCTCCGGGTCCGGATTTTTCTGCCGCCGATCGGTCGTCGGCACGTTGTGATCGACCACGAGCAACGTCTTGTCCGGCGCGCGCACCTTACGGCCGGTGAGCCGCAAGCCCTCGAAGGCCTGCGGGCTCGTCACCTCATGCACGAGGTGCCGGTCGATATAGATGAGGGATGTACCGTCCGGCTCTTCGTGGACGAGGTGGTCGTCCCAGATTTTATCGTAAAGGGTACGCGGCTTGACCATCGACTACTCCGCAGACTTTTCCTCCGCGGGGCCCGTCTCGGTTTGTCCGCTGTGATCCTGCCGCTCGAAGATGCGCGCCGACTTGCCGCGGCGGCCGCGGAGGTAATAGAGCTTGGCGCGGCGCACCTGACCCTTTCGCACCACCTTGATCGAGTCGATCATCGGCGAGTAGAGCGGAAACACCCGCTCGACGCCTTCGCCGTAGGAAATCTTGCGCACGGTGAAATTCTCGTTCAGGCCCGAACCGGCGCGGCCGATGCAAACGCCTTCATAGGCCTGGACGCGGCTCCTTTCGCCTTCGACGATCTTGACGTTGACCACTAAGGTATCGCCCGGCTGGAAGTCGGGGATTTCCTTGCCGGCGGTGAGCTTTGCCACCTGTTCGTTTTCGATTTCTTTGAGCAGGTTCATGGCGAATTCTCCAACGGCTGCGCGTCAGGCGGCTGCGCGTCAGGCGCTCGGTCCGACCGGGGCTAAACGGGTTGGCGCAGCTTCTACGCTACCCCGCCGGCTTTGTCACCTTCCCGTCACCCGGTCCGCGAGCCGCCGCGGAAACGGCTTAAAAAGGCCGTCCACAAATCGGGCCGGCGCGTGCGTGTCAGCTTTTCCGCCTCCGCTTGCCGCCAGGCGGCGATCTTGCCGTGATCGCCGGAAACGAGCACTTCGGGGATCGGCTGCCCCTCCCAGACTTGCGGCCTCGTGTATTGCGGATATTCTAGCAACCCTTCGCTAAAGCTCTCCTCATTACGTGAGGCCGGTTCGCCCATGACTCCGGGCAACAGCCGCACGCACGCGTCGATCAAGGCCATGGCCGCGATCTCGCCGCCGGACAGGATATAGTCACCAATGGAGACTTCTTCGAGGGAGCGGCTGGCGATAACGCGCTCGTCGACGCCCTCGAACCGGCCGCAAATCAGGACGACGCCCGCTCCGCCGGCGAGCGCTTCAACCCGCGCTTGCGTCAAGGGTGCTCCGCGCGGCGAGAGCAGAAGACGCGGGCGCGCATCCGCCGCCGCGGCGTCGATCGCGCGGCCGAGCACGTCGGCCTTCATCACCACGCCCGGGCCGCCGCCGGCCGGGGTATCGTCAACCGTGCGGTGCCGGTCGGTGGCAAAGGTGCGAATGTCGACGACATCGAGCGACCACGCGCCCGCAGCCATTGCCTTACCGGCAAGGCTCGCGCCCAGAGGTCCCGGGAAAATATCCGGGAGGATGGTGAGGACGCTCGCCCGCCACATCTCACCCTCGTTTCGTCACCACGATTTGTCCCGCCGCGACGTCGACCGTCGGCACGTTGATCGCGTCAAATGGAACCAGTTCAGTCCGGTTGCCGGCGACCGGCCGCACTTCGATTAGATCGCCGGCGCCGAAATTATGGATGGCGACGACGGTGCCGAGATTTTTCCCGGCGCGGTCGACGACGGCGAGGCCGATCAGATCGGCGTGATAGAATTCGTCGCCGTCGGCCGGCGCGGGCAGCCGCTCACGCGGCACGTAGAGCTTGAGGTTGACCAATTTCTCGGCGGCGGAGCGGTCGCGAATGCCCGAAAAGCTCGCGACGAAATGGTCCTTCGCCGGCCTTAGCCGCTCGATCTCGAAGACGCGGCCGTCTTCGGTTTCGAGCGGACCGTAACCGGAAATGGCCGCCGGATCGGATGTGAAGGAACGCAGCCGAACCTCGCCGCGCAGGCCGTGGGCGGCGCCGACTTGCCCGAGGCAGACACGCGCTCCGCCCGCCATCGCTCGCCCTCTTAGGCAGCCGGCGGCGCGGCTTCCGCCGCGGGTGCGGCGCCCGCGGCGGGCGCTACCGCCGGTGCGGCTCCGGCCGCCGCTTTAGCGGCCTCTTCCTTGGCCTTGCGCTCCTTGCGCGGGATCGCCCGCTGCGGATTGTTGCGCTGCTGTCGCTTCATGATGCCGGCGGCGTCGAGAAAACGCATGATGCGGTCCGAAGGCTGCGCGCCTTTGGCGATCCAGGCCTTGACCTTATCGAGATCAAGCTTGAGCCGCTCGGGTTTGTCTTTGGGCAACAGTGGATTGAAATAGCCGATACGCTCGATGAAGCGTCCGTCGCGCGGCGCGCGGCTGTCGGCGATGACGATATGATAAAATGGCCGCTTCTTGGTTCCGGCGCGGGCCATGCGGATGACAACTGGCATTTTTGGGTTCCTTTGTTGAAAACGGGGTCAGCGAGTCAGGTTCATTTCTTCTTTCCCAGACCGGGAAATCCAGGCGGCAGTTTCGGAAGTCCGCCAGGCCCGGAGAAGCCGGGAAAATTCGGCGGCAGGCCGGGAAGTAATGACGGTGGACCGCCGGCACCCGGCATACCGGGCGGCAAACCACCAGGCATCTTCGCCGCAAGCATCGCCATCTCTTCCGCGCTCGGCATGCCGCCGCCGAGGCCGAGCATATTGGCGAGGCCGGTCATCGGCCCGCGCTTGGCGCCGCCCATGGCCTTCATCACGTCGGCCATGGTGCGATGCATTTTCAGGAGCCGGTTGATGTCTTCGGGCTTGGTGCCGGAGCCGGCGGCAATACGCCGCTTGCGGCTTGCTTTGAGGACATCGGGATTGCGCCGCTCTTGCGGGGTCATCGAATCGATGATCGCCATTTGCCGCTTGAGCACTTTTTCGTCCAGATTGCGCTCGGCGAGCTGATTTTTCATTTTCGCGACGCCCGGCAGCATCGCCATCAGCCCGCTCATGCCGCCCATGCTTTGCATCTGCGTGAGCTGTTCGCGCAAATCCGCGAGATCGAAAGCGCCTTTGCGCATCTTCTCGGCGACGCGCGCCGCCTTCTCAGCGTCGATGGTGGCTGCGGCCTTTTCCACCAGCGCGACGATGTCGCCCATGCCGAGGATGCGGCCGGCGATGCGGGCCGGGTCGAAATCCTCCAGCGCGTCGAGCTTTTCGCCGGTACCGATGAGCTTGATCGGCTTGCCGGTCACGGCGCGCATCGAGAGCGCGGCACCGCCGCGGCCGTCGCCGTCGACGCGGGTGAGCACGATGCCGGTGAGGCCGACGCGCTGATCGAAGCTGCGCGCAAGATTGACCGCGTCCTGGCCGGTCAGAGCGTCGGCGACCAGCAGGACTTCGTGCGGCGAAGCGGCGCGGCGCACCTCGGCCGCCTCGTTCATCATCGCTTCGTCGAGCGTAAGGCGGCCGGCAGTATCGAGCAGCACGATGTCGTAACCGCCGAGTCGCGCCGCCTGCAGCGCGCGCGTGGCGATCTGCACCGGCGTTTGTCCGGCAACGACCGGCAGCGTGTCGACGCCGACCTGGCGGCCGAGCACGGCGAGCTGTTCCATGGCCGCCGGCCGGCGGGTGTCGAGAGAAGCCATCAGCACTTTGTGCTTGTTGGCCTCGGCGAGGCGCTTGGCCACTTTCGCTGTGGTCGTAGTTTTGCCCGAGCCCTGCAATCCCACCATCATGATGGCGATCGGCGCCGGCGCATTGAGATCGATCGGCTGGGCGCTCGATCCCAACGTCTCCACCAATTGATCGTGCACGATCTTCACGACCATCTGGCCGGGCGTGACCGACTTGACGACCTCGACCCCAACCGCGTGCTTCTTCACCCCTTCGGCGAAGGCGCGCGCGACATCGAGCGCGACGTCGGCCTCGATCAGCGCGCGGCGCACGTCCTGGAGCGCCGCCTCGACATCCGCCTCCGCCAGCGCGCCGCGCCGGGTCAGGCGGTCGAGGACCGCATTCAAACGCTCGGAAAGACTGTCGAACATTCGTTGTGCCTTAACCAAACACGTCATACGCCCGAGGGCGCATCGCGCTGTCGGGCGGTGACCTCCGGCCTCCTTAAGCCGGTCGGCAGATGAACTTTCAAGTCTCTTACGAAAGCGTGCGGAAAATAGGTGCAGACCCCGCTGCCGTCAACCGCGGCCTTTTGCTGCCGCGCCGTGGGGCCGGGCTGGTATAATCCAAACTGAATGTCGCGCTATTACAACGGCCCCATTTCCGATCATTTCGACGGCGAGCGGTTCTTCGATCGGCACGGCGTAGCGCCCCGCAGCCGAGGCGTTCTACTGCGCTGGATGGTCGATCGTTACTGGCGGGGCACAAAAGCAAAGTGGCCGGTCTGGGCACCTTCACCTTATGCCGACCGCCCGCCGGCGCGCGTCGAAGGCGCGTCCTGGCGCATTGCCTATGTCGGCCACGCCAGCTTCCTCGTGCAGACGGCCGGGCTCAATATCCTGCTCGACCCGGTCTGGTCGCAACGCGCCTCGCCGTTCCGCCACGTTGGCCCGCGGCGGGTGAACGATCCGGGTGTCGCTTTTGCGGACCTGCCGCCGATCGATGCCGTTCTGGTATCGCACGCGCATTACGATCATCTCGATATCGCCACGCTGTCGCGGCTCGCGGCCGCGCATCGCCCTCGCGTCGTAACGCCGCTCGGCAACGACGCCATCATGCGCAATAGCGATCCGGCGATTGCCGCCGAAGCTTACGACTGGCACGAGCGGGTCGATCTTGGGGCGGGCGTCGCGGTGACGCTGGTGCCGACGCGTCATTGGTCGGCGCGCACACTTTCCGACCGCAACATGTCGCTGTGGGCGTCGTTCGTCGTCGAAGCGCCGGGAGGACGAATTTATCTCGTCGCCGATTCGAGCTACGGCGACGGCCGCAATTTCCGCGCCGCGCGCGAGCGGTATGGACCGTTCAAGCTCGCCGTTCTGCCGATCGGAGCTTTCGAGCCGCGCTGGCTCATGGCCGATCAGCACATGAATCCGGCGGAGTCGGTGCGGGCCTTCGTCGATTGCGGCGCCGAGCTCGCGCTCGGTCACCATTACGGCACGTTCCAGCTCACCGACGAAGCTATCGACGCACCGCTCGTGGCTCTGGCCAATGCGCTCAAGCGCGCCGGAATTCCGCCCGAGCGTTTCCGAGCTTTGCGGCCCGGGGAGGTATGGCATTCGTCGTCCGCGTCAGCGGACGATCCGGCCGTTATTTGATCATGACAAAGACGTTGACGACCAGGTGATCCTCATTGGTCGTCAGGGGATCGGTCAGATACTGCTCGATGAACATGTCCTTGGCTTCCAGTCGCCGCTCATCGAGGTAATTGGTGATCGCCTCATAGGTATTGTCCAATCCGTCATACGATCCGCGGTGGACGAATTTGAGCGCGCGGCCTTCCGGCGAGGTGCCGATGGCGATATCGCCACGCGGCGGATTTTTTGGCGGCGCGGCGACCGGTATGGCGGCCTCGAACTGAAAGCCGGTGTCATCGGTCGAGGTGAACAGCGTCATCGGCTGACCGTCGACCTTGAGGCCCTCTTTATCGACGTAGGCTTTGACGGTCTTGAATGATTTGGTGATCGTCTCGAAGGCATTGTCCCAGGTGCCGGAGCCTTTGACATACACAATCGGCTTTGCCGTCAGCGTCGTGTCCTCGCCGAACGGGTCGCCGGGCTGGGTGGTGGCGCCGGGCGGGGATACGGCCGGCGCCGTGTCCGGCTTGGTCGCGGCTGCTGGCGGCGTTTGCGCCCAAGGCTGCGGCGCGGCGAAAACGACGGCTGCGGCCGCGACAAACAAGAAGAGCGCAAAGCGCAGCAACATCCAAAGTTCTCCGTCTGCGTACCGGCGCGATGGCTCGGCGCCGGGTCGGGGTGTTTCGTCGTCCCCGTTTGATGTTAGCACGGCCGCCGGCGGACGCGATCATGGTACTGGCGCACAAGACCGAAGTCCTCATATAAGTCCGCACATTCGGGCTTAATCATGGGTACGCTGGCGGATCGGGATTTCGTCAAGATGAACGGCCTCGGCAACGAGATCGTGATCGTCGATCTGCGCCGTTCGGCGGGCGCGATCGCGGCGGGCGAAGCGCGTGCGGCGGCGCGCCAGGAGCCCTACGACCAGCTGATGGCGCTTTATCCCGGGCACGGTGCAATCGACGCGTCCATTCGCATCTACAACAACGACGGGTCGGAGGCGGGCGCCTGCGGCAACGGCATGCGCTGCGTGGCCTTCCTGGTCAGCGGCGAGACCGGCAAGGCGAAGCTCAATTTCGAGACCTCCGCCGGCCTCGTCTCCTGCTGGCGCAACGGTGACGGGCTGTTCACCGTCGACATGGGGGTGCCGCGCTTTCGCTGGGACGAAATCCCGCTGGCTAGAGCGATGCCCGACACGCGCGCCATCGAGCTTGATTTTGGGCCGCCCGGGGCGCCGATCCTGTGCTCGCCGTCGGTGGTGAATATGGGCAATCCGCATGCGATCTTCTGGGTCGAGAATCCGCAAAGCTACGATCTTCGCCAAATCGGCCCGCGGCTCGAGCATCATCCGCTGTTTCCCGCGCGCGCCAACATCACGCTGGCGGCAACGCCGTCGCGCGACCGCATCGTTATCCGTACCTGGGAGCGCGGCGCCGGACTCACCAAGGCCTGCGGTTCGGCGGCTTGCGCCGTCGCGGTCGCCGCGGCGCGGCTTGGG
The DNA here is from genome assembly GCA_031291475.1 of Xanthobacteraceae bacterium. Lineage (GTDB taxonomy): Bacteria > Pseudomonadota > Alphaproteobacteria > Rhizobiales > Xanthobacteraceae > BOG-931. The sequence goes on from JARLIY010000043.1 coordinate 41,842, forward strand.
CGAACCGGCCGCAAGGTGACGGTTACCTTGCCCGGCGGCGATCTTGCGATCGAATGGCGCGAAAGCGACGACCACGTGTTGATGACCGGCCCGGTCGAATACGAGCACGCCGGACGTTTCGATGCCGCGCTGTTCGCCGGCGTTGGAGCGCCGTGATCCGATGAGCGTCGATGTCGTCACCTTCGGTTGCCGGCTCAATGCCGCCGAGTCGGAAGTAATCCGCCGCGAGGCGGAACGCGCCGGGCTGACCGATACCGTCGTAGTCAATACCTGCGCCGTGACCGCGGAAGCGGTGCGTCAGGCGCGGCAAACTATCCGCGCGCTGCGGCGCCAACGCCCGCAGGCGAACATCGTCGTCACCGGCTGTGCGGCGCAGACCGAGCCGCAAACCTTCATCGCCATGACCGAGGCCGATCGCGTGCTCGGTAATTCCGAGAAGCTGAGTGTGGCGGCGTGGGCGCAAGCGCGTGATGCATTCGGTCTCGCCGACGCGCCGAAGGCGCTGATCAACGACATCATGGCGGTCAGGGATACCGCCGCGCACTTGATCGAAGGCTTTGCCGGCCGCGCGCGTGCATTCGTGCAAGTGCAGAATGGCTGCGATCATCGTTGCACCTTCTGCATCATTCCCTACGGTCGCGGCAATTCGCGCTCGGTGCCGATGGGCGCCGTGGTTGCCGACGTGCGTCGACTCGTCGTCAACGGCTACTGCGAAGTCGTCCTTACCGGCGTCGATATCACGAGCTATGGCGCGGACCTGCCGGGCGCGCTGAAGCTCGGCATGCTGGTCAAGCAGATCCTCAAGCATGTGCCCGAGTTGAAACGGCTCCGCCTGTCGTCGATCGATTCGGTCGAGGCCGACCGCGACTTGATCGATGCATTCGCGGACGACGAACGGCTGATGCCGCATCTGCATCTGTCGCTGCAATCGGGCGACGATCTCATCCTCAAGCGCATGAAGCGCCGGCACTCGCGCAGTGATGCGATCGCGTTCTGTGCCGCCTTGCGCCGATTGCGGCCGGACATGGTTTTCGGCGCCGACATCATCGCCGGCTTTCCGACCGAGACCGAAAGCATGTTCGAGCATTCGCTCGCGCTCGTCGACGACTGCGGATTGACGCATCTGCACGTGTTTCCGTTCTCGGCGCGGCCGGGCACGCCGGCTGCGCGCATGCCGCAGCTTGCGAGCGCGATCGTCAAGGAGCGGGCGCGGCGCTTGCGCGAGCGCGGGGCGAGCGCCTTGCAGCGGCATCTTGATGCCGAGGTTGGCGCCACGCGCCGCGTGTTGGTCGAATCGCGCGAGCAAGGCAGGACCGAGCAGTTCACGCCGGTAAAGCTTGCGCTACCGGCCGAACCCGGCACGCTCGTTGAACTGAGAATCGCCGCGCATGACGGCAGGCAATTGCTCGCGGCGTGAGTGCGGCGCTATTCCGCCGCCTGCATTTGTGGGTCGTCCCTCCAGCCGCACTCCGCCAGGGCCGCGCGCATGTGCGGCTGCACTGGCGCAATGACGCGGACCGGCGCACGGTTCTCGTCGAGCGGCACGACGATCTCGCGCGCGTGCAGATGCAGCACTGGTCCGCCGCTTCGCGGCGCGTTGCCATAGACGGCATCGCCGAGGATCGGCCAGCCCATTTCCGCGCAATGCACCCGTAACTGATGCGTTCGCCCGGTCTGGGGCTCGAGAGAGAGCCAGGTGATTTTCCCAGTCCGTCCCATCACTCTCCACTGGGTTACCGCCGGGCGGCCCAGCGGATCGTGCTTCATCCACCAGCCGCGCGTCGCATCGAGGCGGCCAAGCGGCAGCGCGATGACGCCTTCCTCGGTCTCGGGCTCGCCTTCGACGACGGCCCAATAGGTCTTGCCGACCGCGCCATTCCGGAACAGCTTGCCGAGCTCGGCGAGCGCCTTACGGTGCCGGCCGAGGATCAGGCAGCCGGAGGTGTCGCGGTCGAGTCGGTGCGCCAGCGCCGGCGGCCGCGGCAGTCCAAAGCGCAGGGCGTCGAAATGGTCCTCGACGCTTTCACGGCGTTTCGCGCTGTTTAGCGGGCCGGCATGCACCGACATCCCGGGGGGCTTGTCGATCACCAGCATCAGGGCGTCGCGGTAGAGAACCCGCGACACCATTTCTTCCGGGGTCATGGTTGCTTACCTCGGCGAAACCGCTATCACGGGCCATTGATGAACGACAGCGCCAAAGGCAATTGGTGGCAGCGCCTGACCGGCGGGCTCAAGCGCACGTCTTCGGCGCTGGGCGGCGCTGTCGCCGACCTCGTCACCAAGCGCAAACTCGATGCCGCGACGATTGCCGAGATCAAGGACGTGCTCATCCGCGCCGATCTCGGCCCCGATACCGCCGACCGCATCGCCGCATCTCTCGGCGAAAGCCGCCACGAGGCGGGGATTTCCCCGGCCGAGGTCCAGGCGGTGATGGCCGCCGAGATCGAGAAGACGCTTGCCCCGGTGGCGCAGCCGCTGGTGATCAAGGCTGCGAAAAAGCCCTTCGTGATCCTTGTCGCCGGGGTGAACGGCTCCGGCAAGACCACGACCATCGGCAAGCTTGCGGCCAAGTTCCGCGCCGAAGGCCGCAGCGTGATGCTGGCAGCGGGCGACACGTTTCGCGCCGCCGCCATCGATCAGCTCAAGATCTGGGGCGAGCGCACCGGGGCACCGGTGATCGCGCGCGAGCCGGGTGCCGATTCGGCCGGTCTTGTTTTCGATGCATTGCGCGCGGCACAGGAGCGTAGCATCGATGTGTTGCTCATCGACACCGCCGGCCGCTTGCAGAACCGCACCGAACTGATGGATGAGCTGGAGAAGGTCGTGCGCGTGATGAAGAAGGTCGATCCGACCGCGCCGCACGCCGTGCTGCTCGTGCTCGACGCCACCGTCGGTCAGAATGCATTGTCGCAGGTTGAGATTTTCCGCAAAGTGGTCGGCGTCACCGGCCTGGTCATGACCAAGCTCGACGGCACCGCCCGCGGCGGCATCCTCGTAGCCATTGCCGCGCGCTTTAAGGTTCCGGTTCACTTCATCGGCGTCGGCGAGAGCGTCGACGATCTGGCCCCGTTCTCGGCGCGGGATTTTGCCCGCGCGATCGCCGGGACGGACGCATAAGTTAATGATGCCGGGCCCTGACATGACCGAAACGACAAAGCCGCAGCTCAACCCGCTCCTCAAGCTCGCCTTCGACCTCGGGCCACTGGCGTTGTTCTTCTTCGCCAATTCCCGCTACGGCATCTTTGTCGCCACGGCCACCTTCATGATCGCCGTGCTGGCGGCGCTGGCGGCATCCTATGTGCTGACGCGGGCGCTGCCGATCATGCCGGCGGTCACAGCGGTCATCGTGCTCGTTTTCGGCGGATTGACGCTGATCCTGCACAACGATCTGTTCATCAAAATCAAACCGACGATCCTCTACGCGCTGTTCGGCGGGGTGCTTCTCGGCGGGCTTTTCTTCGGCAAGTCATTCCTCGGCGTGGTGTTCGATTCGCTGTTTCACCTCACCGACGAAGGCTGGCGGAAGCTGACTTGGCGCTGGGCATTGTTCTTTTTTGCCCTGGCGTTGCTTAATGAAATCGTCTGGCGCAATACCTCCACCAACGTGTGGGTGGAGTTCAAAGTGTTCGGCTTTCTGCCGCTCACCTTCCTGTTCGGCGCGCTGCAATATCCGCTATTGAAGAAATACGCCGCGGAGCCGGCGGAGTAGCCGTCATTGCGGATTGCTGCGAAGCGGGCTCCTCGCTTCGCGCGGCCCCGGAATGACGACTACGATCCCGCCGCCAGCGCTTTCTCGATCTCGGGCTTGAGCACTTTGTCGAGATTGTCGGGGGTGATCGGCCCGACCAACTTATAGGCGATGCTGGCGTCGCGCCCGACCACGAAGGTTTCAGGCACGCCGTAAACGCCCCATTCGATCGCGGCGCGGCCGTTGCGGTCGGCGCCCGCCGCGGCGAACGGATTGCCGTAGCGGCCGAGGAAGCGCCGGGCATTCTCCGGCTCGTCCTTGTAGTTGATGCCGATGATGCGCAGCCGTGCGTCCTGCGCGAGTCCCATGAGCAGCGGCGCTTCGTCGTGGCAGGGCACGCACCACGACGCCCAGACGTTCACCACCGTCACCGCACCTTTGAAACTCGCCGCGTCGATACCCGGAACGGGCATGCCGTTGCGATTGAGGCCGGCGACCGGTGGCAAGTTCGTCTGCGGCGCCGGTTGGCCGATCAACGCCGAGGGAATGCGCGAGGGATCGCCGGAATAGAGGCGGATCAGAAACAACGCGACGAGCCCGAGGAAAATCACGAGCGGCGCCAAAACGATAAGACGGCGCCGGCCGGTGCTGCCACCGTCTTTCGCTGCTGCGGTCACGATTTTTCCCTCGCCCGTTCTGCCGGCGGCGCCGAGGCCGCCGACGCCGAGCGGCGCGCGAAGCCCCGCTTTTCGAGATCGGCGAGCCTCCCCAACTGCACGCGGTAGTCGAGCATCACCCACGCCGTCAGGCCGCCGACGACCGCGCCGGCCGCCGCATAAGCGGCCACGATGAAGGCCATGTGGCTGGTCGCTTCCATCGTCAACTCACCGCACTCGCCTGCATCAGCCGCAACGCTCGCACGCGCCGGCGCAGGATTTCGTTGCGCATGGCGGCGAGCAGGAGCGTGGCAAACAACAACGTGAACGCCGCCGTCATGATCAGGAGCGGAATGAGGATCGACGGGTCGATGGTCGGAGCGGCGAGGCGGAAGACCGACGCCGGCTGGTGCAAAGTGTTCCACCAATCGACGGAGAATTTGATGATCGGCAGATCGATCGCGCCGACGAGCGTGAGAATCGCCACCGCGCGCGCGGCGCGCGACGGGTCCTCGACCGTGCGCCAGAGCGCGATGACGCCGAGATAGAGCAGAAAGAGGATCAGCTCCGACGTCAGCCGCGCATCCCACACCCAGTAGGTGCCCCACATCGGGCGTCCCCACAACGAGCCGGTGACGAGGCACATGAGCGTGAAGGCAGCGCCGATCGGCGCGGCCGCCTTGGCGGTGACATCGGCGAGCGGATGGCGCCAGACCAAAGTTCCGAGCGCGGCAATCGTCATCAGTCCCCAGGCCAGCATGCCAAGCCAGGCGCCGGGCACGTGAAGAAACATGATCTTGACGGTGGCGCCTTGCTGATAGTCGTCGGGCGCCACCATGGCCTGATTGATCGCGAACGCGAACACCACCACCGTGACGCCGCCGAGCCACGGAATCGCACGATTGGCGAATTGCAAGAAACGCGTCGGATTGGCGAGATCGATGACAGCCATCGCAGTTTTCCTAGTCCACTTCGGCGCACCAGTACAACGCAGCAGAAATTGCTATTCCATTTCCTGCCGCAATGCCGCGGCGGCGGCGAATGGTCCCACCACCAGGCTCGCCAGCGTCAGCGCGCAGAGAATCGTAAACGGCGTGCCGAACGGCACCGGCCCGACCATTGCGGCATTCGCCGCGGCGACGCCGAAAATGAGCACCGGCACGGTCAGCGGCAATACCAGCACCGCCAGCAGCAGTCCTCCGCGACGCAGTGTCACTGCGATGGCGGCGCCGATCAGCCCGATGAAGGTCAGCGCCGGCGTGCCGACGAGGAACGTCAGCACCAGCGCGGCTTCAGCCCGGCCGTCGAGGTTGAGCAGCAGGCCGATGAGCGGCGCGGCGATGATCAGCGGCAAGCCGGTCGTGAGCCAATGGGCGAGAGCCTTCGCCGCGACCACGAGCTCGAGCGGCGCGCGGCCCATGAGGATGAGATCGAGCGAGCCGTCCTGGTGGTCGGCCGCAAACAGCCGATCGAGCGCCAGCAGGCTCGCGAGCAGCGCCGCGAGCCAGAGGATCGCGGGGCCGATGCGCTGAAGGAGCGCGATGTCCGGCCCGAGCGCGAAAGGCGTCAGCGTCACCACGACCAAAAAGAACAACACGCCGATCAGTGCACCGCCGCCGACGCGCACGGCGATGCGCAGATCGCGGAAGAGGATGGCCGCCAGCGGGCTCACGGTGATCCGTCCTTTACCACTTGCGGGGAGGGGCTTTGATCAAGCCGCAGTTCCTGCGCGCCGTCGAGCCCGAGGACGCCATGCGTTGCGGCCATGATGAGACCGCCGCCGGCGAGATGCGCGCGCATGAATTCGCCAAGCTTTTCCTGCGCCGCGGCATCCAAAGTGCTGGCCGGTTCGTCGAGCAGCCAGATCGGGCGTTTAACCGCGAGCAACCGGGCGATCGAAAGCCGTCGGCGCTGCCCCGCGGAAAGATACGTCGCGGGCAGGTCGATCAGCTCCTCGAGCCCGACGGCGGCGAGCGGCGCGCCGATATCGGCTTCGGCGGCGCTGAAAAAGCCTGCCCAGAAGCGGAGGTTTTCGCCGACCGAAAGCGAAGGCTTCAGCGCGTCCTGGTGGCCGAGATAATGGGCTTGCTCGCCAAGCGTCATTTCCGGATCGCCACCCTCCAATGCAAGCCTGCCCGCGGCGACGCGGATGAGGCCCATCACCATGCGCAGCAGCGACGATTTGCCAGCGCCGTTGCGGCCGCGGATAGCCATCGCCTCGCCGGAGGCGAGCGAAAAGCTTAACCCGGCGAATACCTCGCGGCCGCCACGCCGGCAGGCGAGATCAGTAGCGGAAAGCCGCATCCTTGAGGTCCCGGAGCAAGGGCCAAAGCTATGCCGGCCCGTTCGCGCAGCGCGAACAACCCAGCCATTCCCGGCATGTTATCGACCATTTCTTGCCGATCTGGCACAAGTCTTGAAAAGACCCTATAAGCCGAGGCGCGGACAACGGCGCGTCGGGGACGCCTGCTTTGTCCGGTCGCCGACGGTTCGTTGGCGCCCGTTCCGGCAATAAATTACCTTCGAATTGCGCCGGCTGGCGGGCCGGCAGGATGGGAAAATAGTCATGACGTCGCTCGACAGCTTCAAGTGCTTGAGGCCGCTCAAGGTCGGCTCCAAGACCTACGCCTATTACAGCCTGCCGGTTGCCGAAAAGAACGGTCTTAAGGGGATTTCGCGGCTGCCCTTCTCGCTCAAAGTGCTGCTCGAAAACATGCTGCGCAACGAGGACGGCCGCTCGGTCACCAAGGACGACCTGTTGGCGGTCGCGCGATGGCTCAAGACCAAGACGTCGGACCGCGAACTCGCCTTCCGGCCGGCCCGCGTGCTGATGCAGGACTTCACCGGCGTGCCGGCGGTGGTCGATCTGGCCGCCATGCGCGATGCCATGAAGATGTTGGGCGGCGATCCGAAGAAGATCAATCCGCTGGTGCCCGTCGATCTCGTCATCGATCATTCGGTGGTGGTCAACTTCTTCGGCAACAACGGCGCGTTCAAGAAGAACGTCGAGGAGGAGTACAAGCAAAATCAGGAGCGCTACCGCTTCCTCAAATGGGCGCAGCGCTCGTTCGAGGATTTTCGGGTGGTGCCGCCCGGCACCGGCATCTGCCACCAGGTCAATCTCGAATATCTCTCGCACACGGTCTGGACGGCAAAGACCAAGATCAAGTTCGCGGACAAGACGGTCGCCACCGAGCTTGCTTATCCGGACACGCTGGTGGGCACGGATTCCCACACGACCATGGTCAACGGGCTCTCCGTGCTCGGCTGGGGCGTGGGCGGCATCGAAGCCGAGGCGGCCATGCTGGGCCAGCCCTATTCGATGCTGCTGCCGGAAGTGATCGGCGTGCGCTTCAACGGCAAGCTCAAGGAAGGCGTCACCGCCACCGATCTCGTCCTCACCGTCACGCAGATGCTGCGCAAGCGCGGCGTGGTCGGCAAGTTCGTCGAATATTTCGGTCCCGGCATGGCGAGCCTGTCGATTGCCGACCGTGCCACGCTCGGCAACATGTCGCCGGAATACGGCGCCACCTGCGGCTTCTTTCCGATCGACGACGACACCATCCGCTATCTGCGCGAAACCGGCCGTCCGGCGGACCGCGTCGCGCTGGTGCTTGCTTATGCCAAGGCGCAGGGCATGTACCACACCAAGACGATGCAAGATCCGGTTTTCACCGAGGTGCTCAAGCTCGAGCTTTCGTCGGTCGAGCCCTCGCTCGCCGGGCCGAAGCGTCCGCAGGACCGGGTGCCGCTCAAGGAGGTCAAGAGCGGTTTTGCCCAGGCTCTGGACAAGGAATTCGGCAAAGGCGCGGAGGCGGACAAGCGCTTTCCGGTCGAGGGCCGAAAAGACACGCTCGGTCACGGCGACGTGGTGATCGCCGCGATCACCTCCTGCACCAACACATCGAATCCGAGCGTGATGATCGCGGCCGGGCTGGTTGCCCGCAAGGCGGTGGCCAAGGGCCTGTCGGTCAAACCGTGGGTGAAGACATCGCTTGCGCCCGGTTCGCAGGTAGTCGGCGAATATCTCGCCAAATCAGGCTTGCAGAAGGATTTGGACAAGCTCGGCTTCAATCTCGTCGGCTTCGGTTGCACGACCTGCATCGGCAATTCGGGCCCGCTGCCGCCGGAGATTTCCAAGGCGATCAACGGTCACGATCTCGTCGCCGCCGCGGTGCTTTCCGGCAATCGCAATTTCGAAGGCCGCGTCAATGCCGATGTGCGCGCCAATTATCTGGCTTCGCCGCCGCTGGTGGTCGCTTACGCTATCGCCGGCTCGATGCAGGTCGAAGTCGGCAAGGCGCCGCTCGGGACCGATCAGAAGGGCCGCAAGGTCTATCTGCGCGACATCTGGCCGTCGAGCCGGGAGGTCAACGAATTCATCCGCAAGAACATCAACAAACAGATGTACACGCGCAAATACGGCGACGTGTTCAAGGGCGACGCCAACTGGCGCAAGATCAGCGTGCAGGGCGCGCTGACATTCCCGTGGGATCGGAAATCGACCTACGTGCAGAATCCGCCCTATTTCTCTCACATGTCGCGCCGTCCCGAGGCGCCGACCGACGTCATCGATGCGCGCGTGCTCGGCTTATTCCTCGATTCCATCACCACCGATCACATCTCGCCGGCGGGCTCGATCAAGGTCGACTCGCCGGCCGGCAAATATCTGGTCGACCACAAGGTCAAGCCAATCGATTTCAACCAATACGGCACCCGGCGCGGCAATCACGAGGTGATGATGCGCGGCACCTTCGCCAACATCCGGCTGAAGAACCAGATGGTGCCCGGGGTGGAGGGCGGTTTCACGATCCATTACCCGTCCCGCCAGCGCATGACGATCTACGATGCGGCCATGCGTTATAAGACCGAACGCGTGCCGCTGGTCGTCTTCGCCGGCAAGGAATACGGCACGGGCTCCTCGCGCGACTGGGCGGCCAAGGGCACGGTTCTGCTCGGCGTGCGCGCCGTGATCGCGCAATCTTTCGAGCGCATCCATCGCTCCAATTTGGTCGGCATGGGTGTGGTGCCGCTGGTGTTCGAGGAAGGTACCTCTTGGCAGAGTTTGGGCCTCAAGGGCGACGAGCAGTTAACCATTCGCGGACTGCATAGCGATCTCAAGCCGCACCAGCGGCTCATCGCCGAAATCATTGCCGCCGACGGGGGCTTAAAGCGCGTGCCGCTAATCTGCCGCATCGATACCGTCGATGAGCTCGATTACTACAGGAATGGCGGCATATTGCAGTATGTCTTGCGCCATCTCGCGGCTTGACGGAGGGGGGCGGCTCACCGTGAATTGAGTGGCGGGTGAGGACTGCGCCCGATAACAATGCCGCTCGCCAATCCTGAACTCAGGGGCCGTGGGGCGGAGATTGGAATGCTGTGTGGTCGCCTTGTTTCGGCACCTCTCGTCGCCGGTTTGCTGGCCGCGAGTTGCGTGGTCGCCGGCGCGGGTGAGCCGCGCGCGCTAATCGAACTGTTCACCAGTCAGGGCTGTTCGTCCTGCCCACCGGCCGACAAGCTTCTCGGCGAGCTGGCGGCCGATCCGTCGCTGGTCGCGCTCAGTCTGCCCATCGACTATTGGGACTATCTCGGCTGGAAGGATACGCTCGCCAGCCCGGGGCATTCGGCGCGCCAGCGCGCCTATGCGCGCGTGCGCGGCGATCGGCAGGTCTACACGCCGCAAATCGTCGTCAACGGCGCCGTGCACGTGCTTGGCAGCGATAAGGCTGCGGTCGAGCACGCGATTGCGCAGACCGACCATAACTCAGCGATCATGTCGGTACCGGTCCTGCTATCGGTCGGCGGTGGCCAGTTGAACGTGAAAATCGCCGCCGGCAAAGAGCATCTCAGCGGCGAGGTTTGGCTGTGTCCACTCACCAAAGCCATCCCGGTCGAAATCGGCCGTGGCGAGAACCACGGCCGCATGATCACTTACCATGACGTGGTACGCGGCTGGCTGAAGCTTGGCGACTATAGCGGAAGTGAAGAGACCTGGACTGTCCCGCTTACCGAAATTGCCGGCGAACAGGGCGATTCCGTTGCCGTCATGGTGCAGCAAGGGACGAAAGAGAAGCCGGGCATTATCCTCGGCACCGCATACGCGCCCATCGGGCGGCATGCGACGGAAATCAGATAAGCATCGTCATCATCCGTTTTGCGGCAGAATAAAAAAGGCCGGCGCGATGCCGGCCTTTACGCAAATCGGGGATTGAACCGTACTGGAACTATACCTTACCAGAAACTCTGGCCCGGTCCGTCCACACCCCGGGGGGCTGGGGGGCTGAGGAATCCGGAATGCGATCCGGACCGGGCCCTGAGGCAACAGTCGTCTGTTTCGCAGTTCAGCTTGGCATGTGCTTGACCGAAATGGGGCCGCTTTATGATTGGCCTAACGAATCCGTGATTCCGCGGGCAAAAATGCCGCACCCGGCGGTGGCTGGATCGGCAATGCGATTCCACGCCAACCCGTCTTACCGGGAATAGACCCTGGCAAGCCCCTTGCCGGCGCATCTCTCCGGCGCGATCATGAAGCGATCGTGAAGCTCCAATGACCAGGGAGGCGCCGCATGGCATTCGGCGAAATCGAACCAAGCACATGGCGCGGGGGCGAGGTTCGCGCGCCCGCCCCCGCAAACGAGGTCACCTTCAACCGGCGCGAGCTCGACCGCATCCTCAGTCTCTACGGGCGTAAGGTCGCCGCCGGCGAGTGGCGTGATTACGCCATCGATTTCCTCAAAGATCGCGCGGTGTTTTCCGTTTTCCGCCGCGCCAGCGAATTCCCCATCTACCGCATCGAAAAGAACCCACGGCTCGGCCGCCGGCAGGGCGCCTACAGCGTGATTTCGGCGACCGGTCATATCCTGCGCCGCGGGCAGGAGCTCGACCGCGTGCTCGGTGCGCTGGACCGCTCGCTGAGCGTGGTTGTCGGCTGAGTTGAAAGCAAAACGCCCCGGACCGAAGTCCGGGGCGTTGTTGTGTCCGTTGCCTGACGGATCAGCGACGGTCGCCGAACAACCGAAGCAGCATCAGGAACAGGTTGATGAAGTCGAGATAGAGTCGCAGCGCGCCCATCACCGCTTTGCGGCCGGCGATGGTGCCGTCATCGTTGACGTCATACATCTCCTTGATGCTCTGCGTGTCGTAAGCGGTGAGCCCGACGAAGATCAGCACGCCGATCACCGAGATCGCCCAATAGAGCCCGCTCGACTGCAGGAACATATTGACCACGCTGGCGATGATGATGCCGATCAGACCCATGAACATGAACGAGCCGACGGCGGTCAGATCGCGCTTGGTCGTGTAGCCGTAGAGGCTCATCGCGCCGAACGTCGCCGCCGAGATGAAGAACACCCGCGTGATGGACGCCCCGGTATAGACGAGGAAGATCGACGCCAGCGAGAGCCCGAGCAGCCCGGCGTAAACGAAGAACAGCGTCAGCGCCGTCGACGCCGACAGCCGGTTGATGCCGAAGCTGAGCAGCATCACCAGGCCGAGCGGCGCCAGGATGAAGAGCCACATCAGCGGGCCGCCGAAGATCGCCTGGCCGAAAGTCGTCAAGCCTGTGATCGAATGCCCGGTAATGGCGATCGAACTGCCGCCGGCGCCCTGATAGGCGAACCAGGCGACCAGTCCGGTCAGCGCTACGCCGGCGGTCATGTAGTTGTAGACGCGGATCATGTACGCGCGCAGGCCCGCATCGATCGCGACCTGATCGGTGCGATAGCCGGGCCGAGCAGCCGCGATATTCCGGTCGAAGTCCGACATGGAGAATACCCCTGAGTTATCCCGGAAGTGCCGGGCCTTTGCGTTCGGAAAGCCGAACATAGGTGTAATCGGAATCTAGTGCGAAACGCCCGCAGGCGCCAGATGCAGGGAATGCGATATTTGCGCCCTGTTGCAGAGCGTTCGCGATTGCCGGGCGCTATAAATTCCTCAAGACCTCCGCGGGTTTGTGGCCGAGCGCGGCGAACGTGCCAGCAAGGCCGAGAGCGACCGTCACGAGCAACGCCGCGACCGCGGCCGCGGTCGCCTGGCCCGCCACCCAGACGAAGGGAAATTCCATGATTCGGGTGACGACGAGATCGGCGGCGAGCGAGCCTGCGGCCAGCCCAAACAGCCCCGCGGTAAGCCCGATCAGGAGATATTCCAGCGCGTAGGCGGCGAGGAGCCGCAAGCGCGTCGCCCCGAGCGTCCGCAGCACCACGGCGTCATAGATACGGAAACGCTGGCCGGCCGCGAGCGCCCCGCCAAGCACCAAAGCGGCGGCGATCAACGTCATCGCGCTGGCGCCGCGCAGCGCCAAAACCAGATTGCTGACGATATGATCGACGGCATCGAGAGCGTCCTTGACGCGCACCGCGGAGACCGTGGGGTAATCCTCAGCCAGCGCCTTGACCAATGCCGTTTCCTCACGCGTCGAGCCGCCGTCGGAGAAGGTGAGCGTCGCGATATCGGTATGCGGCGCGCCGGCAAAGCTGCCGGGCGAAAACACCAGCACGAAATTAATGCCGAGATTTTGCCAATCCACCACGCGCAGATTGGCGATACGGGCGGTGATGTTGCGGCCGAGCACGTTGACGGTAATGCTATCGCTGACCTTGAGATTGAGGTCCTTGGCGGTCCGCTCTTCAAGCGATACCAGCGGGGCGCCGGAATAGTCGGCCGCCCACCATTGCCCGTCGACCAGCCGCGAGCCTTGCGGCAACCTTGAAGCGTAGGTGATGCCACGGTCGCCGCGCAGCACCCACGCCGATCCCTCTCCGGGCTTGAGATCCTGCGCCTTCACGCCGCCGGCGGCCTCAATGCGGCCGCGCAGCATGGGTACGCGTTCGAGCGAGGAGTGCGGCGCATGTTCACGCACGAAGGCGTCGAAACGCCCGGCGTCGGCCGACGGGATGTCGAGGAAAAAGAACGACGGCGCTGTTTCCGGCAAAGTCGCCGCGAACTGGCGATGCAGGTTGCCGTCGATCTCAATCACGGTCACCAGTAACGACAGCCCCAGTCCGAGCGAGAGCACCACGCTTGGCGTCAGCGCGCTCGGCCGGTGGATGTTGGCGAGCGCGAGCCGCACGAGCGTCAAGCGCGGGCGCGGCAAGCGCCGTGCGAGCGCCATCGTCAGCATCGCAACAAGCCGCAGCGCCACGAAAATCACGGCGACGGAGGCCACGAAAATCGCCGCAAGACGGCGATCGTAAGCGCACAGGATGGCCAAGGCGGCGAGCGCGGCAACGATCAGCGCCGTCACCACGACGTAGCGGCGGCGCGGCCAGCGTCGCTCGGCGGCGATCTCATCGCGAAATAACATGGACACCGAAATGTCGTGGGCGCGCCCGAGCGGCCACAAGGCAAAAGCCAGCGCCGTCAAGAGTCCGTAGGCGATCGACAGCATCAGGACGGCCGGATGCAGCGTCGGCGCGACCGGTAGCGGAATGATGGCGCCGAACACCCAAGTAATGCCAAAGGGCAATGCCGCACCGAGCGCGGCGCCGATGCAGGTGGCGAACAGCGCGACCAGCATGATTTGCGCGCTGTAAATGGCGAACACGCCGCCGCCCGTCGCGCCGAGCGCCTTCATGGTGGCGATGGCGTCGCGCTTGCGCGCCAGATGGTTGGCGACGGCGTTGGCGACGCCGACGCCGCCGACAAGAAGCGCGGTCAAGGCCACAAGGGTGAGGAATTGACTAAAGCGCTCGACATTGCGTTCAAGCTGCGGCGACGCATTGTTGCGGGTGCGCACGTCCCAGCCGGCGTTGGGAAATTGCGCGCCGGCCAGTTTTTCGAGCGCGGCCAGTGCGGCGTCGCTCGAATCCGCAGCGGGCAGGCGCAAGCGATATCGCCAGCGCACCAGACTGCCCGGTTGCAGGAGACCGCTCGCGCGCAAGGCGGCTTCGCTGATCAATAGCCGCGGCCCAAAGCCAATCCCGCCGGCGAGCCGGTCCGGTTCGCTGGTCAACGCCGCACGCAGCGCGATTGTCGCGTTGCCGATAGTAATGCGGTCGCCGGGCTTAAGATCGAGTCGAGTGAGCAACGCCGGGTCGGCTGCGGCGCCGAAGGCGCCGCCCTCGAGCGCGAAAAGGGCCGCAAGCGGCATGGCCGGATCGGTCGCCACCGCGCCGATCAGCGGATAGAAGCCGTCGACCGCCTTGACCTCGACCAAGGTCGTGCGCCCGTCGCTCGTCCGCGCCATGGTCGGCAGTGTAGCGACGACGGAAACTGCGCCGTGCACGCCGAGGAAATCGCTCTCGTTAGCGGTTGCTTCACGCTGGACCAGGGAGAAAGCAAGGTCGCCGCCGAGAATCGCGGCGCCGGCGCGCGAAAGACCCTGGGAGAGGCTTTGTGCAACCGAGCCCACGCCGGCAATGGCCATGACGCCAAGCGCGATGCAGGCGATGAAAACGCCGAAGCCGCGCAATCCGCCGCGCAGCTCCCTTAAGGCGAAACGCAACACAACCGCTGTCATTGTTTCCGCGCCACGTGCGGCGTCGCCGGTTCGATCCGTCCCGAATGCATATGCAGCACCCGATCGCAGCGCGCGGCCAGTGCCGTATCGTGGGTGACGAGCACGAGCGTCGTGCCATGCTGGCGGTGGCCGCGAAACAGCAGCTCGATGATCTCGCTCCCGGTCGCCTCATCGAGATTGCCGGTCGGCTCGTCGGCGACAATGATTGCGGGATTGGGCGCGAGCGCCCGGGCGAGCGCAACGCGCTGCTGCTCGCCACCCGACAACTCGGCCGGGTAGTGACCGAGCCGCTTGCCAAGCCCGACCGCGGTCAGCTCTTGCGCGGCCCGCGACAAGGCATCGCGCACGCCGGCGAGTTCGAGCGGCACGGCGACATTTTCCAACGCCGTCATGGTCGGAATGAGATGGAAGGCCTGGAATACGATGCCGATCGTGCGGCCGCGAAACCGCGCCAGCGCGTCTTCATCGAGCTCACGCAGGCTCTGTCCCGCGACCACGACCGCACCGGCGTCCGGCCGCTCAAGTCCGGTCATCACCATGAGCAAGGTCGACTTGCCCGAACCCGACGGTCCGAGGAGGCCAACGGCTTCGCCGCGTCCTATATTCAGATCGACGTCTTTGAGGATATGAACGCGGGCGGCGCCGCTGCCGAGCCAAAGATCGACCCCGTTCAGCGCGATGGCGCTGCCGCCAAAAGGAAGCCCCGACGTGTCGTTCATCTTTACCGCTGACCCGCGTGCCCGATCATATGGTGATGGCCGAGGTCGGCGCCAAATCCTGCGTGCGGCGATTCGTAGCGTGGTGTTGATAGCCTTTGCGGCGGTTTCCGCCGCCGGTGCCGAGGCACCGGTCAAGATTGTGGCGCTCGGCGACTCGCTCATAGCAGGGCTCGGCTTGCCCGAGAAGGAAGCCTTTGTGCCCCGTGTGCAAGCGGCGCTTGCCGCCAAGGGGCTGGCGGTCGAGATCGAGAATGCGGGCGTCTCCGGCGATACCAGCGCCGACGGGCTTGCGCGGCTCGACTGGTCGGTGCCGCCGGGCACCGAGGCCGTAATCCTCGAACTTGGCGCCAACGACATGCTGCGCGGGATCAAGCCCGAGGTGACGCGGGAGGCGCTTGAGACCATCCTGCACCGCCTCACCGAGCGGCATATCGCCGTTCTTATCTGCGGTATGCGCGCGGCGCCAAATCTGGGCGCCGATTACGGTGCCTCCTTCGAACGAATCTACCCCGATCTCGCGGCGAAATACGATGCGCTGCTCTATCCCTTCTTCCTCGACGGCGTTGCCGCCAATCTCGGCCTGATGCAGCGCGACGGCCTGCATCCCGTCGCGGCTGGAGTGGATGTGATCGTCGCCCGCATCTTGCCGAAGGTGGAACAACTGGTGGCGCGGGTGCGCGCGCGGAATCCCTCCTGAGGGTTGCGCGTCGCGTGCGATCCCCGCATGCTGCCGGGACTGCGATTCGCCGATCATGACGCCGATCACACGTCGCTGATTGTGGGCCGCTTGTGTCATGCCCCGTTTGTTCACAGGCCTTGAAATACCGCGGCACGTCGCCGAGTCGCTCGCCATGATGCGCGGCGGGTTGCCGGGCGCGCGCTGGATCGATCCGGCGAATTATCATCTTACTTTGCGCTTTATCGGCGATATCGACGATGCGCTGGCGCGCGATATTGCCGGCTTGCTCGGGCGTGTACAGCGCCGGCCGTTCGAACTGCGCCTCGACGGGCTTGCGTCTTTCGGCGGCCGCAAGCCGCGCGCGCTCGTCGCTGCGGCGACGCCGGTTGCCCCGCTGCTGGAACTGCAGGCGGAGCATGAACGGCTATTGCAACGGCTTGGGCTCGAGCCGGAGGGGCGCAAATACACGCCGCACGTCGCGCTGGCGCGGTTGCGCGAATCGTCGAGCCACCAGGTCGCCGATTACCTGACCGCGCGCGCACACTATCGCTCTTCGGCGTTCGACGTTTCGCGTTTCGTGCTGTTCTCGTCGCGCGCGTCAGTCGGCGGCGGGCCTTATGTGGTCGAAGCCGCCTATCCGCTCGCCGTGCCGGCACTCAGGTTGGCGCAAAGCCCCTGACCATCATGCGATCACGCCCGCAACAGGCGCGATTGCAGATCGAGCATCGCGGTGGCAAAGCCGTGGTGATCGGCCATCAGCTCTTGCATCAGAGACAGCGGGTTCGCGCTCGACGAGGCGACCTCGCCGACCACGCTGCCGAAATCGAAGGACAGCTCGGCGTCGAATTTACGCGCGAGCTGCTGCATGCGCCGGTTGTCGGCGAGGCAGGCCATGTGCAGCAGCCGAAAGCCGCGGTTACGGGCGGTGAGCAAGGTGCGGCGGAGCAGCGCCGAGCCGACGCCGTGGCTCTGCCACGGCTTTTCCACGCTGATCGCCGCCTCCGCCTGGCGCGGAAAGCGAGTGCCGAGCTGCCGCAACTCGGCGCCGCCGCGCATTTCGCCGTTGAGGAAAAAGCCGTGTACGACGGCTTCGAGTGAAATCGACAAATCCACGAAATTGCGAACAAAATCGTCGGATACGCCGCCGCCGAAACGGTTGTGCCGGCTCGCGGGATCAAGCCGCAACAAATGGTCGCGGTATTTTTCGGTTTCACCGATCCACAATTTGCGGATTACGCCGCCTTCGGGAAGAACGTCTTGCATTCCGAGGGTCTCCTGACATTGTTGTCCCAAAACCCTCCTGATCGCGTCCTCCGCTCCGAAAATTTCGCCGAGACGAACGTCTTTATGCGTGCCGTCTCGAATCAATCCATCATGTCGTGTGCCGCCAAAGATTGGCAAGCTGAAGCATTGAGCAACATGCCTGCATCCCTTATACGCATGGCTAATAATCAGCTTTGTGACTGCTTTTCGCCCGCGCATCTGGCATGCGAAGTGCAACGCGGTTAAGCGTTCGCCGTTCCCGCCACGTTTCGTCCACACCGGTTAACAGCATCATGGCGAGCTCGATCACAGCGCGACACGCCGCTGCCGTCGCCGCCGGCAGAGTCGAGCGCGACGCCGCGCAGCTCGCCGTAGTCGAAATGCTGGCGCGGCTCGAAGCGCGCATTGTTGAGCATCGGCTGGCCCGCAAGTCATCGTCGCTCGGCTGGATGTTCGGCAACCGCGAAAAACGCCAGTCGCCAATCAAGGGCCTTTACATCTACGGCGACGTTGGGCGGGGCAAGACCATGCTGATGGACCTGTTCTTCGAATCGAGCCCGGTCCAGCGCAAACGCCGCGCCCATTTCCATGAATTCATGATCGATGTGCACGAGCGCATCCATGCCATACGGCAGGCGATGAAGCTCGGCGAGCACGCAGGCGAAGACCCGATCCAGCAGGCGGCGGCGGAGCTCGCCGCGGAGGCGTGGCTCCTCTGCTTTGACGAATTCCACGTCACCGACATCGCCGATGCCATGATCCTCGGCCGGCTTTTCGCGCAACTGTTTCAACGCGGCGTGGTGGTGGTCGCGACCTCCAATGTCGCGCCGGAGGCGCTCTACCAGGATGGCTTGAACCGGGCTTTGTTCGTGCCGTTCATCCGCATGCTTGAAGAGCAAATGGAGGTTGTGCGGCTCGCAGCACGTGCCGATTTCCGTCTGGAAAAGCTCGCCGGCATGCAGGCCTGGTATGTGCCGGCCGACGCAGCCGCCGATGCCGCGCTGGACGATGCTTGGCGGCAGCTCACCTCCGGACACGACGGCGTGCCGCAGGAGCTTGCGCTCAGGGGACGCAATGTGCACGTCCCGCGCGCCGCCATGGGCGTTGCCCGTTTCAGCTTTCGCGATCTGTGCGAAGCACCGCTCGCCGCCGCCGATTATCTGCGCATCGCGCGCGAATATCACACGGTCATCCTCGACCGCATCCCTGTGATGACGTTCGAGACCCGTAACGCCGCAAAGCGCTTCATCATCCTTATCGACACGCTCTACGACATGAACGTGAAGCTGATCGCCTCCGCCGATGCCGAGCCAGAAGCGCTTTATCGCGGCGACGAAGGATTTGAGGCGCAAGAGTTCAAGCGCACCGCCTCGCGCCTTATCGAAATGCGCTCGCAAGGATATTTGGCGCGGCCGCACGGTGCCGCTCATGCACAATCAACCGGCGCGTCCACCGGCATCGTCGAGACCTGACCTCGGCGCGCAGGCAGGCACTGGCCGGTTAGTGTCGTCTTCAAGAAAAGCCGACTTGAACGTGTCATCCGAAAGGGCTAATGACCGCGAGCCGGGCTTGGTCAGTCAAGGGTTTTGTGCGATGGCGCGAAATAAAATTGCATTGATCGGCGCGGGTCAAATCGGCGGGACACTGGCGCACCTGGTCGGGCTCAAGGAGCTCGGTGATATCGTCCTCTTCGACGTCGTGGAGGGAATACCGCAGGGCAAATCCCTTGACCTCGTCCAGGCATCGCCGGTCGAGGGCTTCGACGCCCGCTTCACCGGCACCAATTCCTACGAGGCGATCGAGGGCGCCGCGGTTTGCATCGTCACCGCCGGCGTGCCGCGCAAGCCCGGCATGAGCCGTGACGATCTTCTCGGCATTAATCTCAAGGTGATGGAGCAGGTCGGCGCCGGCATCAAGAAATACGCGCCCGGAGCCTTCGTCATCTGCATCACCAATCCGCTCGACGCGATGGTATGGGCCCTGCAAAAATGCTGCGGCTTGCCCAAGCAGATGGTCGTCGGCATGGCGGGTGTGCTCGACTCGGCGCGGTTTCGCTATTTCCTCGCCGACGAGTTCAATGTCTCGGTCAAGGACGTCACCGCCTTCGTGCTCGGCGGCCACGGCGACAGCATGGTGCCGCTGACACGTTATTCCGCGGTTGCCGGCATCCCGTTGCCCGATCTGGTCAAAATGGGCTGGACCACGGCGGCCCGCCTCGACGCGATCGTCGAGCGCACCCGCAACGGCGGCGGCGAGATCGTCAGCTTGCTCAAAAGCGGCTCGGCCTTCTACGCGCCCGCCGCTTCGGCGATCGCCATGGCGGAAAGCTATCTGCGCGACAAGAAACGCGTGTTGCCGGCGGCCGCCTGGCTCAACGGCGAATATGGCGTGCGCGATCTCTATGTCGGGGTGCCCGTTGTCATCGGCAGCAAGGGGGTCGAGCGTGTGGTCGAGATCGAGCTAAACAGCGCCGAGCGCGGCATGTTCGAAAAATCGGCACAAGCCGTGGAAGGCTTGGTCGAAGCCTGCAAGAAGATTGCTCCCCATCTCGGCAAGTGATTTAGTGAGGATCCTACCTTCTCACGTTCCGGGTGCCGCGGCCGGGACACGTGAGCGAGTCGCATGAATATCCACGAATACCAGGCAAAAGTCGTGCTGCGCGAATTCGGCGTGCCGGTGCCGCGCGGCATCCCGGCGCTGAGCGTCGACGAGGCGGTGAAGGCCGCCGACGAACTCGGCGGACCGGTGTGGGTGGTCAAGGCGCAGATCCACGCCGGCGGACGCGGTAAAGCCGGCGGCGTCAAGGTGGTGCGATCGGTCGCCGACGTTAAACGCGAGGCCGAGCGGCTCCTCGGCGCGACGCTCGTCACCCACCAGACCGGGCCGCACGGCAAAGAGGTGCATCGCCTCTATATCGAGGAAGGCTCGGCGATCGACCGCGAATATTATCTCTCGGCGCTGGTCGATCGCGCCACCTCGCGGATCGCCTTTGTCGCCTCGACCGAAGGCGGCATGGACATCGAGGAAGTCGCACGCACGCATCCGGAAAAAATCATCTCATTCTCGGTCGATCCGGCGACCGGCTTCATGGCCCATCACGCCCAGCAAGTCGCGCACGCGCTCGGCTTGAGCCGCGATCTTGCGAAGCAGGCCGATGGCCTGCTGCCGCGGCTTTATCAGGCGTTTCTCGCCAAGGACATGAATCTCCTCGAGATCAATCCGCTCGTGATCACCAAGGCCGGCGCGCTCATCTGCCTCGACGCCAAGCTCGGCTTTGACGACAGCGCGCTTTACCGCCATCCCGATATCGCGGCGCTGCGCGATCCGACCGAGGAGGACGCCAAGGAGATCGAGGCGTCACATTACGACCTCAACTATATCGCGCTGGACGGCACTATCGGCTGCATGGTCAACGGCGCGGGACTGGCCATGGCGACCATGGACATCATCAAGCTTTACGGCGAGACGCCGGCGAATTTCCTCGACGTCGGCGGTGGCGCCACCACCGAGAAGGTGACTGCGGCGTTCAAGATCATCACCTCCGATCCCAATGTGTAGGGCATTCTGGTCAACATCTTCGGCGGCATTATGCGCTGCGACATCATCGCCGAGGGTGTCGTTGCGGCGGTCAAGGAGGTGGGCTTGCGCGTGCCGCTCGTCGTGCGGCTCGAAGGCACCAATGTCGCGCTCGGCAAGGAGATCATCGCCAAATCCAATCTCAACGTCACTTCGGCCGACGACCTCGATGACGCCGCGCAGAAAATCGTCAAGGCGGTGAGGGAGGCGGCCTGATGTCCATCCTCATCGACAAGAATACCAAGGTCATCTGCCAGGGCTTCACCGGCAAGAACGGCACCTTCCATTCCGAGCAGGCGATTGCCTACGGCACCAAAATGGTCGGCGGCACCACGCCGGGCAAAGGCGGCTCGACGCATCTCAACCTGCCGGTGTTCGACACCGTCGCCGAAGCACGCGCCCAGACCGGCTGTGACGCCAGCGTGATCTATGTGCCGCCGGCAGGCGCCGCGGATGCGATCTGCGAAGCCATCGACGCCGAGATTCCGCTCATCGTCTGCATCACCGAGGGCATTCCCGTGCTCGACATGGTCAAGGTCAAGCGCTCGCTGTGCGGATCGAAATCGCGGCTGATCGGACCGAATTGTCCCGGCGTCATGACCGCGGGCGAGTGCAAGATCGGCATCATGCCCGGCAATATCTTTCGGCCGGGCAAAGTCGGCATTGTCTCGCGCTCCGGCACGCTGACCTATGAGGCGGTGTTCCAGACCACGCAGGAGGGTCTCGGCCAGACCAGCGCAGTGGGAATCGGCGGCGATCCGGTCAAGGGCACCGACTTCATCGAGATGCTGGAAATGTTTCTTGCCGACAAGGCGACCGAGGCGATCGTCGTGATCGGTGAGATCGGCGGTTCATCCGAGGAAGACGCCGCGCAATTCCTCAAGGATGAGGCCAAGCGCGGCCGCAAGAAGCCGACTGTCGGCTTCATAGCCGGACGCACGGCGCCGCCGGGAAGGCGGATGGGGCATGCTGGCGCGATCATCGCCGGTGGCAAGGGCGACGCGGAATCCAAGATCGCGGCCATGACGTCGGCGGGAATCAAGGTTTCGCCGTCACCAGCTCGCTTGGGGAAAACGCTCGTGGAAGCATGGAAATGAAGATTCACTTCTTGTGTCTTTTGGCTGCCGCATCGAGACACTAAATAGGGTACAAGTTAGAGTCATCTGCGCCGGGCCGGGATGCCTCAGGTGTCGCTTTTCGCCGCCTTTTAGGGTGCCTCTATCGCCGCTGCCGTCGTCCCACTTGGTCCGGAACTGCCCAGGAATCGCTCATGTCTCGCCAGGACGCGAATGCCGCCTTCGCTCTCACATCGTTCCTCTACGGCGGTAACGCCGACTATATTGAACACCTCTACGCGCGGTACGAGGCGGACCCGAAGGCGGTCGATGCCGAGTGGCAAACCTTTTTTCAGAGCCTG
This sequence comes from Xanthobacteraceae bacterium, assembly GCA_031291475.1. Classification (GTDB taxonomy): domain Bacteria; phylum Pseudomonadota; class Alphaproteobacteria; order Rhizobiales; family Xanthobacteraceae; genus BOG-931. Next base: position 64,302 of record JARLIY010000043.1, read on the forward strand.
AAGGACGACGCGCGCGACGTCGCGCAGAACGCGCACGGGCCTTCATGGACGCGGCCGGGCTGGCCGCCATTGGAGCGTAGCGAGCTGATTTCCGCGCTCGACGGCGTCTGGGCGGAAGTCGGCAAGACGCTCGGCGGCAAGGTGCAGGCGAAGGCGCAGGGTAAGGGCGTCGAGCTTTCCGCTGCCGATGTCGAGCGCGCGACGCGTGACTCGGTGCGGGCGCTCATGCTCATTCGCGCCTATCGCGCCCGCGGGCATTTCCACGCCAATCTCGATCCGCTCGGCTTGCAGCCGCCGAACAACGAAACGGAACTCGATCCGTCGACCTACGGCTTCAGCGAGGCCGATTTCGATCGACCGATTTTTCTCGACAAAGTGCTCGGCCTCGAATTCGGCACCATCCGCCAGATCGTCGGCATTCTGCGGCGCACTTATTGTCAGACGCTCGGCGTCGAATTTCTGCACATCTCCGATGGCGCGCAGAAGGGCTGGATCCAGGAACGCATCGAGGGGCCCGACAAGGAAATCAGCTTCACGCGCGAGGGCAAGCGCGCCATCCTCAACAAGCTAGTGGAAGCCGAAGGGTTCGAGAAATTCTGCGATGTAAAATTCACCGGCACCAAGCGCTTCGGTCTCGACGGTGGCGAATCGATGATCCCGGCGCTGGAGCAGATCATCAAGCGCGGCGGCGCGCTTGGTGTCCGTGATATCGTCATCGGCATGGCGCATCGTGGCCGGCTCAACGTGCTGGCCCAGGTCATGGGCAAGCCGCACCGCGCCATTTTCCACGAGTTCAAGGGCGGCTCATCGACCCCGAACGAGATCGAGGGCTCGGGCGACGTGAAATATCACCTCGGCGCCTCGTCGGATCGCGAATTCGACCACAACAGGGTGCACCTGTCGCTCACGGCCAATCCTTCGCATCTGGAAATCGTCGATCCCGTCGTGCTTGGCAAGGTGCGCGCCAAGCAGGATCAGCACGGCGCCACGCGCGAGGATCGCACCATGGTGATGCCGCTGCTCATCCACGGCGATGCGTCGTTTGCCGGACAGGGCGTGATCGCGGAGTCGCTTGGGCTTTCCGGCTTGCGCGGTCATCGCACCGGCGGCTCGGTGCATTTCATTGTCAACAATCAGATCGGCTTCACCACCAACCCGCGCTATTCGCGATCCTCGCCCTATCCCTCCGACGTTGCCAAGATGATCGAGGCGCCGATTTTCCACATTAATGGCGACGATCCGGAAGCCGTCGTGTATGCCGCCAAGGTGGCGACCGAATTCCGGCAGAAGTTCCAGAAGCCGGTCGTCCTCGACATGTTCTGCTACCGCCGGCACGGTCACAACGAAGGCGACGAGCCCTCGTTCACCCAGCCGCTGATGTACAAGGCGATCGCCGCGCATCCGAGCACGCTCGAAATCTACGGCAACAAGCTTATCGGCGAGGGGGTGGTGACGTCCGGCGAAGTCGAGAAAATGAAGGCCGATTGGCGCGACCGCCTCGACGTCGAGCTCGAAGCCGCGCAGAGTTACCGGGCCAATAAAGCCGATTGGCTCGACGGCCGCTGGACCGGCTTCAAGCGGGCGGATGACGCCGACGATCCGCGCCGCGGCAAGACTGGCGTCGAGATCTCCAGGCTCAAGGAGATCGGCGAGAAGATCACGACGCTGCCGCCCGACTTCCATCTGCACCGCACGCTCAATCGCTTTTTCGAAAACCGGCGCAAGGCGATCGAGACGGAGGCCGGCATCGATTGGGCGACAGGCGAGGCGCTGGCGTTCTGCTCGCTGTTGCTGGAAGGCCACCGGGTGCGGTTATCCGGCCAGGACAGCGAGCGCGGCACCTTCTCGCAGCGCCATTCCGTGCTCACCGACCAGGAGGATGAGCACCGCTACACCCCGTTCAATCACCTTGGCGGCGAGCAGGCGCGGTTCGAAGTCATCAACTCGATGCTGTCGGAAGAGGCGGTGCTCGGTTTCGAATACGGCTACTCGCTCGCCGAACCCAACGCGCTGACGCTGTGGGAAGCGCAGTTCGGCGACTTTGCCAACGGAGCGCAGGTGCTGTTCGACCAGTTTATTTCTTCCGGCGAACGCAAATGGCTGCGCATGTCCGGCCTCGTCTGCCTGTTGCCGCACGGCTACGAAGGGCAGGGGCCTGAGCACTCCTCGGCACGGCTCGAGCGCTTTCTGCAGATGTGCGCCGAGGACAACATGCAGGTGGCCAACTGCACCACGCCGGCCAACTATTTTCATATCCTGCGCCGCCAGCTCAATCGCGAGTTCCGCAAGCCGCTGATCCTGATGACGCCGAAATCGCTGTTGCGCCATAAACGCGCGGTGTCGCGGCTCGACGAAATGGGGCCTGGAACGTCGTTCCATCGACTGCTTTGGGATGACGCGCAAATGCTGCCGAACGACAAGATCAAACTCATGCCCGACGCCAAGATTCGCCGCGTCGTCCTCTGCTCCGGCAAGGTCTATTACGATCTCTACGACGAGCGCGAGAAACGCGGGATCGACGACATCTATCTGTTGCGCATCGAGCAGCTTTATCCGTTCCCCACCAAGGCGCTGATGATGGAGCTTTCGCGTTTTAGGGAAGCGGAGATTGTCTGGTGCCAGGAAGAGCCGCGCAACCAGGGAGCATGGGTGTTCGTCGATATCTTCCTGGAGTGGGTTCTCAATCAGATCGACGCCAAGCATCGCCGTGCGCGCTATGCCGGCCGCCCGGCTTCGGCGTCGACGGCGGTCGGGCAGATGTCGCTGCATCTCGCCCAACTCAAGACCTTCCTTGAAGAGGCGCTGGGGTAGCGTATGACGGAGGGCAGACAACCGATGACAGACGACAGATAAGAATTTTTCTTCCGTCATCTGTCCTCCGTTGTCCGTCATCTGATGCACAGTCGGTGCCGCGAACGAGGGACTGAAACATGGCTGAGATTCGCGTACCCACCCTCGGGGAATCGGTGACCGAAGCGACCATCGGCAAATGGTTCAAGAAAGCCGGCGACAGGGTGGCCGTCGATGAGCCGCTGGTCGAGCTCGAGACCGACAAAGTTACGATCGAGGTGCCGGCGCCGGCTGCCGGCGTGCTCACCGACGTCGCGGTGAAAGACGGCGATACCGTCGCCGTCGGTGCGCTTCTCGGCGCGATCAAGGAAGGTTCCGGCGCGGTGCCGGCAAAACCGCAGGCAAAGCCCGCCGAAGCTGCCCCGCGGTCTGCGCCTGCGCCACAGCCCGCACCGGCGAAACCCGCCGCGGCTGCGGCAGCCGAGGGGACGCTGGCGCCGTCAGTGCGCAAGATCGCCGCCGAAACAGGTGTGGATCCGTCCGCCGTGGCGGGCACCGGCAAGGACGGCCGCGTCACCAAGGGCGACATGCTTGCCGCCATCGAGCGCGCCGCCGCGCAGCCGACTCCAGTCGCGGCGCCCGCCGCCGCCGTCCATGTGCGCGCACCTTCGCCGCCCGACGACGCCGCCCGCGAGGAACGCGTGCGCATGACGCGGCTGCGTCAGACCATCGCGCGGCGGCTCAAGGACGCGCAGAACACCGCCGCCATGCTCACGACCTTCAATGAGGTCGACATGACGCACGTGATGGCGCTGCGCGCGCAATATCGTGAGCTGTTCGAGAAGAAGCACGGCGTCAAGCTCGGCTTCATGGGATTCTTCGTGAGCGCCTGCGTGCAGGCGCTCAAGGAAATCCCCGCCGTCAACGCCGAAATCGACGGTACCGACATCATCTACAAGAACTATTATCACATCGGCATCGCGGTGGGCACTGAGCGCGGCCTGGTCGTGCCGGTGGTGCGCGATTGCGATCTGAAATCGATCGCCGAGATCGAGAAATCGATCGCCGATTTCGGTCGCCGCGCCCGCGACGGCACGCTCAAGATCGACGAATTGCAGGGCGGCACGTTTTCCATCACCAATGGCGGCATCTACGGCTCGCTGATGTCGACGCCGATCCTCAATGCGCCGCAATCCGGCATCCTCGGCATGCACAAGATCCAGGAGCGGCCGATGGCGGTCGCCGGCAAGGTCGAGGTGCGGCCGATGATGTATCTGGCGCTGTCCTACGATCATCGCATTGTCGACGGCCGCGAAGCGGTGACCTTCCTGGTGCGGGTGAAGGAATCTCTGGAAGAGCCGGCGCGCCTGGTGCTCGATTTGTGACGAATGAGAGTTCGGAGTTCCTTCAATGCCCTACGACCTCATCGTCATCGGCACCGGCCCCGGCGGCTATGTCTGTGCCATTCGCGCGGCGCAACTCGGCCTGAAGACCGCGGTCGTCGAGAAGCGCTCAACCTTCGGCGGCACCTGCCTCAATGTCGGCTGCATCCCTTCCAAAGCCATGCTGCATGCTTCCGAGCTTTACGAAGAAGCCGGCCGTAGCTTTGCGCAAATGGGGATCAAGGTCGGAGCGCCGAGCGTCGATCTGGCCGTCTTGCTCAAATACAAGATGCAGAACGTCGACAGCAACGTGAAGGGCGTCGACTTCCTGTTCAAGAAAAACAAGATCGAAGCGTTTCACGGTGCCGGACGGATCGTCGCCCCGGGCAAGGTCGAGGTGAAAAGCGCGGACGGCAAGACGCAAACGCTGGAGACCAAGAATATCGTCATCGCCACCGGCTCGGACGTCGCGCGATTGAACGGCATCGACATTGACGAAAAGCGCATCGTGTCATCGACCGGCGCGCTCGAACTGGGCAAGGTGCCGCAAAAGCTGCTCGTCGTCGGTGCCGGCATCATCGGCCTCGAACTCGGTTCGGTATGGCGGCGGCTGGGCGCGCAGGTGACGATCGTCGAATTCCTTGATCACATCCTGCCCGGCATCGACGGTGAAGTCGGCCGGCAATTCCAGCGCCTGCTGTTAAAGCAGGGCCTCGCCTTCAAGTTATCCTCCAAGGTCACTGCAATCGACGCCTCGGGCAAGACGCTCAAGGTCAAGGTCGAACCCGCCGCCGGGGGCCAAGCGGAAACTCTCGAGGCCGACATCGTCCTGGTGGCGATCGGTCGCGTGCCCTACACCGAAGGCCTCGGCCTTGAAGCGGTCGGCGTGAAAAAGGACAATCGCGGCCGTGTCGTCATCGATCCGCATTTCCGCACGAATGTTGCCGGCATCTACGCCATCGGCGACGTGGTCGCCGGCCCCATGCTCGCGCATAAGGGCGAAGAGGAAGGCGTTGCTGCGGCCGAGATCATTGCCGGGCAGGCCGGCCACGTGAACTACGAGGTGATCCCGAACGTCGTCTATACTTCGCCGGAAATCGCCGCTGTCGGCAAGACCGAGGAAGAGCTGAAAGCGGCCGGCATTGCCTACAATGTCGGCAAATTTCCCTTCACCGCCAACAGCCGCGCGCGCGCCAACCTCGCGACCGACGGCTTCGTCAAGATCCTGGCCGACGCCAAGACCGATCGCGTGCTCGGCGTGCACATTCTCGGTCCCGACGCCGAAGCCCTCATCGCGGAAGCGGCCATGGCCATGGAGTTCGGCGCCTCGGCGGAAGACATCGCCCGCACCTGCCATGCCCATCCGACGCTGAGCGAAGCGGTCAAGGAAGCCGCGCTCGCCGTGGCCAAGCGCGCGATCAATTTTTGACGTTAGGCGCCGTCATTGCGAGCCAACGGGTCCGGCCCGAAGTGGCCGGGCCGATGACAAGCTCCGCGAAGCAATCCAGTTCAAGCAACACGAACCTCTGGATTGCTTCGTCGCTCTGCTCCTCGCAATGACGAGTGCGCAGTGCCGCGGCTATTCGACGACGATTTTGACCTCAGAGCCGGACTTGAGCTTTTCGCCCGGTTCGAGCCCGTTGAGCACGCGGAAGCGCTCAACCTGGCGGTCGGCGAGCGCCATGCGGTTCGCCAGCTTTTCGACCGTATCGCCCGGACCGACAGTCACCACTTGCAGGCGCAGCGGCTTTGCATCTTCGATTTCGGCGAGACTCATGCGGCGGAACGTGCCGACCGACTCGCGAAAGATTCGGTCGGTCTCGGGGGTGCGATGCTTGGTGGCGAAGATGAAGCGGTACACGTCGCTGCCGAAGCGAATGGCGTAGAGGCGGAAGTCCCATTGATCGCCCTTGGCGGCGGCGGTCGCGCCCGGAAAGCCGTTGACGGTGACATCCTCGACCGTGCTGGGATCGATCTTCTCGATCCAGCCGGAGGTCAGGTAACCGGCCAGCGTCTGCTCCGAGGGCACGCGCACCACGTCGAGGCGGAGCGCCTGGCCGCCGCCGTGCTTGACGCCGAGCACCGCTTGCGCCGTGTTGTCGAGCGTGAAGCCTTCGGGGGCGGTGAAGGTGAAGCCGAGCCGCGGATGCAGGAAACGGCGCCCGCGGACAAAGCCTTCGCTCGGATCTTCGCCGAACACGATGCCGTTGATGCCGGAGAGATAGGCGGCTCGGTCGCGCACGCCGACGGTGCCGGCGGCGGCGGTCGCCGCGGCGGACGGTCCGCTAAATTGGCGGGCGTTGGCAGTCGCGTTGGTGATCCGCTCCGGCGTAGCCGGATGCGAGGACAGGAAATCCGGTGCGCGCGGATCGATTGAGCCGCCGCTCTGTTGCGGTTTGAGTTCGGAATTGCGCTCCATCGAGCTGAGGAAGCGCACCGCGCCGTAGGGATCGTAGCCGGCGCGTGCGGCGATGCCGATGCCGATGGCGTCCGCCTCGAATTCCTGCGCGCGCGAAAAGCTCGCCAGCGCGAGCTTCGATTTGGCGAGCGCGAGTGCGCCGACTTCCGGGTCGCTGATGACGTCGCTGACGACGCGACCGACCAGGGCGGCCTGCTTGGCCTGCTCCTCGCGGACGGCGGCGTGGCGCGCGATCACATGTCCCATCTCGTGCGCGAGCACGGAGGCGAGCTCGGATTCGTCATTGGCGAGCGCCACCAGGCCGCGCGTCGCGTAAAGCTGTCCGCTGGGTAAGGCGAAAGCGTTGATCGACTGCGAATTGAGCAGGGTCACCTTGTAGTGCAAATCGGGCCGCTCGGACGCCGCCACCAGGCGTTCGACGGTCTGCTCGATTATCCCTTGCAGCTTGGGATCGTTGTACACCCCGCCATAGGTGGCGAGGATGCGCTGATGCTCGCGCAGCACCGCGGGCGACATATCCGTCGTCTCGGCGGGCTTCGCCGGGGCCGGCAGCGCGGCTTGCGGCTCGAGGGTGGGAGGCGAGGCCGTGCAGGCGGCCAGCGTCAAGGCCAGCGCCAGCGCCGCGATCGCGGCGTGCGCAAGCCGAAGCTGTGCTGTCCCTATGATCCGCAAATCGATCACCGCCTCACCCGTTCATTCCCGATCAGTGAGCTCTAGCTGTTCCGGGCGTGCCGCCTCGATCAAAGGCCCGCCGCGTTCCTCGATCCATCCGCGTACCCGGACGCGCCGCCCGGCAAGCGTTTTTGGTTCGAGACCCGCCGCCGTGAAATTACGCGCATTTCGCTTCAGGATCGTAACAGTGAAGTCCTTGCTCCACCGCCGCCCGAAATTCACGTAGATGGTCGCCCCGCTTTCGCGCACCGAGACCACCTTACCCTCGACCAGCGCAAAACGGCCTTGCTCGGCCAGCACATCGGCGGGGTTATCGGCGTCGAGCGAGTCATAATACGAAGTGGCCCAAAGGCCAAGCTTGGCGCGCCGCGCGGCGTTTTCCCGGCCCAGGAGTTCTCTCGCGCAGGCGCGGTTACCGGCCCGCGCCGTCACGCGGGCATGCCTGGCCGCGATCAAATCCGCCTGCACCGAGCGCTCGACGCCATCGCGCGCGGTAAACGCATGGGCCACGATGCGCCCGTAGCGATCGGTTTTTTGCGGCTCTGCCTGCCTGAGCACGACTTCGCTGCCCGCGAGCAGTCCGGCGAGCGCGTCGCGAGCCGCGGCACCCTCCGGCGCCGTGCCGCGTTGCATCGGTGACGGCGGCGGCGGAACTTCGATTCCGGCCAGGCGGACCTCGCGGCCGTCGTCGAGGATGAAGGTGCGGCCGTCGATAAAGCGGCTGGCGACGCCGCGGGCGATCGTTTCTCGGGAGCAAGGAAATGCCGGCTGCGGCAGTTCTTCCGCAGCGGTCGAAAAGCAGCAATTCATGGCGATAAAACCGGCTGCAAGCACCACAGCCGGCACCCCATTCCACCTGCTCATAAGTTGCGAGCGAAAGGTCGGAATGCGGCGGTACTGCGGCGGGAGAATATAGGGGATGCGAAGGCGGGGCTTAGCCGGCCTTGCGGTGTTTCGCGGCGGGCCGGGCTGCTTTACCGTGCTCTTCGCGTGCAGTCTTTTTGCCGGTAATCGGCAGCAGCATTTCCTTCTGCCCCTCGATCTTCTTGCGGCCTTTTTTGCCGGTCGCGCGCAGCGCGCGGCCGCCGCTTTCGGCCTGCACCGAGCGGCGTAATGCGTCCATGAGGTTGATGACCTTGCCGGTCGGCCGCTCCTTCGGGATTTCGATCTTTTCGCCCTTGGCCTTCTTCTCGATCAGTTGCTTGAGCGCGTGCTCGTAATGGTCTTCGAAGGCTTGCGGCTTGAAATGCCCGCTTTTCGTTTCCACGATGTGCCGCGCCAAATCCATCATGTCCTTGGTGAGCTTGACGTTGGGAATGTCGTCGAAATACTCGGCCGAATCCCGCACCTCGTAGGGAAAGCGCAGCAGCGTGCCCATCAGTCCTTTGCCGCGTGGCACGATGGCGATGACGTGCTCGCGGCTGGTGAGCACCACGCGGCCGATCGCGACCATCTTCATCTGCTCGATGGCGTCGCGGATGACGACGAAGGCGTCCTGGCCGACTTTGCCGTCGGGCGCGATATAATAGGGGCGGATATTGTAGAGTTCGTCGATCTCGCTACGTGGCACGAATTCGTCGATCTCGATGGTCTTGGTGCTTTCGAGCGCGATCGACTCCAGCTCCTCGTCGCTGATCTCCACGTATTCGCCTTTGGCGACTTCGTAGCCTTTGATGATCTGTTCCGACGGCACTTCCTCGCCGGTCTCGGCATCGACTTTGCGGTAGCGAATGCGATGACCGGTCTCACGATTGATCTGGTTGAAGCTGACCTTTTCGCGCTCCGAGGTGGCCGGATAAAGCGCGATCGGACAGGAAACCAGCGAGAGCCGTAAATAGCCTTTCCAATACGCGCGCGGGGCCACGATTCACTCCTGAAAGCAACTTTGGACAACGAAACTCCATCATAGCCTGTTCCGGAACTTCGGGGCAGGCGCGGCAGACCGCGTGTTCCCGGTCTGTTCCGCAAGGTGTCTTTAGGGTAAAATAATTGCCTCAAACGATTCGCATTCCGGGACCCGAAATGACCGCGTCAAAGCCGAGACCGAGGCCGAAGCTCAAGACTTTCCACGCGACCATGCTGGTCACCCGCGCCGAGCAATGGTGGGTGGAGGCCGAGACCGCGGAACAAGCGCAAGCGCTCCTGGCATCCGGGGAGGGCCATCACGCGGCGCTGGGCGAATGTGTCTATGTCGAGCTGGAAGGGATGCTGAACCAGGGGTCTTAAGTCAGCGGAGTCGTCGGCTTTCGCGGGCGCGGGCAAGACCGTGCAAAACTGCAAATCCGCGCTCTGTCGCAACTCAACGCTCTGAGTTCACTGAAAGCCAACTATGCGGCCGATGCCCTGTCAAAGTCTACACAACCTAAAATTTAGACGAGCACCAGCAGCCGTCCTTGATTTAGATCAAGCGGTATTTCCGTTGCGATGTTCTGGATATTGCCGCAGCGCGTTTCGAATGCACGTCGACGCTTGCGTGCTAATCTGCAAGAGACGCCTTGCCCCATCGCGCGCGAATATCAGCCAGAAAATTTCGCGCGTCCCGAGACAGCAAGATACGAAGTGCACTCACTCGATCTTCCTGAGCTAAAGGCACCAAATAAGGCCTGAGCGGCGCGAGTCCCCGATCGGTCAGCGTCCCGCCATTGTAAGCAATCTGCACACGTTCGATCCAGGCGCATAGTTCTTGCCTTCCCGCGGAGCTGATGAGTGCGGGAAAATGCGCTTGGTTGACCCCCGAATATGAAAGCGGAGCGTCAGGCAATATTTGATTTCTGATGATCCAGACGTTACGCCCCTGTATGAAACCGTAACTTGGGTCTGACGGAGCATTCCATTGGGCTTCGTCCAGAACCGCCCTGATCTCAACGGGCAAAAGCCAAAGACCGGAGCCACTTTGCGTTTCCGGAAGTCCTAGGTGGTCTGACAGCTTTGCAGTCTGGCTGCCTTCGCCCTGAAGCAGCCAGCCCTCCTGTAACGCCATGAGGGCGACCACTTCAGAAAGCAGTTCCCGCGCAGTATTTTCTTCGCGAACTCTTGTTGACGCGTAAAGAAACAGCCCAGCCGCTATTGCGCCGCCTATTATGGTACCAATCAGAGCGGCGAGGATGACCCTCCAATGCGTCATTTGAGCCTGCCCTGCCCGTTGAAATAAATTCCTCTTTAGTCAATAACATCAACGAAAGGCCGTTGCAAAGGCACCATAACTAACTCCTGCTCCGGGCGCTGCTTCGAGAGCGCGGCGCTGAGAAATCGCAACGAATATCCTCAAGATACTGCTTAAAATTCGACGGTCTGTATGCCATGTAATTTACGGAGATGCTTGGAAAGATGTGTGCGCATCCGCTGGGCGCAATGATCCGCCAGGAATGCCACGCCAAAGAGGACGACATGCCCGACAATCGATCGCAAGCAGCGAAGTCACCCTTACTTCCTGTTGCGCTGATCCTTTTCGCCGCATTCGTGCTCTCCGCCTGCGTGCAATCTGAGGCGCCATTACTGGCTGGATCGAAGCCGCTACTCGGAATGCAATTCCAGCTGACTCTCTATGAAGACTTCACCAAAGGAAAAGCGCGTTCCTTGAAAACGGCGGTCTTCCGCTGGAAGCACACTCACTACGCGCTTGTCAGCGGCGATTCCTCAGGCGTGCAATATTTCGTGGTTCAACCCTTCGACGGCAACGATTTGCTTATCGAGGCTAACGAGAATGATCATGTGTATCTACTGGGCCGCAAGCTGGCCAAAGGAACCTATCGCATCCTGCCCATCGACCAGAATGACGTCGACGAAGCGACGCGCGACCGGACATGCGTGAGGAGAAATCCGGTAATCTGCACGATTAAAACACGTCGGCAGCTTGACACTTTTGTCCGCGCAGCGGCCGCTAAGACGGGCGGCCACGGCATGGTGGGGGTGATTTCCGCAACAGCGAAGTAAGGCCGTTAAACGAACATGGCGGCGATTTCAGTCTCACCCGCCGAGTGAGTTCCTCAATAGCTGCGGAGCGCCAAGCGGCAGCGCGCGACCGCCGGGTCCTGGCTGATCATGACGCGGATGTAGGCGACGGCGCGCGCGGCCTCGGCAGGGGTCAGCGTCAGGGGAAGGCCGGCCCGGTTGGCCAGATCCCGGCACGCTGCCGGGATGGCGACGCGCACGTCGGCACGCGCGGGTAGGGCGATCAGCATCACCGCGATCACTGCGAGTACGGCCGGCATCCCGCGATACTTACCCCGACATTCCCCAGATGGCTTAACGGCCAGAAGGTTGCGCTTTTATGGCGGCGCCGACAAGGTAGATTGGGAGCGCGTTGGCTGGACGGCGAGCCGGTTATGCCGTCTTTTGCTCGCTCAGCCCCAGTTCCTTGACCATCGCTTCGCGCATGATGAACTTTTGCACCTTTCCGGTGACGGTCATCGGGAAAGCATCGACGAATTTGATGTAACGCGGAATCTTGTAATGGGCGATCTGGCCCTTGCAGAAACTCTGGATCTCGTCGGCGGTCGCGGTGGCGCTGGGTTTTAGCTTGATCCAGGCGCACAGCTCTTCGCCGTATTTCAGATCGGGCACGCCCACCACCTGTACCGCTTCGATCTTGGGATGGCGGAACAAATATTCCTCGACCTCACGCGGATAGACGTTCTCACCGCCGCGGATCACCATGTCCTTGATGCGGCCGACGATGTTGCAATAACCGTCCTCGTCGAGCGTGGCGAGATCGCCGGTATGCATCCAGCCGGCGCGGTCGACCGCTTCCGCCGTTCGCTCCTCATCGCCCCAATAGCCGAGCATCACCGAATAGCCGCGCGTGCACAATTCGCCCGGTGTGCCCGGCGGGACGATGCGGCCGTCGGCGTCGACGATCTTGATTTCGACATGGGGATGGATGCGGCCGACGGTGCCGACGCGGCGCTCGAGCGGATCGTCGTGCGAAGTTTGCGTGCTCACCGGGCTGGTCTCGGTCATGCCGTAGGCGATGGTGACTTCGCGCATGTTCATCTCGGCGATACAGCGCTTCATCACCTCGATCGGGCAGGGCGAGCCGGCCATGATGCCGGTGCGCAACGAGGAAAGATCGAAACGCTTGAATTCGGGATGGCCCAGTTCGGCGATGAACATGGTCGGCACACCATAGAGCGCGGTGCAGCGTTCTGCCTCGACCGTCTCGAGCGTACTCAGCGGATCGAATCCCTCCGACGGATACACCATGGCGGCACCGTGGGTGATACAGGCAAGATTGCCGAGCACCATGCCGAAGCAATGATAGAGCGGCACGGGAATGCACACGCGGTCGCGATCGGTTAGGCGTTGCGCCTCGCCGATGAAGTAACCGTTGTTGAGGATGTTGTGATGGGTCAGCGTCGCGCCTTTGGGCGCGCCGGTCGTGCCGCTGGTGAACTGGATGTTGATGGGATCGTCGAATTGCAGTTGCGATGCCAATTCCAACAGCTGCGCGCGATGGCGATCGCCGCCCATGCCGAGCACGTCGGCAAAACGCAAGAAGCCGCGTTTTTCATCTTCGCCGATGCGGATCAGCGTGGTTAGTGTGGGCAGCTTTTTGGCTTGTAGTTTGCCGGGCGAGCAGCGATCGATTTCCGGCGCAAGCTCGCGCAGCATGCCGACATAGTCGCTGGTCTTGAACGAGTCGGCGGTAATGAGCGCCTTGCAGCCGACCCTGTTGAGCGCGTAGTCGAGCTCTGAGAGCCGGTAGGCGGGATTGATGTTGACCAGGATCAGGCCGGCCTTGGCCGTGGCGAATTGCGTGATCGCCCATTCGGCATTGTTCGGCGACCAGATGCCGACACGGTCGCCGAGGGAAAGCCCAAGCGCCAGCAGTCCCGCCGCCAAGGCATCGACCTTGGCCTTGAGCTCGCCGTAGCTCCAGCGGATTCCTTGCTGGCGCACGATCAGCGCGTCGCGGTCATTCCAGCGTTCTGCCACCTTGTCGAAATGCACGCCGATGGTGTCGCCGATCAGCGGCGTGGTCGAGGCGCCATGGACGTAGCTTTGGGTGAGCTTGGCCATCAATTCCTCCCCAGGGACTTTCGGCTTCCGGCAAACGGACACCGGGTTCTTTGCTCTTTAACGAACCTCTTTAGCGGTCTTTGCGCCGATGCGCCAATCCGCGCGCGGCCGCGTGGACCGTCAAGTCGTCACACTCGCATAGGCCTGCGGCAACAGTCGGGCCAGGCGCTCTCCCCATTCCCACTCGCCCTTTTTGTCGGCGATCAAATCCTGGCGGATCTCGATCAAAGCATGCGGGAGGCCGCGGCGCTCGCCGTGGACCGGGATCGTGTAATCGGTCTCGTCGCTCACGAAATACGGCTCGTTATCGCCGACGATGAGTCCTGTTTCCAGCTTGAGCAGCTCCAACAGGCGGCGCGCGAGACGCGGATCGCGATGATAAAGGAGCGCGGCGTGCCAGGAGCGCGGCACGCCCTTGAAGACCGGCGTAAAGCTGTGGAGCGCGATCAGGGCGGCCGCGCGGCCGGCCTTCTTGCGGCGCTCAAGCTCGGCTTCGATGCGCGCGTGGTACGGCCAAAAGATTGCACGGGCGCGCGCGGCCTTGTCGGCATCGCTGAGAGCCGCATTGCCGGGGATGGCCGTGAGCTCGCTGACCTCTGGAATCGAAGTCGCCGCGCCCGGCGGCCGGTTGCAGTCGATGACGAGGCGCGAATAATTTTGCCGGATTAGCGTGGCGCCGAGCGCGTCGGCCAAAATCCGGCCAAGGCCGGCGATGCCGATATCCCAGGCGATGTGGCGGCGGCATTCCGCTTCGCCAATGCCCAGCCAGCCGAGCGCCCGCGGCATCGCATTGCCGGCGTGATCGGCAACGAGCAGGAACGGCGAGGGCCCGGCTGCGTTATAAACGGTGACCGGCGCCGGCTCGTCGGCCGCCAGCAAGCTTTTCGTCGTCTCATTCATCGTCGCGCAAGCTCACGAACATACGTTGGCCCGAGAAATGCATATCGTTGGCACATCCATTATTATTGTAGTACGGTTAGGCCGATTCTCAGCATCAAACACGTTGTGAGGCAGACATCGGCCGCCGTGAGCCGAAGAGACTTTTGATGAGAATTCGCGCCGGCTACCAAATCTCCTACTTCTGTCCGCAGCCGACCCCGATGATCCTGACGCTCAGCGTGCATCCATCGCGCGCGGCGGACCTGATCACGCCGGATCGGATGCAGATCGATCCTGTGCTTCCCGCCAACAGCTATCGCGACGGCTTCGGCAATATCTGCCACGTGATCCACGCACCTCAGGGGCGTATCACGCTGTCGGCGGATTTTCTGATCAACGACAGCGGCGCGCCCGATGAGGTCGCGCCCGACGCCGAGCAGCATCCTTTGGAAAGGCTTCCGGTCGAGACGCTCGTTTATCTGCTCGGCAGCCGTTATTGCGAGACCGACCACTTTACCAAGATTGCGTGGTCCAAATTCGGCAACGTGCCGAAAGGATGGAAGCTCGTTCAGGCGATCTGCGATTACGTCCACGACAACATCGAATTCGGCTACAAGCATGCCTATCCGACCAAGACCGCGTGGGATACGCATAGCGAAGGACGCGGCGTGTGCCGCGACTTTGCTCATCTGGCGATCACGTTGTGCCGCTGCATGAACGTGCCGGCGCGCTATTGCACCGGCTATCTCGGCGACATCGGCGTGCCGCCCGAACCCGATCCGATGGACTTCTCCGCCTGGTTCGAAGTCTACCTCGGTGGCCGCTGGTACACCTTCGACGCGCGCCACAATACCCCGCGCATCGGCCGCATCCTCATGGCGCGCGGACGCGACGCCACCGACGTCGCCATCACCACCTCGTTCGGTCCCAACACGCTTGCTGGGTTCAAGGTGGTGACCGACGAGGTGCCGGCGGACGCGCCGGCAATGTCGTGACCGCCGTGGCCCCGTTCGTGCTATAGAGCCGGGATTGCCTGACGGATCGGTCCCGTAGCTCAGCCGGATAGAGCAGCGGTTTCCTAAACCGAAGGTCGGAAGTTCGAGTCTTCCCGGGACCGCCAATTACCTCAGATTGTTATGCGGGCCGTTTCGATGCCCAAATGTCCTGATAGTTGGCGAACTTTTTCAGCGTTTTGTCGTAGCGGGTCGGTTCGAGCCAGGGAAGAATCCGCCTGAATATAAAATTGCACGCGGCAGATGTGTGCCGCACGTAAAGGTCGATGGGGTCCAACCGGTATCGCAGATGCAGCTTGGGATCGTAGTTGAGGCTGGTCGAACGGAACCATTTGTAGCCACCCGCGATTCCCCAATTGATCATGTCGCGGAAGGTGTAGTGGTAGAGATGAAGATCGAGCGCGACCGCATAGTCGAGGCCAAGATACTCGGCATGAATGGTATCGCCCTGCAGGATGCACGACGCGAAGGCGACGATCTTCCCGTTGAGACGCCAGACGAAGAAACGAACCTTGTCGCCCATCCGGTGGCCGAGTGCGCAAAAATACTCCTCGGTAAGCCGCTCGAAGTGCATCGTCGATCGTTGGTAAACTTGCAGATAGAGCGGATAGACCTCGCCGATGTTCGGCGTGATGTCATCCACGATACTCATCTCGATCGGCGGCGCCTGTTCCGCTGCCCTGAACTTTTTCCGTAAGTTTCTCCGCGTGCCGCTGCTCAACGCGCGGCTCATATATTCGTCGAAGCTCGAATATTCGATGTTCAGCAGCACGTTCGGGAGGCTCGGAATGCGCGTGAAGTCGTTCTTCACGAAACATTCCAGTGACGAGCGATATTTTGCGGGAAATTCCTTTAGTACGACGAGTCCGACCTTCAGGCCTCGCGCGTGTTTCACAATCGCCGATGCGAGCAAACGGGCATTGGCGCGGCGCGCGACTTCATCTTTGCCGTCGATATGCCCCTCACCCGCCGCGCACCCAATGACCAGCGCCTGTGCATACATCAAGCGCGGCCAATAGCGGCGAATGAAGCCGATTAGCTGTCCTATTCGATGCCTGGCGCCGATGAGCAAATCCAAATCGAGGATAAAGAACGGCTGGATACCGCAAATCTCGCCGTCGCCCTGGCGGACGACGAAATAGTGGTACGCGAACTCTTCGTGGAGCGTATCCTCGACGATTTCGTAATAGCGGCGATCTTTTGCCTGGGAGCCGAAGGCGTTCGCCCAATGGCGGTACTGCATCGCCTCAAGCCGTGAGACAACCTCAACGCTACCACCGGCCAAAGCGACGCTACTTGGCTCGTTGAAACGAGCGATTTGATTCATGAACCCCCGCCCCTGCAGACCATTACAACAGCCCAGCACCTTCGCCAAGCAGCCGGCGCCCTAGCCAAAAGCGGAGCCCAAAGCACATACAAATTGTGACGATTGATGTCGGCCCGGAAGGAAACAGCAATTCAATAGCTTGCGCCGGGGATTAGCTGCCGTTCGTTCAGCTTGACGCAGCCGAACCAGCCGAAGACGTCCCCGACATTTCATTGAGCCCCGCGTCGCGTTTGACGAACCATGCGCGGAACAACACGACGAACAGCGCCCCGATGAGGCCGCCGCAGGCTATGACGATCATGATGCGGTCCGCGGTCCAGCCGGCGCCAAGCAGGGCTCCCGCGATGAGCGGGCCGACGATTTGACCGAAACGGCCCATGGCCATGCCCCAACCGACGCCGGTCGATCGGATCGGCGTCGGGTAAATAATCGCGGCCAGGGCGATCGCTCCGCCCGTGCCGAGGCCCATGAACAATCCAACCAATCCGATGAAAGTTGCAGCAAGCGCCACCGATGAAGCGCCGTAGCCCAGTCCGACGGTTGCCGCGGTGCCGAGCAAAAAAGCCGGAAAGAGTACGCCGAGGATGCCGAAGCGCTGCATCAGCCGCCCCGCGGTCGATTGGCCGATAAAGCCGCCCAACCCGTTAAACGCGATCACGAAGGCGGTGGCCGCCGGCGAGATGCCGTTGAGCCGCAACAAGGCCGGCGTCCATAACGTCACCACGGTAAGCACGCCGAAGCCCATGAAAAACGGCACCCACAACAGCAGAGTGCCGGCTCGGCGCCCTTCGGTGAACAGATGCCGAATGGTCGAGCCCAGCAGGTGTTCTTCCTCGACAAAAAAGTGTGCGCCGGCGCCGGCCTTGAAGGTGCGGAAGCGCGCCACGATCCGGCGAACGGCGTCCATATCGTTGCGGCGCGCCAAAAGGAACTTGATGGATTCCGGCAGATAGAACGTCAGCACGACAGCAAGCAGCAACGGCGCCACGCCGCCGACATAGAAGATTGCGCGCCAGCCGACATGCGTCAGCAGGTATGAGTTCAACAACCCGCCCATCATCCCGCCAAACGGAAACGCCGACCACATCAGGGTCACCAAAGTCGCCCGCAGCCGCGCAGGCGCGTATTCCGATGTCAGCGCGATGAAGCACGGGGTCGCTCCGCCCAACCCAAGTCCCGCCAATACGCGAAAGCTCATCAACATGGGGACGGAATTTGCAAGCGCGGTCAGGATCGTGAAGATGCCGATAAATCCGATCGCGATCATCAGCATCGTCTTGCGGCCTAGGCGATCAGCAAATACACCGAATGAAGCCGCGCCGACGGTCGCACCCACAAGCGCCGAAGAGAAAATCGGTCCGAAATTGGCGATCTTGATGCCGAGCCCTTCGGCAATGAACGGCGCGGCGACGCCGATCGACTGCGTGTCCATGCCGTCGAACAGATTGACCAGGGCGCAGCAAACGATGATGCCGATCTGAAACCGGGTGATCGGCCCTTCGTCGATGAGGCGAGTGACACTCACCTCGTGCGTTGAACGTGACATGCGACGTCATTTCCACATTTGCTGCGACGCAATCGCGCCGGGGAAGCCAGGAAAATCATCAATACTCTGTGACTCGTCCACTCTCGCATTTGGCAAACCTTACGGATTGGAAAACTCAGGCGATTCATTAGCAATTTGTAACTCTCCGGAACCCGAGGACGGGTGTAGACTTTAGGTACAGACCGCCCGGCGTCGCGGGGCCCACTCTGCAGCGTCGAGCGCCTTAGATTACAGAAGGAGAGACTTCGATGCGGAGGAAACTGATTGCGGCCGTTACGGCAATTGCCCTCGGCATGACGATGACGACGACCGGGGCAATGGCGTTCGGGCGTGGCGGCGGCGGAGGCGGAGGCTTCCATGGGGGTGGTGGAGGTTTCCATGGTGGTGGAGGCTTCCATGGCGGCTTCGCTCGCGGCGGCATTGGCCACTTTGGCGGCGGTTACCGAGGCGGCTACGCTCGGGGCTACGGGCGCGGCTACGGTGGCTATGGCGGCTATGGCGGCTATGGTGGCTACGGCGGTTATGGCGGCTACTACGGCGGGCTTGGACTGCTAGGTTTGGGCTTGGGTCTGGGCCTCTATGGCTACGGTGGCGGCTATTGCTCGCCTTATTACTACGATCCCTATGGTGCCTGCTACGTCTACGGCTGGTAATGTGAGGTTTCGGTGGGGCGCCGCGCGTTTTCCGGCGCGGCGCCTTGACTCCGGCGACCGGCGGCTCGCCCGTAGGTCTTTGCTCTGATCGCAAGACGCCGGCGTTACTTCGCCGGCAGCGCCGCCACCGCGTCGATCTCAAATAGAAGTCCGTCGAGCGCAAGCCTGGAAACGACGATCAACGTGCTGACCGGCGGCGCGGCCGTGTTGATATACGTGTCGCGGACCTCACGGAATTCCTTCAAGTGGGCGATATCAACCAAGTAATTGTTGATCTTAACCAGGTCCTTGAACGTTGCGCCGACTTCTTCGAGCGCCGATTTCAGATTCTCAAAAGCCTGAACGATTTGCGCGCGTGCATCGCTGGGACCGCCGACGATCTTGAAGTTGCGGTCGATGCCGATTTGACCCGCGATATAGACGGTGCGTCCGGGGCCGGTGACTTCGACGACGTGACTATAGCCGGGCGGCGCGAACAGGGTCTGGGGATTGAGATAACGGGCGCTGTTCATACGAACCTCCCAAGTGTTCGCTGATTCTCGCGATCGCGACGAGACCGATTGGTCACGTTCCGCAATTTGTCAATTTTCGTAAAGGTTATCCACTCCCTTCGAGCAATCCGTACACGCACCGTAAAGAATAGGCTTTCAAACAATCTTCAGCATAGGCCGAGAACCCTCCGTAGTTTCACGAATTCCACACCACCATGGCACCAGTGTCGCGGCTGCGAGAAGCAAAAAGAATTCGCTACCTGACAGGGGCTAATTGTGCGCGGAAGCACCATCGTAATGATCGCCTTTGCCGGCCTGTTCGGCCTGCTCGCGGTGTTTTTGGCGCAGACTTGGCTGAACAACCAAGCGGAAATGCGTGTGCGCAATCTTGAGGCGCAGCGAAAGTCCATCCCTCCGGCGCACTCCATTGTCGTCGCCAGCCGGCCACTGCGATTCGGCGACGAACTAGACGCTCGTTCGCTGCACGAGATGCCCTGGCCTGCTGACTCGTTGCCGGCCGGCGCCTTTGGCAAAACCGCCGAATTGACTTCGGGCAAGCGCGTAGTGGTGATGGCGATCGACACTAACGAGGCGATTCTTGCCTCGAAGATTACCGGACCGGGCCAGCGGGCGACGCTGTCGGCCATGCTGGCCGGCGACATGAAGGCCGTCACCGTCCGCGTTAACGACGTCGAAGGCGTCGCAGGTTTCGTACTTCCGGGTGACCACGTGGACGTGGTGGTCTCGCGCCCGGGCGATCAGAACACTGCTATGAGTGACGTCGTCCTGCAGAACGCGCGCGTTCTTGCGATCGATCAATTGGCCGATGAGCGCGTCGACAAGCCTGCTGTGGTGAAAGCCGTCACGCTGGAGGTTGACGTCACTAACGGACAAAAACTCGCGCTCGCGTCTCTTATCGGCACGCTGTCGCTGATGTTGCGCAAGGCGGGCGAGCTCGGTGAGGCACCGACGCGCCGCGTGACGCTCACCGACCTGGGACACGGCTTTAGGTCTTCCCGCGATGCGTCCTTCGTTACCATCGGCGTGACGCGCGCGTTCAAGAAGCAGGATTACAATGTGCCGGTCGAAAGCATGCTGACCCACTCTGTCGCGCTTACCGGACGGCAGCCGGTGCACGACTGACGAGGAACGCGATCGTTTTTGGGGACGTGAACAGAGTTGGAATAACAACGATTGGCGGGAGGCCAACGTGAACAGCCAGTGTCGAGTTATAAACGAAATCGCCGGGCGTATCCGGCGGCGTGCGAACCGCGGCGGACAGTGGGCGACGCTGCTGCAGCGCTGCCGGTTGGCGGCGGTGACGGTCGTCTTGATTTTGGCCATCTTGCCAGGCGAGTTGCAGGCGCAGCAAGGGCTCGCTTTGGTGAACGCGACCCACGTGGCGCGGGTGAACGTAACTCTTGGCAAATCGGAAGACGTTCGGACCGATCAGGGCTTGGTCGACATTTCGCTCGGCGATCCTACTGTCGCCGATGTCAACCCGCTGACCGATCATGCCCTGTCGATTCTCGGCAAGAAGATCGGCACCACGCGGGTCACCGTGTACGGCGAAAACAAGAAACCGGTTGGAATCTTCGACGTTGAGGTTTCCTATGACATCACGCGGCTTAGTGCCGAGATCCGACAGCTGTCCGGCGGCGGCATCAGGGTTTCGGCGGTTAACGGCCGCATTCTGCTCAGTGGGACGGCTGCGGACGCGGTTACTCTCGACAAGGCGGTGATGATCGCACGGCAGTTCGTGCCTGATCCTATCGACACCGTCCAGGTGATGCGGCCGCAGCAGATCATGCTGGAAGTGCGCTTTATCGAAGTCTCGCGCTCGGCGAGCCGCGAACTGGGAGTACAGTGGAATATTTTCGGCTCCCACGTGCTGGCCAATGTCGGCTCGCAATTGCCGGTTCAGCAGCTGCCGATCACGGCGCCGGGTGGTGCCTTTCAGCAACCGGCCGCTGCCGGCAGCGGCATAGGCGGTGCCAGCGTGCTGTCCAGTGGCACCACCGGAACGCCACTTTCACCGGTCGTTGCGGCCGGCGTTTTGTCGGGCGCGGCACCGTTTGGATTCCTCGTCAGCCAACTCGGCAGCTCGGTGCAAATGGAAATCAACGCGCTCGAGCAAAAAGGCCTGGCGCGCAGCTTGGCGGAACCCAATCTGGTGGCGTTGTCGGGCGATACGGCTAGCTTCCTCGCCGGCGGGCAATTTCCCGTTCCCGAGGCCAACGGGCTTGGCACGGTCACGTTCGCTTACCAGCCCTACGGCGTCGGGCTGTCATTCACCCCGACCGTACTGCGGGACGGCCTGATCAATCTCGTGATTAAGCCGGAGGTCAGCGAGATCGACACTGCGCATACAGTGACGGTCGCCGGTACTTCGGTCCCGGGTCTCATCACGCGCAAGGCCTCAACAACGCTGGAGCTCCGCGACGGTCAAAGCTTCATGCTCGGCGGTCTGTTGCAGAACCAGACCACAACCGCGCAGGAGCAGTTGCCCTGGGTAGGCGACGTACCTGTATTGGGTGCGTTGTTCCGCTCGAGCATGTACCAGAAGAACGAGACCGATCTCGTGATCCTGGTGACGCCGCATCTCGTCAATCCGGTGCGGCCGACGAATGTTGCGCATTCGCCGCTCGACAATACCCTGCCGGCAAACGACGTCGATTTTTTCCTCAATGGCAAGGCGGAGGTCAGCCCGGCGTTTGCCCGCCTCGCCTTTGGCGCGCCGAACCGGCCGTATGTCGGTCATATCCTCGATTTGCCGAAGAAAGGAGGCGCCTATGTGGTGTCGGTCAAAGACTAAACGTCGCCCGCACGTGGTCGTTGTCGCCGCCGCTCTCGGCGTCATGCTCGCCGGCTGTTCCGATCTCTATCTCGAACGACGCGATGCCATTGCACTGAGCGCCGGCGATGCGGTTGAGGCCAACAAGGTCGCTCAGGTCATTGATCCATGGCCCGCGCAGAGCGCCAACACCAAGATCGCTTTCAACGGCCAGAAGATGCAATCCGCCGTCGAGCGCTACCGCACCAACCTTGTCACCGCACCGGTCGATCCGATGATGTTGCAGGTCGGAAATCCATCGCCGGCGGTAGCGCAGACCAACATCTCGCAGAGCGCCCCGCCCACCAGTACCACCACAGCGACGACCTCCACGTCCGGCCAATGATGTCCGCATCCCGAGTCAGATTGTGAACGATGCACGGTAGCCATTCCATAAGCCCGGCGAACTCGCCGCGGGTTGTCGTCCTGACCGCCGATCAAGGATTCGAGGAAACGGCGCGCGCTACGTTCAGCGCCAGCGCCAAAGTTGGCTTCAGCGTCGTCAAGGGCACAGTGTCGCAAAGCCGCGACGCCGATGTCAGCGGCGCCAGCATCCTGGTCGCGGATCTCGGCGGCGCAAACGAAACCGAACTGATGGCGCTCGAATACATGATGCAGCGCCTCGGCGATCGCCTGCCGGTGATCGCGGTTACCCAGAGTTTCGACGGCCCGATTGTGCGCCGCCTCATGCAGATGCGGGTGGCCGACTTCCTCGTCAAGCCGGTATTGCCGGTCGAGCTGGCGCGCACTTGCGCGCGCGCCGCTACCGGGCCCGTCAAGGCGGAAACCGTGGAGGCGCAGACCTTCACCTTCTTGCCGGCAGTTGGCGGCGCCGGGGTCACGACCTTGGCGGTGCAGACGGCGATGCTGCTGCTCAATGCCGGCACTCGTAGCAAGACGGCGACCTGTCTTGTCGACCTCGACTTCCAGCATGGCGCCTGCGCGGATTATCTCGATATCGAGCCGCGTCTTGATCTCGGTGAGATCGAGCCGCGCCCGGAACGGCTGGACCGGCAATTGCTTGAAGTCATGCTGTCGTATCACGCGTCCGGCCTGGCGGTCGTCGCTGCACCCAACCGGCCGGCAGAAATGCGGTCGTTTGATCCCCATGTGGTGACCCGGCTTTTGGACCTGGTATCTTCACATTTCGATTTTGTCGTATTCGACATGCCGCGCACTTGGTTTTCTTGGACGGACAGCGTGCTCTGCGGTTCCAACAGGGTCTTCATCGTCAGCGAGACGACGGTGCCGAGCCTGCGCCAAGCCAGACAACTGGTCGAAGCGATCCACGAACGACTGGGCGACGACGTCAAGCCGCAGGTGATCGTCAACCGGTTCGAGCAAAAATTTTTTTCGTCGGGATTGCGCCGCGCCGACATCGAGCGGGCGATCGGCAGGTCCGTCGCTGGATATGTACCGAACCACTATGGCCTCGTGCGCGAAGCGATCGATCGCGGCGTGCCACTTGATGAAATCAAGCCCGGCAACAAGATCACGGCTCAGCTGAAGAAGTTCGTGCTGCCGCAAGCCGGCAATAAAGCAAGCCGGGACGCGGCGAGCGCCGGCAAGGACTTAAACCCGCGTGGGGCGGGCGTTAATTTAGGGGGTGAACGGGTGAGAAGCGCGACCGCGCCATAGGGAACATCCAAATGGCAGGTCGCTTTTCGATTCGCCGCATCGCTCCTCCGGAGCCTGCTCCCGTTGGCAATGCTGTCGTTGCCGAGGCCGTGACGCCGTCCGTCGTCCCCGAGGCCGTTCCCGAAGTCACCAACCCCCTACTCAGCGCCAAGCTCCTCGATGCTAAGGTGCGGCTGCATCACCGGTTGATCGAGGAAACCAATCTGGCGGCGCTGGAAAAGCTGGCGACCGGAGAGATCCGCAACCACGTTCAGCAGCTCGTATCCCAATACGTCCTCGCCGAGCGGCTGGCGCTCAATGCCGAGGAACTGCACGATTTTGTATCGGAAATTCTCGACGAGATGCAGGGCCTCGGCCCGCTGGAGCCCCTCCTCAAGGATCCGGCGATCAACGATATCCTGATCAACGGCCACGAATGCGTTTATGTCGAGCGGCGGGGCCTGCTCGAGCCGACCGAAATTCGCTTCAAAGACGAGGCGCACCTTTTGCGCATCATCAACAAAATTGTCTCCGCCGTCGGCCGGCGGGTCGACGAAGGCCAGCCGATGTGTGACGCCAGGCTACTCGACGGCTCGCGTGTCAACGTGGCGGTGCGGCCGGTGGCGGTCGACGGCCCGCTGATGTCCATCCGCAAGTTTTCCAAAAAACCACTCAGTCTCGACAAGTTGGTGGAGATCGGGGCGCTGCGGCCGCAGATGGCCGACCTGCTGGCGAAGGCGGTGACGGCGCGTGTAACCCTAATCATCTCCGGTGGCACGGGCTCGGGCAAGACGACAATGCTCAACGCACTGTCGTCGTTCATCTCCGAAAAAGAGCGGCTCCTGACCATCGAGGACGCTGCCGAACTCCAATTGCAACAGCCGCATGTCGGTCGATTGGAGACACGCCCGCCTAACATCGAAGGCAAGGGCGAAATCCGCCAGCGCGATCTGGTGAAGAATGCGCTGCGCATGCGCCCAGATCGCGTGATCCTCGGCGAGTGCCGCGGCGAAGAAGCTTTCGATATGCTGCAAGCCATGAATACCGGCCACGAAGGATCGATGGCGACCATCCATGCCAATACACCGCGCGATGCCATCTCGCGGCTGGAACAGATGATCGGTATGGCCGGCATGCCGATGACGGTCGCCAGCATTCGCGGCCAGATCGCCGCCGCCATACGCGTCATCGTGCAGCTTTCGCGGCTCTCCGATGGCAATCGCCGGGTGATGAGCATCGCCGAGATTACCGGGCTCGAAGGCGACATCATTCAAATGCAGGAAATCTTCAAGTTCGTGCGCACCGGCACCGCGCCGGACGGCGGTGTGGTCGGCCATTTCCAGGCCACCGGCGTGCGCCCGCGGTTTCTTGCCGAGCTGGCTGCCATGGGAATCAAGATTCCCGGAGCTTATTTCGACCCTTCGCAGCCGCTGTGATGGCCATGTGGTTTGATATCGACCCAATTTATCTGATCTGGCTTTTCGTTGCTCTTTCGGCGGCATTGGCCGTCGAAGCCGTCTATCTCCTGTGCTTCTCAACTGCATCCTATCGCAGCCAGATCAACCGACGGCTGATGCTGGCCAAGGACCGTCTCGACCGCGAAAGCGTTATCGTCGCGCTCCGGCGTGAGCGCGGCCTCACCGCGCAGGGCGACTACCGGCTCAACCTTGTTGTGCTCAATCGCCTGGTCTTGCAGTCGGGCATTACCGTCGGGTTGACCCGTCTCGCCCTGTTCATCGCCATCGGCAGCGTTGTTGCCTCTGGCGCCACCGTGTTGTTCGGCGGCAGCCTGACTGAAGCGGTCGTCGTCGCGCTCCTGAGCGCCACAGCGCTGCCGTTTTTACTGCTGCGCCTGCTGCGCGCCAGACGGCAAAAGAAATTCAGTGCCCAGCTTCCGGATGCGCTCGATACGATCGTTCGCAGCCTGCGTGCGGGTCATCCGGTGCCGGTCGCGATTTCGCTTGTGGGCCGCGAGATGCCCGATCCGGTCGGCAGCGAATTCGGAATGGTATCGGATGAAATCACCTACGGTGCGGATCTCGAAACGGCAATGCGTAATCTTTACATTCGGATCGGCTCGGACGATTTGCCGTTGTTCATCACCGCCGTCGGCATCCAGGCTTCAACTGGCGGCAATCTCGGCGAAATCCTCCACAACCTTTCCAGCGTCATTCGCCAGCGCTTTAAGATGCGGCGAAAAATTCGGGCCTTGGCGGCGGAGGGGCGCGCTTCGGCGATGATTCTTTCGGCACTGCCGATTGGTCTTTTTATCGTGGTTCAGCTGACGTCGCCGGATTTCTACGCCTCCGTCTGGCACGAGAACCTGACCAAAATTCTGTTAGTGGGCGGCGCCAGCTGGATGCTGATCGGCAACCTGACGATGTTCAAAATGGTTAACTTCAAGATCTAAAAGATGGGAACGTTGAACTCCTTCGGCGACGGCGGGGTGACGACCTTGAGCGCTCTCGTCTTCCTTGCCACCGGCACGCTTGCCTTCGCGCTGATGGTCGGCGTGCGGGCGCGTAACGCGGTGCGGCGCCGCGCCGCCCGCGCGCTCGACCAAGAGTTTTCCGCTGGCTCGCATGCGCTGCATCAGTCCGGTATCGAGACCGCACGTAGGCTCATCGACCGTGCGACCAAATACTATGCCTCGGTCGACAACAAGGATATGAAGGTTCTGCGCCGCCGGCTGTTGCAGGCGGGCATTTATAATCGGCATGCCGCCGCCTATTTCTTCCTCGCCCGCACTGTTCTGGCCGTTGGCATGGCAGTGACATCGTTGATTGCCGTGTCGCTGCTTGCGCCCCATGCCAAGACGTCGTTTTGGTTTTTGGTCGTGACCGCTGGCGTCTGCGGCTACCTGGCGCCGAGCTTCTACGTTGGTCGCCGGATCGCAGCGCGACGGTTGGAGCATCAGGCGGGATTTCCCGATTTCATGGATCTTATGGTGGTCTGCGCTGACGCCGGTCTGGCGATGGAGGCGGCGCTTGACCGGGTTGCGCGTGAGCTTGCCGACTCGCACGGTTCGCTCGCCGCCAACATTCACATCACCAATCTGGAGATCCGCGCCGGCCGTAAGCTGACGGAAGCGCTCGAGCAGTTGGCGGACCGTCTCGGTCTTGAAGAGGCGCATTCGTTTGCCAACCTGATTCAGCAATCGGATGAGCTCGGCTCAAGCATCGGCAATGCGTTGCGGGTCTACAGCGACGACATGCGCCACAAGCGTTTGTCGCGAGCGGAAGAAAAGGCCTACAGCCTCCCGGCCAAGCTCGCAGTCCCGATGATGGTGTGCATTTTCCCGGTTCTGTTCATCGTAATCCTGACACCGGTCATCGTCCGACTGGCTACCGGCAATTGGTAGGTCACTCTCGCTCCCGGCCAAGCCGGCAACGAAAAAAAAGGGGCGGATTTAGCCGGTATGGGGCGGTTTTGCGCCTTTCCCCCGCGGGCAAGCAATTCCTTAACCCTCATCGCCTAGCCTTCAGCTGCCGGGCTGGTCCGGCCGGCCGGTGGGACGACTGTCCTTGCTTTCTAAGGGGATTTAACCGGCGCGTTTGGGTCCGGAGCGCGTTGATGAGCATCCGATCAGCCCCGCTCCTGATAGTCGCCGCGGTCTGCCTGGCGCCGCTGGGCGGGTGTGCCTCCTCGACGAAACTCAGCGATCTATGGTCGTCAAAGGGGCCCGAAGACTCGGCTGTGCCGTCGACCGGTACCAGCGATACGACCGGCTCCATCGTCACGCCGCCGGCCGAGCCGGGCCCAAGTGGAGAACCAAACGCGTCATTGGCCCAGCCCGGCCTCGTTGGCGACGATCCCAACGACGACCTGCAACTCGGCAAAAAATATTTCCGCAGCAACAACTTTGGGTTGGCTGAGAAAAGCTTCCGCTCCGCGGCGGAAAGGCATCCGCGCGACGCCGAGGCTTGGATCGGGCTTGCCGCCTCCTACGATCGTTTGCGGCGCTTCGATCTCGCCGATCGCGCCTATCAGGAGGCCGTGCGGATTGTCGGCAAGACGCCGGAAGTCCTCAACAATATCGGCTTCTCCTACATGCTGCGCGGCGATTATGCGCGTGCACAAAAGACATTCCGCGAGGCACAGGCCAAGGATCCGGCCAATCCCTACATCCAAGCCAATATCCGATTACTTGAAGAAAGCTATAGCGGCGGCAAGGCGGTGCAGTGAAAGGGATGGCCGTACTTTCTCCATGGTCACCTAATCACGGCGTGATTGTGCCACCCCATGACGATTTCACGGGAGCCGATTTCGCGGCCGATGATCTTGCCAAAGGGCTCGACCGTTCGCTGCTCAAAGGATTGACGCCGCGTCAGTCCATCGCCAGCTTATAAGGCGCCATGAACGGCTCACGGCAATTGCATCTCGGCGCCTTCATGCGTCCGGTCACCATTCATACTGGTGCCTGGCGCTATCCGGGCGCCTTTGCGGACGCCAATTTCAACTTCGCGCATATCAAGCGTTTCGCGCAAACGCTGGAGCGGGCCAGGTTCGACGCGTTCTTCATGGCCGATCATCTGGCGGTGTTGAACATGCCGCTGGAGGCGCTCAAGCACAGCCACACCGTGACCTCGTTCGAGCCGTTTACACTGCTTTCGGCTCTGGCGATGGTCACCGAGCATCTCGGCCTCGTCGCTACCGGCTCGACCACGTTCGACGCGCCCTATCACGTCGCCCGGCGGTTCGCTTCGCTCGATCATTTGAGCGGCGGCCGCGCCGGCTGGAATATCGTCACCACCTCCAATCCGGACGCGGCGCTCAATTTCGGCATGACCGATCATATGGAGCACGGCGAGCGTTATCGCCGTGCCCGGGAGTTCTACGATGTCGTCACCGGGCTGTGGGATTCCTGGGCGCATGACGCCTTCATCCGCGACGTCGAGCACGGGCTATTCTTCGATCCAGACAAGCTGCACGTGCTCAATCACAAGGGCGAGTATTTGTCGGTGCGCGGGCCCCTCAACATCGCTCGTCCGATCCAGGGCTGGCCGGTCATCGTCCAGGCCGGCGCCTCCGATTCCGGCCGCCAGCTCGCGGCCGAAACCGCGGAAGCGGTATTCACCCCGCCGAGCAACATCGCCGCCGGACGCGAATTCTACGCCGACGTGAAGGGACGCATGGAAAAGGCCGGCCGCTCGCCCGACCATATGAAGATCATGCCCGCCTGCTTCGTCGTCGTCGGCGACACCGTCGAGGAGGCGCGCGCCAAGCGGGCCAAGCTCGACAGTCTGGTCCACTACGACAGCGCCATCGCCTCATTGTCGATCGCGCTCGGCCACGATGCCTCGCGCTTTCCTCCGGATGAGCCGCTGCCCGAAATTCCCGAAAGCAACGCCAGCAAGAGCGCGCGGTATCGGGTGGTGGCGATGGCGGCACGGGAAAAACTTACGGTCCGGCAGCTCGCACAACGGCTCGGCGGCTATTCCGGGCTCGCCATGGTCGGCACGCCGAAATCCATCGCCGACGAAATGGAAGAATGGCTGCTGACGAAAGCGAGCGACGGCTTCACGATCATGTTCCCGTATTTGCCCGGCGGGCTCGAGGACTTTGTCGCCTCGGTCGTGCCGGAGTTGCAGCGCCGCGGGCTCTTTCGCCGCGAATACCAGGGCAAGACCTTGCGCGAAAATCTCGGCCTGCCGCGCCCGGGCAACCGGTTCTTTGAAGCGCGCAAGGCCGCGGAGTGACGGCCGGCTCTAGCGTTTTCGTGACGCATGATCTTTTCGGAAAACCGGGTTCCACTTTTCCGGATCATGCGCTAGCTACCGTCGCCGCCGACGATCTGCGTTAGAGCGCAACCGCGGGCCCGGGGGTCTTCCGACGCAGGAATAATCGAAGCCGAAGCGACTGATTTCCTCCGGCGGGTAGATATTCCGCAGATCGACGATCACCGGGCGTTTCATCAGCTTGCGCAAACGTTCGAGATCAAGCGCGCGAAACTCATCCCATTCGGTGGCGATCACCAGCGCATCGGCCCCGTCAGCGCAGGCATAAACGCTGTCGCCGTAGGTGACGTTCTCCAGCACGGCCTTGGCCTGATCCAGGCTGGCGGGATCGTAGGCGCGGACCCGCGCGCCCATGTCCTGCAGCGCCGTAATCAGCGGCACTGAGGGAGCTTCGCGCATGTCATCGGTGTTGGGCTTGAAGGCAAGGCCGAGGACCGCAATGGTCTTGCCGCGCACGCCATCGGTGAACATCGCCGCCACCTTTCGCGCCATGGCGCGCTTTCTGGTCTCATTGACCGAGGTGACGGCTTCGAGGATGCGCAAGGGCACCTCGTAGTCTTGGGCGGTCTTGATCAGGGCGCGGACATCCTTGGGAAAGCAGGAGCCGCCGAAGCCCGGACCGGCATGCAGAAATTTGCCGCCGATGCGGTTGTCGAGCCCGATCCCGCGCGCGACCTCCTGCACGTCGGCGCCGACCTTTTCGCAAAGATCCGCGATTTCGTTGATGAAGGTAATCTTGGTCGCCAGAAACGCGTTGGCGGCGTATTTGATCAGCTCCGCATTGCGCCGGCTGGTGTAAAGCATCGGCGGCTGGTTGAGGCTGAGCGGGCGATAAATCTCCGCCACGATCTCCCGGGCGCGCTCGTCGTTGGTGCCGACGACGATCCGATCGGGGTGCTTGAAATCGTGGACCGCGGCGCCTTCGCGCAGGAATTCGGGATTCGACACGACGGCTGCGTCTTTTTCCGGCGCGGTTTCTGCGATGATGCGCTCGACCTCGTCCCCGGTGCCCACGGGCACGGTCGACTTCACGATCACGACCGTGAAGCCTTCGAGCGCCGCCGCAATCTCCCGCGCCGCCTCGTGGACGTAGGCCAGGTCCGCGTGTCCGTCGCCGCGCCGCGAGGGAGTGCCGACCGCGATGAACACCGCTTCGGCGTTGCGTACGGTTCCGCCGAGATCGGTAGTGAATTTAAGCCGGCCTTGTGCGGCATTGGCGCCGACGAGATCGTGCAATCCGGGCTCGTAGATCGGAATCTCGCCGTGCATAAGTTTTTCAATTTTGCCGGCATCCTTGTCGACACACACGACATGGTGGCCGAAATCCGCCATGCAGGCGCCGGAGACCAGACCGACATAGCCTGTGCCAATCATAGCGATCCGCATGCAGCTCCCCCTGATTCGCCGCTTTTTACCGCGCCGGCAGGCGAAAATTCCTAGTGTGATTCTGCGACCAAGTCTTTACGCGATTCCCGGATTGATGCGGAGCAAAAGCGACGCGTTTGACGCTGAACGGAGTTGGTCAAACTTGTAGCCCAACAATATCAGATCCACCACATCGCGCAGTTTGTCGCGTGCTTTTTGCCCAGCCCCCCGACAGGGGCGAGAGCGCGGCCGGTGCATCCCATTCGCGTCAGATAATGCAGCGCAATCAACGTCGCCTTCCGGGGGTAAAGCTGCCGTGACGCAGACATCCTGCGATGTCGCCTTTTGACCCACAGCGGTCCTTGCGGGGCTGTCAATTTGCGCTGCAACAAACGCTTGGACTCTTAGTCGATCACCTCGTCGGCGCGACAGTGATGAAGATGCGACGTTGATTGCGCGGCACAATTAGTTCGAACTATCGCATTCTCTCATTGTCATGCCCAGAACCTGCATTCTTGCAGGTATAGCCCGATCCCGGAATTTCGGGATTATCGCAATCATTCGTGCATGTGCGCATACCGCCGTGCCAATGCCAGCCGACGTTGGGGTCTGGAGAGTCGCGATTATAGGTGACCGCGTTAGACGAGAAATCCCGCACGGTTTTTACAGACTCCCACCG
Source organism: Xanthobacteraceae bacterium (assembly GCA_031291475.1). Taxonomy (GTDB): domain Bacteria; phylum Pseudomonadota; class Alphaproteobacteria; order Rhizobiales; family Xanthobacteraceae; genus BOG-931. The sequence continues at coordinate 95,724 of JARLIY010000043.1, forward strand.
CCATTTGCGACCGAGCATGCATTGCTTGAATGCCGGCGTGTCCGGTCTGTAGCGGCCGCCGCCGGTTTGGCCGTAGCAAAAGTTGAGGTCGGCCTCAAAGGTGGCGTCGTTGCGCGCGTGTCCGTTGGGACGCACCAAATCGTAATAGGTGTCGTTGGTGCCGGCGTGCGCGCCGGCGAGTCCGCTCATCAGTGCGACGGACATGGCAATGCTGCACTTATAAATAGCAGCACGTTTCATCTGTTGCCTCCGATCTGGCGGCTCAAGGGCCTCGTGCGCCTCGACGCATGAGACAAGGACAGTTTTTGGTGTCGGTCGGACTGCAGCCGTTTCATGCATTCGCAGGCACATTCTCATTTTGCGGTTCGATAGCGGCCTCCCTCTGCGCGGCCGATGGTGAGCGAATGAAACTTATCCAATATCGCGCAGCGGTTCGGATTGCTATTTCGCGGCAGCCAACGCAGTGCTCAAGGCCGCTAAATCTTTCCGCACCGTATCGTCTTTGGTTGCGCTTTCGGCGCGTTCGATCATGCTCATCACCTGAGGCCGATATTGCGGCGGAATGAAACCGGCCCACACCTCGCGCGTATCGCCCATCGCTCCGCTGACGAGCCGAGCATTGGCGGGCTTCATGCCTTGAGCAATCGTAACGACCGCACCGTAGATCATTTCCGCGCCGCCGTTGCGAGACCGGTTAAAGCCCTCTTGGCGCACCGGCGTGCGCTGCTCGGCCGGAAGTTGATCGAGAAAAAACGTTACCGCTTGCGCTAAGCGTGCAGAAACACGGATCATGTAATCCTGCGTGATCGCCTCCTGGTCCTCGTAATCCGAGGCGTTCCGCTTTACGGCCGCAATCTGATCGGCGGTCGGGGTGGCGGAAGGGGTCACTCCGAAATAGAGGATGGATTTGGCGACTCCGTTCGCGGTGGCGACCCACTGCGGGAGCCAGTTCACGTCGTTTGCCTGGGTCGGCGGCAACGCCGCGAGTTGCTTCAGGTCAAATACCCGGGCAAACAAATCGGATACGGGGGGCTTCGTGAAATCCGGCCGGTCGCCGGTTTTTGCCGCGAAGTCGATATAAAGCTGCAACCGGTTTGCCGAATCCTTTGCGCCCGCCAGAAAAACGGGCTCCTCCTGCCCCCGGGCGGCAGGAGCAAGAACCGCCAGCAGCAGTAGGGCTCGCAACGTCGGTATAGCCAATCTTCCGAGCAAATTAGATACCCCCAAATCGGCGGCGTGTCCCACCACGGTGGGCAGGCTACGCTGCGCATTTAACAGGTAAGTCGCAGGCCACCGCCTCGGGTTCAGCGTGTGGCGCCATCCCGGATCAAACTTTATGCAATATTACGAACTCGCGCGACCTTTCCGGTGACTAATCGGCGGTGCAAGGCCGGGGCAGATGTTCGGTCGGCTTGGTGCCCATCCGGCAAATTTCCCGATTGTTGAATAACAATGAACAGCCGGGAAATGATTTGCTCCGCGCAGGGACCCCGCTACGATCGCTTGTGCTGTGACTTGGGGAGAGGCAATGAAGCGGCGCGATTTCATCACGTTTCTCGGCGGCGCAGTTGCGACGTGACCTTTCGCCGCCCGCGCACAGCAGCCTGGCCGCATGCGCTACACCGGTGCGCTCGAGAAAGCCAAGCTCGATTACGAGAAAATTTCTCATCCGAACGAGGCGGATCGGTCGAATTACATTACCCGCCTCGTTCGACTGCGCGAAAAAGCCGCTGACGCAAAGACGGACGCTTGGCAGGTGATCGACGCCGAGATCAAAGACCATCCCGCGCCGAATGATTCCGACGGCAAGACTCTTTCCAAACTGCTAGTCGGCAAATGGGAATCACCCCGGCACGATTACCTGTTCCGGGACGATGGCACCTGGGCGATGTTGCCTCTCGAAGAGAATGTCACACACGGGAGCTGGCGCATTGAAGGCAATCAATACTTCGATACCGCCGCCGTCGAGGCACCTAAAGCGAGCCAATACACCATCATCCTGATCACCAAAAAGGATTTCGTATTTACAGACCAAACGTATATCTTTTACGAGACGCGGCTCAAATAGAGAACTCGTGGCGGCGGAAATTGAACCGCAGGTCACCAGTAAACGTTCATCTCGGGTTGAGCGCGCAATCACAAGGCGGACATCAAGCATACGGGTCGTTATGTCTGCTATTGCTGCGTCGCGCTTGCCCCACGCATTAATTCAATAAGCCGGTTAAAGGCCATGTACACATCTGACGACGCCATGAAAACTTCATGGATCGGTGGCGAATGTCCCGAGGTTGGCTGTGTGCCATTTCTTACTCGCCGCTCGGTCGCAAAATGTTAGGCTTTAGCCACTGCATAAAGCGTGTTAGCAGGAGGCACATGTGGCGGCGCGCGTTCATTACATTTCTTGGCGGCACGCTGCTGGCCCTGTGCGGCATGGCCGGACCCACATTGGCACAGGGACGCTCGCTGGAGGACCGCTATATCGCCGCGCGGGACGCAGTGATTGCACGGCTTATGCCGGAAAAGTGCCGAACATTGACGACAAGGCCGTGCAGGACGAGGAGACCGCTCGCACCGAGCTTGAGAAACAAGTGCGCGCGATTCTGGGCCCGGTCGAGATCAAGGGACTCGGCACGGGCAAGCTCAGCCTCGGCTCGCTGTACGCCGGCGACCTGGGTTTCGGCTCGCTCGACGGGCTGATGTTCGCTTCGGAGGACTACAAAACCGAGATCGTCGTGACGACGCGCTCGCTATTCATGCGATGGCTGCGCGCGCACAAGACCCCGAAGGAAGAGGCGCTTCCGCAGGAGCCGGCGAAGGTTTTCCGCATCGAGACGTTCTACTTTCAGGCGATGATGAGCGACTCCGCGATCCTGCGGTTTGCCGAGGTGCCGCTTGGCGCGTCGGCTGCCAAGCCCGCCTATGCCATGCTCGATGCTCGCACCCAGGACCAGATCCCACATGCGGCGAACGAGGTGTTCGTTGCGGCGATCAAGGGCGATCGCGTATTCGTGGGTTATGCCCCGATTGAACCGAAGTTCATGGTGCCGGCGTGCAGCAGGGCCCGCGAAGAGGCGGAGAAAAAGGCCGAAGCGGCGTCCGAGGCCGCCAGCGTCGATGGCGGCAAGGACAAAGCATGGCTGGAGCGGATCAACGCGCTACACGATGAGGCCGATGTCGATTTCCGGAAATGCTTTGCCGCGGGGGCTTCGAAGCAAGCGGCGTTCGCAGATGTGGTGAAGCGGGCGCAGGAGCTTTACGCGCGCATGGCGCGGTGAGCCATCAATAAAGGTGCTAGTTGCTACCGTGCATGAGTCCAAAGATGGCACTTCGTATCAATTCGGACTGATGCCTTAAACGGTCGCTAACGGCGGATTCTGTTGAAAAAGTCCGAGTATCGTCTCCAACCAATTTTTTCAGCGCCGTAGGTGCGGGTTTCAGGCGCGGACGTTGGGGGACCTCATCATTAAGGTCTGACTCAACGGAGACAGTTCTAAATCGATTTGGCGGCAATTATTATAAATCGAAGATGTCGTTGGTGTTTCGGCAGATTTGCACCGGCTTTAGACTTCCGACTTTTTCAACAGAATCGGCGCAAAGCGGACATTGGTCGATTATCGGGCGAGATGGCTCGGTCACGCTCACGGCCGCCTCGCCTCGATCGTCATCGTCTCGCGCTTACCGCTTTCGTCTGCCGGCCCTTTGCGCGTTGTGACGACGCGGATGGCATTTTTTTCGATTCGGATTTCGCCATTCCAGCGGTCGCCGAGAGCGATGCTGCGAACATTCGTGAGATTGATGCGTTCGTAGATCTTGCCCTCGAGATCGAAAGCGCGGGCGGCAGCGATGTCGAGGATGTGCAGCGTGATGAAATCGCCCGAGCCGCCACCGCTGTAGGAGGCGAGGATGACGAGAAGGCCGTTCTCGGTCGCACCGTAATAGGAATAGCCCGTCTCTTCCTCGGCGCCTGCTTTCGTGTTCGTTTTCTTCTGGCTGATCCATCGGCCATTTTGCTTGATGTCGTCGAAATAGAGGTTACTGCCGGTCGCGGCCTTGAGGTCGACTGTCACCCAGATCGACCCAGAATCGGCTAAGTCACCGTCCCCAAAATCGCGAAAAATCTCGGGCGGGATCGGCTTGCTATTGATCGTGAACGCGTGACGCACCTCGGCGATGAGTGACGCTGTCGACGGTGAGTCGCCGGCGGAAGCAAGTGGCGACGCAAGCGACGCGCCAATCAGCCCGAATGCAGCGTACAGGCCATAAACTGACATTCGCCATTTGACAGCCTTGCCAAGGCTGAGGTTGCTGCCGTTGACGAACATAGAGAACCCTTTCAATCGCGGCGCCGCGTCATGTCGGGATGATCACACGGTTTCAGGTTAATGGATGATGGGTAACGGCCGCTAACCGCCTGGGTGATATCGCGCAAATTGCAGAAGTTTCCCCGTTGAATCTCTCCGAATTTGCTACCCTGCATGAGTCCGTTCTTGGCCGATTGTGTTGCAAAAGTCGAATCTCGCCCCGGTCTATGGCTGGTTCACCGAAGGCTTCGACACATGCTCGATGAACTGCGCGCCTGACCAGCAATTTCGTAACCGTTGCGAAATTGTTGCAGTGCATGAGTCCGCTGCTGGCCCTTAGCGGACAATCCGATTAACGTCGGCGAATGTCCGCTATCGGGAAAGGCGGACGTGACAGCGGACATCGCGTTTCGGTAGCGATTGACCCAGATGTATGGTCCGGCCGTGCGTTGCAAGAGAACTTCGTCGAGTTGGCGGTGAGCGGTCTTGCATCAATGTATCCGGCCTTTTGTTGGAGCGTGGGCTCCTGGCCATCATGGATATCAGCGCGCGTGCGATCTCATTAACGGA
>JARLIY010000044.1 GCA_031291475.1 Xanthobacteraceae bacterium
GAAGAAGATGATGTTGACGCCGATGAAGGTGATCCAGAAGTGCAGCTTACCGATGGACTCGTTATACATGTAACCAGTCATCTTCGGGAACCAGTAGTACCAGCCGCCGAATATCGCGAACACCGCGCCGAGCGAAAGCACGTAATGGAAGTGCGCGATTACGTAGTAAGTGTCGTGCAGTACGCGGTCGACGCCGGCATTGGCGAGCACCACGCCGGTGACGCCGCCGACGGTGAACAGGAAGATGAATCCCATCGCCCACAGCATCGGCGTCTTGAACTCGATCGAGCCGCCCCACATCGTGGCGACCCACGAGAAGATCTTTACGCCCGTCGGCACCGCGATCACCATGGTGGCGGCGATGAAATAGGCCTGCACGCTCGCCGACATGCCGACCGTGTACATATGGTGCGCCCAGACGACGAAGCCGATGCCGCCGATCGCCACCATGGCGTAGGCCATGCCGAGATAGCCAAAGATCGGCTTGCGCGAAAAGGTCGCCACCACTTGGCTGACGATGCCGAAGCCCGGCAGGATGAGGATGTAGACTTCCGGATGGCCGAAGAACCAGAACAGATGCTGGAACAAGAGCGGATCGCCGCCGCCATGCGGATCGAAGAAGGTGGTGCCGAAATTGCGATCGGTCAGCAGCATGGTGATGGCGCCGGCGAGAACCGGCAAAGCAAGCAGCAGCAAAAACACGGTGACCAGCTCCGACCACACGAATAGCGGCATCTTGTGCATGGTCATGCCCGGCGCGCGCATGTTGAAGATGGTGGTGATGAAGTTGATGGCGCCGAGGATCGACGAGGCGCCGGCGAGATGGATCGACAGGATGACGAAGTCCATCGCCGGCCCCGGATGGCCGTAGGTCGACAGCGGGGCATAAATCGTCCAGCCCGTTCCGGCGCCGTTGGCACCCGGCTCGCCCTCGAAGAAGAACGAGGCGAGCAGCAGGGCGAAAGACGCCGGCAACAGCCAGAATGAAATGTTGTTCATGCGTGGGAACGCCATATCCGGCGCGCCGATCATCAGTGGAATCATCCAGTTGCCGAAACCGCCGATCATCGCCGGCATGACCATGAAGAAGATCATGATCAATCCGTGCGCGGTGACGATCACGTCGAAATAGTGCGTCTCGTGGAAGATCTGCAGGCCGGGAAACATCAGTTCGGCGCGGATCAGGATCGAGAAGATGCCGCCGATCAGGCCGGCGACCAGCGCAAACACCAGGTACATCGTGCCGATGTCCTTGTGGTTCGTCGAATAGACGTAGCGGCGCCAGCCGTGCGGGATGGCATGCCCGTTGTCGTCGCCGTGAGCCGCCGCGTGTGTCATCGCATCCATTGTCGGTCCTTACCGTTAGGCTTGTTCTTATCGGTTGTTGATCTCGAAACCTCTCAAGTCGTCAGCGCGCCGGTGCGCCGGCGGCCGCGAGCGCGGTCGACGGAGCGGCATCGAGGCCGGCATTCTTCTTCTCCACCTCCACCCATTTGGCGAATTCGGCGTCGCTCACCACCCGCACCGTGATCGGCATGAAGGCGTGATCCTTGCCGCAGAGTTCTGAGCATTGGCCGTGGAACAGTCCTTCGCTGGTCGCCTTGAACCAGGTGTCGTTGAGCCGGCCGGGAACGGCGTCGATCTTGATGCCGAAGGAGGGCACGGCGAAGGAATGGATCACGTCGGCGCCGGTCACCAGAACGTGCACCACCTTGTTCACCGGCACCACCATCTCGTTGTCGACGGTGAGCAGCCGCGGTTGGCCGGGCTTGAGGTCCTTGTCTTCGACGATCAACGAGTCGAACTCAAAATTGCCGTTGTCGGGATAGTTGTAGCTCCAGTACCACTGCTTGCCGGTCGCCTTCACCGTGAGGTCCGGTTTCGGCACGTCGAGCTCTACGAACAACAGCCGAAACGAGGGAATCGCGATCGCCACGAGGATGACGACCGGCACGATCGTCCAGGCGACTTCGAGCAGCGAGTTGTGCGTGGTGCGCGACGGCGTCGGATTGGCGCGCGCATTGAAGCGGACGATGACGATGAGCAGCAGAACGAGGACGAAAGCGGCGATGCCGGTGATGATCCAGAGCAGGAAATCGTGAAACCAGATGACGTCGACCATGACCGGGGAGGCGGCGTCCTGCAAACCGAGTTCCCAGGGGGTGGGCTGGCCGACGCCGGCAAGCGCCGCTCCGGCGCTTGCGAATAAAATCCCGACGGTCAGCGCCAGTGGAGTCAAGCGTGAGAACACCGGCATTTCTTTCTCGGCTCCTCGTTTATTCGGTAGGTTCCGGTCGCGCGGCGACGGGTATCGGTGGATGGGGGTCGTCCCCCAAAAACCACAAATCGCGTTGTACCGCAATGCACTCGTCGGCCTCGGCGCGCATCGGTCGCGGCTGCAAAGTCGCAGGCCGCGCAGGGCAGCGTGGCGTCCTTCGCGCGGCCACAATGGCTTGATTTTTATGGCGTCTTGACACGATGCGCTCACGTTGTAGGCAGGCGCTGCGGCGACTGGCCTGCACGCGGGGGTGATTCGCGCCGGAAATCGCCCGCATGACGGCGGCCACGGAGGCGCGAAAGGCGGTCGGGGAAACAAGCATGGCGATGATCGACTGTCGGCTGCTGCTGCGGCCAATGGCCTCGGCGATCTGCGCCGCCGCCATGACGCTCGCGGCGCTCGGCGCCGCCGGCGGACCGGCCGCCGCGCAGGGCGCGGTCCGTTCCGTTTACGGCGAATGGCAGATCCGCTGCGACACACCGCCCGGCGCGCAGGGCGAGCAGTGCGCGCTGATGCAGAGCGTGATGTCGGACGACCGCCCCAATGTGGGCCTCACCATCATCATCCTTCGGCCCGCCGGCACCAACCTTCATCTCATGCGCGTGCTGGCGCCGCCCGGCGTGCTGCTGCCGGAGGCGTTGGGGCTCAAGATCGACGATGTCAGCGTCGGCCGTGCCGGCTTCGTGCGCTGCCTGCCCAATGGCTGCGTCGCCGAAGTCTCGATGGAAGACGACCTGATCAAGAAGATGCGCGAAGGCCACACCGCGACCTTCATTATTTTCCTGACGCCCGAGGAAGGTATCGGCTTCCCGGTGAGCCTGAAGGGCTTCGCCGAAGGGTTCGATCAGCTGCCCTGATCGGGCGCGACGGCGGCATGATGCCTTGCCTTGGATCGCGGGCCTTCGACCATTATCTTAACGCCATCGTTTCATCGCAACCCGGGCGGCACCGCCATGGATACCAAGCAATATCCCGTCACTCATACCGAGGCGGAGTGGAAGAAACTCCTTTCGCCCGAGCAGTTCCGCATCATGCGCGCGCACGGCACCGAACCGCCGGGAAGCTGCGCGCTCAATCACGAGAAACGCGCCGGAGTCTTCACCTGCGCCGGCTGCGGGCAGCCGTTATTCGCCTCGAAGAAGAAGTTCGAGAGCGGCACCGGCTGGCCGAGCTTCAACGATCCGGTCGAGGGGGCGGTCGAGACGTCGAACGACCGCAGCTACGGCATGGTGCGTACCGAAGTGCATTGCAGCCGCTGCGGCAGTCACCTCGGCCACGTCTTCGACGACGGGCCGCCACCGACCAATTTGCGCTACTGCATCAACGGCGTGGCGATGAACTTCAAGCCGGAATAACGTTTGGCGCTCGCGCAAGGGTTGCGCTTGCGGCCGCGGCGTCACCGAATTGGAACACGGAACGGCTTATTCGTGCCGCATTCACGCCGCGAAATATGGCACCCGCTGAATCGCCCGGAATTCGATAGGACTTTCGTCGCGGGGCTTTAATCGAGGGGCTGAATCGAGAGGCTGAAATCGCGGCTTGGGCACAACCGGCGGAAGCTGACGGTCGATGAGCAGCGCACGGGAAACGGCCACGCGCCTCCTCCTGCTGATGATGGTCGCCGCGGTGGTGTTGCCGGCGGCGCTGTTCGCTTACGCCTCCTGGGTCAGCTACCGCGACATCCATGCCGTTGCCGACGAGCGCATTCAGCGTTCGCTCGACGTTATGCAGGAGCAGGCGCTCAAGGTTTTCCAGACCGTCGATCGCACCTTCGCCGAGGTCAACGAGATCGTCCGCGGCATGTCGGATGAGGGCATCCGCGCCGATGAGCCGCGCCTGCATCAGCGGCTTGCGGCGATCGTCGCCACCATGCCGCAACTCGACGCCATCCTGCTCGTCGGCCGCGACGGCCGGCCGCTGGCTTCGAGCAATTTCGAGGCGGTGCCGGCCGGCTTCAATTTCGCCGATCGCGATTACTTCCGCACCCAGCGCGAGAACGACCCGAGGACTTATGTCGGCGACATACGCGCGCCGCGCCTGCCGGGCATCGGCAGCGATTTCTTCGATCTCTCGCGCCGGCTGGAATCGCCTGACGGCGCGTTCAACGGCGTGATCGCGGTTGCGGTGCGGCCGAAGTATTTTGAGGATTTTTATGAGCTGATCGGTCAAACGCCCGGCAGTTTCTACGCGCTGGCGCGCTCCGACGGCGCCTATCTCGCCCGTTATCCGCTGCTCAAGGACCGCACGCGCCGGCTCAGTCCGGCGAGCACCTTCCGCAGCACGATCGCCCACGGCTTCGATCACGGCATGTATACGGCCAATTCGGATATCGACGGTATTTCCCGGCGCTTTGCATTTCGCAAACTGCCGGGCTATGCGGTCTACGCACTCGCCGGCGTGACCAGCGCCGCGTTGCGGACCGAGTGGCTCTCCAGCATGCTGACGCACTTATTGGTCGGCCTGCCGGCCGTGCTGCTGGTGCTCGGCGTGCTCTGGATGGCGCTGCTCCGCACCAAGCGGCTCTATGACGAGGCCGAGCGGCGCGAGGCGGCGGAAGGCGCCTTGCGTCAGGCGCAGCGGCTGGAAGCGATCGGCCAATTGACCGGCGGCGTCGCTCACGACTTCAACAACCTGTTGATGATCGTCAGCGGCAGCGTGCACCGGCTGCGCCGCCAAATCGGCGATGAAAAGCAGATGCGGCTGCTCGACGCCATCGGTAACGCGACGCAGCGCGGTGAGAGTCTGACCCGGCAATTGCTCGCCTTTTCGCGGCGGCAGATGCTGCAACCGAGCGTCATCGACCTGTCCGAGCGGCTGCCGGAGCTCAAGGACATGCTCGCGCGCTCGCTGCGCGGCGACATCGAAATCCGCGTGGTCGTTCCCAAGCGGCGCTGCATGGTGAAGGTGGATGCGAGCGAGCTGGAACTCGCTTTGCTCAACCTCGCCTTCAACGCACGCGACGCCATGCCCTTAGGCGGCACGCTGACGATTGCGGCGAAACCGATCGTCTTGCGCGGCAAGGCCGGCGAGGAAGGCTTGAGCGGCGATTTCGTCGCCATCCGCGTTGCCGATACCGGGGAGGGCATTCCGCCCGATATCCTGCCGCGCGTCTTCGAGCCGTTCTTCACCACCAAGGATGTCGGCAAGGGCACGGGGCTCGGGCTCTCGCAGGTTTACGGCTTCGCCCGGCAGTCGGGCGGCGCCGCCACCATCACCAGCGCGGCGCAGCGCGGCACGGCGATCACGCTGTTTCTGCCGCGCAGCTTCGAGGCGCCGGCGCAGCAACACAAGCCGGCGATCGCCGCCGCGGCGGCGCCGCCGGCCGGCAGCGTGCTCCTGGTCGAGGACAACGCCGACGTCGTCGAAGTCGCCCGCGCCTATTTCACCGACCTTGGCTACAGCATCAAAGTGGCCGCCAGCGGCCAAGCGGGACTCGATCTGCTCGAAAGCGCCAACGGAATCGATCTGGTATTTTCCGACATCTTGATGCCCGGCGGCATGAACGGCCTCGAACTCGCCCAGGCGGTGCGGGCGCGCTTCCCGCGGATCGTGGTGCTGTTGACCACCGGTTATTCTTCCAGCGCCCAGGACGCGGTGCGCGCGGGCTTCGAGGTGCTGCAAAAGCCATATGACCTTGCTGCGCTGGAGCGCGCTTTGCTGTCGGCGTTCAAGGCGGCGGGCCGTGCCGCGGCAGGCAAGGCGGCCGGCAAGTCGGCCGGCAGGGCGGCAGGCAGGCCGCCCGCCGCGGCGCCGCAGCGCGCAGCGGGATGACCGCCGGCGTCAGTCGGCTACGAGTTCCTTGCCGCGCGTCTCGGGCAGCACGAGCGCGGCAAGGATGACGATGGCGTAGGCAAGGGCGGCGAAGGCGCCGATCGCCGCGCTGAGCGTGACCGAGGCCGACAGCATGCCGACCAAGGTGGGAAAGAACGCGGCGATGCCGCGGCCGAAATTGTAGCAGAAGCCCTGGCCGGCGCCGCGCACGCTGGTCGGGAAGAGTTCGGTCAGCACCGGCCCCATGCCGCTGAAGATGCCCGAGGCGAAGAAGCCGAGCGGGAATCCCAGCTCCAGCATCAGTGAATTCGAAATCTCCGTATGGGTGTAAGCCACTGCGATCAGTAGCGAGCCGATGGCGAAGATGAAGAAATTCCTTCGCCGCCCGATCGCGTCGCTAAGATAGGCGCTGACGATGTAGCCGAGCCATGAGCCGACGATGATCACCGCGAGGTAACCGCCGGTGCCGAGCACGGTGAGATGACGTTGTGTGCGCAAGAAGGTCGGCAGGAAGGTGGTGATGGTGTAATAGCCGCCCTGCGCGCCGGTGGCCAGCACGGCGCCGAGGATAGTGGTCGGCAGCAGGTCGCCGCGGAAAATGTCGAACGTGCTGCGCCGCGCCGCCGCCACCGTCGCTTCCTGAAAAATCTGCGGCTCCGGCACTTTGCTGCGGATGTAAAGGACCAGCAGGGCCGGCGATATGCCGAGGAAGAACAGCGCGCGCCAGGCGATCTCCTGCGGGAGGACCTGGAAGATGACGGTGGCGAGGATCGCCGCCGCGCCCCAACCCCAGGCCCAGGCGCTCTGCACTGTGCCGACGGCCTTGCCGCGGTGCTGCGCGCGGATGACTTCGCCGATGAGCACCGAGCCGGCCGCCCATTCGCCGCCGAAGCCGAAACCCTGCAAGCCGCGCACGACGAGGAGCTGCTCGAAGTTTTGCGTAAAGCCGGAAAGGAAGGTGAAGAAGGCGAACCACGCCACCATGGCCATCAACAGCCGGGCGCGGCCGACGCGGTCGGCAAGCATGCCGGCGATCCAGCCGCCGAAGGCGGAGATCACCAGCGCGCTGGTCGCCAGCAATCCGGCCTGCGCGTTGGTGATGTGCCACAGCGCGATCAGCGCCGGCACGACGAAGCTGTAGATCTGCACGTCGAACGCGTCGAGCGCCCAGCCGCCGAAGCAAGCCCAGAAGGTGCGCCGCTCGGCCGTGCCGAGTTCACGATACCAGCCGAGCATCTGTGGGCTCCTCCTTGGAGGAAGATTTAGTCCTCATCCGTTTCCGGCGTCCAAAAGTAGAGTTCGTGCCGATCCTGATCCAAAATCCGCAGCCCGTCGGGATTTTGCGCCATGTTCAAGGTTTCGAACAGCGACTTCGCCTTCACTTTCGCGCCTTCCAGATCGGGCGCGAAATGGGTGATGCGATCGAGCACGGCGCGAGCCTTGTCCTTTTCGCGGATGCGCAAGAACTCGAACGTGAACATCATCGCGCGGCCTTTCGCTGCACAATAGGGTAGCCCTAATACGCAAGCCTGCCCTATAAGAATCCGCTCCTATAAGAATAATCCTTCATCCGCCTCGGAACACCTCCCATAAGCGCCTCGTCGCCCCCGCCATCCGTCTCCAGCAAGCGGCTTCTGCCGTGGCTGGTCGCAGTTGCATTTTTCATGGAGTCGCTCGACACGACGATTCTGAACACGGCTGTGCCCGTCGTGTCGGAGGCGCTGGACGTTGCCCCGCTCAGCATGAAGTCGGTGCTGGCGAGCTACACATTGAGCCTCGCGGCTTTCATTCCGATCAGCGGCTGGATGGCCGATGGTTTCGGCACGCGCCGGGTCTTTGCTTCCGCGATCGGCCTGTTCACGCTCGGCTCCGTCCTCTGCGGCGTGTCGAGCGACATCCATCTCCTGGTCGCCTGCCGCATCCTGCAGGGCTGCGGTGGAGCCATGATGGTGCCGGTCGGCCGGCTCACTTTAGTGCAGACGTTCGACAAATCCGAGCTCATCCGCGCCATGAGCTTCGTCGCCATTCCGGGCCTGATCGGCCCGATGCTCGGACCGATCGCCGGCGGTCTTATCGTCGGCTATTTGCAATGGCGGTTCATATTTTTCGTTAATCTCCCGGTCGGCATCGCCGGGCTCATTCTGGTTTATCTGCATCTGCCGGATTATCGCGAAGAGAATATCAAGCCGCTCGACATCATCGGACTCATTCTCTTCGGTTCCGGCGTGGCGCTCCTGTCTTATGTGCTGGAGATATTCGGCGAGCATACGCTCAGTCTGGGAGAGATCGTCGGGCTATTGGCGATTTCGCTCATGCTCATCGTCGGTTACGGACTGCATGCGGCGCGGATGGCATTTCCATTACTGGATTTGACGCTGTTTCGCATCCGCACCTTCAGGGCCGCCGTCAGCGGCAGCTTCTTCACTCGCATCGGCATCGGCGGCGTGCCGTTTCTGTTGCCGCTGCTTTACCAGGTCGGCTTCGGCTTCACGCCGGTGCAATCGGGCCTGCTCATCATGCCGCAAGCGATAGCCGCCATGAGCACGAAATTCCTTATGCCGAAAATCCTGCAACGCGTCGGCTTCCGCGGCGTGCTGATCTCGAACACGATCGTCCTCGGCCTCCTCTTGATGCTGTTCACGACCATCGGTACCGCGACGTCGATCTGGGTCATCGTGCTGCTGGCGTTCTTCTACGGCGCGTTCACCTCGCTGCAATATACCAGCATGAATACGCTCGTTTATGCCGACATATCCGACGACAAAGCGAGCAACGCCAGCTCCATTGCCAGCCACCATGCAGCAGATGTCGATCAGCTTCGGCGTCGCCGCGGCGGGCCTCACCACCGCGATGTTCGTTCCCGCCGGTTCAGCAGCGAACCCGGCCGAGATGATTGCCGGATTGCACAAGGCCTTTCTCGCTCTCGGCGCATTCACCGTCCTCTCCACGATCACTTTTTACCGGCTCAAACGCGAAGACGGCGCCAACGAGACGCGACGGAAGGATCTTCATTTGGGGTGACGATCGGTTACGCTGCAGAGCGGTTCGTTCCCAACTACCGGAGGACCAGAAATGCCGATGCGAGGTATCAGCGCCACCCAGTTTGAACGCCGCGGCCAGCCCGTCGCCTCGCGTCGGACGTTCCTCGTCCGCATGTTCATCGCGCTCGGAATTTGGGTCTTCCTGACGCTCGCCGGCCTGGCCATCGGCATTGCCGGTTATGCCGAATTCGAGGGCATGTCTTTCGTCGATGCCTACGTGAATGCGGCGATGATTCTGTCCGGCATGGGCCCGATGGGCGAATTGAAGACCACGGCCGGAAAAGTCTTTGCCGGCTCCTACGCCATCCTTTCCGGGCTGATCATAATCATCGCCACCGGATTCGTGCTGGCGCCGATATTCCATCGCATCCTGCATCACTTCCACGTCGAGCCGAGGTAGGAGTAGCGAGGCCGCGGCGGCGCCTCTCCCCGCCACTCGCAAACGCTCGAGGGGCAGCTGAAATTCGGGCGCTCCGCGCCGCGAGAGCGAATTTGCCTTCCCCTCTCTCCCCGGTCGGGAGAGGGAAGTGAAGCGTGCAACTCAATCGAGCATGTGGCTGACCATGCCGTCGGCGAGCTTCGGCTCGAACCAGGTGGATTTCGGCGGCATGATCGCGCCGGCGTCGGCGACCGCCATCAGGTCGCGCATCTGCGTCGGGTACAGCGCGAACGCCACCGCCGCCTCGCCCGAGGCGACCAGGCGTTCGAGCTCGCCCAGCCCGCGGCCGCCGCCAACGAAATCGATCCGCTTGTCCCGGCGCGGATCGGTGACGCCGAAAATCGGCTCGACGATATTGCGGGCGAGAAGCGTCACTGGCAGCCGGCTGACCGGATCGTTGGGTTGCTCGCTCGCGGCCGCGGCCTCAAGTGTAAGCGTGAGACGATACCAGCGGCCGGCGAGAAACATGCCGACCTCGTCGGCTGCGGCCGGCCGCACTGGTTCTTCGCTGGTCTCGACCGCGTAGCGTTTGCGGATTTCAGCGAGCAGCGCGGCGGGATTGCGGCCGTTCAAATCGCGCAGCACGCGGTTGTAATCGAGGATGGTCATCTGATCTTGAGGAAACAACACGGCGAGGAAAGATTGGTGCGTGCCGCCGCCGCCTTCGCCGCGCGCTTGCGCGACGCGCAAAGCCGCGGCCGAGCGGTGATGCCCGTCGGCGATGTAAAGCGCGGGCAAGGCGTCGACGGCGCGTGTGAGCGACGCGATGGTCGCTGTGTTATCGATCACCCAGAGCTGGTGGCACACGCCATCGTCGGCGGTGACATCGACCGCGGGCGAGCCTGCCGCGGCACGCGCCAGCATGGCGTCGATCGCGGGCGCAGCCGGATAAGCGAGCATCACCGGGCCGGTTTGCGCGTTGACGGCCTCGATCTGGCGGACGCGGTCGTCTTCCTTGGCGGGCGTCGTGAATTCGTGCTTGCGGATGCGATTGGCGGCGTAGGCGTCGAGCGCGGCGACCGCGGCCAGGCCGGTTTCGGTATGCCCCCGCCAGGTCAGCCGATAGACGTAAAGGCAGGGTTTTTCGTCGCGCACCAGCACGCCGGCGGCGATCATGCGCTGCAAATTCGCGGCGGCCTTGGCGTACACTTCCGGCGCATACGGATCGGTCGATGGCGGAAGATCGATCTCCGCCTTGGAGACGTGCAGAAAGCTCCACGGCTTGCCATTGGCGCGCGCGCGCGCTTCCGCGCTCGAAAGCACGTCATATGGGGGCGCCAGCACCTCGGCGGCGCGTCCCGGCACCGGCCGCAAGGCGCGGAAGGGTTTGATGAGGGACAAGCGGGTTCTCTTTCGTGCGGGATTTTCATTCGCGTAAAACCGGATAACGTCAAGCCCGTGAGCAAGCCGCAAATCATCCTCATCGCCGGGCCGACCGCGAGCGGCAAGTCGGCGCTGGCGGTGACGCTGGCCGAAAAACTCGGCGGCATCATCGTCAACGCCGATTCCATGCAGGTTTATCGCGACCTGCGCATCATCACCGCGCGCCCGACGCCGGAGGATGAGCAGCGCGCGCCGCACCGCCTTTACGGTTACGTGGACGCAGCGGAGAACTATTCCGTCGGCCGCTGGCGCGCGGAGGCGGCGGCGACGCTCGATGCGACGGAACGCTACGGCCGTGCCGCCATCGTCGTCGGCGGTACCGGGCTCTACTTCAAGGCGCTCACGCGCGGGCTTACCGCCGTGCCGCCGATCCCCGCCGAGATCCGCGATAAAGTGCGCGCGCGGCTCGCACGCGACGGCGTCGGCGCGCTCCATCGCGAGCTCAAGGAGCGCGACGCGGCCGCGGCGGCGCGGCTGATGCCGGGCGATCGCGCGCGAATCGCGCGCGCGCTGGAAGTGGTGCTTGCGACCGGCCGCTCGCTGCTCGACTGGCACGGCGAGGGCAAGCCCGCGAGCCTCGATGCCGCGCATGCGGCCAAGATTTTTCTCATGCCCGAGCGCGACGAGCTGTTGCGCCGCATCGATGCGCGCTTCGCGGCCATGATCGAGGCCGGCGCCCTGGAAGAGGTGCGGACGCTGGCGGCGCGCAACCTCGATCCGCAATTGCCGGCAATGAAAGCGCACGGCGTACCGTGGCTCATTCGGCACCTTCGCGGCGAAATCTCGCTCGCGGAAGCGGTCGAAGGCGGCCAGCGCGAAACCCGGCAATACACCAAGCGGCAGGCGACGTGGTTCCGCAATCAGCTTCTGGATTTCGTGTGGGTGGAGCCGGAGAACGCGCTCGCGACCGTCGAAGGCCAATTGCAAACCCTACGCGGTGTTGATGTTTGATCTTCGGCTGTCGCCCTTTATGTGCCGCCGACCATGACGCACATCAACAGCGCGGGCTCGCGTTCGGTATTGACCCACGAATGATTGGTGGCGCGCTGTACCACGGCGTCGAATGGTTTCAGCGCGATCGCTTCGCCCTCGTCGAGCTGCAGCGAAATGGCGCCGGACAGCAGCACGATGTAGTCGACCGTCGGCGTCACATGCATCATCGGATGACGACTGGTATCAGCGCGCGCCTCGGGAATGCCGATCGCGCCGAAGAACAAATCCTGGATCGCCGCGATGTCGGCCGGCTTCATGTTCGGGTCGGCCGGCGGAATCGTGAACAGGCGGAACATCGTGCCGCCCGGCGCCGGAAAGAATTTCATAGGCGCCCGGCCGGCCGCGGCGTCGTGCGGCGATTGACCGGCTTTGGTCTGCCAGAAATCGAAATTGCCCGGTCCGGTTATGCCGACGCGGACGTCTTCAACGACGACGGATTTCCCCGACGTGTTGTTGCCGGTGACGATCACGCGCTGCGATTGGGCCATGCCAAATCTCCCTATGGCACGATGACGACGTTGGTGAATCCGCCATCGCGGAACTGGGAGCCGTCGAGCGCGCGGTTGACTTCCGCAAGCGGCACCCGAACATGCTGGAATACCGAAAGGTCGATCGTCTTCGCCGCGGCCATGGCGGCAAGTGCGGCGCCGTCCTCGACGGTGAACCAGTTGCTGCCGATAAATTCGATTTGATTGTCCATCATCCAGTGTACGTCCATTACGGTTTTTTCGCCGACGCCGCCGATATTGATCGCCTTGCCGCCGCGGCGCAGTGCGTAGATCGCGTTCATCAGCAACGTGCCCAAAGTGCCGGGACCGAGACAGTCGACGACCGCGTCGACACCGTACCCGCCAGTGAAGGAGCGCGCCCATTCGGCGACCGGTCGGCCTTCGTCCTGCGCCAGCGTTTCAATGCGATCGGGAGCCAGCGCCTTGATGCGCGCGAGCCGGCTGCGATCGCGGGCCGTGCCGAGAATCCGGGTGACGCCGCGGCCAAGCGCCGTGAGCGTCGCGCCGAGGCCGAGCGTTCCGGTCAGGCCGTTGATGAAGATGGTTTTGCCTGGACCCGCGCCCGCCTTGCGCAGCGCGGCATAGGCGGTGCCGATATAGCCGAAGCGCGCCGCTTCCTCGAAGGAAACGCTATCCGGCAGCGACACCAGATTGTGTTGCGGCGCGGTGATGTATTCGCACATGCCGCCGTAGGGGTAGGCGTCGAACTGCCGCTGCGAGTTCGGTCCGAAGCCGAAATAGCCGCGGAAAGTGAAGTTGGCGCAGTTCATGGTGTCGTCGGCGCGGCAGGCGGGACACGAGCCGCAAAACAGGCCGGGCGTGACATAGACCCGATCACCTTTGCGGAAATTCTGCACCTCTGTGCCCGCGGCCGCGACCACGCCGGCGACGTCGAGCCCGAAGATCGCCGGCAGCTTCGGCAGCGGCAGTTCCGGAAACCAGCTTTGCCAATGGGTGAGGACGTTGATGAGGTTCGGCACGACGCCGCATGCCTTGACCTGGACGAGGACATCCGTCGGCCGCGGCTCCGGCACAGGCACGCGCTCGAGTTTCATCGGCTCGCCGATTTTATGGAGTCGGGCCGCAAGCATCGTGGCCATGCAAATTCCTCCCCCGTTGGCGCCGGCGTCCGCGTTTCACGCGTACCGGCGCCACATCGTATAGGGGAGCGACGCGCGCCTCCATCCTCTTGCGGGTGGTGAAGCGCGTTTCGAAAAGTGCGGCTTAATGCGAGATATATTGCAGCCCGGCCGAATAGGCGGCGCCGCCGATCACGCAGGGGATGCCGAGCTCGAGCTGCCCGGTGGCCGCGGCGACGACGCAGCCCATCGACAGCGCGCCCTGGCCGATCTGCCCGAGCCCGCTGAGGTCGCGCTTGGAGTTCGGGCCTTTCTGCTTGAGCTCCTCGATCGCGGCGAGCGATTCCTTGCGCATGCGTACGGTGTCGACACTCTCCGCGGTATCGATCACGTCGTTGAGCACCTTGGCGACGTCCTCGGGCTGGCTCTTCACCGCGCGCTTGAGCATGGCAAGCAGATGCAGGTCGCGCACGGCGTTGCTGGCGAGCGTGAACTTGGCGGCGCTGCCGGTGGTGAGACCTTCGACGCTGTCTCTGTCGTTGGCGAGTGGCAACAGCTTGATGATGCGCCCGATCGGTTGATAGGCGCCGGTGGCGAGGTAATAGCCCCAGAGCACGTCGATCAGCTCAGGGTTCGGTTCGATCTCTACGTCTTTCTTGCGGTCGCCGCCAATCTTCAAAGTTTCCTTGATTTTGTCGAGCATGCCGGGCTTGGAAATCTGATAGGCGATCTGATCGAGCGTGGGCAATTTGCCGCCGAGATATTTATCGATCATGGCGCGTCGCGTCGGCATGCGGTCGGCGAACTTGACCAGCAGCACTTTCCAGTTCGGCAGGCCCGAATAGGCGATGGCGCGCACCAGCACCCATTGGTCGGCCGGCGCGATCGACAGCATCCGCCCGACCAGCGTTTCGGCGCGATCGGGATTGGCGCCGAGCACGCCGGCGATGAAGCCGATATAGGCGCCGCAGGTTTCCGCATCCTTGAACGCTTGCAGGTCGCTCAACCCCCGCACCAGCAGAGGAAGACCGTCCGGCGCGGGCTTGCCGCGATAGGCGTTGATCCACCGCAGCATCGCATCGGTCGAGTTGAGCGCCGCGTTCGGCCGCGGCACGGCGGCGCCGGGCGCGGCGAAACCGCTAACGAGGGCAAGGACGGCGAGGACGCGGAAAGCGGAGTGGCGCCAGTCTCCGGCACGTGAATGTCCCGCAACCATGTCCCCTCCAGCGCAGCAAGCCGGCAACGCGTGATCGTAGATTTTCAGAACGCGCCCTCCCGCTGCGGTAATTCAGCAACAGCGCTTGGATATTTAATGGCCGCGGCCGCGCAAAATCGCGGCTGCGGTGTGACGCTTAACGATGGTTAACGATTGTGTTTTTCCGCGCCGTATCGATTTCAAACGTTAGTTTGAAGATGCCGGCGGCGGCGAAAGCCCAATTCCCGCCGCATTCTGCTTGACCCAAGCTGCCGCAATGCCTATAGATAACGTGTTCAGCAGTAAGGGCACATCCGTGCGCAAGTTGACGTCGCTCATTCTCGTATCGAGGCGCACCGCCGGGGTTGGTTGATCCAACCGCGAGACGTGGCGGTGCGCGATGTCAGGGGCTTTTGAGCCCCTTTTTTATTACCCCGAACACTCCTGAGCAGTAGCGGATGAAGCGGTTGAAAGAGTGGAGCAAGCCATGACGGACATGACCGGCGCAGAAATGGTGATCCAGGCGCTTGCCGATCAGGGCGTCGAGCACATTTTCGGATATCCCGGCGGCGCGGTGCTGCCGATCTACGACGCCCTGTTTCAGCAAGACAAGGTGACCCACATCCTGGTCCGCCACGAGCAGGGCGCCGTGCATGCGGCCGAGGGCTATGCGCGCTCGACCGGCAAAGTCGGCACCGTGCTGGTCACCTCCGGGCCGGGCGCCACCAATGCGGTCACCGGCCTCACCGACGCGTTGTGCGATTCAATCCCGCTCGTCGTCATCACCGGCCAGGTGCCGACGCATCTCATCGGCAATGACGCGTTCCAGGAATGCGATACGGTCGGCATCACCCGGCCGTGCACAAAATACAATTATCTGGTCAAAAACATCGCCGATTTACCGCGCGCGCTGCACGAGGCGTTTCATATCGCGTCCAGCGGCCGGCCAGGGCCGGTCGTGGTCGACATTCCCAAGGATATCCAGTTCGCCAAGGGCGCCTATTCCAAGCCGAAGGAATTCCAGCATCGCGGCTATCGGCCCAAGGTCAAAGGCGACCTCGACAAGATCAAGACGGCGATCGACATGATGGCCGCCGCCAAGCGGCCGCTGTTCTATACCGGCGGCGGCGTGATCAATTCCGGCCGCGCCGCCAGCGATCTTTTGCGCGAGCTGGTCAAGCTCACCGGCTTTCCCATCACCTCGACGCTGATGGGGCTTGGCGCCTACCCGGCGGCCGACCGGCAATGGCTCGGCATGCTGGGCATGCACGGCACCTGGGAGGCCAATTGGTCGATGCATGATTGTGATCTGATGATCGCGGTCGGCGCGCGCTTCGACGACCGCATCACCGGCCGGCTCGACGCCTTCTCTCCGGGCTCGAAGAAAATCCACATCGACATCGATCCGTCGTCGATCAACAAAAACGTCAAGGCCGATCTCGCCATTGTCGGCGATTGCGCGCATGTGCTCGAGGACATGGTGCGGCTGTGGCGAGCCAGCGCCGTCATTCCCGACAAGAAGGCGCTGCAGGCCTGGTGGGAGCAGATCGGCACATGGCGGGCGAAGAATTCGCTGGCCTATCGCAATTCCAACGAGATCATCAAGCCGCAATACGCGATCCAGCGTCTCTACGAGCAGACCAAAAACCGCGACACCTACATCACCACCGAAGTCGGCCAGCACCAGATGTGGGCGGCGCAGTTCTATCCGTTCCAGGAGCCGAACCGCTGGATGACGTCGGGCGGTCTGGGCACCATGGGTTATGGGCTGCCGGCCTCCGTCGGCGTGCAGCTGGCGCATCCGAATTCGCTCGTCGTCGATATCGCCGGCGAGGCTTCGGTGCTGATGACGATGCAGGAGCTGTCGACGGCGGTGCAGTACGACCTGCCGATCAAGATCTTCATCCTCAACAACCGCTATATGGGCATGGTGCGGCAGTGGCAGGAACTGCTGCATGGCAAGCGCTATTCGCACTCCTACACCGAGGCGTTGCCGGACTTCGTCAAGTTGGCCGAGGCCTATCACGCCCACGGCATCCGCTGCGAACATCCGGGCGATCTCGACGAGAAGATCCGCGAGATGATCGAGGTGAAGAAGCCGGTGCTGTTCGACTGCGTGGTCGATCCGGCGGAAAACTGCTTCCCGATGATTCCATCCGGGCGCGCCCACAACGAGATGCTGCTCGGCGACGCGGCCACCCGTGTCGAGGACGCCGTTACGGAAGAAGGCAAGGTGATGGTGTGAGAATTTTACGGGAGCAAGCGTCGTGAACACTGCAACGAGCCATTACCCCGCCGCGCCGGCAAGCCAAGGCGTCGAGACCCGCACGCTCTGCGTGCTCGTCGACAACGAGCCCGGCGTGCTGGCGCGCGTCATCGGGCTATTTTCCGGCCGCGGCTACAACATCGACTCGCTCACGGTTTCGGAGACCGAGCACGAGAAGCATCTCTCCCGCATCACCATCGTCACCCGCGGCACGCCGATGGTCATCGAGCAGATCAAGAATCAGCTCGACCGTCAGGTCCCCGTGCACCGCGTCGTCGATGTGACGACTGCCGGTCCGGCATTGCAGCGCGAGCTTGCGATGGTCAAGGTGCGCGGCAAGGGCGAGCAGCGCGTGGAAGCGCTGCGCCTCGCCGACGCCTTCCGCGCCCGCGTCATCGACGCCAGCAACGAGAGCTTCGTGTTCGAGATCACCGGCGCGTCCGACAAGATCGAGAGTTTCGTCAATCTGATGCTGCCGCTCGGCCTGGTGGAGGTCTCGCGCACTGGCGTCGTCGCCATCTCGCGCGGACCGGAGGGGATGTGAATCGGATGGCCAACGCCGCCGGCCGATGCGGACCGGGCTTGTCCAATCGGCCGACAGAATCTAGAAGCAGCACGGCAACAAACGGCCAAGCCTTGGCATTAAGCCTTTTTACCGAGCCTTGGCCTCTGTAGGGGTGAGACATCATGCGCGTTTACTACGATCGCGACGCCGATCTGAATCTGATCAAGGGCAAAAAGGTCGCCGTCATCGGCTATGGCAGCCAAGGCCATGCCCATGCGCTCAATCTGCGCGATTCCGGCGTCAAGAATGTCGCGGTGGCGCTGCGCAAGGGCTCGCAGGGCGTCAAGAAGGCGCAAGCCGAAAAGCTCAAGGTCATGGACGTGGCAGCGGCCGCAAAATGGGCCGACGTGATGATGATGCTCACGCCTGACGAACTGCAAGCCGAGATCTATAACGGTCAACTGCACGCCAACATGAAAGACGGCGCGGCGCTCATGTTCGCCCATGGGCTGAACATCCATTTCAACCTGATCGAGCCGCGCGCCGATCTCGATGTGATGATGATCGCGCCCAAGGGTCCGGGCCACACGGTGCGATCCGAGTATCAGCGCGGCGCCGGCGTCCCGTGTCTGCTTGCAATTCACAAGGACGCGTCGGGCAACGCCCACGACCTCTGCCTGTCCTACGGCGCGGCTATCGGCGGCGGCCGCGCCGGCATCATCGAGACCACGTTCCGCGAAGAATGCGAAACCGATCTGTTCGGCGAGCAATCGGTGCTGTGCGGCGGCTTGGTCGAGTTGATGAAGGCCGGCTACGAGACGCTGGTCGATGCCGGCTATGCGCCGGAGATGGCGTATTTCGAGTGCGTGCACGAGGTGAAGCTGATCGTCGATCTCATCTATGAGGGCGGCATCGCCACCATGAACTACTCGGTCTCCAACACCGCCGAGTACGGCGAATATGTCTCCGGGCCGCGCGTGGTCGACGCCAAGACCCGCGCGGAGATGAAAGCCATCCTCGACGACATTCAGTCGGGCAAGTTCGTCAAGGACTGGATGCTGGAGAACAAGGTCAATCAGACGTCGTTCAAAGCGATGCGCGCCAAATCCGCCGCGCATCCGATCGAGCAGATCGGCGCCAAGCTCCGCGCGATGATGCCGTGGATTAAGGAACGGGCGCTGGTCGATCGGTCACGGAATTGATCGACGACGCTCGCCCTTGTCATGAAAGAATAATTACAGTTTTATGACAGCGCGCCGTGCGCTGGGGGCAAACTAGGCAGATCAGGGCCAGGCATAGGCGCGCCCGTCATGCGTGCCGCGCTCCGATCTTTTGGGCAACGTCTTTCCGGGCAGAGTCTCGGCGACGTTGCGTTATTCGCTCGCTGCGGCTTGTGGCGCCCGTGGCTTTTCGTCCTCCCCCATCTCGCCGCTCTCGCAGTGATGATCGCGACCGAGACCAGCGCGACGGCGATGGCTGCGTTCCTGCTGGCCTGGGGCCTGTTGAATTTCTGCTGGCTCGCGCTCATTCGCCGGCCCGCATTCGCCGCCACGCTCTCGCTCGCCATGCTGGCGGTTCTCGTGCTGCTGTCGCAGCTCAAATATCAAGTGCTGATGATGACGGCGAGCTTCGTCGACCTGATGGTCGTCGATACCGATACCGTCGCGTTCCTGTTCACGATCTTCCCGGCGTTGCGGCTGCTCGTGGCGTTGTGCGCGATCGCGCTCGTGCCGCTCGCATTTGTTGCCTGGCGCTACGATCCGCTTCGCCTCAACCGGCTGACCGCAGCGGCGCTGGCACTCGCCTGCGCCGGCGGTCTGACGGCGCTGGAGACGCGTTCCCCCATGGAGCCGTTCGAAGCCTATTACGGTGGTAATCACGTCTCGGGTTTCGCGCGCTCGGGTGTCGACGCGCTCTCCGAACTGATGACGCACGGCCTTATGGAATCCGACCCGTCCGCCGCCGATCGCCTGAAAGCGGTCGAGGGTTGGGCCTGCCGGCCGGAAAAGAAGCCGCCGCACATCATCCTGGTGCACGACGAATCGAGCTTCGACATCCGCATGGCGCCGGGGATCAAGCTGCCGGCCGGCTACGGGTCGCATTTCTTCTCTTTCGACGGCAAGGAACGCCGCTTCCTGGTCGAAAGCGCCGGCGGTCCGAGCTGGTACACGGAATACAATGTCCTTGAGGGCCTCTCGGCGCGTTCGTTCGGCCGCTTCGCCTATTTCGTGACGCGGATCGCCGCGGGCCGCGTCAAACGCGGCCTGCCGGCGGCGCTACGGCGTTGCGGCTATCGCACGTTCTCGCTCTATCCGGCGCTCGGGGCCTTCATGAGCGCGCGCAGCTTCCAGGCGACCGCCGGCGTGCAGAGGTTTTTCGACCAGCACGATCTCGGCACCGAGGCGATCGAGCCGGACAGTTTCTTCTATGACGCGGCGGCGCGAATGATCGAGCACGAACACGAACGCAGCCCGATGTTTGTGTTCGTCTATCTCGCGGCCAACCACTTCCCCTGGGATTTTCGCTATCGGCCCGATCTGATGCCGCAATGGAAGGATTTGGGAAACGTGGTGCTGGTCGACGAATATCTGCGCCGGCAGGCGATGAGCGCCAGCGACTATGCGGACTTTCTGGCGCGACTGAAGCGGCAATTTCCCGAGGAGCCGTTCCTGCTGGTGCGGTTCGGCGATCATCAGCCGGACTTTGCGTCGTTGCTGATCGATCCGGCGCTCGATGAGACCGGCGTCGCGCGTCGCTTGATGAGCTACGATCCGCGCTATTTCACCACCTATTACGCCATCGACGCCGTCAACTTCTCGCCAGCCGATCTCTCCTCGGCGCTCGATACGCTGGAAGGTCCGTATTTGCCGCTGGTCGTGCAGGAGGCGGCAGGCCTGCCGCTCGATCCGTCCTTCGCCGAGCAGAAAAAGATCCTGAGACGCTGCAACGGACTGTTCTATGCCTGCGCGGGCGGCGCCGAAGCGCGTCACTTCAACCGCATGCTGATCGACGCGGGCCTTATCAAGAATCTTTGATTCCGCCTGCCCAAGCCCTAAATGAGGCGCAGGCCAAAGCCTGCGGAGCAAACACTTGGCTGTGACTGAAGCCGGCGCGATTGAGATTATTGCGCTCGATCGCGTGGAGATCGCGCTCGAGCCGTGGCGTTGGGAATTCGCCATTGCCCGGCGCGAAGACATCGGCCGGCATTTTGCCGAGCGGCAGCGCGCGCAGCCGCAATTGTGGAACGGCCGGGTGCTGCTGGTCCATCGTTACGCCTTCACCGGCGACGTGCTGCGTGGCGCCTGCTTCGAGACTGATTACGCCAATTTGCTGACGTGGGTGGACTGGGGTCTCCCTGACGCGAGCGTCTTCAACCTCTTCGCCGCCGCGGCGGTGCGTAGTGCCGAGGGTGCCTATCTCGTCGGCGAAATGGCGCCGACGACGGCGGCACCCGGGCAGCTTACTTTTCCCTGCGGCACGCCGGATGTGCAGGACTTGCGCGCAAACGGCGCGCTCGATCTCGACTTCAGTCTCGGCCGCGAGCTCGTGGAGGAGACCGGCCTCGAAATGGCTGCATTGACCGCGGAGCCCGGCTGGGTGCTGGTGCGTGACCGCGGCTATCTCGCATTGATGAAACGGCTCACGGCGCGCGAGGATGCGGCGACTTTGCGCGCCCGCATCCTGCGCCACCTGCAAAGCGATGCGCATGCGGAGCTTTCCGATATCCGCATCGTGCGCGAGCGCGCCGACCTCGATCCGCGAATGCCGCGGTTTCTCGTGACGTATCTTGAAGAGGCCTGGCGGCGAGGGTGAATTTGACCCGACGGATCGCTTGCGCGGGTGCGGCGTCTTCCGCTAAAAGGGCGGCGGTCCCATATGAGGTAACGCGGCTTTTACCGAAATCCGCGACTTTTGGACCCGAGGGCAGATGATGGCGATCCGCCAGCATATCCGCGCGACGAACCGGACGGCCGATGCGACCGCCCGCGGCGCTGCCCTAATTCTCGGCGGGCTCCTGCTGCTTATCGCCCCCTGAGGGCCGGCTGGGCGTTTGCGCCTGGGCACTCAGGGGTCGGCTTAAGCGAGCAAACCCAACAGTGCCTCAAAGCCCCAAACGGGCGGCAGGCGCAGACGAGAAGGACTAAAAGTCATGACCGCTAAAACTCCATCCGAGAAGGATCGCGTCGTCATCTTCGACACGACGTTGCGCGACGGCGAACAATGCCCCGGCGCGACGATGACCCATGAAGAGAAGCTCGAAGTCGCCGAGCTGCTCGATGAGATGGGCGTCGATATCATCGAGGCCGGCTTTCCTATCGCCTCGGAAGGCGACTTCGCCGCCGTCCATGAGATCGCCAAGCGCACCAAGAAAGCCGTGGTCTGCGGACTTGCCCGCGCCGGTTTCAAGGACATCGACCGCGCCGGCGAGGCCATCAAACCGGCCAAGCGCTCGCGCATCCACACCTTCCTCTCGACCTCGCCGGTACATATGAAGTGGAAGCTCCAGCTCGAGCCGCAGCAGGTCTACGAGATGGTAATCGCTTCGGTGACACGCGCGCGCGCCTACACCGACGACGTGGAATGGTCGAGCGAGGACGGCACCCGCACCGAGCACGATTTCCTCTGCCACTGCGTCGAGGCGGCGATCAAAGCCGGCGCCACCACCATCAACATTCCTGACACCGTTGGCTATTCGGTGCCGGAGGAATATTTCGCGCTCATCAAGATGGTGCGCGAGCGTGTTCCGAATTCCGACCAGGCGCGCTTTTCCGTGCATTGCCACGACGACCTCGGCATGGCGGTAGCGAATTCGCTGGCCGGCGTCCGCGCCGGCGCCCGGCAGATCGAATGCACCATCAACGGCATCGGCGAGCGCGCCGGCAACGCCGCGCTCGAAGAGGTGGTGATGGCGATGCGGGTGCGCAACGACGTCATGCCGTTCTGGACTGGCATCGATGCCAAGATGCTGACCCGGGCCTCGAAGCTGGTCGCGGCGGTCACGTCGTTTCCGGTGCAGTACAACAAGGCGATCGTCGGGCGGAACGCCTTCGCCCACGAGAGCGGCATCCATCAGGACGGCATGCTCAAGCACACGCAGACCTACGAGATCATGGTCCCTGAGGATGTCGGCGTGAAGCAGACGTCGCTGGTCATGGGCAAGCATTCCGGACGGCACGCGTTTGTCCACAAGCTCGAGGAATTGGGCTATCGCCTCGCCGGCAATCAGCTCGAAGACGCCTTCGTGCGCTTCAAGGCGCTCGCCGACCGCAAGAAGCACGTCTATGACGAGGATATCGAGGCGCTAGTCGACGAGGAGATCGCCACCGCCCAGGACCACATCAAGCTCGTGTCGCTGTCGGTGATCGCCGGCACGCGCGGGCCGCAGCGCGCCACCATGAAGCTCGACATCGACGGCAAATCGGCCATCGCCGAATGCGAGGG
Organism: Xanthobacteraceae bacterium; assembly: GCA_031291475.1. Classification (GTDB taxonomy): domain Bacteria; phylum Pseudomonadota; class Alphaproteobacteria; order Rhizobiales; family Xanthobacteraceae; genus BOG-931. Next base: position 22,902 of record JARLIY010000044.1, read on the forward strand.
CAACGGGCCGGTCGATGCGGTGTTCAACTGCGTCAAGGCGATGGTGCCGCATGACGCCGTGCTCGAGCTCTATCAGGTGCATGCGGTGACCGAAGGCACCGACGCGCAGGCCGAAGTCTCGGTGCGCCTCTCGGAGCTGGGGCGCGCGGTGACCGCCAAGGGCGCCGACCCCGACACGCTGGTCGCCTCGGCCAAGGCCTACCTCGCAGCGCTGAACAAGCTCGTCGCCCGGCGGCTGCGCGGCCAGCCGGAGGAGCGCCGTCTGCATTCGACGGATGTCGGGTAACCGTCATTTCGGGCCGCGGGCCAGTGGCCCGCGCGCCCGGTAATTGCTATTGCCCCTTGCTCACCGTGAACGTCCGCTCGGCGAGCATGTGGTCGCGGTACCAGATCTGCTCGGTCCACGCGCCCGGCACGACTTCCCACGCGTTGTCGAAGCCGTAGCCGAGTAGGCAGAGCGCGCCGATCTTTATGTTCGGAAATGCGATCTTGGCGCTATGCAAAGTCTCGCCGGTATTGGGGTTGCGTATTCCCTGCGCCGGGAAGGTGAGCGCGAGGTGCAGCGTCACGGCTTCGCCGGCCGGCGCGCCTTCGATATGGAACTCGATGCCGAATTGCGTTCCGGTCTTGCCGTCGATGTCGGTGGAGTCCGACACGAAGTGCCAGTCGGTTACGGTGCCGACTGTGCCGGTCGGCGATTGTTGCCCGGCCTCGGCCGTCGCGCTGGTCGACCGCCCGGCAAAGCTTCCGACCTTGGCGATGGTAATGCCGGTGACGCTCTGCGCCGGCTCGCCGACACTCGGCGTCTGCGCCGCGGCGCCGCCGGCCGCCGCGACAAGTAAACAGCCGACGAGGAACAGCAGGCGCATGGGCAAATCCGGCTTCGAGGCGGTCTTCAGCCGCGGGGGATTCTCTGCGCTTGGAATCCCGGAAGCAATGCCCTAAATGTGGCTCCGCTTCGATGGTGGAAGTGCCTGACCTGCCGTTTCTTGGTTAGGGCGCATAGCTCAGTTGGTAGAGCAGCTGACTCTTAATCAGCGGGTCCAAGGTTCGAGTCCTTGTGCGCCCACCATTCACCTCAAGCACTTAGCCGGGTTCGATTTTGCCGTTTCGACAAAATATCACCGGTTCATTTCGACAAATCCCCTCCTTTCGTTCTCGCTTCGAGCCTCTTACGCGCGCCGGTACGGCGCTGCTGCATCGTAGGCTTAGTGTACAGCACCGTCCTTGATCAAATAATTCATCACCTTGGTCTTGATCGATCGCTGCAAGGGGAGTGGGAGGGCCGCAGTGCCACTGTCCTTCAGCAGCGGCGAGAGTCTGTAGCGTTCCGGACCAACCTGCTCAATCCACGGCCCGGCAAGGAAATCGAAAAACAGACCTGCTTGGGGAACAGCTGTTTGTGCGCCAGCAACGACTAATGCCATAGGTCGATCAAAATTACCGTGCAGAAGCGACAGCCTGAGCAACAGCTCAAGGGCATTTGATGGCAATTCCTCAAGCAGTCGGCTGCGTACGGCCTTTCGCTCCTCCTCCACGTCATCAGGAGTATCTTTCAACGGTAAGATGTCGGCGAGCATCTCCTTCTCGTTCCAGCCACGCTGCTCCAACCCCGCAACGCGGGCATCTACAAGCTGGGGGTGGCCGCCCGCAAAGATTTGGATGCTACGTGCCCATTTCTGAGGATCGCCGCCGGCAGCGTTTACAATATTAGCCACGTCCTCACTGGTGAGGTAGGGAACGCGGATAATGGCATCCTCGTCCAGGCCAAGCCGACTTCTGAGAGTAGGTTGCGGGGGCTTCACGCTTGTAACGATAAGGACCCCGTCGGCGTCGGTGACTGCTCGCGCTACCTGCCCAATCGCATAAATCAGAGAGTTGTCAGCGTCGGCGGGCATGTCATCGAGAATAAGGCCTCGCGCTCCGGTTTGGCGGAAGCTGCTCGCTATCCCAACGAGGACAGAGCGAATGGCGGACGCAGAAAGATCGCAAGTCAGCAAAGCGCCACGATACACCCTGGGAACGGGCCAACAGCAACGCCAACGTACTCTTGCCGAGGCCACTGCTGCCGTGAAACCAAAGCACGCCGTTGAACACCAACTGCGCTTGGAGCCGGTTGACCTCGTTCGCGCGCGGCGCGGTCCGCCTGGGAAGGGGAATTTGGGCAACATCTCGCGCAATCTCTTCAATGCGCGTGAGCGGTGCGCCAACCTCCGTAATCGGCAATCTCCGGAGAATATCCGGCGGTACGCTGATAAAGGTGTTTTTCTGAAAGACTTCCAGCAGTTCGGCCCTAGTGACGCAGCGCCGCTGAGTCGGTTGGCGCAGCGAATCCAGCAAGGCGCCAATCAGGGAAAGACGGGCGTTCTTTGAGGCTGTAGCGGCCACGCCCATGCGGTCACCAAAGAGCACCAGCCTCTCTTCGACCTCTCGGCGTAGTTCGTCTTGGTCTGGCCTTTCTTCCAGCCAACGGATCGGACGGATCACGCGGTTGCGAAGCTCTTCAGCCGTCGCATTATTGATGAAAGTCTTCAGATCGTCCGACAGCTCAAGCTTAAGGAGAGCTTTGCGGATCGGCTCCACATCAGCACCGGGGCGCGCGGCGGTGCGCCAATAGACTAAACCCGGAAGGTTGCCTGGAAAGGATATTTGCTATCATACCAGTGGCAACAGGGTCGGTTTCCAAGTCGAACGCAACGATGGGAGTTGCGGCTGTCGCAGCTCGAACGGCAAGCGCCGCGGCGGCGCTCACGGCTGCGATAACGTCGACTTTTTGGTCGATCAATTCAATTGCCATTGGCGCAAGTCGAGTCTGGTCGCCTTCAGCGATACGTGAGATGAATTCCGCTTGATCCGGCACGCTATAGCCGGCCGCGCGCAATCCTCCCAAAAACGCATCGATGCGCGCGGTGGCCGCCTTGCTCGGGCCTGGATAGAGAAATCCCACCTTGGGAATTTTTGGTTGCTTTGCGCGCGTGCCGAGCGGCCAAGCGATTGCCGCGCCTCCGACCAGTGCGATGAATTGGCGCCGCCTCATGTGCTCCCCCTCAGGTATTACACCCTACCATATCGTTGAAAGGGAGATGCGTTGTGCGTCACAGCAAAATCGGACGCTCATGTCCGCTAATGGAATGGTCCGGCCGTGCTCCTGCCCCGCCAGCGATGGAAGCTGGCACGGGGCGCCAAAGACAAGGAGCACACTATGTCACAGAACCCAAATACCGCGATCGCTATAGTCGGCATCGATATAGGCAAGAA
>JARLIY010000045.1 GCA_031291475.1 Xanthobacteraceae bacterium
ATCTGGCGCAATTGTTCTTCGGCTGGGAGGGCGTGGGTCTCGCGAGCTATCTGCTCATCGGCTTCTGGTTCCACAAACCGGAAGCCAACGCGGCGGCGATCAAGGCCTTCCTCGTCAACCGCGTCGGCGATTTCGGCTTCGCGCTCGGCATTTTCGCCGTGTTCCTGCTGACCGGCTCGATCACGCTCGACACGATCTTCGCCCAGGCGCCCAGTCTCGTCGGCAAGAGCTTTCATTTCCTGAGCTTCGACGTCGATGCGCTGACCTTAATCTGTCTCTTGTTGTTCATGGGCGCGATGGGCAAGTCGGCGCAGTTCCTGCTGCACACCTGGTTGCCGGACGCGATGGAAGGACCGACCCCGGTCTCAGCCCTCATCCATGCCGCGACCATGGTGACCGCCGGCGTGTTCATGGTGGCGCGGCTCTCGCCGCTGTTCGAGCTTGCGCCGAACGCCAAGGCCTTCGTCGTTTTCATCGGCGCCACGACCGCGATATTCGCAGCCACGATCGGCCTCGTGCAGAACGACATTAAGCGCATCGTCGCTTATTCGACCTGCTCGCAGCTCGGCTACATGTTCGTCGCCATGGGGTCGGGCGCCTATTCGATCGGCATGTTCCACCTGTTCACCCATGCCTTCTTCAAGGCGCTTTTGTTCCTCGGCTCCGGCTCGGTGATCCTCGCCATGCATCACGAGCAGGACGTCCGCAAAATGGGCGGGCTGTGGCGGAAAATTCCGCTCACCTACGCGACCATGGTGATCGGCACGCTGGCGCTCACCGGATTTCCGCTCACCGCCGGCTTTTTCTCCAAGGACGCGATCATCGAGGCCGACGACGTCGTCGCCGGCACCATGGCAAGCTACGGCTTCATTATGACGGTGGGCGCCGCGGCGCTGACCTCGTTTTATTCCTGGCGGCTCATCTTCAAGACCTTCCACGGCGAGCCGCACGATCATCATCACTATGAGGGCGCGCACGAAAGCGCAAAGACGATGCTGGTGCCGCTGGTGATCCTCGCCATCGGATCGATCGCAGCCGGCTGGCCGGCGCTGCACCTGTTCACCGGCTCAGGCGCCGAGGAGTTCTTCCGCAACTCGCTGATGTTCGCGCCGACCAACACGGTGCTCGAGGACATGGAGCATCTGCCGCTCACGATTACGCTCGCGCCGACGGCGATGATGATCGGCGGCTTCCTCGTGGCCTGGCAGTTCTACATCCGCCGGCCCGATATCCCCGCCGCGCTGGCGCGCGATCAGGGCGTGCTCTACCGCTTCCTGCTCAACGCCTGGTACTTCGACCGCATCTACGACTTCATCTTCGTGCGCCCGGCCATGTGGCTCGGCCGACTGTTCTGGAAGGGCGGCGACGGTTTCGTCATCGACGGCTTCGGCCCCGACGGCGTCTCCGCGCGCGTGCTCGACGTGACGCGCAACGTGGTGCGGCTGCAGACTGGCTATCTCTATCACTATGCCTTCGCCATGCTGATCGGCGTGGCCGCCGCCGTCACCTGGTTCATGTTCGCGGGAATAGGGGTGCATTGATGACGAGTTGGCCGATCCTCTCCGTCGTCACTTTCCTGCCGATCGCCGCCGCGCTGTTCATCACCTTCCTGCGCGACGACGAAGCGGGGGCGCGCAATACGCGCTGGGTGGCGTTGTGGACGACGCTCATCACCTTTGCGATCTCGCTCATCCTGGTCTGGCGTTTCGATTTGGCCTCGGCCGATTTTCAGTTCCTAGAGAAGCGGCCGTGGCTCGGTGGCGCCATCACCTATGCCATGGGGGTCGACGGTATTTCGCTGCCGTTCGTGATCCTCACCACGGCGCTGATGCCGATCTCGATTCTGGCGAGCTGGACCGCGATCCAGACCCGGGTACGCGCTTACATGATTGCCTTCCTGGTGCTGGAAACGCTGATGGTCGGCACCTTCTGCGCGCTCGATCTGGTGCTGTTCTATGTATTCTTCGAGGGCGGCCTCATTCCGATGTTCCTGATCATCGGCGTCTGGGGCGGCCCGCGCCGCGTCTATGCGAGCTTCAAGTTCTTCCTCTATACGCTGCTCGGCTCGGTGCTGATGCTGCTTGCCATCATGGCGATGTATTGGGAAGCGGGCACGACGGATATCCCCGCACTCCTGCATCACGCCTTCCCGCGAAGCTTGCAGACGTGGGCGTGGTTCGCCTTCCTCGCCTCGTTTGCCGTCAAGATGCCGATGTGGCCGGTCCACACCTGGCTGCCCGACGCCCATGTCGAAGCGCCGACCGCCGGCTCGGTGATCCTCGCGGCGATCCTCTTGAAGATGGGCGGCTATGGCTTCCTGCGCTTCTCGCTGCCGATGTTCCCGCAAGCCTCCGTCGACCTCGCGCCGCTGATCTACGCGCTTTCCGTCGTCGCCATCATCTACACCTCTCTGGTCGCCCTGATGCAGGAGGACGTGAAGAAGCTCATCGCCTATTCCTCGGTGGCGCATATGGGCTTCGTCACCATGGGGTTGTTCGCCATGACCGCGCAGGGCGTCGCCGGCGGCATCTTCCAGATGATCTCCCACGGCATCGTCTCAGCCGCGCTCTTCCTGTGTGTCGGCGTGATCTACGACCGCATGCATACGCGCGAGATCGCGGCTTACGGCGGGCTAGTCAACCGCATGCCGATCTATGCCTTCGCCTTCATGGTGTTCACGCTCGCCAATATCGGGCTGCCGGGCACTTCGGGCTTCATCGGCGAGTTTTTGACGCTGATCGGCACCTTCCGCGTCAACAATTGGGTGGCGACGCTGGCGACATTCGGCACCATCCTCTCCGCCGCTTACGCGCTGTGGCTCTACCGCAAAGTGATTTTCGGCAAGCTCACCAAGCCGAGCCTGTTGCACATCAAGGACATCGGTTGGCGGGAAATCGCCGTTCTGGCGCCGCTCGTGATCCTGACCATCGTATTCGGCATTTATCCGAAACCGGTGCTCGATATGTCGGCCGCGTCGGTGACGCAGCTGGTCGATAATTTCCAGCACGCAATCTCAAGCGTGCAATCTGCGGCGCTGGCGAGGTAAGACGATGTATCCGGCCCCGACCATGACAGGGCTTCTGCCGTTGCTGCCGGAGATCGTGCTCGGCGTCGGCGCCATGGCGCTGTTGATGCTCGGCGTCTATCGCAGCGAGCGGGGCGTGCGCCTGGTCGACATTGCCTCGATCGTGCTGCTGATCACCGCCGGGCTGATCGTGCTCGCGCTGCCTGCGGGCAAGCTTGCGACCTTCGGCGGCAGCTTTGTGGTCGATGACTTCGCGCGCTTCCTGAAAATCCTCGCCATCATCGGTTCCGCCGCCGCGATCCTGATGTCGATCGATTACGACAAGCGGGAGAAGCAGGAGCGTTTCGAATATTCGGTGCTGATCGTGCTCTCCACGCTCGGCATGCTGATGCTGATCTCGGCCGCCGATCTCATCGCGCTTTATCTTGGCCTCGAATTGATGAGCCTGCCGCTTTACGTGGTCGCCGCCAGCCATCGCTCGTCGCTGCGATCGACGGAAGCCGGGCTGAAATATTTCGTGCTCGGCGCCTTGTCGTCGGGAATGCTGCTGTATGGCGCGTCGCTGGTTTACGGCTTCACCGGCACAGTGAATTTTGCCGGGATCGCGCAATCGGCCGCGGATGCCGGCACTGGGTTGATCTTCGGCCTGGTCTTTCTGTTCGCCGGCTTCTGCTTCAAGGTGTCGGCCGTGCCGTTCCATATGTGGACGCCGGACGTCTATGAAGGCGCGCCGACTCCGGTGACGGCCTTCTTCGCCGCCGCGCCCAAGGTGGCGGGCATCGCCATGTTCGTGCGCGTTGCGGTGGCTGCTTTCCCCGGCATCACCGCGCAATGGCAGGAGATCGTGGCGTTCGTTTCCGTGGCCTCGATGCTGCTCGGTTCGTTCGCGGCGATTGGCCAGCGCAACATCAAGCGGCTGATGGCTTATTCGTCGATCGGCCATATGGGCTTCGCGCTCATCGGGCTCGCGGCGGGAACCTCGGAAGGCGTGCAGGGCGTGCTCGTCTATATGGCGATCTACGTCACCATGACGCTCGGCGTATTCGCCGTGATACTGTCGATGCGGCGAAGCGGCGGCATGGTCGAATCGATCGACCAGCTTGCCGGTCTCGCGCGCACTCATCCCGCGATGGCGTTCTTCCTGGCGATGCTGCTGTTCTCGATGGCCGGCGTGCCGCCGCTCGCCGGCTTCTTCGCCAAATTCTATGTCTTTCTCGCCGCGATCAAGGCCGGCCTCTACGTCCTCGCCGTCATCGGCGTCCTGGCGAGCGTCATCGGCGCCTATTACTATCTGGCGATCGTCAAGATCATGTATTTCGACGAGCCGGCCGAGAATTTCTACAGCATGCCGGATGAACTTAAAGTGGTGCTCGGCGTCTGCGGGCTGTTCAACATTCTCTTCTTCGCTTATCCGGGGCCGCTGGTCGGCGTCGCCAGCGCCGCCGCCCTTTCGCTGTTCTGATGCAGCTCGATTCCAGCGCGGTCGCGGCGGGCGTGGGGCTTGTGGCGCTCGCGACGATCGGCTCGACCAACGAGGAAGCGTCCGCCCGCGCCCGCAACGGCGAACGCGGCCCGCTCTGGATCACCGCGCAGGCGCAAACCAAAGGCCGCGGTCGTCTCGGCCGTTCCTGGAACTCGCCGCCCGGCAATCTCTATGCAAGCCTCCTGCTGTCCGAACCCTCGCCGATCGAGCGCGCGCCTGAATTGGCGTTCGTCACCGCATTGGCGCTGCGCGATGCGATCGTCGCGCAAGCCCCGGCGTTGGCGCCGCAGCTCGGCTTCAAGTGGCCGAACGATCTATTGCTGGCAGGCGAGAAGTGCGCCGGGATTTTGATCGAGGGCGAGGTGTGGCCGGGCAAGACTGTGTCCGTCGTGATTGGCATCGGCGTCAATTGCGCGCACCATCCGCCGATGGCCTCGGATCATGCGCTCGCCGCCGCGACGTCGGCACGCCAGCAAGCTGCGCCGTTCGGCGAAAACGCGGTGCTGTTTCCTGCGACCGACCTGCATGCGCACGGCGCCGAGGTGACGCCGGAGCAATTATTCACCTGCCTTTCGGCTACGATGTGCGTCCGAATCGCCCAATGGGATAGCGGCCGGGGCTTTACCGGCATTCTCGGCGACTGGATCACGTCGGCCCGCGGCCTTGGCGAGGACATCCGCGTTCGCCAGGGCGGCAGTGACAAGACCGGCCGCTTCGGCGGCCTCGATCAAATGGGCCGCCTGGTGCTGGAACATCCCGGCGGAGGCGTCGAGAAAATATCGGCCGGCGACGTGTTTCCGTTCGGGCTGCGTCGCGGCCGGATGATGCCGAGCCGGCGGGTGAAGTGATGGCCCAAAGCGAGCTCTTGTTCGCGCCACTCGGCGGCATCGGCGAGATCGGGATGAACCTCTCGATCTACGGCTTCGGCGACGGCCGGCGGCGGCAGTGGCTGATTGTCGATTGCGGCGTGTCCTTTGCCGCCGAGGAGCATCTGCCCGGCGTCGACCTCATATTGCCGGACATTCGCTTCCTCATCGAAGAGCGGCGCAACATCGTCGGCCTGGTGCTCACCCACGCCCACGAGGACCACATAGGCGCGCTTATCGATCTGTGGCCGCGCCTCAACGTGCCGCTTTACGCTACGCCGTTCGCGGCGGCATTGTTCGAGGCTCGCCGCTCGTCCGAACCCGGCGCGCCGAAAATCCCTGTCAACGTCGTGCCGCTTGGCGGCCGCGTCACGCTCGGCCCGTTCGCCATCGACTTCATCAACGTCGCGCATTCGATACCGGAATCGAATGCACTCGCGATCCGCACGCCGCTCGGCATCGTGCTGCATACCGGCGACTGGAAGATCGATCCCACCCCGCTCGTCGGCGTGCCGACCGACCAGAAAAGGCTCACCGCGCTCGGCGACGAAGGGGTTTTGGCGCTCATCGGCGATTCCACCAACGCGGTCCGCGAAGGCCGCTCGCCATCGGAAGCCGACGTGGCGAAGACGATTGCCGACCTGATCCGCACCGCGCCGGCGCGCGTCGCGGTGACGACATTCGCCTCCCATGTCGGGCGCATCCGCGCGGTGGCCGACGCCGCGCGTCTCGCCGAACGCAAAGTCGTGTTGGTTGGTCGCGCCATGGAGCGTGTCGTGCAGGTTGCACGCGAGACCGGCTATCTTAACGGCGTGCAGGATTTCCGTACGGCGGAAAGCTACGGCTATTTGCCGCCGGACAAGGTGCTGGCGCTGTGCACTGGCAGTCAGGGCGAGTCGCGCGCCGCGCTGGCGCGCATCGCCGAAGACGAGCACCCGGAGGTCACGCTGACGCGCGGCGACCGCGTCATCTTTTCCTCGCGCACCATTCCGGGCAACGAGAAGGCCGTCTCCCGCGTCATCAACGGCTTGGTGGGGCAAGGCATCGAGGTCATCACCGACAGGAGCCACCTCGTTCACGTTTCCGGCCATCCCCGGCGTGCCGAACTTCTCGACATGATGGGCTGGGTCAGACCGAGGATCCTCATCCCGGCGCACGGCGAAGCGTTGCATCTGGCTGAACATGCCAAGCTCGCCCGCGGCGCCGGTATCCCGCAAGTGCTGCTCTGCCGCAACGGTGACCTCGTTCGTCTGGCGCCGGGGCCGGCGGAAATCATCGACGAAGTCCCCGCCGGCCGCGTCTACAAGGACGGTGCGCTGTTGATTGACGCCGCGGCGCCGACCGTAGCCGCCCGCCGCCGCTTAAGCTTCGCGGGGATTGTCAGCGTCGCGCTGGCGCTGAGCGACGACGGCGCGCTGGTCGCTGACCCGGACGTCGAGCTGATCGGCATTCCCGAAACCGATGCGGTTGGCCGGCCGATGCATGACATCGCCCGCGAGGCGGCCGAGGAGGCATTCGCAACGCTGCCGAAGCCGCGCCGGCGCGATCCCGACGAGGTCGCCGAGGCGGTGCGGCGCGCGGTGCGCGGCGCCATCGCCCAGCACTGGAACAAGAAACCGATCTGCTACGTCCACGTGCTGACGGTATAGTGCGCTTACGGTCCGGGCTGCGGACTGAGAACCACGTCCTTCGCATCCTTCGACGGTATCGGCGCCAAACGCCGGCCGACCGGGAAAAGCTGAACGTCGTAACGCTGGACGACCCAGCCCCAAATCCCCGACGGCGCCTTGAGCATGACCGCGATGGCGATGAGGCCGAGCAGGATCAGATAATACGTGCCGTAATCGGCCAACAATTCGCGCAGGATGATAAAGACCAGCATCCCGACGAACGGTCCCTCCAGCGTGCCGATGCCGCCGATCACCACCATGAAGATGACCACCACGGTCCAGTCGTTGATACTGAACCCGGCTTCAGGAGAGATGCGGAGCTTTTGCAGGAAGATCAGCCCGCCGATCAGCCCGGTGCAAGCGGCGGTGACGATATAAATGATGAATTTGGTGCGGAAGGTGTTGACGCCGAGGCTCGCCGATGCCGGCTCGGAATCGCGGATCGCGGTGAGCGCAAGACCGTGGCGCGAACGCAGCAGCAGGTAGACGATGGCGAAAACCAGCGCCGAGCACGCGAGCGTCATCAGATACAGCATCGTGTCGCGGCCCGCCCGGTCGGGCGATATTTGGCGCAGGATCGCCGGCGTCAGCGACAGGCCCGAACCCGCGCCGAGTACCGCGATGAGGCTCGCCGACAAGGCGAAGACTTCCGAGACTACCCAGGTGCCGATGGCAAAATATGCGCCACGCAGGCGAAACACCGCGAACGAGACCGGTATCGCCATCAGCCCGGCGAATGGGCCGGCGAGCAGCAGCGCCCAATAAACATTCATGTTCAGCGGCCCGGTCATATAGAAAAGCGCGTAGCCGCCAAGGCCGACATAGGCCTGCTGGCCGACCGACACGAGCCCGGCATAACCGGCGAGCAAATTCCAGAGTTGCGCCAAAGCTAGGAAATAGGCCATTTCGCCGACCAGGCGCATGTCGCCCGGGTCGCTCCACCACGGCATCGCGATCAGCGCCGCCACCAACGGCAGCGCGCAAATGGCGAAGATGCGGCTCGCTTTCGTTCCACGCTCGACCCGAACGGACTCCATCTCAGTCCCTCGTCCGCGGAAACAGCCCGCTCGGGCGCACGATCAGGATCGCGAGAAAGGCGAGGTGTCCGGCAAGAATTTGCCAGGTCGGATCCACAGCCGCGCCGATTGCCTGGGCGACGCCGAGAACCATGCCGCCGATCAGGGTGCCCCACATGCTGCCAAGCCCCCCGATGATCACAGCTTCGAAAGCCAGGATCAGCCGGATCGGTCCCGCCGAAGGCGCAAAGATCGTGCGGATGCCGAACAGGACGCCGGCGATCGCGGTGAAGATCATCGCAATCCCCAGCGCCAGCGCATAAAGCTTGCGGTTGTCGATGCCCATCAGCTCGGCGGTGTCGGAATCGTCGGAGACGGCGCGAAACGCGCGGCCGAGCCGCGTGCGGTAAAACAACAGCTGGAGGCTCGCGATGGCAAACAACGCGACCGCGAATACCACGAGCGGATAGACCCCGATAGACAGCCCGCCGGGAAGCCGCAGACTAGCCGTCTCGATCGCTCCTTCCTGCAGCCGATGATCGTAGGCGCCGAAACCCTGCAACAATCCGTTCTGGATGATGATCGAAATGCCGAAGGTGACGAGGAGCGGCGGCAAAAGTCCGCCGCTGAGTGTCTGATTCAACAGTCCGCGCTGCAACGTATAGCCGAGCGCGAACATCACCGGCACGACGATGACGAGACTTAAGAACGGATCGAGGCCGGTGTACCAGGTGGCGACCATCCCCACATAGGCCGCGAGCACGATGAGGTCGCCGTGGGCAATGTTGACGAGGCGCATGATGCCGAACGACATCGATAGCCCGATGGCGAAAAGAGCATAGAATCCGCCGAGCAAGCCGCCCTGAATGAGAATATTGATCCAGTTCATCCGGCTTACACTCCGAAATAAGCCGCGGTAATCGCCGCGCGGTCGAAATCCTTGACCGGCGCGGTCAGCGCCAGATGGCCTTCCTGGAAACAAAAGAAGCGCGCCGACGCATCGAGCGCCCGGTTGATGTCCTGCTCGACCAGCACCACCGTCGTACCCTCGGCAATGACGGCGCCAAGGCATTGGTAAATGTCCCGAATGACGACGGGAGCCAGCCCGAGCGACAGCTCATCGCAGAGCAGAAGCCGCGGATTGGACATCAGGCCGCGGCCGACGGCCGCCATTTGCTGTTGGCCGCCGGACAGCGAGGGTGCCGGCAAATGACGCAGATCGTACAGCCGCGGAAACAGCTCGTAGACGCGTTTGAGATTCCAGTAGCCGGTGCGCTCGCTATGCGTGCCAAGGAGCAGATTCTCCTCCACTGAAAGACTCGGAAACAGCCGCCGCCCTTCTGGGACCATGGCGATGCCCAGCCGCACGATTTCGTGCGGCGTCTTGTTGCCGATCGGCTGGCCGTCGAACACGACCATTTCCGGCGCACTCTCGATGGCGCCGGCGACCGCGCGCAAAAACGTGGTCTTGCCCGCGCCGTTGGCGCCGATGATAGCCACCGTCTCGCCCTGTTCCACGGTGACGTTGATATCGAATAACGCCTGGAAATCGCCGTAGAAGGCCGAGAGGTTCTGCGTGCGCAGCAGCGTCATGATACCGGAATGCCCATGTAAACTTCGCGCACGCGTGCATCCGCCATCACTTCGCGCGGTTTGCCCTCGGCGAGGATCTGGCCGAAATTCATCACGATCAAACGGCTCGCCACGGAGACCAGCGCATGCACGATATGCTCGATCCAGACGATCGTGGTGCCGGCGGCGTGAATCGCCTTGATGGTCTTGACCAGCTCGCCGCACTCATACTCGGTCAAGCCGCCGGCGATCTCGTCGAGCAGCAGGAGCTTGGGCTCGATCGCCAACGCGCGCGCTAGCTCAAGCCGCTTGCGCTGTAGCAACGTCAGCGTACGCGCCGGCACGTTGGCCTTGTCGTAAAGTCCGGTAACTTTGAGCACATCGCTGCAACGCTTGTAGCTCTCGCGCTCGGAGATGCCGCCGCCGTAGATGGCCCCGACCAGCAGATTTTCGAACACGCTCATATTCGCGAACGGATGCGGTATCTGATACGAGCGTCCGATCCCGAGACGCGAGCGCGCGTGCGGCGGCATCGTCGTCATGTCCGAACCGTCAAACTTGACCCGTCCGGTCGTTGCCGCGGCATCGCCGGTAATTAAATTGAACAGCGTCGTTTTGCCGGCGCCGTTGGGTCCGATGACGGCTAGCGCTTCGCCGGCCTCAACGGCGACGTTGACATTGTCCACGGCTTTGAGTGCGCCGTAATGCTTGGACACGGCCTGGAGCTGGAGGAGGACTGGCATGAAAAGCTTTTACCGGCGACCGCCGCACCTTTAAGTGCGGCGGCCGTAGTTCGTATTCACCTGTGACGTATACGTCGCCCGCAACCGTATCAGGAATACTGAATCGCCGAGAACGGTCTGTCGAGCGGGATTTCCGGAGCAGTCTTGTTGAAGACGATGTCCAGATCGTACTTCCACTTGCTGCCCTTTCCCCACTGCCCGCCGACGAGCGGCGTCGTGCACACATTTGGTACGGGATTGAGCGGACCGGGGCCGGCCTTCCAGGTGATGCGACCGACGATCGATTGATAATCGGTCTGGGCGATGGCGTCGCGGATCGCGCTCGCTTCGAGTTTCTTGGAGCGCTTTAGCGCATCGATCGCGACTTCGAGATTGGCGTGCTTGAAGCCGAGCGGTTGCGTCCATTGCTTGCCGCTCGCCTTCTCGTAAGCATCGCAGTATTGCTGCGCCGTCTCGCCGGTCAGGCTCGACTTGAAGGGATGGTGATGCGACCACCACACCTCGGTCGACATGCCCGCGCCACGGTCGCCCAACGCTTCGACGGCGGTGGGGAACAACAGCGCCTTCGGCGGTGTCACGATCTTCGGCTTGTAACCCTGCTGCGCGCACTGCGTCCAGAAAATCGCGAATTGCGGCGGGTTGAAGATGCCGCAGGCGATGTCGGCATTCATATTCTTCAGTTGAGTAATCTGCGCCGTGAAGTCGTCCGTCAGCGGCGGATAAAGACCGAGGAAGTGCACGTCGAAGCCGTGGCTCTTGATGGTGGCCGGGAGCCCGTGAACCGGGTCGCTGGCGGCGACGCCATCGGGATCGTTGGTCAACATCACGCCCGCGATCTTGTTGGTCGGCAGCGTCAGCCACATGTCGGCAAACATGTTGGCGACCATGTCGAACCCCCAGAAGAAGTGGTAGGTCCACTCGAAGCCCTTCTTCGGGTCGCCTTTGCGGCCAAAGAACCAGGCCTGCCAGGGATCGTCCGACGTGATGCAGGGCACGCCGGCTAGTTCGCACTGGTCGGCTACCGGATTGGTGGTGTCGGACGTCGACGAGGCCACCATGAGATCGACCTTGTCGTTGTTGATGAGCTGGGTCGCCACTTCCGACGCCCGGTTCGGATTGGACTGGCTGTCGCGGTTGAGAATTTGAACGGGGTGCTTCTCACCGGCAACGACGATACCGTCGCCCAAAGCCTTGCTGACGCCTTCGGCAACCCACTTCGAGGGCTCGCCGAACGCAGCGATCGGGCCGGTCTCCGGGGTGATCATGCCGATTTTGACGGTCTTCGCCGCCGCGCGCGAAGATTGAAAGACCCACGGCGTTGAGATGGCGGCAGCGCCGCTGGCCGCGGCAAGCTTGAGCAGCTTGCGGCGTTGCGGGTCGACCTCGGCCCCCCGCTTCGTCACGTCCGATCCGAGCTTCATCGTAAAGTCCCTCCCTCAATGATTTGGCTACCCATTCTGACGCATCGATGGGCGAACCCCCACAAAACAGCCCATCAAAGCAGACATTTCGTGGCCAGGCTACTGGGGTTATGGGACAAAATCGGGGTCCCACAGTGAGGTATTTGAGCGCAAACCTATGGTAATAAATATGGGGTGCTGCTCACGGTCAGTAATGTGTGGACAATCGAAGTTTCGGCGCCTGCAAGACCGTCGCGTTCGGGGCAAAGAAGAGATGAACGAGAGCGTAAGCGTGCACAGCTCGGCGACGCCGACGGTGCAGGAGCTCGTTGCCAGAGCGCGCGAGCTCGCGCCTTTGCTGCGCAAGAACGCACCCGCAAGCGAGGCCAATCGGCGTCTCGAGGAAGAAACTGTTCAAGCGGTGAGGAATGCAGGCTTGATGAAAGTCTGCACCCCGAAGCGTTACGGCGGATGGGAGATGAATACGCGGGCGATGCTTGACATCAGTTCGGCGATCGCCGAGGCGGACGGCGGTGCCGCCTGGGTGGTGAACCTCACCAATATCTGCTCCTGGCTCGTCAGCCTTTATCCCCTCAAGGCGCAGGACGAAGTCTTCGGCGCCGATCCCGACGCGTGCATATCCGGCGTGCTTAATCCGACTGCGACAGCGAAAAAAGTGGACGGCGGATTCCGCATCTCCGGCTCGTGGCACTACAATTCCGGCGGCTGGCATGCGCAATGGGCCGTGCTCGGCATGCCGATCGTCGATGATAAAAGCGAAATGATCGACCAGGGACTTGCGATCATCCCAATGGCCGATCTGCAGCGCGAGGACACTTGGTTCGTCGCCGGCATGAAATCCACCGGCAGCATCTGCCTCAAAGCCAAGGACGTGTTCATTCCCGATCACCGGATCCTGTCGATGCCTCGCGCAATCGAGGGCGGCTATCCGACGGAAATGAAAAGTCAGGAGGCGTTCTATCGCTCGGCTTTCATTCCGATCCTGGCCATCATCCTGGTCGGACCGATCTTGGGACTGGGCCGCGCGGCGCTGGACTTTGTTCGCCAAAAAGCCGCCAGCCGGACAATCGCCTATACCTTTTTCGAGAAGCAAAGCTCCTCGGTCGCATTCCAGTTGCAGCTGGCCGAGGCGGCGTTGATGATCGACACCGCGCATTTCCACGCCTATCGCGCCGCCAACGACATCGACGATGCGGCGGCCCGCGGCGTCTATCCGGACATGCTGATCCGCACGCGCGTTCGTGCCGATACCGGTTACGTCGTCGAAAAGATCACCCAGGCGATCGATAAGCTCATGTTCGCGCATGGCTCCGCGGGCTTTGCGGAATCAAGCCCGCTGCAACGCATTTGGCGCGATGCGGCCGTGGCCTCGCGGCATGCGGTCGTCCTGCCGCCGATCGGCTATGAAGTTTACGGCAAGGCCCTTCTCGGCGTGGAAAACAACGTAACGCCGCTGGTCTGAGCGGCGGATCGTCGCATATCGGCCGCAGTTGCCCACTGCAACGGAGTACGGCTGGCGGCATAGGATGCGCCGGGCGCAGGAGACTTCATGACATGATCGGCAGGCTCAACCACGTGGCGATTGCCGTGCGCGACATCGGCAAGGCCACCGCGCTTTATCGCGACGTCCTCGGCGCGGAGGTATCCGCCACCGTGCCGCAGCCCGAGCATGGCGTGACCACCGTGTTTATTTCGTTGCCGAACACCAAGATCGAGCTGCTTGAGCCGCTGGGCGAGAATTCGCCGATCGCAAAATTCCTTGAACGCAACCCGGACGGCGGCATGCACCACCTGTGCTACGAGGTCGACGACATCCGCGCGGCGCGCGATGCGCTGAAAAGCGCGGGCGCCCGCGTGCTTGGCGACGGCGAGCCGCGCATCGGCGCCCACGGCAAGCCGGTGCTGTTCCTGCATCCGAAGGATTTTGCCGGCACGCTCGTTGAGCTGGAACAGCGTTGAGACATGCCGGTCACCACCGCGATCGCCATCTTTTTCCTGATCTGGTGGGTGGTGCTGTTCGCGGTGCTGCCCTGGGGCATCCGCAGCCAGCACGAGGGCGGCGAGATTGCGCCGGGCACCGACCCGGGCGCGCCGGCGATCCCGCATCTCGGACGCAAGCTCCTATGGACGACGGTGGTCTCGGTGCTGATTTTTGCCGCCTGCTACGTCGTCTATGTCGAGCACCTGGTCACGCTCGAGAGTCTGACGGGGCCTTTCGGGCGGCGCTGACAAGGGGAAGGGGGAAGGCCAAAAAAGAAGCAGGGCCAAAGCCCTGCCAAATGATCTTCAACTGATCCTTAATCCGCGCCTTCGCTCTGACGACCTAGGCTTTTCGGCGTAGCAGCCGCGTTGATCTCGCGCCGTTGGACCATCCTCCCATGACTTGGACCGCCTTCCCGAAGCCCGACTTGAGGTATTCGGTTCCGGGATCGCGTTTTGCGTTGGTACTCGATCTTTGAACCAATGTCATCAGCTTACCCGCCTCCGGTGACAAAAAAATTTAGCGTCGCGGGTGTTGGTGGAAGCTGATGCTGCCAACGGTTCCGCGGCGCCCCTTGTAATTCCGCGGCCGTTCCGGATTCACTGGCGGAGCGATTCCGCGGCCCGGCCCGACGAGATTTCATGCGACTTTCCCGTTACTTCCTCCCCATCCTGCGCGAAACGCCCAAGGAAGCGGAGATCGCCTCGCACCGGCTGATGCTGCGCGCCGGCATGATCCGCCAGGAGGCGGCCGGCATTTATGCCTTCCTGCCGCTCGGGCTGCGCGTGCTCGATAAAGTGTGCCGGATCGTCCGCGAGGAGCAGGACCGCTCCGACGCCATCGAACTCCTCATGCCGACGATCCAGTCGGCGGAGCTATGGCGCGAAAGCGGCCGCTACGAGGCCTATGGCAAGGAGATGCTGCGCATCAAGGACCGTCACGAGCGCGAAATGCTTTACGGTCCGACCAACGAAGAGATGATTACCGAGATTTTTCGCGCCTATGTCCGCTCGTACAAGGATTTGCCGCTCAATCTCTACCACCTGCAATGGAAGTTCCGCGACGAGGTGCGGCCGCGTTTCGGGCTGATGCGCGGACGCGAATTCCTGATGAAGGACGCTTATTCCTTCGATGTGGATTTGGCGGGCGCCACGCACGCCTATAATCGGATGTTCGTCGCCTATCTGCGTACTTTCGCGCGCATGGGCTTGCAGTCGATCCCGATGGTCGCGGAAAGCGGGCCGATCGGCGGCAACCTCTCGCACGAATTCATCGTGCTCGCCGACACCGGCGAGAGCGAGGTGTTCTGCCACCGCGATTATCTCAAATTCGAGGTCCCGGGCGCGGACGTGGATTTCGACGACGTCCCCGGCTTGCAGGCGATCGTGGACAAATGGACCGCGCTTTATGCGGCGACCTCCGACAAGCACGATGCGGCGGCTTTCGCCAAGCTCGCGCCGGAACAGCGCATCTCGGCGCGCGGCATCGAGGTCGGCCAGGTGTTTTACTTTGGCACCAAATATTCCGAGCCGATGCGGGCCGTCGTCACCGGCCACGACGGCGTCGAGCGGCCGGTGCATATGGGCTCCTACGGCATCGGGCCGACCCGGCTGGTCGCCGCCTTGATCGAGGTGTTTCACGATGAGGCCGGGATCAAATGGCCGGAAGCGGTTGCCCCGTTTCGCGTCGCCATCCTCAATCTCAAGCAGGGATCGAGCGAAACCGACACCGCGTGCGAGCAGCTCTATGCCACGCTCACCGCCGCCGGCATCGACACGCTCTACCACGATCTCGACGAGCGGCCCGGCTCCAAATTCGCCACCGCCGACCTGATCGGCATTCCCTGGCAGATCCTGGTCGGACCGCGCGGGCTCGCCGAAGGCAAAATCGAGGTCAAACGCCGCGCCGACGGCTCGCGGGAACTTATGACGCCGGCCGACGCGCTCGACCGGCTTGGCGCCTAGTCATCGAGACTTGGCGCGCGGACTTGATGCGCAGACTTGGGGCCTAAATCTGTGCGTGGCCGCTCCGGCGCGATGTTTCGGGGCTTGAATCCGCCAGAATCATGTGAAACTCGGGTCTCCCGCGGGGACCAGACATAAAATGCGAGAGCCGACCGGCACTCATCCCTTCGCGCCGTTCGAATGGATGCTGTCGCTGCGCTACCTTCGGGCGCGGCGCAAGGAAGGATTTATCTCGGTGATCGCCGGGTTCTCCTTTCTCGGCATTATGCTCGGCGTGGCGACGCTGATCATCGTCATGGCGGTGATGAACGGCTTCCGCCAGGAGCTGTTGGACAAGATCCTCGGGCTCAACGGCCATTTGCTCATCCAGCCGCTGGAATCTCCGCTGACCGACTGGCAGGCGGTCGCGGAGCGGGTCGCCAAGGTGCCGGGCGTGCGGCTCGCCGCGCCCATCGTCGAGGGCCAGGCGCTGGCCTCCTCGCCGTTCAACGCCTCCGGCGTCCTGGTGCGCGGCATCCGCGCCGGCGATCTCGCCAAGCTTTCGTCGGTGGCGAAAAACATCAGGCAGGGCACGCTCGAAGGCTACGACGAAGGGCAGGGGGTCGCCATCGGCTCGCGGCTCGCCGAGCAGCTGTCGGTGCGCGCCGGCGACAATCTCACCTTGGTCGCCCCGCGCGGCGCGGTGACGCCGATGGGCACCACGCCGCGGATCAAATCCTACAAGATCGCCGCCGTGTTCGAGATCGGCATGTCGGAATACGACGCCGCCTTCGTTTTCATGCCGCTTGCCGAGGCGCAGGCCTATTTCAACCGCGCCGGCGACGTCACCGCGATCGAGGTCTATACCGACGACCCGGATCGCATCGACCGCTACCGGCCGCTGGTCACCGAGGCAGCGGCACGGCCGATCTACATGATCGACTGGCGGCAGCGTAACGCTACCTTCTTCAACGCGCTTCAGGTCGAGCGCAACGTGATGTTCCTGATCCTAACGTTGATCGTCCTGGTGGCGGCGCTCAATATCGTTTCCGGCCTGATCATGCTGGTGAAGGATAAAGGCAGCGACGTCGCTATCCTGCGCACTATGGGCGCGACGCAGGGCGCCATCATGCGCATCTTCCTCATCACCGGCGCCTCGATCGGCGTGGTCGGCACGCTAGTCGGCTTCCTGCTCGGCACCATCATCTGCCTCAACATCGAGTCGATCCGCCACTTCCTGTCGTGGCTCACCAACACCGAGCTGTTCTCGCCCGAGCTTTATTTCCTGTCGCGGCTTCCGGCCGACATGAATGCCGGGGAAACCACCGCCGTCGTGGTCATGGCGCTCGGATTATCGCTGTTGGCAACGCTCTATCCGTCATGGCGGGCGGCGCGGCTCGATCCGGTCGAAGCGTTGCGCTACGAGTGATCCGGCGATGGACGAGACCACCTCGATTATGGACCCCGCTTTGGCGCCCGCCCCGTCGACCGCAGACGATGCAGACAAGCCGATCGTGTTCCTGCACGAGATCAGCCGCCGTTTTCGTCAGGGCGACACCACGCTCGATATTCTCAAGGGCGCCGAGCTTGCGGTGTGGCCGGGGCAGTCGGTGGCGCTGGTCGCTCCCTCGGGCGCCGGCAAATCGACGCTGCTGCACATCGCCGGACTGCTCGAACATCCCGATTCCGGCGAAGTCTATATCGACGCCAAGGCGACCTCGCACCTCAGCGACATGCAGCGCACCCGCATCCGCCGCACCGACATCGGCTTCGTCTATCAGTTTCATCATTTGCTCTCGGAATTCTCGGCGCTCGAGAATGTCATGCTGCCGCAGATGATCCGCGGGCTGACACGCGCGCAGGCGCAAGCGCGCGCGGCCGAGCTCCTGAGCTATCTCGGCCTCAAGGAACGCCTCACCCACCGGCCGGCCGAACTTTCCGGCGGCGAGCAGCAGCGCGTCGCCATCGCGCGCGCCGTCGCCAACGCGCCGCGCATCCTGCTGGCCGACGAGCCGACCGGCAATCTCGACCAGCGCACCTCGGCGCGCGTTTTTGGCACCCTCCAGCAGCTGGTGCGCGCCTCGGGGCTGGCCGCCATCATCGCGACCCACAACCTCGATCTCGCCGCGCAAATGGATCGCCGCGTGACCATCCGCGACGGCGCGGTCGTCGAGCTGACCTAACATGCGAAAAAAACGAGGCCGCCCACAGGCGACCCCGCTCACGATTCAGTCGCCAGCTTTGCTTACCAGCAGGGAGCACACCAGCAGCCCCCCGGTCGACAGACCCAGTGGCGTCCGGGCGGACAACGGCCCCAATGACCGCAGCCCGCCTTTTCGATGATCGTGGCGTTGCGAGCCTGCACATTAAGGCTCGAAGCGCCCGGCGCTTGCGTTTGCGCGTTGGCAGCCACCCCCATCGTTCCCAGCACGAACAGGGCGGCAGCTACAATCATACTGATTTTTCGCATGAGGCCCTCGTTATGGTTGGATTCAATCGCTACTGTGAAAAAATCGAAACGACGACGCAGCCTTTGCAATAGAGGCCTTCGCCGCGACTGAGCGCCGCGACGAATGCCTTATCCGCTTGTTAGCAGGGGCGGCACCAGCAGCGATAAGGTCCGCAGACTCGGCGCATGCCCGGCGGGCACCAGCGGCCGAAGCCGAAGCATGCCGCCTTATGGATGATCGTCGCGTTTTGCGCCTGCGCATTGATGTTTCCGGCGCCTTGGGTTTGCGCCTGGGCACTCCATGCCGCCGAACCCAAAAGCAGCGCGACCGCCGTCAATGTGATTGCGAGTTTGGCCATCACAGCCCTCCTGTTGTTGTGGTGAACGCATCGTAAATGAAGAACGCGACCCTAAAGCAACGCCCAAGACGTACTGCCAAGCCTTATCAGCAAGACTTACTACGGCATCCCTGAGCCGCAGATGAATAACCTCTGCAGCCGTATACGCTTGAGGAGCTGGTTTGGTTCACCGTGTCGGAAGGGCGCTTGGGTAGTGGGTCATTTTGAATAACGCAGCCCTCATTAGCCCTTGCCAGCTTGGCCGAACGGCGCATATTCAATTTATGGCCTCCAAGCGCCCGACTAGAGAAGATGACCTAACAAGGGCCCGCGAAATCGTGGGCGAATATGGTCTGCTTATAGGGCCGGCTGGCAAGGAAAGCGAAATCATTGCCAAGGCCGTCGCGGACGGTATCGCGCTCGGTCGTAAGGAAGGCATTGTAATGGCACAAGAATCCATTGGGCGCCTTAAGGGCGAACATGATGCCTAAGCCACCCAAGCGCCCTAGGGACTTCTCCCAATTCGCAAAAATGGTTGTGGATATCGCCACGGGGGTAGGTCGAGGATCGGCCTCCTACCGCCGAGAACATAAGCGTGAAAGTTGGTACGACCCGGTAATGCATCTTCCAGCCCAAAGACAGTAATCTCAGCCTCTCCGTAATCTCAGCCTCTCCGTCTAGACCCTGAACCAATTCTCCAAAGGTTCGCAATGTCCAGTTTCCGGGACCGCTCAAGTTGTCATCGCCGAACACGGCATCGACCGCGACCAGATAGGGGCGGTGCTCGTCGCTTGGGTAGTGGGTCAGTTTGACTAAGGCAACGCCCAAACCCTTGCGGGCTAGGCAGAATAGCGCATATTCGGCCCGATGGCCGAAAACCGCCCCAAAATCACATTCGAAACCAAGCCGCTAAAAGTTGGGCCTGAGTGGCATCTGGTCGCGACCTTTCCGAGCGGCCAGCAAGAGCATATCACCGGCTTTAAAACCGAGGCCGAAGCTATCGGATGGCTCGACGGCAGCAGGTACCAAGCTTGGCTCAAAGCGCGGGGCTACGAATGACTAAGCCCCCCAAGCGCCCTAGGGACTTCAGCCAAGCCGGTAAATTGGTAGTGGATATTGCCACAGGGCAGGTCGAGGACCGGCCTCCCACGCCTGAAGAACAGGGTAAGGACCCGGCGGCGGCCGCGTTAGGTCGGAAGGGCGGAGCAGCGCGGGCAAAGGCGATGAGTGCGGAGCGGAGAGCCGAAATCGCAAAAAACGCCGCTCGAAAACGTTGGGATAAAACTTAGGATGGTTGCGACGGTACGGGGAGGGCTCCAAAGACCTCACCCTCCCTCACATCCACTGTAGCAATTGTATCCCACTTTCCGGCGTCTTTCAGTCGCATCTCTAAATCTAGACGGCCCGAAGATTGCAGTTGAATCGGCGCTGGCGGCAATATTATCGATGACCATCCCGATGTTTTAATATCCACCACTAGCTGTGCTCGAACGAGGGTTGAGTTGCCGTCTTTGAGCACACGTGCCTCTAGATCATACTTTTCGGGTTGCTCAGCAAAAATTTGTATCCACCAAGCAAGGCGGAGGTCAGAGGGAAATCCCCCGACAACCATAGCTCCGTTGTAGACCCCTATGAGCATGGCCTTGTTGTTTACTTCGAGCCGTATGTCGTCACAAGCAACAACGGCATTGATTTTAAACGGGAGCATAGTCAAGCTTTACTTCGTTGTTTGTTTGCTTTGTGCCTGATACTTTATAAGCCTGATTTACGGTCTGGATCGTTGCTGCCGCAGGCGCAGCCGTTTGAGCCTGAACTGCAATATCAGTTAGCCATTGCGGCTGTTTGAAATTCCGAATTGGCCTGTCAAGCGGATGGGCCACGCCGAACGTGGGCACGCCCCCAGAGGTAGCAAAGATAAGATCGGCAAGCGTTTCAATCGTCCAATTCCCTGGGCCAGCAAGCATTTTAGAAACCCTATCGGGCTTCTTTCCCAATCGTCGGCCTAAAGTGGCTTTGGTAACGCCAGATTTCTGAAATTCTTTTATCGCAAGCTCATAAGCAAAACGCTTCGCGCGCGCACGAAAGTAAGCGAATGTGTCGATCGGGACCTCCTCGTCCCCCTGCGGTTTAGACAGCGTAGTAATTTGAGAGATACTCATTGAGATTAGCTCCGCGGTAAGGTGGTGAAGTGAACAACTCGCGCCACTCGCTTTTGCATCTTTCGACTTCATCGTTGAAACGATCGCCGATTACCTCCCGATACTCCCATGTCAGCAAAACGACGGTATCGAACTCCGCGAACGCTCCAAACGCCCTAATGCCAGGTTTCGGAGCGGTCACTCGGAAATCCCAAAATCCGTCGGCGGCGGGGTGAACGCGGGCCAGCATGGCGTACTGTGGCTTCATCTCAGGATCTTCGGCGACGCTGATAAGGCCACCCTCTAGGAAGGCGTCTAAGAACTCTCGAAATTCGGAAAGACGGTAGGCTTTGTCTTCGGGATACGGTTGTGCCAGCGCATCAAGTATCTCCTGCAAAACGAAAAGGGTCCGGACCGTCTCTTCCCCTGTCAGGCGGGAGTACAAGCAATGGAGCTTGTGGTCGGCGACCAAACTGGTTATTTCGTTGCGTATTGACATATAAGTCAATATCCCGTGCCACGCAACTCCCAAAAAGGGTAACATCCTGACTCACTTAATCGGAGGTTGAAACCTCATATTAAATTGAACCATATACTTGACGATAAGCATAAAAGGTCATATAGTTGGGCTATGAACAAGCTCGACCGTGAAGCCCGCGCCCATATCCTGCACTTGCTTTGCGAGGGGCAGTCGATCCGCGCCGTGACCCGGCTTACCGGGGCGAGCAAAAACACAGTCACCAAGCTTGTGGTCGATGCCGGTCACGCCTGCACCGAATATCAGGATCGGGTGCTTCGGAACCTGACCGGCAAGCGGGTGCAGGTCGATGAAATATGGAATTTCATTTACGCGAAAAACGACAACGTAGCGGAAGCGAAGGCCGCGCCGAAAGACGCTGGCGACGTGTGGACGTGGACCGCGATCGACGCGGACACCAAGCTTCTCATTAGCTGGCTTGTCGCGGATCGAAAAATCCAGTCCGCGATGATATTCATGGATGACCTGAAAGAACGGCTTGCGAACCGTGTGCAGCTAACCAGCGACGGTCACCGCCCGTATCTGGTCGCTGTCGATGCCGTGTTCGGTGAAGACGTTGATTATGCGATGCTGCAAAAAATCTACGGCGCTGAGCCGGGAGGGGAGAAACGATATAGTCCTGCAAAGTGCATCGGCGCACAGAAGCGCGAGATTACCGGCAATCCCGATCCAAACCACGTCAGCACGTCCTACGTTGAACGCCAGAATCTCACGATGCGGATGCATATGCGCCGCTTCACACGGCTTACAAACGCTTTCAGCAAAAAGATTGAGAACCATGCGTGCGCAGTCGCGCTGCACTCAATGTATTACAATTTCGTTCGGCTGCACCAAACGCTGAAAGTCTCTCCGGCAATGGCCGCTGGCGTGACGGATCGTTTGTGGGAGATGGTCGATGTTGTGGACGTGCTTGATGCGTTTGAAGCGAAGCGTAAGCGCCAACCGAAAGTGATTTTCAATGTTGAGCCGTGGCGAATTGGCAGCGGTTATTACGTTACGGTCACGATGTCCGATAGCGAACCAAAGCGGATAACCGATACGTTTGCGACGGAAGGGGAGGCATGGCGCTGGGTCAAGAACGAGTCAGTGACGTGGCTCTATCAAACTAAAGAAAGCAATGCGAAATAAATGCATCGTGTATGAAATCAAACTTGAGTACCTTGCTCTGAATTTTATTTGCGTCCTCCAGTGTTGTGGAAGGCGGCCCCACCACAACAGCGTAGAAATCATTCCCCGGATATTTGTCCGCAACAAACGCATGTAACGTCGCGTCCGCAGCATTTATCTTATTAGCTAGAGCCAGGGCATCGCCGTGACTTTGGAACGACCCCACCACTACGCGGTAACCGTTCTCATCGAGGCGTAAAAACTGCTTGATACCGCCTACGATGGTGATTGGTGGACAGCTTCCAGATGCTGTTAGCGGAGCTTGTGCGTAAGCGACCGAAATGGGCGATACATCAACCAACTTTAGAACCTTCTTAACAGTGGGGAGAGCCTGCACGCCCACCGACGTAAAAACGGCAGCGATCAAAAATAACGATCCACGATTTTGTGTTTTCGATTGCAAAAAATACGCAGCGACTCCGCCGACAAATGCAAAGCCAATAGTACAAATGATGAAAGATGAAAATTGAATCATGGCTCCCCGAGAATCAAAGGTGAGCATTCTCTCCACAAAGTCAGGCGCTGTGGTGCCGAAAAACTGACCAAGGGAGCCCATGCTCCCGCCTGCCGCTCCGCACCAGAAGGGGTGCCAATGAGCCAGCGGATCGGGCGTAACTGCGGCGGGCTTTTTCCCCATCTTTCAATCATGGCGATTAACCATTGCCGCCACAATTGAAAGTGACCCACTGCCGTCGCTTGACTCCAGAACAATAAGAGAACTATGTTCCCTATTCGTTCTATTACACGAAGGGGAGAGGTAACATGGTTCGCGCAGTTGCCGAGGAAGCCTTGGCGCTCACCTCGATCACCTTGTTCCTGGCCATGGTTGCGGTGTGGGTGCAGGTGCTCGGGGTCGCTTGAGCGATCCCGATGGCTGCGGTTACCGCCAGCGCAAAACTTTCTGTGCGCGGCGAGGTGTGAAGCGCGCCGAATGATGGACAGCGGAACGCGCAATCCCGCATGTTCGCCTCTCGCAGAATCGTCATCCGCGAGTATCTAGCGATATGCCCGCTGCGCCTGCCAAAAACCTCGCCGCGTCCGCCGCGTCGCCCGGTTTCGTGCATTTGCACGTTCATTCGTCCTATTCGCTGCTTGAAGGCGCGCTGACCATTGCGCGGCTGGCGGAGCTTGCCAAAAAAGACCGGCAGCCGGCGCTGGCGCTGACCGACACCGACAACATGTTCGGCGCGCTCGAATTCTCCGAAAAGATGGCCGGCGCGGGCATCCAGCCGATCGTCGGTTGCGCGCTGGCCGTCGATTTCGGCGATCACGAAAACCGCAATGGCGCGCCCGCAGAGAATTTTTCGCGCCTCGTGTTGTTGGCCGCGCGCGAGGACGGTTATCGGAGCCTGATGCGGCTTAGCTCGCGCGCTTATCTCGATACCGCGCCGGCCGAACGGCCGCATATCAAGCTCGATTGGCTCGACGGGGAGACCAACGGATTGATCGCGCTCAGCGGCGGTCCCGGCGGGCCGCTCAATGCCGCGATCGTCGCCGGCCAGAGCGCGCTCGCGCTCTCGCGCTGCGAACACTTGCAACGCCTGTTCGGCGACCTCCTTTATGTCGAGTTGCAGCGCCACGGCATGGCGGCAGAGCGCATTACCGAGCCGGCGCTGATCGAGCTTGCCTACGCCCGCGGCATCCCGCTCCTCGCCAGCAACGAGCCGTTCTTCGCCACGCGCGAGGATTACGAGGCCCACGATGCGCTTCTCTGCATCGCCGAAGGCAAGCTCATCGCCGACGGCGAGCGCCGCCAGCTCACGGCGGAGCATCGCTTCAAGACCCGCGCGGAAATGGCGGCCCTGTTCGCCGATTTGCCCGAAGCGCTCTCGGCGACCGTGGAAGTCGCCGAGCGCTGCGCGTTCCGCCCGCGCACACTTGCGCCGATCCTGCCGCGGTTCTCCACGCAGGCCGGCAACGAGGCGGAAGAGCTGCGCCGCAACGCGCTCGCCGGTCTCAAGCGCCGCCTGGAGCGACACCCGCTGGCGCCCGGTCACACCGCCGAGGATTATCACGAGCGGCTCGCCTTCGAGCTCGGCGTCATCGAGAGCATGAAATACGCCGGCTACTTCCTGATCGTCGCCGACTTCATCCAGTGGGCGAAAGCGCAGGGCATTCCGGTCGGGCCGGGCCGCGGCTCCGGCGCCGGCTCGCTCGTTGCTTACGCGCTCACCATCACCGACCTCGATCCGATCCGCTTCGGGCTGTTGTTCGAGCGCTTCCTCAATCCCGAGCGCGTCTCCATGCCGGATTTCGATATCGACTTCTGCCAAGAGCGGCGCGACGAGGTGATCCATTACGTGCAGGAGAAATACGGCCGCGCGCAGGTCGCCCAGATCATCACCTTCGGCACCCTGCAGGCGCGCGGCGTGCTGCGCGACGTCGGCCGCGTGCTGCAAATGCCCTACGGCCAGGTCGATAAGCTGTGCAAGCTCGTGCCGCAGAATCCCGCGAATCCGGTCACGCTCAAGCGCGCGATCGAGGACGAGCCGCGGTTGCAGGCCGAGCGCGACGGCGATCCCGTCACCCGGCGTGCGTTCGACATTGCGCAGAAGCTCGAAGGGCTCACCCGGCACGCTTCAACGCACGCCGCCGGCATCGTCATCGGCGACCGGCCGTTGACCGAACTGGTGCCACTCTATCGCGATCCCAAATCGCTGATGCCGGTGACCCAGTTCAACATGAAATGGGTCGAGCCCGCGGGCCTGGTGAAGTTCGATTTCCTCGGCCTGAAAACGCTCACCGTGCTCGACCTCGCCGTCAAGCTGGTCAAGCGCCGCGGTATCGATATCGATCTCTCCAATTTGCCGCTCGACGACGCCAAGACCTACGAGATGCTGGCGCGCGGCGAGACGGTCGGCGTGTTCCAGGTGGAAAGCGCGGGCATGCGCCGCGCGCTCATCGACATGCGACCGGACCGCTTCGAGGACCTGATCGTGCTGGTGGCGCTCTACCGGCCGGGCCCGATGGCGAACATCCCGACCTATTGCGCACGAAAACTCGGTCACGAGCCCACCGATTACCTGCATCCCAAGCTTGAGCCGATCCTGCGGGCGACTTACGGCATCATCACCTATCAGGAGCAGGTCCAGCAAATCGCGCGCGATCTGGCGGGCTACAGTCTCGGCAAGGCCGATATCCTGCGGCGCGCGATGGGCAAGAAGGACCGCAAGGAGATGGCGTCGCAACGCGACAGCTTCATCTCCGGAGCGGTCGAGCGCGGCATCGGGCGCACCGACGCGGAAGCCATCTTCGATACCTGCGCCAAGTTCGCCGAATACGGCTTCAACAAATCGCATTCGGCGCCCTATGCGCTCTTGACCTATCAGACCGCCTACATGAAGGCCAATTACCCGGTCGAATTCCTCGCCGCCTCGATGACGCTCGACATGGGCAACACCGACAAGCTCGCCGAATTCCGCAGCGAGGCCGAACGGCTCGGCATCAAGGTCGAACCGCCCTCGATCAACCGCTCCGGCGTCGAATTCGACGTCGACGGCAACACCGTTCGTTACGCGCTGGCGGCGTTGCGCGGCGTCGGCCGGCAAGCCGTCGACAGCATTCTCGCCGCGCGCGGCGAGCGTGCCTTTTCCGACCTCGCCGATTTCGCCCGCCGCATCAATCCGCGCGCGGTCAACAAGCGCGTGCTGGAGAGCCTGGTCGCCGCCGGCGCCTTCGATACCGTCGAGAGTAACCGCGCGCGCACGTTTGCCGCCATCGACACCATGCTCGGAACCGCGCAGCGCGCGCATGAGGATGCCGCCGTCGGCCAGTCGGAGCTGTTCGGCGGCGCGGCCGCGTCCGTGCCGATCACGCTCCCCCCGGTCGAGCCGTGGCTGGCGGCAGAGCGGCTGCAACGCGAATACGAAGCGGTCGGCTTTTTCCTCTCCGGCCATCCGCTCGACGATTACGCCGCGGCATTGAAACGGCTGCGCGTGCAATGCTGGTCCGAATTCAGCCGCGCGGTGAAAGCGGGCGCCGGCGCCGGCCGCGTCGCCGGCACCGTGGTGGCGCGCACAGAGCGGCGCACCAAGAACGGCTCGAAGATGGGTATCATCGGCCTTTCCGATCCGAGCGGCCATTACGAGGCGGTGCTGTTCGCCGAAGGGTTGGCGCAATATCGCGATTTGCTCGAGCCCGGCACGGCGGTGCTTCTGTTTCTCACCGCCGAAGTGCAGGGTGACGAGGTGCGCGCGCGCATCCAGTCGGCCGAGCCGTTGGATGAGGCGGCGGCAAAGACGCAGAAGGGCTTGCGCGTGTTTCTGCGCGACGACGCGCCCATCGAAGGCGTGGCCAAGCGGCTTGAGCCGATCAAGCTCTCCTCCGGCCGCAACGGCGGGGAGGGCGGCGACGGCGAGGTGAGCGTCGTGTTGATGCTCGGCAACGGC
Source organism: Xanthobacteraceae bacterium (assembly GCA_031291475.1). Classification (GTDB taxonomy): domain Bacteria; phylum Pseudomonadota; class Alphaproteobacteria; order Rhizobiales; family Xanthobacteraceae; genus BOG-931. The sequence goes on from JARLIY010000045.1 coordinate 26,739, forward strand.
AACGAGATCGAGGTCAAGCTGCCTGGCCGGTTCAAGGTTTCCCCGCAGATCGCCGGCGCCATCAAGGCGGTTTCCGGCGTGGTGACGGTGGAAGCGTTGTGAGGATTGCTTTGTCGTGCTCCTCGCAATGACGGCTGTCCCGCCGTTGCTGATGGCGTCTCCCATCGCTATCTGAAGCCGCGTGCGGTAGAGAACGATCCCGCTTCCTTCCCGTTTTCCTCCAATTTGTGATGCCCGCGATATGCTTCGGATCGAGAACCTTGTCTTTGACGCCTGGGGCCGGCGGTTTTTCGATTCCGCGAGCGTGGCCATACCGGCCGGATCGAAGGTCGGGCTGGTTGGACGCAACGGTGTCGGCAAGTCGACGTTGTTTCGCCTGATCCTCGGCGATCTGGCCGCGCAAAGCGGCGAGATCCTTTTGCCGAAATCAGCGCGCATCGGTTCGGTCGATCAGGAGCATCCCGCGACGCCGATGAGCCTTCTCGACACGATCCTCGCCGCAGACACGCAGCGCGAAGCGCTCAATGCCGAGCTCGATACCGCCGAACCCGAACAACTCGCGGACATCTATCACCGGCTTTCCGCCATCGATGCCGATCGCGCCCCGGCCCGCGCGGCGGAGATTCTCAGCGGCCTGGGTTTTGCCAATGCCGATCTCGTCCGGCCGATGGCGGAATTTTCCGGCGGCTGGCGCATGCGCGTGGCGCTCGCGGCGGCGCTGTTCGCCGAGCCCGATCTGCTGTTGCTCGACGAGCCCACGAACTACCTCGATCTCGAAGGCGCGCTGTGGCTTGAGGCGCGGCTCAAGAAATACCCGCACACGGCCCTGATCGTCAGCCACGACCGCGAGCTGTTGAACAACTCGGTCGACGCCATCCTGCATTTGAGCGCGGGTAAGCTCGACCTCTATACCGGCGGCTACAACGATTTTGAGACGCGGCGTGCCGAGAAAAATCGCCTGCAAGCCGCGACCAAGGCCAAGCAGGACGCCGAACGCGCGCATTTGCAACGCTTCATCGACCGGTTCCGGGCGAAAGCGAGCAAGGCGACGCAGGCGCAATCGCGCATCAAGCGCTTGGCCAAGCTCGAACCGATCGCGGAAGTGGTCGAAGAGCGCGTGACGCCGTTCACGGTGCCATCGCCGACGCGGCCGCTGGCGCCGCCGCTGATCCAGCTCGACAATGCCGCGGTCGGCTATAACGGCGCGCCGGTGCTGCGCAATCTCAATCTGCGGCTCGACGTCGACGATCGGATCGGACTCCTCGGCGTGAATGGCGCCGGCAAATCCACGTTTGCGAAGATGCTGGCGGGCGCGCTGCCGCTTCAGGCGGGAGAGATGAAACGCGAGGGGCGCATCCGCGTCGGCTGGTTTCACCAGCATCAGATCGAAGCGCTCGATCCGGAGGACACGCCGCTCGACATTCTCCGTCGCGAGCGGCCGGACGACAGCGAGTCGTCGCGCCGGTCGCGGCTGGCGCAGTTCGGGCTGTCGTTCGACAAGCAGGAAACCACGGTCGCCAATCTCTCCGGCGGCGAGCGCGCCCGGCTGCTGCTCAACCTCGTCGCCATGGCGGGCCCGCACCTTCTCATCCTCGACGAGCCGACCAACCATCTCGATATCGACAGCCGCCGCGCGCTCCTCGATGCGCTCAACGACTACGAGGGCGCGGTCATCCTGATCACCCACGACCGCTCGCTGATCGAGCTGGTCGCCGACCGGCTGTGGCTGACCGCCGACGGCCGCATCAGGCCGTTTAACGGCGATATGGATGACTACGCCCGGTTTGTCCTCGACCGCGCCAAGTCTGGGTTTACGTCCGGAGCATCGCCTGCGCAGCCGATCGACGGTCAACGCGCTGCGCCCGATCGGCCGGCAGTCTTCGATGCCGCGGCTGCGGCCCGCCTCGCCGCCAAAAAGGCCGCCAAGAAGCGCCGGCGGCGCGGCTATTGAGCCGGCTCGCGCCGATCCAGCCGGCCGGCAAGGTTCAAGTTGCGTCGTGGGGGGATAACCCTATATAAGGCCGACAACTTCACACGCGGACCTTGGCCTTAAAGGCCGTCCGGTGTCCCACCATAAGGTGAGGGCTCATCGGTCCGCGGCGGATCAACCGGAGAATGACATGGCGCTGCCCGATTTCAGCATGCGCCAGCTTTTGGAAGCTGGCGTCCACTTCGGCCATCAGGCCCACCGCTGGAACCCGAAGATGTCCGAGTACATCTTCGGCACCCGCAACAACATCCACATCATCGATCTGACGCAAACCGTGCCGATGCTGCACCGCGCCTTGCAGGCGGTCAGTGACACCGTGGCGCGCGGGGGCCGCATCCTGTTCGTCGGCACCAAGCGGCAGGCGCAGGACGCGATTGCCGAGGCCGCCAAGAAGTCGGCGCAATATTACGTCAATTCGCGCTGGCTCGGCGGCACGCTGACCAACTGGAAGACGGTCTCCAACTCTATCAAGAGGCTGCGGGCGCTGGACGAGATGCTTTCCTCCAACGAGGCGCAGGGTTACACCAAAAAGGAGCGGCTGACGCTGCAACGCGAGCGCGACAAGCTCGATCGGGCGCTCGGCGGCATCAAGGATATGGGCGGACTTCCCGATCTGGTGTTCGTGATCGACACCAACAAGGAAGACATCGCCATCAAGGAAGCGCGCCGGCTCGGCGTGCCGGTTGCCGCCATCGTCGACACCAATTGCGATCCGGACGGCATCACCTATGTAGTGCCCGGCAACGACGACGCCAGCCGCGCCGTTACGCTTTATTGCGATCTCGTCGCCAAGGCGGTGATCGACGGCATTTCTCGCGGCCAGGGCGAGCGCATCGACCTCGGCGCACTCGCCGAACCGCAGGTCCTCGAGGAATTGCCGGCCGAGAGCGACAAGCTCGGCTTCCAGCCTTTGTCCGGGCCGCGCGGCGTCGCCGACGACCTCAAGAAGCTCCCCGGCGTGTCGCCCGCCATCGAGAAGCAGCTCAACGATCTGGGCATCTTCCACATCTGGCAGATTGCCGAATTGTCTCCGGTCGCCGCGCATAACATCGGCGAGGAGGTCGGGCTCCCCGGCCGCGTCGAGGGCTGGATCGCCCGGGCGAAGGAACAGGTGGCGACCGAGGCTGAGTGAGGCGTCGGAATCCACAGCCGCGGAACGTGAAGTTTTGCGTCCGAGTGATGATTTCCTAGTGGGGTGATTATGGATTCCGGACTCGCGCCTTCGGCGCGCCCCGGAATGAGGAAGCAAGGAAAGAGCGAAATGACCAATATCACCGCGAGCATGGTGAAAGAGCTCCGCGACAAAACCGGAGCCGGCATGATGGATTGCAAGGCAGCGCTCGGCGAGAGCGGCGGCGATCTCGAGACCGCCGTCGATTGGCTGCGCAAAAAGGGATTGGCCAAGGCGGCGAAGAAAGCGGGGCGGATCGCGGCCGAAGGTTTGATCGGCATTGCCGTCGCGGCGAATAAGGGAATCGTCGTCGAGGTGAATTCCGAGACTGACTTTGTCGCGCGCAATGACCTGTTCCAGGGTCTGGTGAAGATCATCGCCGGCGTCGCGCTCGATGTTGGGGCCAGCGTGGAGAAAATCCTCGCCGTGCGGGTCGGCGGCGGCACCGTCGCCGACGCCATCGCCGAGACCATCGCCAAGGTCGGCGAGAACATGACCTTGCGCCGCGCCGCCGCTTTGTCGGTCGGCAAAGGCGCCGTCGCGAGCTACGTGCACAATTCCGTCGCCGACGGATTGGGCCGGATCGGCGTCATCGTGGCGCTCGAATCCGCCGGCAATGCCGACGAGCTCAAAGCCTTCGGCCGCATGCTGGCGATGCATGTCGCCTCGGCCAGTCCGCAGGCGATCGACGCGTCGGGGCTCGCCGCCGCGACCATCGAGCGCGAGAAGAATATTCTGGCGGAGAAGTTCAAGGCGCAAGGCAAGCCGGCCAACGTCATCGACAAGATCGTCGAATCCGGTCTCAAGACCTTCTACAAGGAGGTCTGCCTGCTCGACCAGGGCTTCATCTTCGACGACAAAAAAAACGTGGCGCAGGCGCTCAAGGAGAGCGAGGCGAAAGCCGGCGCGCCGATCAAGATCGGTGGCTTCGTGCGTTACGCGCTCGGCGAAGGCATCGAGCGGCCGGACGGCGATTTCGGCGGCGAAGTTGTGGCATTGGCGGGCACGTACTAGTGCGGTGGATTTGAAGTTCCTACGATTAAGCGGCATCTTCGGTTAGGAACTTCAAATCCAAAAACCGCACTAGAATGATAGTTGTTAGTGTCCCATTGATTCCGAAGTTCGCATGAGAGTAAGCCGCAAAGAGCTGCGAACTTCGGAATCGAGACACTAGGCCTATTGACCCTGTTGTTTCGCGTGCGGATGCGATAGCCGTATGGCGCACCGATAGCGGCGAGGGGCGAATCGTGGCGATGGCGAAGTCGAATTACCGGCGGGTAATCGTCAAACTCTCGGGCGAAGCTTTGAGCGGGCCGGAAACGTTCGGCATCCACCAGCCGACCATCGACGGCTTTGCCGCCGATCTCGTCGCCGCCCACAAGCTCGGCATTGGCCTCGGCGTCGTGGTCGGCGGCGGCAACATCCTGCGCGGGGCGCAGATTTCCCAGGATGGCCTGTCGCGGCCGACGGCGGATTCGATGGGCATGCTGGCGACCGTCATGAATGCGTTGGTGCTGGAAACGGCGATCGAGCGCGCCGGGGTGAGCGCCCGCACCATGTCGGCGCTGGCCATGCCGCAGGTCTGCGAGACCTACGAGCGCCAGCGCGCGCTACGGCATCTGGAGGATCAGCGCATCATCGTATTCGCCGGCGGCACCGGCAATCCCTATTTCACCACCGATACCACCGCTGTTTTGCGCGCCGCCGAGATGGGTTGCGACGCCGTGCTTAAGGCCACCGACGTGGACGGGGTCTATACAGCCGATCCCAAGCGCGATCCGAAGGCGAAGCGCTACGAGCGCCTCGACCATCAGGAGGCGCTCGACCGCAATCTCAAAATCATGGATGCGACGGCGTTCGCGCTTGCCCGGGAGAACCGGATGCCTATCATCGTTTTTTCGATCCGCGAGCAGGGCGCGATCGAGACCGTCCTGCGCGGAAAGGGTCACTTCACCACCGTCGGCTGAGAGTCCGCGCGAACGGGCGAAACAGCTGCCGGATTGCGGAGGGAGGGCGCCGTGGCAACAACCGCTTTCGACATCAATGAGCTCAAGCGCCGCATGCAGGGTGCGATCGCGTCCCTCAAGCATGAGCTTTCCGGCTTGCGCACGGGCCGTGCTTCGAGCGCGTTGCTCGAACATGTGCAGGTCGAAGCCTACGGCAGTCAGATGCCGCTCAACCAACTCGCCACGATCAGCGTGCCTGAGCCGCGGCTGCTCAGCGTCCAGGTGTGGGACCGCTCGATGATCCATCCAGTCGAGAAGGCGATTTCGGCGGCCAATCTCGGCTTGACCCCCTCGACGGAGGGGCAGGTGATCAAACTGCGCGTCCCGGAGATGAACGAAGAGCGGCGGCGTGAAATCGTCAAATTGGCCCATAAATATTCCGAGGCCGCGCGCGTGGCGGTTCGCCACGTCCGCCGTGACGGCCTCGATCTTCTCAAGAAGCTGGAGAAGGAGCACAAGATCAGCGAGGACGACCACAACCGGCAGGCCGCCGATGTGCAGAAGGCCACCGATGCCACCATCGCCGAGGTCGACAAGCTCCTCGCCGGCAAGGAAAAGGAGATCATGACGGTTTGAGCGACGCGGCCCGATCAAGAGCGAAGGTACACGCCCCGCTTCCGCAAAGCGGCGGCGGCTTCGAAGTGCCGCGGCACGTTGCCATCATCATGGATGGCAATGGCCGCTGGGCGGCCGCGCGCGGCCTGCCGCGCGTCGAGGGCCACCGCCGCGGCGTGGAGGCCCTGCGCCGCACCGTGCGCGCGGCGACCGAGCTCGGTATTTCGGTGCTGACGATCTTCTCTTTCAGCTCGGAGAACTGGTCTCGCCCGCCCTCGGAGATCGGCGATCTCATGGCGCTGCTGCGCCGTTTCATCCGCAAGGACCTTGCCGAATTGCACGAGAGCAACGTGCGCGTGCGCATCGTCGGCGAACGCGAAGGGCTCGAACGCGACATCTGCCTGTTGCTGCAAGAGGCGGAAGACCTGACGCGCGGCAACACCGGCCTCACCCTGGTCGTGGCCTTCAATTACGGCGCGCGCCAGGAAATCGCCCGCGCCGCGCAGCTTCTGGCGATTGAGGTGGCGGAAGGGCGCCTTTCGGCCGCCGACATCTCCCCGGAGCTGCTCGGCAGTCATCTGCACGCTCCCGATATCCCCGATCCCGACGTGATCATCCGCACCAGCGGCGAGCAGCGCCTATCCAACTTCCTGCTCTGGCAGGCGGCCTATAGCGAGCTCGTTTTCGTGCCGATCAACTGGCCCGATTTCGACCGTGCCGCGCTCGAAGGCGCGATCGCGGAATACCGGCGCCGCGAGCGCCGCTTCGGCGGACTGGTCGCCAATACCGGATCGTGACCGAGCCTGACCATCGCGGCCACGCGACCGGCGAGGGGACGAGCGGCTCCGGCAATTTGCGGCTTCGCGTCGCTTCGGCCGCCGTGCTGGCGCCGGTCGTGGTTGCGATCACCATTGTCGGCGGCTGGATTTTTTTCGCGGTCTGCACCGTTGCCGCCGGTGGCATCCTCTGGGAGTGGACATCGCTTGCCGCAGGCCGGGCGGATGCCCGGATCCTGACGCCCGGATGGGTTGCCTTGCTGCTCGCCGGAGCTTTCATCGGTCTTGGATTGCCTTACGCGTCCTTCGGCATGATCGCCATCGGGGCGGCGCTGGCCGGCCTTGTGGTGGTCGCCCTGCCCCCCGACGAGGCCGCGCCAAGCGCGGCGGTTTGGGCGGCGGCCGGGGTCGTCTATGCCGGGGCGGGCCTGCTCGGCCCGGCATTATTGCGCAGCGACCCGGAATGGGGTCTCACGGCACTTTTATTCCTCTTCGCAACTGTCTGGATTACTGACATTTTTGCCTATTTCTGTGGCCATGTTATCGGCGGATCGCGATTGTGGCCAACGCTCAGCCCGAACAAGACCTGGTCGGGGGCGGTCGGGGGTCTGATCGGGGGGGTTGCCGCCGGCATTACGGTCGCCTATGCGAGCGGGGTCGCCAAGCTTGGGATGATCGGGGTCATGGCGGTCTTGCTTTCCATCCTGGCGCAAGCCGGCGACCTCCTTGAATCCGCAGTCAAAAGGCGTTTTGGCGCCAAAGACACAGGCTGGCTGATCCCCGGTCATGGCGGCTTGATGGACCGGCTCGACGGCTTCCTGGTCGCCGCTTTCGCCGCCCTCATCATCGGCATGCTTCGGCAGGGGACGGGTTCGCCGGCGCGGGGCTTGCTGGTATGGTAAGCTGATGAAGCAAAAGCAGCCTTTGGCCCGGGTGGAATTGGCGCCGGTGCCGCGCACCGTGACGCTCCTTGGCGCCACCGGCTCGATCGGCACCAGCACCATCGATCTGCTCCGTCAGGAGCGTGCCCGCTACCGCGTCGAGGCGGTGACCGCGCATCGCAATGCCGCGGCGCTGGCGCGGCTCGCCCGCGAACTCGGCGCCCGCTTCGCCGCGGTCGCCGACCCCGATGCCTATACCGAGCTCAAAGCCGCGCTCTCCGGCTCCGGCATCGAGGCGGCCGCCGGCTCCGCCGCCGTCATCGAGGCCGCAGAACGTCCAGCCGACTGGGTCATGGCCGCGATCACCGGTGCGACAAGCCTGCAACCGACTTTGGCCGCGGCCGAACGCGGCGCCACTGTGGCGCTCGCCAACAAGGAATGTCTGGTGTGCGCCGGCGCCTTGTTCATGCGCCGCGCCGCCGCCGCCGGCGCCCGGATCCTGCCGGTCGATTCCGAGCACAATGCGATTTTCCAGGCGCTCGGCGCCGGCCGGCGTGAGGACGTGCGCCGCATTGTGTTGACGGCCTCGGGCGGTCCGTTTCGCACCTGGACGATCGAGGCCATCCGCAAAGTCACTGTCGAGCAGGCGCTTCGGCACCCAACCTGGACGATGGGACCGAAGGTCACCATCGATTCGGCGACGCTGATGAATAAAGGCCTCGAACTCATCGAGGCGCATCACCTTTTCGCGCTGGGCCCGGACGCGCTCGACGTGGTCGTGCATCCACAATCGGTGGTGCACGGACTGGTCGAATTTCGCGATGGCTCCGTGGTCGCTCAGCTCGGTTCGCCGGACATGCGCATTCCGATCGCCCATTGTCTGGCGTGGCCGGTCCGCATGGCTACGCCGGCGGCGCGCCTTGATCTGGCGAAGCTTGCGACCCTGACCTTCGAAGAGCCCGATCCGATACGCTTTCCGGCGCTGGCGCTGGCGCGGCGCGCGCTCGGCGCAGGCGGCGCCGCACCCACTGTACTCAACGCCGCCAACGAAATCGCCGTGCGCGAGTTCATCGGCCAGCGCCTGGGATTTAGCGGTATTCCCATGCTGGTGGAGGCCACGCTCGATGCGGCCGAGCGGCGTGGCGCTATGGCCGAGCCGCAATCCGTCGAAGACGCGCTCGCCATTGACCATAATGCAAGAAGGTTAGCGGCCGACCTCTTGCCCGAAATTGCCGCAATGGCATCCTAGGAACCGGGCCGGGGATAAGGGGCGGGGTGGACAACGTCATGGGGTCCTATTTTTTGTCGCACCTGCATGCGCTCGGCGGCGGCGTCGTCGGGTATCTCATTCCCTTTTTGTTCGTGCTCAGCCTTGTGGTGTTTTTCCATGAACTCGGCCATTTCCTGATCGCACGCTGGTGCGGTGTACGGATCCTGGTGTTTTCCATCGGTTTTGGTCCGGAAATCGTCGGCTTCAACGATCGCTATGGTACGCGCTGGAAAATCTCCCTTATCCCGCTCGGCGGCTTTGTAAAGTTTTTCGGCGACGAGAATGCCGCGAGCGCGCCCGATACCGCTCGCCTAGCGAGCATGGATTCGCGAGAACGCGCCCACAGCTTCATCTTTCAGCCGGTGATTAAGCGCGCGGCCATCGTCGTGGCCGGACCGTTGGCGAATTTCCTCCTGGCGATCGTGATCTTCGCCGGCGTGTTCATGCTCTACGGCAAGCAAACCATGAGCGCGCGTGTGGACGCGGTGCAGCCGGACAGCGTCGCGGCGGCGGCCGGATTCAAGGCCGGCGATCTCGTCGTGGCAATCGACGGCCGCGCCATCGACAGCTTTGCCGAGATGCAGCGCGTGGTCAGTTCAAGCGCCGGCGAAACCCTCGACATCACCGTCGAGCGCGACGGGAAGCAGCTCGTGCTTTCGGCGACGCCCACGCTCAAGGAAGTCAAGGATAACTTCGGCAACACACAACGCATTGGGATTCTCGGCATCAGCCGGTCGATGGCTCCGGAAGATCTGAAAATGCATTCGGTCGCTCCGCTGCAGGCCATCTTGCTGAGCGTCGAGGAGACCTGGTCCGTGGTCGACCGTACGATGCGCTATCTCGGCGGCGTGATCGCTGGCCGCGAGGCGGCCAACCAGCTCGGCGGACCGATTCGCATTGCGCAAATGTCGGGGCAAGTGGCGACCTTCGGCTTCGTGCCGCTCATTCAGCTCGCCGCCGTGCTCTCGGTCTCGATCGGCCTCTTGAACCTGTTTCCGATCCCGCTGCTCGATGGCGGTCACCTTTTGTTCTATCTGATCGAGGGAATACGCGGCCGTCCGCTCTCCGAGCGGGCTCAGGAAGTGGGATTTCGCATCGGCCTCGCGATCGTCCTGATGTTGATGATATTTGCAACTTTCAATGACATCATCCATCTGACGACCTCTTAAACGACGCTCGCACCTGACACGGGGCAGGGCGAATAAATGTGCTAATTCAACGCGGAGAAACAACTTGTCACGGGTTTGAGACGTAAGCTGAGGGAGACTGCGAGCAACCCGCCCTGGGGGCGGCCACGAGGGTATTAAGGGCGCTTTGCGCATGGACATGTGTGAATTTGTAAGACGAGGGCTTGTCGTGGCCGGCTTGCTCCTCGCCATCGTATTTTTTGGGGGTGGCTCGGGCGCGGTATTTGCACAAACCGCGGGAACCGGCGCCGCCGCCGGCTCCATTGTCGTGGAGGGCAACCGCCGGGTCGAAGCCGACACGATCCGCTCGTACTTTAAGATGGCCCCCGGCGAACATCTCGATGCCGCCAAAATCGACAGCGCCCTAAAAGCGCTTTACGCCTCCGGTTTGTTCCAGGATATCCGCATCTCCCAGTCGGGCAACCGCCTCGTCGTCACCGTAGTGGAGGCGCCGGTCATCGATCGGTTGGCCTTCGAGGGCAACACCAAGATCAAGGACGAGCAGCTCCAGCAGGAAATCCAGTCGAAAGCCCGCGGGACGCTGTCGCGCGCGACCGTGCAGTCCGACGTCCAGCGCCTCATCGAGGTGTATCACCGCAACGGCCGCTTCGATGTCCAGGTGGTGCCGAAAATCGTCGAGCGGCCGAACAATCGCGTCGACCTGATCTTCGAAATCAAGGAAGGCGAGAAGACCGGCGTCAAGACCATCAACTTCGTCGGCAATAACGCCTACTCGTCCTCGCGGCTGAAGGACGTGATCAAGACCTCGACGTCGAACTTCCTGAGCTTTCTGCTAACCGCCGACGTTTACGATCCGGACCGCATCGAAGCCGACCGCGATCTGATCCGGCGCTTCTATCTCAGCCACGGCTATGCCGACGTGCAGGTCGTGTCCGCCACCGGCGAGTACGATCCGGGACAGAAGGGCTTCATCATCACATTCACGATCGAAGAGGGCCCGCTGTACCGCTTCGGCACCATCGACATTCAGTCCAACATCCGCGCCGTCGAAGCACAGTCGCTGCGCTCTACGCTGCGGGTACATTCGGGCGACGTTTACAACGGCGATGCCGTCGAGAAGACCGTCGAGAACCTGACCGTCGAGATCACCAAGCACGGCTACCCATTCGCCACGGTGCGGCCGCGCGGTGATCGCAATCCGCAAACGCGGACCATCAGCGTCATCTTTGTCGTTGACGAAGGGGTGCGCGCTTATATCGAGCGCATCAACATCCGCAACAATACCCGTACCCGCGATTACGTGATCCGGCGTGAGATCGATATTTCCGAAGGCGATCCCTACAATCGCGCTTTGATCGATCGCGCCGAGAGACGCATCAAGAATCTGAACTTCTTCAAAACGGTGAAGATCACCAACGAGCCCGGCTCGGCGCCCGACCGCGTCGTGATCAATGTCGACGTCGAGGAGCAATCGACCGGCGACTTTTCGGTCATGGGTGGCTATTCGACCGCCGACGGCTTCATGGGCCAGGTATCGATCTCCGAACGCAACCTGTTTGGAACCGGCAAGTACGGCAGAGTGTCGGCGACGCTCGGCCAGTATATTCGCGGCATCGAGTTTAATTACGTCGAACCTTATCTTCTCGATCAACGGATGTCCGGCGGCATCGATTTGTTCGCCCGGGAGACGCTGGCGAGCCCGTATCTTTCATACGGCACGACCAATATCGGCACCAACTTGAAACTGAGCATTCCACTGCGCGAGGATCTGAGCCTGCAACTGCGCTATTCGATCTATTGGCAGCAGATCACACTTACGTCGAGCTTGGACGATTGCGCCAATATCAACCCGAATTTCTCGACCAGTTTCCCGACGCAGAATGCCATTAACGCCGCGACGGCAGCCGGCGTGCTTGCCGCGGCCTATCCCGGTTATGCCCTGGTGCCATCAGGAAACCAGAACAACTGCATCACCCTCCAGGGCTCGCCGTATTACGTAGCCTCGCTCCCGATCCGCTACGAACTGGCCCAGGGCGGCTATCTCACTTCGCTGGCCGGATACGGCTTGATTTATAATACCCTCGACAACAACAAGCGCCCGACCAGCGGCATGCTCCTGAGTTTCGGTCAGGATTTCGCCGGTCTCGGCGGCGATTCATATTACATGCGCTCGGTCGGCGATTTTCGCATCTATTACGAGGCCGTCTCCGACTTGATCGGCGTCCTGCACTTGCAGGGCGGCGACATGCTCGGGTTTAAAGACGGCGGATACGTGCGCATGCTCGATGACTTCAAGATCGGCCCCAATGTCGTCCGCGGCTTCGAACCGGCCGGCATCGGGCCGCGCGACCTCACCGCGTACACCGCGAACGATACGCTTGGCGGCACGATGTATTGGGGCGCCAGCCTCGAGTTCCAATACCCGTTTTTCTTCTTGCCCAAGGATTCCGGCATGCGCGGCGCCGTGTTCGTCGATTCCGGCGCGGAGTGGGGTTACAAGGCCGAAACCTCATGGGCGGCCAACGGCGAAGTCAACGGCAACATAACGACCAACACCGGCGTCACTTTTTATTGTCCAAACTGCGCCATGCAATACGCCGACACCGCTGCTCCGCGCGTATCCGCGGGCGTCAGCCTGATCTGGGACTCACCGTTCGGTCCATTGCGTTTCGATCTCGCCTATCCGCTCCTGAAACAGCCGTATGATCGCACCCAGTTCTTCCAATTTGGCGGCGGCACGCGATTCTGATCGCGGCTTGCGACCGTCGAGGCCGGGCGCATGCCGGACTTCTTCCCAACGAGCCACGAGCTGACGATCCGCGAGATCGTCGCGCTCACGCGCGCCGTGCCGCGGTTAGGCGTTCCGCTCGACCGGCGCATCGGCAACATCGCGCCGCTCGACACGGCGCGCGCCGGCGACATCACTTACCTCGACAACGCCAAATATCTCGATGCGCTCGCGGTCACCCGCGCCGGCGCCTGCTTGGTGGTGCCGCGTTTCGAGGGCGCAGCGCCGAACAATCTTGCGGTCCTAGTGACGGCGGAGCCGCACCGCGCTTTCGTCGCCGTGGCGCGGGCGCTGTTTCCCTCGGCGCTGCGGCCGTCCTCGCTGTTCGGCGGGACCGGTCGCGCGCGAAGCGCGCAGGTGCACGCTTCCGCGCATGTCGAAGCCGGCGTCACCATCGATCCGCTGGCGGTGATCGGGCCCGACGCCGAGATCGGCGCCGGTACACTCATTAGCGCCGGCGCGGTGATCGGCCCAGGCGTGGCGATCGGACGCGACTGCGCGATCGGCGCCGGCGCCACCATACTGCACGCCTTGATCGGCGATCGCGTGGTCATCCATTCCGGCGTCCGCATCGGCCAGGACGGCTTCGGCTACCTTCCTTCGCCGCAGGGCCATCAGAAAATCCCGCAGACCCGCCGGGTCATCATCCAGGATGACGTTGAAATCGGCGCCAACGCCACGATCGATCGGGGCTCGACCCGGGACACCGTCATCGGCGAGGGCACCAAGATCGACAATCTCGTGCAAATCGCGCACAACGTCACCGTCGGACGCCGTTGTTTGATCGCAGCGCAGACCGGCATATCCGGCAGCTCGCAGGTGGGAGATTTCGTGATGATGGGAGGGCAGGTTGGGCTCGCCGACCACGTGACCATCGGCGACGGCGCCATGCTCGCCGCACAGAGCGGCTTCATGTCGGACGTTCCTCCGGGCGGCCGCTTTATGGGCTCGCCCGCGCAGCCGGCCCGGGAATACATGAAGGGCATCGCGTTGCTGCGGCGCCTGGCGCGCGGCGGCAAGCGCGGTACGCGGGACGGGGAAGGCGAATGAGCGCCGATACTCTCGCTATCGCCGACATCCGCGAGATCCTGCGGCTGTTGCCGCATCGCTACCCGTTCATCATGATCGATCGTGTGATCGACATGCGCGGTGACGAGCACGCCATCGGCATCAAGAATGTGAGCTTCAACGAGCCGCAATTCCTCGGGCATTTTCCCGACAATCCGGTCATGCCCGGCGTCCTGGTGATCGAGGGCATGGCGCAGACCGCCGGCGTCTTGTGCCTGCGCAATATGCGGTCCGATGGTCCGCGATCGATGTTCTTTCTCACCATCGACAAAGCAAAATTCCGCAAGCCGGCCGTGCCCGGCGACGTGCTCGAATATCATGTCGACAAAATCGCGCATCGCCGCAACATGTGGTGGTACCGCGCCGAAGCCAAAGTCGGCGAAGCGCTGATCGCCGAGGCCGAAGTCGGCGCGGTCATTACTGAGGGCTAGATGGCGATCGATCCGACCGCGCGCGTCGCCGAAGGCGCGCGCATTGGCGAGGGTGTGGAGATCGGCCCTTATTGCCTGGTCGGTCCACAGGTCGAGCTTAGGAGCGGGGTGCGGCTGATCGGCCACGTCAACATCGCCGGCGCCACAAGCATTGGGGAAGACTGCGTCGTCTATCCCTTCGCCTCGCTCGGCACGCCGCCGCAATCGGTCCATTACCGCGGCGTGGCGACGCAACTCATCGTCGGCGCGCGCTGCGAAGTGCGCGAGGGCGTCACCATGAATACCGGCACCGAGGACGGCGGCGGTGTCACCCGCGTCGGCGAGCGTTGCACGTTCATGGTCGGCGCGCATGTCGGGCACGATTGCACGGTTGGCAACGAGGTGACATTCGCCAACAACGCCGTGATCGGCGGTCACGTCTCGGTCGGCGATCACACTTTTCTCGGCGGCCATTCCGCCATCCACCAATTCGTGCGCATCGGGGAGGGCGTCATGATGGCCGGCATGTCGGCCGCCCGCGACGACATCATCCCCTTCGGCTTCGCGTTCGGCCAGACCGGGGCGCTGGTCGGACTCAACACCGTTGGCCTGCGCCGGCGCGGCGCGACGCGCCCGGAAGTGCGGCGGCTGCGCGAAGCCTATCGCGCGCTGTTCTTCGCCGAGGGGCTGCTCTCCGATCGCATCAACGCCGTCGCAGCGGCCTATGCCGGCGAACCGCTGGTGGCAAAAATCATTGCCTTTATCCGCGCCGGCGGCAAACGGCCGCTGATGCAGCCACGCACCAAGCGAATGCCCGATGCGGACGATGACGATGCATCCTGACGAGCCGGGTACGGCCGTCACCGCCGCCGGAGGCGATCCGCTGGCGATCGTTTGCGGCGGCGGTAGCTTTCCCGGCGCCGTTGCCGAGGCGATTACGCGCCGCGGCCGGCGCCCGGTGATGTTTGCGGTGCGCGGCTGGGCCAATCCCGAAGTGGTCGAGCGCTATGCGCATCACTGGATCGCCATCGGCCAGGTCGGACGTTTCTTCCGCCTCGCCCGCGCCGAGAATTGCCGCGAGGCTTTGTTCATCGGCACGCTGCTGCGGCCGCCGATCACCCAGATCCGTCTCGATTGGAAATCAATTCTTTTGCTGCCGCAGGTCATTCGCCTCTTTCACGGCGGCGATGACCGGTTGTTGTCCGGCGTCGCCGGCCTGATCGAGCAGGGCGGATTGCGCATGATCGGCGTCAAGGATGTGGCGCCGGAAATCATCGTGCCGGAAGGCATCCTGGGACGCCTGCAACCCTCGGAGCGCGATCGCGCCGATATCGCCCACGGCCTGAAGGTAATCGCGGCGCTGGGCCGGTTCGACGTGGGTCAGGCGGCGGTCGTCGCCAACAATCACGTGCTTGCGGTCGAAGCGGCGGAAGGCACCGACAATTTGCTCCTTCGCATCGCCAAATTGCGCCGCCAAGGCCGGGTGACGACGCCCGCCGGCACCGGCGTCCTCGTCAAAGCGCCCAAGCCCGGCCAGGATCACCGCTTCGACCTGCCGGCGATCGGTCCGCAAACCGTCGAGAATGTCGCGCGTGCCGGTCTTGCCGGATTAGCCGTCGTCGCTGGCAGCACGATCATTGCGGAGCCGGAGCTGGTGATCGCAGCAGCCGATCGCGCAAAGATTTTCTTCGTCGGCATGCGAGAGGATGCGGCCGGATGAACTCCGCCCCGCAGCCGCGGCCGCTGTCCATCCATCTCGTCGCCGCCGAAGAATCCGGCGACCTGCTTGGCGCGGCGTTGGCGCGCGCGCTCGCCGCCGGCGCCGACGGTCCGCTCACGCTCGCCGGCGTCGGCGGGCGCGCCATGGCAGCGGCGGGGATCGTCAGTCCGTTTCCGATCGAGGAGCTTTCGATCTTCGGCGTCAGCGCCATCCCGCGCCGCCTGCCGATGATCTTGCGCCGCATTCGCGAGACGGCGGACGCGATCATCGCCGCGCGTCCGGACGCGCTCGTCATAATCGACAGTCCGGATTTCACCCACCGCGTCGCGCGCCGCGTGCGCGCCCGCGCGCCTTCGGTCCCGATCGTCGATTACGTCTCTCCGTCGGTCTGGGCCTGGCGCTCCGGACGCGCGCGGGCCATGCGCGCCTATGTCGATTGCGTCCTGGCGATCCTGCCTTTCGAGCCGGCCGCCCATGCGCGGCTCGGCGGCCCGCCGTGCATTTATGTCGGCCACCCGTTGATCGAACAGATATCCGAATTGCGTCCCGACGCGGATGAAGAAAGGCGCCGGCGCACCGATCCGCCGCTCGTTCTGGTCCTGCCCGGCAGCCGCTCGAGCGAGATCCGCCGACTGATGGCGATCTTCGGCGAGGCCGTCGCGCGCGTCGCCGCCCGCATCGGACCGATGGAGCTCGTGCTCCCGACCGTGCCGCATCTCGCAGCCGAAGTGCGCGCGGCGGTGGCCGGCTGGGCGGTGGCGCCGCGCGTCGTCGTCGAGGCCGCGGAGAAAGGGAGGGCGTTCCGCAGCGCGCGCGCCGCGCTCGCCGCCTCCGGCACGGTGACGCTCGAACTCGCGCTCGCTGGTGTCCCGACCGTGGCCGCCTACCGCGTGACGTTCGTTGAGGAAATGATCGCCAGGCTTATTCGGCTGCGCGCCGATCTGCAAAGCATCATCCTCGCCAATCTGGTGATGGGCGAGAATGTCGTGCCGGAGTTTTTGCAAAACGACTGCACGCCCCAGCGTCTCGCCGATGCGCTCGTGCCGCTTCTCGCCGACACGCCCGAGCGCGCGCGGCAGATCGAGGCCTTCAGGCGGCTCGATCGCATCATGGCCGTGGAGCGGACGCCGAGCGCCAGGGCCGCCGCCACGGTGCTGGAATTTGCCCGCCAGGGCCGGCGCGATTTTGCCGCCGCCGCGGCCCGCGAAGGTTAACCGCCTGATGTCGGGACGCTATCAATGCCCCAACCATCCTGCTAACCAAGGAACCGGGCGGTCGAGGAACCTTTAAGTCTCGCGTGCGTATGACGAAAAAGCCTGCAAAACCAAAGTCCGCAATCCGGGCGGCGATCACCGGCGTGCACGGCTACGTTCCGCCCGACGTGCTGACCAATGCCGAATTGGCGCGGATGGTCGACACCAGCGACCAGTGGATCGTCGAGCGCACCGGAATCAAGGAACGCCATATCCTCAAGGGCAAGGGTCTCGGCACCTCGCATATGGGCGCCGAGGCGGTGCGTGGGCTGTTGAAGAAAACCGGCACCGGGCCGGGCGAAGTCGATCTACTGATCTGCGCCACCACGACACCCGACTTCGTGTTTCCCTCGACCGCCAATCTTATTTGCGACATGGCGGACATTCGCGGCATCGGCAGCTTCGACGTCCAGGCCGCGTGCTCTGGTTTCGTCTATGCACTGACCATCGCTGCGCGATTCATCGAGAGCGGCGCCTATCGCAAGATCGTGGTGGTCGGTGCCGACAAGATGTCGTCGATCATCGACTATACCGACCGCGCGACCTGCGTGCTGTTCGGTGACGGCGCCGGCGCCGTGCTAGTCGAGCCGAACCGTAAATACGGCATTCTCGACACGTTGATCGCCTCCGACGGCGCCGGCATGAAACATTTGCACCAGAAGGCTGGCGGCAGCCGCATGCCGCCGACGGCGGAGACCGTCGCCAAGCGCCTGCACTTCGTCCATCAGGAGGGCGCCGCAGTCTACAAATTCGCCATTGCACGCATGGCCGACGTCGCGATCGAGCTGATGGCCCGCAATTGCCTGACCAAGGACAGCGTCGATTGGCTGGTGCCGCACCAGGCCAACCGCCGCATCATCGAGGCGACCGCCGAACGTGTCGGCCTTCCGGCGAACCGGGTGATGGTCACGATCCAAAAATACGGCAACACCACCGCGGCCACGATTCCGCTCTGCCTCTGGGATTACGAGCAGAAACTCAAAGCCGGCGACCGTCTGCTGCTCGCGGCCTTCGGCGGCGGCTTCACCTGGGGCGGCATCTACATGACCTGGGCCTACGACGGGGCCTCCCGCGCAGTAAAAGTAAAGCGGGGCAGGAAAGCCGTCGGCTGACGGGGCGCGGCCGCATCGGCGGCGGCTGGACGAGGCACAAGTCGGAGCTCTTTTCGTTCGTAATTGTATGCTATTAGTCGACAATCTTCAGGCGAGACATGATGTCCTTTCCGCCGATCGCTTCGAGTTCGTCGAGAAACGCCACCCGATAGGAGCCGGGGCCTTTGGCCCGTTCCGCGGCGATTTCGCCGGCAATGCCGAAAACCGCAACCGCGGCGACGGACGCTTCGAACGGATCAGCGCCGACGGCGGCGAACGCTCCTGTGACACTGGAGAGCGCGCAGCCCAGCGCGGTCACCTTGGCCATGATCGGCGAGCCGTTGGCGAGCCTGGTCACGCGGCGGCCGTCGGTGATGATGTCGATCGCGCCGGTGGCGATGACGATGCAGCCCTGATGCTTGGCGAGACTCGAGGCGAAGGCGAGCGCCTCTTCCGTGGTATTAGCGCTGTCGACGCCCTTGGGCGCCACGCCGGCGCCGCCGGCAACCGTCATGATCTCGGATGCGTTGCCGCGAATGATCGTGGGCCCGTGCGGCAACAGCGCGCGCACCGTTTCCGTCCGCAATTGTGTGGCGCCGGCGCCGACCGGATCGAGCACCCACGGCTTACCGTGCCGCCTGGCGGCGTCGGCGGCAAGCATCATCGCTTCGACCCAGGGCATCGACAGCGTACCGATGTTGACGACGAGTGCGCCCGAAATGGCGACGAATTCGGCCACCTCCTCGCGCGCGTGAACCATGGCGGGAGAGGCGCCAATCGCCAGCAGAGCGTTCGCCGCGACATCCATCGATACGTAATTGGCGATGTTATGCACGAGCGGCCGCGCGGCGCGCATCGTTTCCAGAAGTTGCGCGCTTTTGTCGGCAATTGCCGCTCGGCCCGCGCTCATAGCGGCACCTTCCCTGGACTTTAAATCGGGTCGATAATAGGCGCCGACGGCTTGCTCTTCCACAGCCCCCGCGGTCTGCGGGAGGGGCGATACCGCGCATCGCCAAGCGACGCACAAAGGACGCCATGCACGACACGACCGCCGTCGCTTCGCCGCAGCCCAAGCCGCTGGAGAATCGCGGCAGCAATCCGCGCTATGCCAAGCTGCACCGGCGTTACCCGCATGTTGATTATCTGCGGCGGCAGGCGCGCCGGCGCGTTCCGCATTTCGCCTTCGAATATGGCGACGGCGGCGCCGGCAACAACGATGCCGGGATCAAGCGCAATTGGGCGGCGCTCGATGCGGTGGAGCTGGTGCCGCGTTACGGCGTCATGCCTTCGCTGCCGCCCTGCGACGTCGAAGTGTTCGGCCGCCGTTACGCCGCGCCGATCGGCGTCGCCCCGATGGGCGGGCCGGCGATCGTGTGGCCCGGCGCCGACTTGGCTCTTGCCCGCGCCGCGCAGCGCATACGCGTTCCCTACATCCTAAGTACCGTTGGCGGCGCCACGATCGAAAAAATTGCCGAGATCGCTCCCGATGGGTTCTGGTTTCAACTCTACCGTTTCGCCAACAACGACCACGCGATCGGCGTCGATCTTGTTCGCCGTGCCGAGGCCGCGGGCTGCCGCGCACTGGTGCTGACGCTCGACGTGCCGGTGCGCACCACGCGCCCGCGCGAGGCGGCCGTCGGGCTGGCCGGTGCGTTTGCGGTCGATTTCCGCATTGTGATGCAGGCCGCGCTGACGCCGCGCTGGGCGTTGGCGCTGTTGAAGAACGGCATTCCGCGCTTCGCCAATATCCGCGCTTATGCTGGCGAAGACGCATCCCTCGACGAACTCGTCGCCTTCACGCGCCGCGAGATGGGCGGCGCTTTCACCTGGGACGATGTGCGAAAATACCGCGAGCGCTGGAAGGGCAAGCTGATCGTTAAAGGCATCCTGCATCCGCAGGATGCCGAGCGGGCGGTTGCGCTCGGCGTCGACGGCATCATCGTTTCCAATCACGGCGGCCGCCAGGTCGAGGCGCTGCCGGCGCCGATCGACGCGCTGCCGGCCATCGTCCGCCAGGTCGGCACGCGCGCTGCCGTGATGATGGATTCCGGCGTGCGCAGCGGTGCCGATGTGGTACGCGCCTGTGCGCTCGGCGCCGCGGCGGTATTTGCCGGCAAGGCGTTTTTGTGGGGACTGGGCGCGCTCGGCGAAGAGGGGCCCGGACACGTCATCGATCTATTGATCGAGGAGACGCAAGCGGCGCTCGGCCAACTGGGCGCGCATAGCGTGGCGGAGCTGCGCATGCTTGCCGTTCGCCACGCGGGGGCCTTGCAGTTCTGACCTGCGCACCTCCCCGTAGTGCCGCGCCGCCTCGGCCGCTATAAAGCAGGCGTCCGACTGGAAGCTGTCATGGCGCTCATCGCGGAACCATCGCTCGACCTCACCGACGACCGGCTGGCGGCGCACAACGCGCTGATCCTGGCCGCCGCGCAAGCGCTGGCCGGCGGCAACAACACCGTGATCGTGGCGACCGGCGGCATCGCCGGCGCGATCCTCGCTCCCGATCCGGTGCTGGCAACGCTGCCGATCAGCCTGATGGTGGTTGGGATGTGGATCGGCACGCTGCCGGTCGGCATGCTGGCCAAGGCTTTCGGCCGCCGCTTCGCCTTGCAAGTGGGGTCGGCATTCGGCGTGCTCTCTGGCCTCATCTCCTGCACGGCCATGCTGTCGGGATCATTCTTTCTTTTGCTCGCCGGCACGTTGTGTGGCGGCCTTTACGCGGCGGCGCATCAGTCCTACCGTTTTGCCGCTACCGATACCGCGAGCGCGCAGTTCCGCGCCCGCGCCGTGGCTTGGGTGCTGGCCGGCGGCATCTTCGCCGCTATCCTCGGACCGCAGATTGTCATTCTCACCAAGGACATTTGGCCGGCTTATTTGTTCGCCGCGACTTATCTGGCGCAATCAGCCTGCGCATTTGTCGCCGCCATTGTTCTGGCCTTTCTGCGGATTCCGCGGCCGGCCGTTCCGCGTGCCTTTGCCGACGGACGGCCGCTGCGCGATATCGTCGGCAAGCCGCGCTTCATCGTCGCCGTCGCTTGCGGCGTCGCCAGCTACGTGATGATGAACGTGATGATGACCGCCGCGCCGCTCGCCATGGTGATGTGCAACCATTCGGTCGGCGAGGCCGCGCTCGGCATCCAATGGCACGTGATCGGCATGTATGCGCCGAGCTTTTTCATCGGTGCGCTGATCGCGCGCTTCGGCTTGGGCGCGATGATGGCGAGCGGGCTTGTGCTGATCCTTGCCGCAGCCGTGGTGGGCTTACTCGGCACCGAGGTATGGAACTTCTGGGTGGCGTTGGCACTGCTCGGCGTCGGCTGGAATTTTGCGTTTATCAGCGCCACGACTTTGGTCACCGAATGCCACGGCCCACGCGAGCGCAACAAAGTGCAGGCGTTCAACGACTTTCTGGTGTTCGGGTCGATGGCGATCGGCTCCTTTTCCTCGGGCGCGCTATTGAGCCGCTTCGGCTGGGCAGCGGTCAATGAGCTCGTCTTCCCGGTGGTGGCCGCGGCGGCCGTGCTGCTGTTCTGGGGCACGCTCATGCGCCGGCCCAGCCCGGTGTGAGAACACCAGCCCAAGGGCATAGAATTTCTTCAAAAATCGCCGCGGGAAAGACACTCGGTGCCGTTGCACCGCCCGTTCATTTTTGGCAATGTCCGCGCCGAATTGCGCTCGGCGCATGCGTTGAGCGCGCTTTCCTTCCGGGCCGGGTTTCCACTGGCCCCCATCAACCGGGGTGCTCTCCATGACGACGTTGTGGCTCATCGTTCTTTGCGGCGCTCTTGCGCTGGTCTACGCCATCTGGGCCACGAGTTCGGTGATGCGGGCCGATCCCGGCAGCGAAAGGATGCAGGAAATAGCCGCCGCCGTGCGTGAGGGCGCGCAGGCCTATCTGCGGCGGCAATACACCACCATCGCCATCGTCGGCGTCGTCATCTTCCTGATCCTCGGTTACCTTCTCGGCTGGCTGGTCGGCGTCGGCTTTGCCATCGGCGCCGTGCTCTCCGGCGCCGCGGGCTTTATCGGCATGAACGTGTCGGTGCGCGCCAATGTGCGCACCGCGCAAGCCGCCATCGGTTCGCTGGCCGGCGGTCTCGAGCTTGCCTTTCGCGCCGGCGCCATCACTGGGCTTCTGGTCGCGGGCCTGGCCTTGCTCGGCGTGACGCTTTATTTCGGCTTCCTCATCGGCACGCTGCAGCTGGCGCCGAACGATCGCACGGTCGTTGATTCCATGGTGGCGCTCGGCTTTGGCGCTTCGCTAATTTCGATCTTCGCGCGCTTGGGCGGCGGTATCTTCACCAAAGGCGCTGACGTCGGCGGCGATCTTGTCGGTAAGGTCGAGGCCGGCATTCCCGAAGACGATCCGCGCAATCCGGCGACTATCGCCGACAATGTCGGCGACAACGTCGGCGACTGCGCCGGCATGGCAGCGGATTTGTTCGAAACCTACGCGGTGACGACGGTCGCGACCATGGTGCTCGCCGCCATCTTCTTCGGTTCGGTATCCGCCGAGATGGTGTTGCGGATGATGACGTTCCCGCTCGCCATCGGCGGGGTGTGCATCATCGCATCGATCATCGGCACGTTTTTCGTTCGGCTCGGCGCCAGCCAATCGATCATGGGCGCGCTCTACAAGGGCATGATTGCCACCGCGATCTTCTCGCTGATCGGCATCGCCGGCGTGACCCATTACCTGATTGGCTTCGGTCCGCTCGCCGGCGTCAGCTATTCCGGCGCGGCGCTGTTTTATTGCGGCATCACCGGCCTCGCGGTCACGGCGCTGATCATCGTCATCACCGAATACTACACCGGCACCAACTATCGGCCGGTGCACTCAATCGCGCTGGCCTCGGTGACCGGCCACGGCACCAATGTGATCCAGGGCCTTGCCGTATCGATGGAGGCCACCGCGCTTCCGGCCCTCGTCATCATCGCCGGCATCCTTGTCAGCTATAACTTTGCCGGCCTGTTCGGCATCGCCATCGCGGTGACGACGATGCTGGCGCTCGCTGGAATCGTGGTCGCGCTCGATGCCTTCGGTCCGGTCACCGACAATGCCGGCGGCATTGCCGAAATGGCCGGCCTGCCGAAAGAGGTGCGCAAATCAACCGACGCGCTCGATGCCGTCGGCAATACCACCAAGGCCGTGACCAAAGGCTACGCCATCGGCTCAGCCGGGCTCGGCGCGCTGGTGTTGTTCGCCGCCTATAACGAAGACCTCAAATTCTTCATCGCCGGCGCGAACAAGCATCCCTATTTCCAGGGCGCGGCGCCGGATTTTTCGCTCGTCAATCCGTATGTCGTGGCCGGCCTGCTATTCGGCGGCCTCCTTCCGTATCTGTTTGCGTCGATGGGCATGACCGCGGTCGGACGCGCCGCGTCCTCCATCGTCGAGGAAGTGCGGCGCCAGTTCCGCGAGCGGCCCGGCATCATGCAGGGCAGGGACAAGCCTGATTATGGCCGTGCGGTCGACATGCTCACCCGCGCCGCGATCAAGGAGATGATCGTGCCGTCGCTGTTGCCGGTGCTGTCGCCGATCGTCGGCTATTTCATCATCTACTTCATCGCCGGCGGCGGCGCGGCGGGAAAGTCGGCGGCCTTCTCCGCGCTCGGCGCCATGCTGCTCGGTGTCATCGTTACCGGGTTGTTCGTCGCCATCTCGATGACGTCGGGCGGCGGCGCCTGGGACAACGCCAAGAAATACATTGAGGACGGCCATTACGGCGGCAAAGGATCCGACGCGCACAAGGCGGCGGTCACCGGCGACACCGTCGGCGATCCCTATAAGGATACGGCCGGCCCGGCGATCAACCCGATGATCAAGATCACCAACATCGTGGCGTTGTTGCTGCTGGCGGTGCTCGCGCACTAGAGCATGATCCGGAAAAGTGGATGCCGGTTTTCCGAAAAGATCATACTCCAACGAAGAAATTAGGGTCTGTACCCACATAGCTTCTTGAAAAATTGCAATGATCGTGATTCACCGTGCTCGGAGGTGGGTCATGCGATTTGATTTGAGCGATGACGAATGGGCTCTTCTTGAGCCGCTGATGCCGAAGAGCCGCAAGAG
>JARLIY010000046.1 GCA_031291475.1 Xanthobacteraceae bacterium
ATGCCGCGCGTGCCGCCCCTCTTTGGCGGCCTCCGGCGCGTCCGCCGCCATGACCGGCGCCACGGCCGGCGCGGTCTGGTCGGACGACGGCGCCGATACGGCCGCTTCCGCGGCGACTTCAGGCGCTACCGCCTCCCGCGCCGGCTTTGCCGCCCGCTTGCCGGCATCGCGATGCCGCCCACGCGGATGCCGCCGCCCTTCCGGGCGCCCTGCCCGGCCCGGGCGCCAAACCTCGATCAGCGCCGGCTCGGTAACGGCCGCGCCGGCAGCGTTGCCTGTTTGGGTTTGAACCTCGGCATTGTCCGCGGACACCGGCGCCGCTTCAGGGGTTTCAATTGCGGAACTTTCGGACACCACATCCGGCACCAGTGCCGATGCCTCCGCCGGTGCGACGGGGACTTCCGTCGCACCATCGATCTCCCCCTCGCCGCTTGCGGAGAGAGGATCGGGGTGAGGGGCGCTCTCTACTCGCGCCGATTGCGACACGGTTCCCTCACCGGGATCGCGAAGCGAAGTATTTGCCGCCTCTGCCGATTCTGACGGTTCTGCCGGTTTGGGCCGCCGCTCCATGCGATAGCCGAGCGAGCGCAGGATCGAGGCGAAATCCTCGCCCGAGGCGCCGGTGAGCGAGGTCATGGTGTTGACCACCGCGAAACCGCCGCCGGCGATCGCGCCGGGCGGCCTGGTTCCGGCGGCGCCTTCGCGCCAGGCCAATGCCGGGCGGATCAGATCCGCCAGCCGTTCGAGAATATCGACGCGCACGGCGCGCTCGCCGCACACCCGGTAACCCACCGCGCGATAAAGGCCAGGATCGGTCTCGCGGTTGACCGGGATCGAGGTGCGGCCGCTGCCGGCAAGATGCAGCAAATCATCGAGCCCACTGGTTTGCGGCCCCTCATGGGCGAGCGCCCAGAGCTGCGCCGCGAGCGCCCGCGGCGCCGGCTTGAGCAAAAGCGGCAGATAAATGTGATAGGCGCCGAAGCGCACGCCGTATTTGCGCAACGTCCCCCGCTCCGGCTGTTGCAAGCCCTTGACCTCGTCAGCCACGCGCTGCCGGTCGAGCACACCGAGCGCCTCGACCAGTTGGAAAGCCACGCCGCGGGCGATGCCGCTGATGTCGGCGGCGGAAAGCTCGAACAGCGGGCCGAGCAGCTTCTCGATATGCGATTTCAGCCAGGCGCCGAGCCGCGCCTCCACAGCTTCGCGCGGCGCGCCGGACAGATGCTCGTCGGCGATGAGGCGCATGCGCGGCCGCAACACCTCCTCGCCCGCCGTGATCTTGCCGACTGCGGCGCCGGTCCAGCGGATGGTGCCGTCGGCGGCAAGCACGAATTGCTCGTCAGGGGCTTCGGCGAGCCGGGTCGCGCGCACGGCGATTTCGCCGGCCAGCGCCTTTTGCGCTGCGTTCTGCAACGCCGTGGCCTCGGAGCCGCCGGAGGATGCGTCGGCGACGAAGACGAAGCCGTCGAGCCGGCCGATGGCATGGCCTTCGACGATCACCTCGCCGGTCTTGCTCATCTCCGGCTCGAGCTGCGCCTTCTCGCGCAGCCGCCGCATCAAGACGCTGGTGCGGCGGTCGATGAAGCGCTCGGTCAGCCGCTCGTGCAGCGCATCCGACAGCCGGTCCTCGACGGCACGCGTCACGCCCTGCCAGTGCTCCGGATCGGCGAGCCAGTCCGGCCGGTTGGCGGCAAAGGTCCAGGTGCGGATGTGGGCGATGCGGTTCGACAGCGTGTCGATATCGCCGTCGGTGCGGTCGGCCAGCGCTACCTGCTTGGCGAACCAGTCGGTCGGGATCGCGCCCTCGCGCTGGAGATATGAGTAGAGGCTGACCGCAAGCTCGGCATGAGTGGCAGGCGCGATTTTGCGGTAGTCGGGGACTTGGCACACATCCCACAGCCGCTCGACGTCGGCGCGGGTCGAAGTCAGCGCGCGCACTTCGTCGTCACGCGCGGCATGGTCGAGCACGAGGATGTCCTCGGCGACCGGCGCGCGCGTCAGCGTGCTCTCGCTCGGCGCCGCCGCCAAAGCCGCCTGCAACGCGCCGACCGAAGAGAAGTCGAGATCGGTGTTGCGCCACTGGACGATCTTCACCGGCTCGAAAGTGTGGGTTTCCAGCGCCTGCGCCAGTTCCGTGGTGAACGGCGCACAGCGCCCGGTGGTGCCGAAGGTGCCGTCGCGCATGGCGCGGCCGGCACGGCCGGCGATCTGCGCCAGTTCCGCGGGACTCAAGGTGCGGAACTGGTAGCCGTCGAACTTGCGGTCGGAGGCGAAGGCGATGTGATCGACGTCGAGATTGAGCCCCATGCCGATGGCGTCGGTCGCCACCAGGTAATCGACATCGCCGGCCTGGTAGAGCGCGACCTGCGCATTGCGCGTGCGCGGCGACAGCGCGCCGAGCACCACCGCCGCGCCGCCTCGC
This sequence comes from Xanthobacteraceae bacterium, assembly GCA_031291475.1. GTDB lineage: Bacteria > Pseudomonadota > Alphaproteobacteria > Rhizobiales > Xanthobacteraceae > BOG-931. The sequence goes on from JARLIY010000046.1 coordinate 2,423, forward strand.
TGGCGGCGAACGAGTTCGGCGAGGGCGTAAACTTCCTCGGCCGAGAAAGCGACAATGGCCGAGCGGCGCGGCAGCCGCGTGAGCTTCTTCTCTCCGGCGAAGGTCAGTTGCGACAGCCGCGGGCGGCTGACGATGCTCACTCCGGGCAGGAGTCGTTCGATAATCGGCCGCATGGTGGCGGCGCCGAGCACCAGGGTCTCCTCGCGGCCGCGGCGGTGCAGCACGCGGTCGGTGAAGACGTGGCCGCGCTCGAAATCGGCGGCGAGCTGGATTTCGTCGACGGCGAGGAAGGCGACATCGAGATCGCGCGGCATCGCCTCGACGGTGGCGACCCAGAAGCGCGGATTGGGCGGCTTGATCTTCTCCTCGCCGGTGACCAGCGCCACCGCGTCCGGCCCCACCCGTTCCACCGCGCGGTTGTAAACCTCGCGCGCCAGGAGCCGCAGCGGCAGGCCGATCAGGCCGGACGAATGCGCCAGCATCCGCTCGATGGCGAGATGCGTCTTGCCGGTATTGGTCGGCCCGAGAACGGCGGTAACGCCCGCGCCGCGGGCGCGCGCATCACGGCTGGTGGCAGGGGAAAAGGAAATCGGCATTTACGGCCCGGGCTGCCGCGAAGAACGGCAGCTTTTCACTGCATCTGTACCACAACAACACGCTGGAAAGCCCTTTGCTTAAGGTGTGGAACGAGTCTGGAACGAATCGCGGCCGAATCGGCGACTCGCGGCACGGTGCGACTTCGTTCACCGCGACATATGGCGCCGGCCCCGTTGCGCAATACCAGATCGGGTGTTTGAGCGGCCTGTCCGCGGCGGCCTTCGGCCGCCCATCGGTTAACGCGTGCGCGGATCGAAATCTTCCCGCGAGTCAAGGGAGGGGTTCCTGTGGATAACGGGGACGGCGAGCTTGCATCAAGCCGGCGCCGATCGCGGTCACTGCGACTTCACATTCGCCGCGGCACGCGGCGGCTTGGCGACCGAGATGAACTGGGTCGCCTGCAGCACGCCGGTGCCGATCGGCGTCGGCAGCGAGAAGCGATACGGCACTACCACCCGCGTGCCCGCGATCGGCGCCAGCCAGACCTCGGCGTCGCGCATCGCGGCGAGGTATTTGATCGCATAACGCTGCGGGATGTAGCCGGAGACCGGGACGAAATACACCGCGCAGACCATGACTGGTCCCTGATAGCCCTTCTCCGCCTTGACGGTTTCCATGCGCTTGAATTCGCTCTTCACGTCGAAGCGCATGCGGCCGTCAAAGATGGAGACCTTGCGGTCGCAGGCATGCGGGGACACCGGGTCGCCGCTGCCGCTCACCAGGTTGAGTGTCGATGTCAGCGGGTCGAACACGTTGTGCCGATCGACCTCGCTCACCGGGATGCGGTCGGGATGCGGCCCGACGGGCGGATCAACCGTGAAGTCCTTCACGTTGCCGTCGGCGAACACCATGTGCACGTCGTCGATCCGTTTCTCGTTGCTGATGGTGAACGCATAGGTCGTCGGCAACGGTTGCCCGGCACTGACGATGCCCTGCGAAGTGCTGGCGCCATGCCCCGGAGTGAAAAAGCGCAAAAGGCCCGTGGTGCCGCCGGTCGCGGTGGTGTTGAACTGATCGTCGGAAATTTCGATGACCCAGTTGCCGCGTCCGATCGGAATGCCGGCGAGGCTTGCGGTGTATTCGGCGTCGAGCCGTCCCTGCGCCGCGGTAATGTGGACGGCGTCGGCTGCCACCGCAGCCGTCATGACGAAAACCGCCGCGACGAATGCGGCGGGTCTTACGCTGCGGACAAGCTGCCTCGGCGGATCAAGCACGGCGGTAATGGCTCCTTTGAGACCGCAGAGGATGCCTGCGACGACGCGGCCCAACGGTACCGCGAGCTCCGGCCGCCGCAAGCAATTAGCGCATCGACGCTGCATTGTCTTGTCGGAGAATGCGACGTTTCTGTGATTTGGCGCCGGGCCGGGTTGCCATAAGCGCCGATGCGGGCGCATCGGCAGGCGCTTGACGCTTTCCAGCACGCTCACTATAGGTCCGCAGCCTTGGCGGCCGATCATCGGCGGCTCGGCGCCTTTGCAAATTAACTTCGATTGCAGCCAGGATCTTAAAGCCATGTCATGGCGTTGCGAGCTGACCGGCAAGACCCGTCAGATCGGGCATAAGGTGAGCCACTCGAACCGCAAGACCAAGCGGCGATTCATGCCCAATTTGCTCAACGTCACGTTGTTGTCCGATGCGCTCGGCCGCTCGGTGCGGTTGCGCGTTTCCGCCAATGCGCTCAAGACCGTCGATCATCGCGGCGGGCTCGACGCGTTCCTGCTGAAGGCCAAGGACAGCGAACTGTCGCCGCGGGCGCTCGAGCTCAAGCGGGCGGTCGCCAAAAAGCGCAAGGCGGCGTAACGCGGCGCTTAGCGCATGATCCGGAAAGTGGAAACCGGTTTTCCGAAAAGATCGTGCGCACTAAAATATTAGAGCGCCAATCGATTTCAATCTGAAGCGATTGCGCCTTGCGCCCGCCTATCTCAGAAATTTATTGAACCAGTCCAAAGTCCGCCGCCACGCGAGCTTGGCCGCCGCTTCGTCGTAGCGGGGGGTGGTGTCGTTGTGGAAGCCGTGATTGGCGCCGACATAGACATACCCTTCGTGCGGCACCTGCGCCGCCGTGAGCGCGGCGTCGAACGCCGGCCATCCCGGGGTGATGCGGGTGTCGAACTCGCCGTATTGCGCGAGCAACGGCGCCTTGATCCTGGCGGCGGCTGCCGCGCTCGGCTGACCGCCGTAGAACGGAACCGCAGCGGCGAGATCGGCGCCCATGCGCACGGCCAACTGATTGACCACCGTGCCGCCGTAGCAAAAGCCGACGGCGCCGATTTTGCCGGTGCAATCCGGGCGCGCTTTCAGCCAGATCGCAGCGGCGAGGAAATCCTCCAGCAATTTGTCGCGATCGAGCTTGGCAAAAAGTTGCCCGCCTTTTTCGTCGTCGCCGGGGTACCCGCCGACCGAGGTGAGGCCGTCCGGCGCCAGCGCCATGAAGCCGACGACCGCCAGCCGCCGGGCGACGTCCTCGATATACGCATTGAGCCCGCGATTCTCGTGAATGACGAGAATGCCAGGAATTTTTCCGGCCTGGGCGGGCCGCACCAGATAGGCCTTGATGTTGCCGTTGCCCTGCGGCGACGACACGGTGACGAACTCCGCCTTGATGCGGCTGTCGTCGGGCTCTACCTCGATCGCCCAGGCGTAGTTCGGCTTGAGCATCTCGAACAAAGCCGCGGCGGTCACGCCGCCCACTGCGAATTTTTGCGCGCCGTCGAGAAAAGCGCGCCGGCTGATCTCGCCGTGAACATAGCGGTCGAAGAGCTGCAACAATCCTTGCGGAAAGTCCGACGCTTTTTTCCGTTCCATCGGGTCGTCCTCTGCCCTGACGGTAACGCGGCAAGCGCTTAAGCGTTCAACCGCCGTGGCCGAACGGGACGCTGCGGCGGTTCGGGCGATTTCTCCTCGAACAATTCCGCGAGCTTCTCGGTCATTACGCCGCCCAGCTCCTCGGCGTCGACCAAAGTCACCGCGCGCCGGTAGTAGCGCGTGACGTCGTGGCCGATGCCGATGGCGATCAGCTCGACCGGCGAGCGCGTTTCGATGTCCTCGATCACCCAGCGCAAGTGACGCTCGAGATAATTGCCGGGATTGACCGACAGCGTGGAATCGTCGACCGGCGCGCCGTCGGAAATCATCATCAGGATTTTGCGGGTTTCGCTGCGCGCCAGGAGCCGCTTATGCGCCCAGTCCAGCGCCTCGCCGTCGATATTCTCCTTGAGCAGGCCCTCGCGCATCATCAGCCCGAGATTCTTGCGCGCGCGGCGCCACGGCGCATCGGCCGACTTGTAGATGATATGGCGCAGATCATTGAGCCGTCCCGGATTGGCCGGCTTGCCTTGGGCAAGCCAGGCCTCGCGCGATTGCCCGCCCTTCCAGGCGCGCGTGGTGAAGCCCAAAATCTCCACCTTGACGCCGCAGCGCTCCAGCGTGCGCGCGAGGATGTCGGCGCAGGTCGCCGCCACCGTGATCGGCCGTCCGCGCATCGAGCCGGAATTGTCCAGGAGCAACGCCACCACGGTATCGCGGAAGTCGGTGTCCTTCTCGCGCTTGAACGACAGCGGATGCAGCGGATCGACGATGACGCGCGACAGCCGCGCCGGATCGAGCAGACCTTCCTCGAGATCGAATTCCCACGCCCGGCTCTGCTGCGCCAGCAAGAGCCGCTGCAGTCGGTTGGCGAGCCGCGCCACCACGCCCTGAAGATGCGAAAGCTGCTTGTCGAGATAGCCGCGCAACCGATCGAGCTCTTCCGGGTCGCAAAGATTTTCGGCGCCGACGACCTCGTCGTATTTGCCGGTGAACGGCCGGTAATCCGGACCGCGCGGCTCGTTGCGGCTATGCTTCGGCCGCCACGGCTCGGCCGCGGTTTCCGAATCCCCCATTTCCGCGTCGTCGGCCATGTCGGCGGCCGGCGCCTCGATGGCGTCGGCGGCGGCATCGGGCATTTCCTCGGCCGAGGCCTCGGCTTCTTCGAGGCTCATGCGCTCGCTGTCGTCGGAATCGGAGGTCTCGCCGTCGCGGCCGGATTCGTCGCTGCGATTCTCGTCCTCGCCCTGCTCGCCTTCCTCTTCCTCCGACTGGCTGGAGCGATCCTCGCCCATGTCCAGACAATCGAGCAGATCGTGCACCACGTCGCCGAACCGGCGCTGATCGGTGAGCACGCGTTCGAGCCGGTCGAGATTGCGGCCGGCGCGCTCCTCGATCAGCGGCCGCCACAGATCGACGAGCTTGCGCGCGGTCGCCGGCGGCAGTTCGCCGGTGAGCCGCTCGCGCACCAGCATGGCGATGGCGTCTTCGATCGGCGCATCGGCGCGGTCGCTGATTTCATCGTATTTGCCGCGATGGAAGCGGTCATCGAGCATGGCGGCGAGATTTTTCTTCACGCCGCCCATGCGGCGCGAGCCGATGGCCTCGACGCGCGCCTGCTCGATCGCTTCGAACACCGCGCGCGCCTGCTGGCCGCCGGGCACGAGCTTGCGATGCACCGCCGGATCGTGACAGGCAAGACGCAGCGCGATGGAGTCGGCGTGCCCGCGCACGATCGCCGCCTCGCGTTCGTTGAGCCGCCGCGGCGGCTCCGGCAGCCGCACCTTGTTGGCGGCGAGCCCGGGACGCTCCGCGGCGAACGCGACTTCGATGTCGCCCTTGCCGGCGATGGCGCGCACGCAGACGCCCACCGCGCGCTTAAACGGCTCGGTCGGCGCTTCCTTGGCTGGAGTCTTGGGTTTGATGTTCGAAGTCATCGTTGTTCTCCCCCTCCCCGCTTACGGGTAGAGGGAACTTAAGACAGCGCCACATTGACCGCCGATTCCGGCAACTCCTGCCCGAAGCAGCGCTGATAGAACTCCGCCACCAGCGGCCGCTCCAGCTCGTCGCATTTGTTGAGGAAGGTCAGCCGGAAGGCAAAGCCGACGTCGCTGAAAATCTCGGCGTTCTCCGCCCAGATGATCACCGTGCGCGGGCTCATAACGGTGGAGATGTCGCCGTTCATGAAGGCGTTGCGGCTGAGATCGGCAACGCGCACCATTTTCGAGACGATGTCGCGGCCCTGGTCGTTACGGTAGTGCCTGGCCTTGGCCAGCACGATGTCGACCTCGTTGTCGTGGGGCAGGTAGTTGAGCGTGGTGACGATCGACCAGCGGTCCATCTGGCCCTGGTTGATCTGCTGGGTGCCGTGATAGAGGCCCGACGTGTCGCCTAAGCCCACCGTATTCGCGGTGGCGAACAGGCGGAACGCCGGATGCGGCTTGATCACCTTGTTCTGGTCGAGCAGCGTCAAGCGGCCCGACGATTCCAGCACGCGCTGGATCACGAACATCACGTCCGGGCGGCCGGCGTCGTATTCGTCGAAGCAGAGCGCCACATTATTCTGCAGCGCCCACGGCAGGATGCCGTCGCGGAATTCGGTGACCTGCATGCCCTCGCGGATGACGATCGCATCCTTGCCGATGAGATCGACGCGGCTGATATGGCTGTCGAGATTGACGCGCACGCACGGCCAGTTCAATCGCGCCGCCACCTGCTCGATATGCGTGGACTTGCCGGTGCCGTGATAGCCGGTGACGATGACGCGGCGGTTGCGGGCGAAGCCGGCGAGGATGGCAAGCGTGGTTGGCTTGTCGAACCGATAATCGGCATCGATCTCGGGAACGTGCTCGTCCGGCTCGGAATAGGCCGGTACCTCCAGATCGCTGTCGATGCCGAACAACTGCCGGATCGAAACCTTCATGTCCGGCAAGCCGGCTTCTGCGTCTGTTGCGAGAGTCATCAGCTCCTCCGGCCCCTCGGGTGGGAATTTAAGCAGATCCGAGGCGCGAATCGGCAATCACCGGCGGTCGGATATCGCGGTACATCTAGCAGAAACGCCCGATGCCGCGAAAGGTACCCAAGGATCAGCAGAAGCCCGCGGATTTCAGGTAGTTGTAGGCTTGGATGATCTCCCGCAGCCGGTCTTCGGAACCGCGGTCGCCGCCGTTGGCGTCTGGATGATGCCGCTTTACCAATGTCTTGAACCTGGACTTTATATCGGCCCGCTTGGCGTCGGCTTCAAGACCAAGCACGTCGAGGGCGCGGCGCTGGGCATTGAGGATTTTGCGGCCCTCGGCGGCCGGCCGCGCATGGGCGGCCCGACCGGCGGCCACCCCCTCGAACAGCCCGAAAGGATCGTCGGCCGCCCATCCGGAACCGCGAAAATCGCCGGAGCCCCGGCGGGACTTGCCGCGGCGGCCGCCGACACTGCCGAGCGACCCTATTTTCCAGGTCGGACGATGGCCGGTGATGTCTTCCTTCTGGTATTTCGCGATCGCGTCGTCGCTCATGCCGGCGAAGAAATTGTAGGAATTGTTGTATTCGCGGACATGTTCGAGGCAGAACCGCCAATATTCGGATGCGCGCAGCCGGCCTTTCGGCGCGCGGTGGGTGGCCGGCGCACCGCAGCTCGGCCACTGGCAAGCCGGCAGCTCCTCGCGCAAGCGGCGATCCTGGTCAGGCTTGACGCGGATCCGATCAAACAGCGGCGAATTCGTGCTCATCATGATGATTATGCGGGTGCGTCGATCAAACCTGCAAGACTTGACAGGCGGCAAAACCGCGCGGCGGGGACATTGACCCTAATACCTTGTGCCCGCTAAGCCTGCGCGCCATGCGGACACAGGACCTGATCACGAAAAAGTTGCGCGCGGCTTTCGCGCCCGAGAGCCTGCGTGTCGAGGACGAATCGGATCGGCATAAAGGCCATGCCGGACATCGGCCGGGCGGCGAGACCCATTTCCGAGTTTATATTGTGTCGGAGGCCTTCCGCGGGAAGAGCCGGATCGAGCGCCACCGCATGATCAACGCCGCGCTCACCGGCGAGCTTGCAGGCGGCGTGCACGCGCTCGCCATCCACGCCACCGCGCCCGGGGAGAGCTAGGTGACGGCACGGAGCGCGGACTTTCTACGCATCCGCTTTCGCGATTTACGGCTTCGGCTCGGCGGCGGCCAGGAGTCCCATCAGATCGAGCTGGCGGGTGAACATTGAGACCTTGCCGTCAGCCGTGCGCGGCCAGACTTCGCGCGGACGATCCCAGTAAAGCTCGACGCCGTTCTCGTCCGGATCGCGCAGATAAAGCGCTTCGCTGACGCCGTGATCGGAAGCGCCGTCGAGCGGGATCTTCGCTTCGATCAGCCGGCGCAACGCGTCGCCCAGCGCCGCGCGGGTCGGATAAAGGATGGCGAGATGATAGAGGCCGCTAGTGCCGGGGGGCGGCGGTGAGCCGCCGAGGCTTTCCCAGGTGTTGAGCCCGATGTGATGGTGATAGCCGCCGGCGGAAACGAACGCCGCCTGGCCGCCGAAACGTTGGGTCAGCTCGAAACCGAGCACGCCGCAATAAAACGCCAACGCCCGATCGATATCGGCGGCCTTCAGATGCACGTGGCCGATGCGCACGCCCGCATCGATCGGCGCATTGGCCAGCTCATGTTCCGCGGCGATTTTAGTCCGTTCGTCCATCACGCCCGCTCCAATCCCATAGCCATTAGATGCGGATGCTTCCGGCTCCACGCAAGATGCTGCAGGACGCGTCAGCTCGCTTTCGCCGTCACCTTGCGGACGAGCGGCGTAACCCGCAAAGCGGTGATGCGGTTTCGCGTCTTGCGCAGCACCTGGAAACGGTAGCCGTGGAAGGTGAAGTTCTGTCCCGGCTCGGGGATCGAGCGCGATTCGTGGATCACCACGCCGGCAATCGTCGTCGCCTCCGTGTCGGGAATATTCCAGTCCATTGCCCGGTTGAGGTCGCGCACCGGCACCGCGCCGTCGACGTTGACCGAGCCGTCCGGCAGCATACGCACGCCCGGCACGGCGATATCGTGCTCGTCGCTGATATCGCCGACGATCTCCTCCATGATGTCTTCCAGGGTCACCAGCCCCTCGAGCTCGCCGTATTCATCGACGACCAGCGCCAATGCCATCTTGCGGTGAAGGAACGCCTTGAGCTGGTCATAGAGCGGCGTGGTGTCGGGCACGAACCACGGCGGCGTCGCCAGCGACGTGATGTCGATCTTGGCGGCATCGCCGCCGGCAGCGTGCAATGCGCGCAACAGATCCTTCGCGTGCAATACCCCGACGACGTTGTCCGGCGAACCGCGCCAGAGCGGCAGTCGCGTCACCGCGGCGGCAAGGACGGCGTCGACGACCTCGCGCGGCGGCTCGTCGGCATCGAGCATGACCATCTTGGTGCGATGGATCATGACGTCGGAGACCAGGAGCTCGCGCAGATCGAGCAGGCCACCCATCATGTCGCGGTCGAGTTTTTCCACGGCGCCGGCGCGGTGCATGAGATCGACGGCGCCGCGCAGCTCCTCGCGCGGCGTGAGGATCGACTGGATCTTGCCGACCGGCATGCCGATGCCGCGGAGCACAAGGCGCACCAGCCATTCAACCGCGCGCAACAGCGGCGAAAACCAGCGCACCAGCCGGTCGACCGGCTGCGCCACCACGAGCGCCATGCGGTCAGGCATGTTGAACGCGGCGGTTTTCGGTAGCACCTCGGCGATCACGAAGATCACGAGCGTCATCACCACCGTGGCGTAGAGCACGCCGGCGCGGCCGAACAACGTAAGCAAGAGGCCGGTCGCCAGCGTGGAGGCGGCGATGTTGGTCAGGTTGTTGGCGAACAAAATCGCGCCGAGCAAGCGCTCGCGCGTCGCCAGCAGCCGGTTGACGATGGAGGCGTCCTTGTTGCCCTGCTTCTCCAGCCGCAGCATGGCGGCGCGCGACGAGGCGGTCAGCGCCGTTTCGCCGGCGGCAAAAAATGCCGAAATGAGCAGGCAGATGACGACCGCAAGCACGGTCAACCAATCGTAGATCGTCATTTCTCCGCCAGCTTCTCGCTCAGAAACGAGCGCACGTCGGCCCGATCGACGCCGTCCTCGACAAAGGCTTCGCCGATCCCGCGCACCAGGATGAATGTAGGCATTCCGCGCTTCACTTTCTTGTCCTGCGCGATCAAATCCATCAGCCGGTCGACGCCCGGCAATTGTCCGGAAATGTCCTTCGGCGCGGTCGGCAGACCGACCGCCGCCAAATGGCGGATGGCGCGCTCGGCTTCGGCCGCCGGAATTAGCCGCAGCCGCGCCGAAAAGCCGAAGGCCAGCGCCATGCCGGCGGCCACCGCCTCGCCGTGCAGGAGCCGGTCGGAAAACCCGTAAGCCGCTTCAAAGGCGTGGCCGAAGGTGTGGCCGAGATTGAGCAGCTGCCGCTCCCCGGTTTCGCGCTCGTCGCGCGCCACGATCGCCGCCTTGGCGCGGCAGCTCACGGCGATGGCGTGCTCGCGCGCCGCGCCGGCGGAAGTTTTGCCGCCGGCGAAGACGTCGCTCCAGTTCGCCTCCAGCCAGGAGAAGAACGCGGCGTCGCCGAGCAGGGCGTATTTGGCGACCTCGGCATAGCCGGCGCGGAATTCGCGCGCCGGCAGCGTGTCGAGCAATGCGGTGTCGGCGACGACCAGGATGGGCTGATGGAAAGCGCCGATCAGGTTCTTGCCGTGGGCGGAATTGATCGCGGTCTTGCCGCCGACCGAGGAATCGACTTGCGCGAGAAGCGTGGTCGGCACCTGCACGTAGTCGAGGCCGCGCCGCACCGCCGACGCTGCGAAACCGACAAGATCGCCGATCACGCCGCCGCCGAGCGCGATGACGAGGTCGCCGCGCTCGATGCGCGCCGAGATGATCGCCTCGCAGATCTGCTCGAAGGTGCGGAAGCTTTTCGAGCCTTCGCCGGGAGGAACGATCATGCGGCTGGTCGCCACGCCGGCGCCCGCCAGCGCGGCTTCGACGGCGGCCAGATGATGGCGCGCGACATTCTCGTCAGTGACGATGGCGGCCTTGGCGCGCGGGCGCAAAGCGGCGACGCGCGCACCGAGCGAAGCGATCAGCCCGCGCCCGATCACGATGTCATAGCTGCGGTCGCCGAGCGCGACCTTAACGGTCGCGGGATCGGCGCGAAGCGGCGCCGTCATGCTCCGGCCTTTCCCGACGTCGGCGCCGTCGCCTGCAAGAACGACGCGAGCGCCGTCATGACGTCGGCGACGATGGCGTCATGCAAAACGTCGCTCGAATGCACGGTGAGATCGGCTTGCGCGTAGGTCGGCTCGCGCTCGGCGAGCAAGCTGCGCAAAGTCTCGGCCGGATCGTCGGTCGCCAACAGCGGCCGCTCGTTCCGCCGCTTGCTGATCCGCCGCAGCAGCACTTCAAATTCGGCTTTGAGCCAGATCGAAACGCCTTTGGCGCGGATCGCCTCGCGCGTCTTTGTGTTCATGAAGGCGCCGCCGCCGGTCGCCAGCACCTGCGGGCCGCCCTCGAGCAGGCGCGCGATCACGCGGGCTTCGCCGCCGCGAAAATCGGCCTCGCCATGGCGGGCGAAAATGTCGGCGACGCTCATGCCGGCGGCTTTTTCGATCTCGGTATCGGCGTCGACAAACGGGATGCCGAGGCGCGCGGCCAGGCGGCGGCCGACCGACGATTTGCCCACCCCCATCATGCCGACGAGCACGATCGAGCGGCGGCCAAGTCGGTCGAGCAAAGCGGCCGCGGCGTCCGCTGAGCCCGCACTGTTTTGCACAGTAATATCAGTCATTTACCGCACATCCGCGATCCGTCATGCCGCCGGCTCCGGCGCCCGCCAAGGCGGCCTTGCGACTTGCCAGGCCGAGCCGAACATGATCGTACTCGGTCCCGTTCCCCGGCACCAATGGGATGAGCGCGAGCGCTTAACGAATGCCGAGCCTGCTTCGGTTTCTCGCCGTCGTCGCAATCTTATGCGCGGCGATCTATGTCGGCATCTATGCGCTGGCGCATTTCGTGCAGCCGCAACCGCGCGAGATCAGCGTCTCCATCCCGCCCGATAAATTCTTCAAGAACCGTTGAGGGCTTTCGCCATGGTTCGCGCAACGGCCCGGCGAACGGCACGCGCCGCGAAGAACCCGGACCAGCGATTCGTGGCGCTTTTTCTCGACATGCTGGCGGCCGAACGCGGCGCGGAGAAAAACACCCTTGCCGCCTACGGCCGCGACCTCGCCGATTTCGCCGCTTACCTCGCCGGAGCGAGGCGAACCGTCGCGAACGCTTCGACCGAGGATCTGCGCGTCTATCTCGGGGCGCTGGCCAAGCGCGGCATGCAGCCGACGACCATCGCGCGGCGGCTTTCGGCGATCCGCCAACTCTATCGGTTCCTTTACGCGGAAGGCCGGCGCAAGGACGATCCGGCCGCCGTGCTGCAGGGGCCCAAGCGCAGCCGCGCGCTGCCGAAGACGCTGACGCTTGCCGAAGTCGATCGTCTTTTGCGCGCGGCCGGGCGTTCCGATCCCAAGGCGCCGCTGCCGACGCGGCTGCGCGCGGCGCGGCTCGCCTGCCTGGTCGAACTCCTCTACGCCACCGGGCTTCGCGTCTCCGAACTTGTGGCCTTGCCTGCGTCCGCCGCCCGCCGCGATACCCGCGTCATCGTCGTGCGCGGCAAGGGCAACAAGGAGCGCCTGGTGCCGCTCAACAACGCCGCCAAGCGCGCGATGGCCGAATTTCTCGCGCTCTTGGCGCAAGCCCGTGGCCCGGGCGGTCGCGAATCGAAATGGCTGTTCCCCTCCTTCGGCGAAGCCGGTCATTTGACGCGCCAGCACTTCGCCCGCGAACTTAAAGGCCTTGCCGCCGCTGCCGGCCTGCGTGCGGCGCAACTGAGCCCGCACGTGCTTCGCCATGCTTTCGCCAGCCATCTCCTGCACAATGGCGCCGATTTGCGCGTGGTGCAGACGTTGCTCGGGCACGCGGACATTTCGACCACGCAAATCTACACCCATGTCCTCGAGGAGCGGCTCAAAAGCCTCGTGCGCGATTTGCATCCGCTGGGCGACGTCAATAATTGAGTGATGACAAAATCGGTATGATCGCTGATGCGCTCCTATCTCGACTTTGAAAAACCGGTGGCCGAGCTGGAGGCCAAGATCGAGGAAATGCGCGCGATGCAATCAGGCGGCGACGCGATTGCCATCGTCGAAGAGATCAACCGCATCGAGGTCAAGGCGGACCAAGCGCTCAAGGAACTCTATGCCGGCTTGACGCCGTGGCAGAAGACGCAAGTGGCGCGGCATCCACAGCGGCCGCATTGCCTCGATTATATCGCGGCGCTGATCGCCGACTTCGTGCCGCTCGCCGGCGATCGCAGCTACGGCGAAGATGCAGCCATCGTCGGCGGCTTCGGTCGCTTCCGCGGCGAGAGCGTCTGCTTGATCGGCCAGGAAAAGGGTTCCGACACCGACAGCCGTCTTCAGCACAATTTCGGCATGGCGCGGCCGGAAGGCTACCGCAAGGCGGTCCGGCTCATGGATATGGCCGATCACTTCGAGATTCCGGTGATCGCGCTGATCGACACCGCCGGCGCTTATCCCGGCATCGGCGCCGAGGAGCGCGGCCAGGCCGAAGCCATCGCCCGCTCGACGGAAGCGTGCCTGCGCATCGGCGTGCCCAATGTCGCCGCCATTATCGGCGAAGGCGGCTCCGGCGGCGCGATCGCGGTGGCAACCGCCAACCGCGTCATCATGCTCGAACATGCCATCTACAGCGTGATCTCGCCCGAAGGCGCAGCTTCGATCCTGTGGCGCGACACTTCCAAAGCGCAGGAAGCCGCCGCCAGCATGAAGATCACCGCGCAGGATCTCGTGCGGCTGGGCGTCGTCGATAAAGTCGTGGCGGAGCCGACCGGCGGCGCTCATCGCGATCCCGCCGCCGCCATCGCCGCCACCGCAGAGGCGATCGGCGAAGCGTTGTCCGAGCTTCAGGGCCTCGATCCGGCGACCATCGTGCGCCTGCGGCGCGAGAAATTCATGGCCATCGGGCGGACGCTCGGCTGACGCATCGAGGCGGGGATTCCGCTCCGATTTTCGTCCGCCACAATGGCGCCTGGATTGGTCCCCGGCCGAGTCCGTTTTGCCGCGCCGGCGCGCGCCATCCGGAAGTTCCGGTCGCCACGGCTAACGCCTTGGTTTTGCCCGGCAAATTTGTGGACAAATTTACCATTCGTTGAGGCGGCGCATGGTCCATCGGGGACCAGCGTCTGGGTTGGCTTGCGAAAGCCGACCTGTAAGGCTAACGATTGGTGAGTTGCGTGGAACGGGGGACCGTCCACCAGTCGGGGAGTACCGCATTGAATCGCGCCAGTCTTCTGCGCGCGCTGACGGTATCGGCGATCATCGCCGGTTCGCTCGCGCTTGCCGGCTGCTTTGGCGGGGACTCCTACGAGCTGCCGACGCGGGCGATGAAAGAATTATCGCCGCAGATGGCGGCGCTACTCGAACAAAAGAACATGCCCAAGGATTCCCCGATCCTGGTGCGCATCTTCAAAGAAGAATCCGAGCTCGAAGTCTGGAAGCAGGATACCACCGGCCGCTTCCAGATCCTCAAAGTCTATCCGATCTGCCGCTGGTCGGGCGATCTCGGCCCCAAAGTCCACGAAGGCGACCGCCAGGCTCCCGAGGGCTTCTACACGATCACCCCCGATCTGATGCAGCCCAATTCCAATTACTATCTCGCCATCAACACCGGCTTCCCCAACGCCTACGACAAGGCGAACGATCGCCACGGCGCCTTCCTCATGATCCACGGCGACTGCTCGTCGCGCGGCTGCTACGCCATGACCGACGAGCAGATCGGCGAAATCTATTCGCTGGCGCGTGAATCATTTCTCGGCGGCCAGCAATCGTTCCAGGTCCAGGCCTATCCGTTCCGCATGACTCCGGTGAATTTGGCGCGGCACCGCACCAACCCGAACATGGCCTTCTGGCGGATGATCAAGGAAGGCAACGATCATTTCGAAGTGTCGCACCTTGAGCCCAAGGTCGACGTTTGCAACCGGCATTACGTGTTCGACGCGGTGGCGCCGCCGAATTCCTCGAAGCCGCTGGTCTTCAATCCGACCGGGCGCTGCCCGGCTTACGCGGTCGCCCCGGAAATCGCATCGCTGGCGTTAGAGAAAGAGCACAATGACGAAGAGCGGTATGCGTCGGCGGTGAAAACCACCCTCTTCCTCGCCCCGATCCATACCGGCCTCGACGGCGGCATGAACCGCGTCTTCCTGGCGCAAGTCGGCGGCAACATCCCGCCGGCGCGTGTTCCGCCGCCGAGCCTGCCGCCGCAGCCGCCGGCCGTCGGCGACAACGACGGACAGCCGACACTGGCCAGCCGCCTGTTCGGCGGTCTGCTCGCCGCGAAGCCCACCGCGTCTACGCAGGTCGCCGCCACCGAGGGGGCGACGCAGGAGCGCGGCGCCGAGGCGGGCGCAGCGGCAAAGCCCAAAGCAGCGCCGCATAACGAGACTGCCGCCGCTTCCGCGGCGAAACCGAAAGCGCCCGAAAAGCCGAGCGAGCGGCCTAAAGCCGCGCCGCAAGAAGTCGCCGCCGCTCCCGCGGCGAAAGCGAAACCGGCCGTGCAACAGGAAGCCAATGCGGCGCCGCCGCCGGCCACCGGCAGCGTCATCAAAGGCGCGCAGCCCGCGCCGGCCGCCGGAAGCTTCGATAGCCGCTGGGGCGGATTGCAGTAATCTGACGACGGAAGACGGACGACAGAGGACGGATCATTATCCATCGTCTGTCGACCGATGTCTGTTGTCCGTTACGTGTATCGCCCGTGGCAATGCTTGAATTTCTTGCCCGAGCCGCAGGGGCAAGGCTCGTTTCGGCCGACTTTGCCCCAGCTCGCCGGGTCTTGCGGATTGCGCGCCGCCGCGGCTGCCGCACCGCCGGCAGCGGCCGGGCCGATGCCGTGCCGCGCCAGCGTCTCGGCGCCGGCGAGCGCCAGCGCCATTTCGTCCTCGCCGGTCGTCGGATCGATCTTGTGCGCTTCCATGACCGGCAGCGGCGCCGGCTGCTGATCGGGCGGCGGCTGCGCCGTGATCTCGACGCGCATCAGCTGCGCCGTCACCGCCTCGCGCAAATTCTGGCTCATCGCCTCGAAAAGGCTGAAGGCCTCCGACTTGTATTCGTTGAGCGGGTCGCGCTGGCCGTAGCCGCGCAGCCCGACCACCTGGCGCAGATGGTCGAGCATGATCAGGTGTTCGCGCCAGAGATGGTCGAGCGTTTGCAGCAGGATCGACTTCTCGACGTAGCGCATGACGTCGGAGCCCCACTGCGCCACTTTCGCCGCCATATGCTCGTCGGCACGCCGCTCGACGCGGGCAAAAATTTCCTCGTCGGCGATGCCTTCTTCCTTGGCCCATTCGTCGACCGGCAGATCGAGGCCGAGCACGCGCTTGAGCTCTTCCTTGAGCTCGGCCA
The DNA here is from genome assembly GCA_031291475.1 of Xanthobacteraceae bacterium. GTDB lineage: Bacteria > Pseudomonadota > Alphaproteobacteria > Rhizobiales > Xanthobacteraceae > BOG-931. Next base: position 18,310 of record JARLIY010000046.1, read on the forward strand.
CGTCCCATTGCTCCGGATAGGCATTCTCCGGCACGTGCTTGGCGACCAGATCGTCGATCGAATTGTGGCGCATGTCGGCGATCACTTCCGCCACCGCCGCGTCCTGCATCCATTCCACGCGCTGGTCGAAGATGACCTTGCGCTGGTCGTTCATCACATTGTCGAATTTGAGGATGTTCTTGCGGATGTCGAAGTTGCGCGCCTCGACCTTCTGCTGCGCCTTCTCCAGCGCCTTGTTGATCCAGGGATGGATGATGGCTTCGTTTTCCTTCAAGCCCAGCTTGGTCAGCATGCCGTCAAGCTTGTCGGTGCCGAAGATGCGCATCAGGTCGTCTTCGAGCGATAGGAAGAACTTGGAATGGCCGGGATCGCCCTGCCGTCCGGAGCGACCGCGCAACTGATTGTCGATGCGGCGGCTTTCGTGCCGCTCGGTGCCGAGCACGAAGAGGCCGCCGGCGGCCAGCGCCACGTCCTTCAAACGCGCGACCTGGGCGCGGATTTCGGCGGCGCGCGGACTCTTCTCGCGCTCGCGGTAATCCTCGATCTGCCCTAGTTCCTGGCGAATGCGCATGTCGGCATTGCCGCCGAGCTGAATGTCGGTGCCCCGGCCGGCCATGTTGGTAGCGATGGTGATGGCGCCGGGCACGCCGGCCTGGGCGATGATCTGCGCCTCCTGCTCGTGGTATCGCGCGTTGAGGATGGCGAACACCTTGGCCTTGGAGGAATTGTCGCCGGCATAGAGCGCGGCGAACGCGTTGGGGTCGGAGAAATCGTGCTGCTCCCAGCCCTTCTGCCGCAGCATCTCGGCGAGCTGTTCGGATTTCTCGATCGAGGTGGTGCCGACCAGCACCGGCTGGCCGCGCTCCTTGCAATCTTCGATCAGCGCGATGACTGCGCGGTATTTCTCCGCCGCCGTGCGATAGACCTCGTCGTCGTCGTCGAGGCGGATCATCGGCATGTTGGTGGGGATTTCCAGGACTTCGAGATTGTAGATGTCCATGAATTCGTCCGCCTCGGTCGAGGCCGAGCCGGTCATGCCGGCGAGCTTTTCGTACATGCGGAAATAGTTCTGGAAGGTGATCGAGGCGAGCGTCTGGTTCTCCGGCTGGATCGGCTGCCGCTCCTTGGCTTCGAGCGCCTGATGCAGGCCTTCCGAATAGCGCCGGCCGGGCATCATGCGGCCAGTGAATTCGTCGATGATGATGACCTCGCCGTTGCGGACGATGTAATCCTTGTCGCGTTGGAACAACTTGTGGGCGCGCAGGCCCTGGTTGATGTGATGCACGACAGAGACGTTCTCGACGTCGTAGAGCGACTCGGATTTGAGCAGCCCGGCATCGCGCAGCCTCTGCTCCAGCCGTTCCATGCCGATCTCGGTGAGCGTGACGGCACGCTGCTTCTCGTCGACCTCGTAGTCGGTCTTGTCGAGCTTGGGGATGAAGGCGTCGATGGTGTTGTAGAAGTCGGAACGGTCGTCGAGCGGGCCGGAGATGATCAACGGCGTGCGCGCCTCGTCGATCAGGATCGAGTCGACCTCGTCGACGATGGCATTGATGTGCCCGCGTTGCACTATGTCCTCGAGTCGGTACTTCATGTTGTCGCGCAGATAATCGAAGCCGAGCTCGTTATTGGTGCCGTAGGTCACGTCGCAGTCGTATTGCTTCTTGCGCTCGGCATCGTCGAGTCCGTGCACGATGACGCCGACGGTGAGCCCGAGGAACTTGTAGATCTGCCCCATCCATTCGGCGTCGCGCTTGGCGAGATAATCGTTGACAGTGACGACGTGGACACCGCGGCCCGCGAGCGCGTTGAGATAGACCGGAAGCGTGGCGACCAGAGTCTTGCCTTCGCCGGTCTTCATCTCGGCGATCTTGCCTTCGTGCAGCACCACGCCACCGACCAGCTGGACGTCGAAGTGGCGCTGGCCGAGCGTGCGCTTGCCAGCCTCGCGCACGGTGGCGAAAGCCGGCACCAGCAGGTCGTCGAGCGTCGCTCCTTCCGCCACCTGCTTCTTGAACTCATCGGTGCGCGCGCGCAGCGCCTCGTCGGAGAGCTGCTCCAGCTCCGCTTCCAGCGCGTTGATCGCCGCGACGCGCGGCTGATACGTGCGGATGCGCCGGTCGTTGGAGGAACCGAAGAGCTTGCGGGCGACAGCACCGATCATCGCGTCGTCTTTCCAATTTCGGACCGCGCCAATGTCATATTCCCCCGCGATCGGCACTGCGTCCAACCGGCGGAAAATGCAGCGTTATTCGGGCTTCTGCAAGGCGACATGGGCGCTTGAATTCTGTTCGAGACATAGGAGGGGGTGGGTTTCCTGTCAATGCGACGCGGTTCTTCACGGCCTTGATGGCACTGCGCTAGAATCGACCATTGCCAAGCGCAGGCGATTCGGCGAGTGTCCCGCGCCAACAAGCCATGCCAAAGGCATGGCGCTTTGCCCCCTACCCAAAAGAGCGTTCCATGGTCTTCACTCGCCTGTCCGTTCGCCGCGCGCTCGGCGTACTCGCCTTCGCCGCGTTGCTGTCCGCGCCGCCCGGCGTGTCGTCGGTTTCCTGGGCGCAGGATAACGATCGGGTGGTTGCCCGCGCCGACGGCGTCGACATCCATGAGAGCGACCTCACCCTTGCCGAGGAGGAGATCGGCGGCAACATTCCGGCCATGCCGCCGGCGCAGAAGCGCGACTATCTTATCAATTATCTGGTCGACGTGGTGGTCTTGTCGCAAGCCGCCGAGCAGCAGAAGCTCGCCGATCGCCCGGACGTCAAACACCGCCTCACCTTCGACCGCAACCGGCTGTTGATGGAATCGCTGTTGCAGGATGCCGGCAAAGCCGCCTTGTCGGATGCAGCCGAGCATGAGGTCTATGACGAGGCCATCAAGCAGGTGAAGGGCGAGGAGGAAGTGCACGCCCGCCATATCCTCGTGCCCACCGAGGATGAAGCCAAGACGATCCTCGCCCAACTCAAGGGCGGCGCGGACTTCGCCACCCTCGCCAAGGAGAAGTCGAAGGATCCGGGCGCGTCCGAAGGCGGCGATCTCGGCTACTTCACCAAGGAGCAAATGGTGCCCGAATTTGCCGACGTCGCCTTCAGGCTCGACAAAGGGCAGATTTCCGACCCGGTGAAGACCCAGTTCGGCTGGCACATCATCAAAGTCGAGGACAAGCGCATCAAGCCAACGCCGACCTTCGAGCAGGTCAAGCCGCAACTCGAAAACTACGTCGCCCATCGCGCGCAGGCGCAGCTCGTCGATAATTTGCGCAAGACCGCCACGATCGAGCGCCTCGACAAGCCCGCCGCGCCGGCGAAGAAGTGACGACTTAGGGATAAAACCGCTGAGTTGTCGTGCCCGGCCCTTGTGCCGGGCATCCCCGTCTTCCACCATAGCGGAGCCAAAGACGTGGACGCCGGGAGGATGCCATGAAGCTGGAAGGCGGATGCTATTGCGGCGAGGTGCGCTACGTGGCCGAGGGCGAACCTATGTTGAAGGCGCAATGCCACTGCCGCGAATGCCAATATATCAGCGGCGGCTCTCCCAACATGTTCATGCTCATGCCGCCCGCTGGTTTCAGTTACACCAAGGGGACGCCCAAGCAATTTACGCGTCGCGATCTGGAACGCCCCGTGACGCGGGAATTCTGCGCCGAATGCGGCACGCATCTGACGACACGGCGGCCGGGCTTGTCGGCCGTGATTTTGAAAGTCGGCACACTCGACGATCCAAGCCTTTTCGGCGGCCCGCAAATGGCGATCTACACCATCGACAAGCAGGCTTTTCACCAAATCCCCGAAGGCTTGCCGACCTTCGAGCGGCTGCCGAAACGATAGCAGCGCCGGTCGATGTCCACATCCATCTCGCCTCTTGCTCCGAAATCCTTCCCGGAAATGCCGCCGGTGGCCGGCGTGCGGCTTTCGACCGCGGCGGCGGGAATCCGCTATCCAAATCGCACCGACGTGCTGCTCGCGCTGTTCGATCAAGGCACCGCCGTTTCCGGCGTCTTCACCCGCTCGAAATGCCCGTCGGCGGCCGTCGACTGGTGCCGCGAGCGGATCAAGCGCGGCGGCGGCGCTAGCGCGCTGGTGGTCAATTCCGGTAACGCCAACGCGTTCACCGGCAGTTCCGGCCGCTCGGCGACCAAACTCACCGCCGACATCGCCGCCAAGGCGGCACAATGCAAGCCGGGCGATGTGCTGCTGGCTTCGACCGGCGTCATCGGCGAACCGCTCGATGCGACGAAATTCGGCGGCGTGATGGACCGGCTCGTCGCCGGCGCGGCGCCGGGCCGCTGGCATGAAGCGGCCAAGGCGATCATGACCACCGACACATTTGCCAAAGGCGCCGCCGCGGTCGTGCGCATGGGACCGAGCGCGGTGACCATCTGCGGCATCGCCAAGGGCGCCGGCATGATCGCGCCCGACATGGCGACGATGCTGTCCTTCGTTTTCACCGACGCGCCGATCGCGCCCGCCGTTCTCAAGACGCTGCTACGCGAGGGTGTCGAGAACACCTTCAACGCGGTGACCATCGACGGCGACACCTCGACCTCCGACACGCTGCTTGCCTTCGCCACCGGCGCCGCCGCCACACGCGGCGTCGGCAAGGTCTCGCGCCTTTCCGATCCGCGGCTGCCGGCGTTCCGCAAGGGCTTCAACGCCGTGCTCGCCGATCTCGCCGAGCAGGTGGCGCGCGACGGCGAAGGCGCGCGCAAACTCGTCGAGATCGTGGTCGAAGGTGCGGCGTCGAAAAAATCGGCGCGCCGTATCGCGCTGTCGATTGCCAATTCGCCGCTGGTCAAGACGGCAATTGCCGGCGAGGACGCCAATTGGGGCCGCGTGGTCATGGCGGTCGGCAAGGCCGGCGAGCCCGCCCACCGCGACCGGCTTTCGATCTGGTTCAACGGCATCCGCGTCGCCCATAAAGGGGAACGCGACCCGGCTTACGACGAGGCCGCGGTCTCCGCGACCATGCGCAAGCCCGAGATCACCCTGAAAGTCGCGCTCGGCCTCGGCAAAGGCCGCGATCGCGTGCTGACCTGCGACCTCACCAAAGAGTACATTACCATCAACGGCGATTACCGGTCTTGACGGTTCCTTAACCAGTGCGGCGGAAGCCGGAAGTTAAACGACGGAATTGAAACGCCTTTTACCATGCAGCCGGTAGATTGAGCGTGGCCGTAAGCGTCAAAGTGGTCCTCGTTGCCGCCTGCGCCCTCATCGACGCCGACGGCCGCGTGCTTATCGCGCAGCGGCCAGAGGGCAAGCCGATGGCGGGGCTGTGGGAATTCCCCGGCGGCAAGGTCGAGGCCGGCGAGCAGCCGGAGAACACACTGATCCGCGAATTGAATGAGGAGCTGGGAATCGTCGTCAAGGAAGAGTGTCTGGCACCGCTGACTTTTGCGAGTCATCGTTATCCCGACTTCCACCTGCTCATGCCACTTTATGTCTGCCGACGTTGGCAAGGAATCGTCGAAGCGCGGGAGGCGCAGAAACTCAAATGGGTGCGGCCGAACGATCTGCGCAACTATCCGCTGCCGCCGGCCGACGAACCGCTGATCCCGCACCTGACGACGCTGCTGTGATGCGAACAAAAGGCAAAAGGCCCATGTTCAAATCTTCACACAGGACCCACACGGCGTTCCGCCGTTTCCTCGGCGACGACAACGGCGCCACCGCCATCGAATATGCGCTGATCGCATCCGGCGTCTCCATCGTCATTGTCGGAACGGTCGCCACCCTGGGCTCCCAGGTCACGGGCATGTTCACGAGCGTCGCCACGGCGTTGAAATAAAGCCTTCGCTGTCATTCGGCCGGGCCGCACAAGCGCAAAGACGCAGCGTCCTCAGAGCGACGAATTCAACTTCCCGCCTTCTCGCCGGTCGAGATTTCGCGCGTGCCGAGCGCATCGGCGAGGCGCGTCTTTGCCGAACCCGGCTTGAGCGGCTGCTGCTGGCTCGGATGCGGCGCCCAGCCCGACAGCCAGACGATCTCGAAGGTGGCGCGGATACGGCCATCGCCGTCGGCGAAGCGCCCGGCGTAAATTTCCGCCATGCGCAGAAGCGTCGCGCGCTTGAGCGGCGCGCGGCGGCGATCGTCGAGCGCGTTGGTCGCGCCCATGCGGCGCAAATCGTGCATCAGCGCGAAAACCGAATCGTAACGCACGGTGACGCGGTCGGAATCGGCAACCGGAAGCGCAAAGCCCGCGCGCTGCAACAGCGCGCCGAGGTCGCGCACATCGGCGAACGGCGCCACGCGCGGCGAGACGCCGCCCTCGATTTCGCTTTCGGCAGCGGCGAAAGCCTGACGCAGCTCGGTCAGCGTTTCGCCGCCGACCAGCGCGGCGAGGAACAATCCGTCGGGCTTTAACGCGCGACGGATTTGCACGAGGGCGCCGGGCAGATCGTTGACGAATTGCAGCGCCAGCGCTGAGACCACGAGATCGAACGCGGCGTCGCGGAACGGCAATGTCTCCTCGTCGGCGGCGACAAGCGGCGTCGCCAGCGTTCCGCCGCGCGCCGGCATCGCATCGGCCCCGACAATCTTGTTGACGGAGCCAAGGCCGGCGAGCGCAACACGGACCGCTTCGCCCGGCGTGCCGAGATCGAGTGCAAGCGAAAACCGCCGCAGCACCGTGCCGAGCCGCTCGGCAAGATCGGTGGCGGCGCGATCGAGCAAAAACGTCGCCGGGCGCAATCCCGCCGCGCGCCGCCGGCGTTGGCGGATGAGCGCGCGGTCGAAGATCAGCGGGCTCGGCAATGTCGGGCGATCGGCCATACTCTCATTCTCTCACCGCCAGGCGGCGCTTTCCAATGCAAGCCCAGAGGCGCAAGGCCCGAAGGCGAAAGTGACAATGTCCTTGTCCGGCGATATGGCGGTCATCGCCACCGCGACACGGCGCAAACGCGCGGCCGATACGGCGCGCTCGATTTTGCGCGCGGCACTCGATCTCGCTTTGCCGCGGCTGTGCGCTGCCTACCGCGAGCCCGTTGAAGGGCAAGGGCTTTGCCCCAAATGCTGGTCGAAACTCTCCTTCATCACTCGTCCCTATTGCGAGCGGCTCGGCATTCCCTCCGTCTATGATCCCGGCCCCGGCATCCTCTCCATGGAGGCGATCGCCGACCGCCGGCTTATCATCGCGCCCGCGCCGCCGTGCGCTTCGATGAGATTTCCCGCGCTTTGGTGCATGCGCTGAAATATGGCGACCGGCTCAATCTAGCGCCAATGATGGGACAATGGCTCGGCAATGCCGGCCGCGAAATCCTGGCCGAGGCCGACGCGCTGGTGCCGGTGCCGCTGCACTGGCGCCGGCGCTGGGCGCGGCGCTTCAACCAGTCCGCCGTGCTGGCGGCCGCGGTCTCCGCCACGAGCGGCGTGCCGATCGTCGCCAACGTGCTCAAGCGCGTGAAAGCGACCGCGCAGCAGGTCGGGCTGTCGCGCACCAACCGCGCCGCCAATGTGCAGGGCGCGTTCCGCGTGCCGCCGGAAAGCAAGGCTGCCATCATCGACCGCCGCCTGGTTCTCGTCGACGACGTGCTCACGTCCGGTTCCACGGCCGAGGGCTGCGCCCGGGTGCTGTTGCGGGCCGGCGCCGCCAATGTCGACGTGCTCGTCTTCGCCCGGGTTGCCGATCCGGTGCGGACGTCCATATAAGGAATCAGCTATAATTAACGTGCTATTATGACTTCCGTTGAAATCTATACGCGGCAATATTGCACCTATTGTCATTGGGCGAAGGAACTGCTTTCGCGCAAGGGCGTGACATTCCGTGAGTTCGACGTCACGGGGAATTTGCAGATGCGCCAGGAAATGATCGAGCGCGCCCATGGCGGCGACACATTCCCGCAGATTTTCATCGGCGCCACTCACGTCGGCGGCTGCGATGAGCTCTATTCGCTGGAAGAGGCGGGCAAGCTCGACGCGCTGCTCGGGCGCGCCGACGGCAAGTCCGGCGAGAGCCCGCGGGCATGAACGCCCCGACATCCTCGGTCTTCAAGGTCGGCCTCGTGCAGATGCGTTCGGGGGTCGATCCGCAGGCCAATCTTGCGGCAGCGCTGGCGGCGATCGAGGAAGCAGCTGGCGCCGGTGCGGCTTACGTGCTGACGCCGGAAATGACCAACATCATGGAGGTCAAGCGCGAGCGCCTGTTCGCCGCCATTGCCGAGGAAGAACTCGATCCGACACTCGCGGCTTTGCGCGAAGCGGCGCGCAAGTTTTCGATCTACATCCACATCGGCTCGCTGGCGGTGAAGGTATTGCCCGACAAGGCGGTGAACCGTTCGTTCCTGATCGACCGCCGCGGCAGTGTGGTCGCGCGCTACGACAAGATCCACATGTTCGACGTGGACCTCGCCAACGGCGAAAGCTACCGCGAATCGCGCAATTATCGCCCCGGCGATCTCGCCGTCGTCGCCGACCTCCCCTGGGGCCGGCTCGGCATCACCGTCTGTTACGATTTGCGGTTCCCGGCGCTCTATCGCGCGCTCGCCGAGGCCGGAGCGTCATTCTTCTCCATTCCTTCCGCCTTCACCCGGCAGACCGGCGAAGCGCACTGGCACGTGCTCATTCGCGCGCGCGCCATCGAGAACGGCTGCTTCGTGTTCGCCGCCGCGCAAGGCGGCAAGCATGAGAACGGGCGCGAGACATTCGGCCATTCGCTCGTCGTCGATCCGTGGGGCCAAATCCTCGCCGAGGGCGGCACCGAGCCGGGCCTCATCCTCGCCGACGTCGATCCCGCGCAGGTCGCCGCCGCGCGCTCGCGGATTCCCTCGCTGCATCATGGCCGGCGCTTCGAGGTCATCGAGCCGATGGCCGAGCCGACTCATCTGCGCGCGGTGCGGGGGCCGCTATGATCCGCTACGCGCTGCATTGCCAAGAGGGCCACGACTTCGAGAGCTGGTTCCAGAACTCGGCCGCCTACGACAAGCAGGCAAAGCGTGCGCTCATCGCCTGCCCGATCTGCGGCTCGACCGAAGTGGAGAAAGCGATCATGGCGCCGCGGCTCAACCGTGCCGAAGCTCCCGAGCCGCCGAACCTGCCGCCGGCCGCTCCAGCGCCGCCGCCGGTCAAGACACCGGTCGCCATGATGTCGCCGCCGGAGCGCGAACTGCGCAAGAAGCTCAAGGAGCTGCGCGACCACATCACTAAGAACGCGGATTATGTCGGCCCGCGATTTCCTGAGCAGGCCCGCAAGATTCATTACGGCGAGATCGAGCACCGCTCGATCTACGGCGAAGCGTCACCGGACGAGGCAGAGGAATTGCACGAAGAGGGCATCGAATTTCATCCGCTGCCGATCCTGCCGGACGAGTTTAATTGACGCGCCGTCGCGCAAAGAAAAGCGCCATCATCCGCCGAACAAACTCAGCGGGAAGAAGGTCAGATCGAGCGTCTTCCACTCTTTGTACCGCGCGGGCGGGAGCAGGGTGTAAGGTTGGCATTTTTGCAGCGCTTGAATTGCGCTTTGCACTAAGGCCTCCTCTTTCGGCGACGCGACCGGATCGAGCAATTGCGGCGGCGACGCCAAGGTACCGTCGCGGTTGAGCGAAACCCGCAGCGTGACACTGATCTTGTCGCCGACGTCGATCCCGGGCGGCATGGCCGAGCACGAACTGACCCGTTCGCGGAATGGAGCGGTAAAGTCGTAGGTGGGCTGAAGGGCGCCGATGGGTGGGGCGGCGAAACCGCCGCCGAGCCGTCCGCCCATCAGCGCAAGCTGCGCGAACGTCTCAGCGGGGCTCGGTTGGTCCGGTGTGTCCTCGGGCTGCGGCCGAGGCGGGGCAGGCGGCGGCTCGGACATCTGAATCTGGGCGTTTTCAGGCTCGGCCGTCTCGGCGTGAGCCGTGTCGGCCTTTGCCGTCTGCGGCTGCGCCATCGCCTGTCGGGCGTTCTGCTGCGGGTTTGAGCGCTGTTGCTGCTGTTGCGGCGACGGTGGGGCCGGTTTGGGCGGCGGCTGCGCGACGCTGGCATTGGCGGATTTCGCCGACACCTCAGACCCGGACGTCCGCAAATCCGAAGGGGTGCCTTGGAGCCGCGGGGCTTCGTCCGGCGGCACGATGTCGACCAGCATCGAATCCTGCGACATCGGTCGCAAAGAGCTCGCGCCGAAAAAGATCAGGCCCAGCAGCAAAGCCCCCACATGGCCGATGACCGAGATGACAACCCCGGGGTGAATGAACCGCTTCAATCCGATCATGGTGGGTCGTATCAAAAATCCCCGCCCCGGCGCGGCATCATATCGGGCACTGCAGAACGTTGTCTTTTCTATTTTTGTTTATTTTGCGGTCGCGCGACCGCATTCCGTCACGAGCCTCAATACGCCCAGAGCAACAGACCGACGCCGGCAACAACCAGCGCCATGCCGGCGGCTTCGCGCGCGGTCGTCTTCTGGCCGAAGGCAAAGCGGGCGACGAGCTGCGCGAACAAGACCTCGATCAGCGCCAGCGTGCGCACGCTCGCGGCGGTGGCGAGCGCAAAAGCGAGGAACCAGAACTGCGAGGCGACCGCGCCGGCGAATCCCGCGGACAGCGACGGCTTCCAGGCGCGCAGGATGGCGGCCAGCACCGAAGGCTGGCGCAGCCAGAGATAAAGCGACAGCAACACCGCCTGCATGGCAATGCCGACCGCGAGCGTGAACGTCGCCGCCATCAGGTAATTCGGCAAATCGAGATTGAGGATGGCGCCGCGGAAGCCGATCGCCGACAGCGCAAACATGCCGGCAGAGGCAAGCCCGATGAGCGTCGGCCGAATCCCGCCGATCATGCCGCCCGGCTTGGTCGACATGGCCACCACGCCGGCGGTGGCGATAATGATGGCCGTCATCATCGGCCAGGTCACGATATCGCCGAGAAAGATCAGGCCGAACACCGCCACCTGAATCGGTTCGGTCTTGAGGTAGGCGATGGCGACGACGAAGGAGCGCTCGCTCATGGCGGCGAGCATCAGCGCCGTGGCGGCGACCTGCGTGACGGCGCCGTCGATCACCCACGGCCAGAAGCTCAAGCCCGGCCGCGGCAACGGCATTCCGGTGGCGATCAGCACGCCGGCGAGAAAGACGAGCACAAATGGAAAGCCGAACAAAAACCGGACATGGGTGGCGCCGACCGTGCCGAGGCTCGTCGTTAGTTCGCGCTGCATCGCGTTGCGGACGGTCTGGGCGATGGCGGCGATGTCGGTGAAAACGGCCCAGAGCCAAGAGGAAGTCGTCACGTGACCACTACGCCGCCTTCTCCGCGACCACCATGTAGTTCACATCCATATCGGCGCCGAGCTGCCAGCGGTCGGCGAACAGGTTATAGACGACGCCGGTTTCGCCGATGACATGCAATCGCGCGTGCTCGATCGCGGCCTCGAGTTCATTGGGCGTCACGAACTTGTCCCATTGATGAGTGCCGCGCGGCAGCCAGCGTAGGATATATTCGGCGCCGACGATCGCCAGCGCGAAACTCTTGGCCGTGCGGTTGAGCGTGGCGACGAACATGAGCCCGCCGGGCTTTACCGTTGCCGCCGCAAGTTCGACGAACAGCCCGACATCGGTGACATGCTCGACCACTTCCATGACGAGAACTACATCGAATTTTTCGTCGGCTTGCGCCAGCGCCTCGACGCCGGCGCCACGGTAGTCGATGGCAAGGCCCGACTGCGCCGCGTGTTGCTGCGCCACCGCGATGTTTTGCTCGGACGGATCGGCGCCGACGACCGCGGCGCCGAGCCGCGCCAGCGGCTCGCAGAGAATGCCGCCGCCGCAGCCGATATCGAGAATGCGCAAACCCGCGAGGCTGTCGAGCCGCGCCGGATCGCGGTTGAAATGCGCGGTAACGGCGTCGCGGATGAACGCGAGGCGGACCGGATTGAACTTGTGCAGCGCCGCCATCGGCCCTTGGGGGTCCCACCATTGCCCGGCGACGCGCGAGAAGCGCGCGATCTCGTCCCGGTCGATGGTGCCGGCTTCGTTCGGCTGTCGGTCCATGGACTTGCCTTATCCGTTCTCGCTCCCTTGTGGAAGAATTTCCGCCAGCGGAAAAGGGCCACGGTCCACCGGATTGCCGGCGGCGTATTGGCGCGTTGCGCCGGCTGCCGATCTGAAGGAAGATATGGAAAGGGACGAAACAAGAACCGAGAGGGAGCGATGCAAAAGATTTTATACGGCCTCGCCGGATTGGCGTTGGCGCTCGCAGGGGCAAGCGCTGCCGACGCCCAGGACACGGTGACGATCGGAATCATCAATCCGTATTCCGGGCAGTTCGCCGACACCGCCATACAAATGGACAACGCCATCAAGCTCTACGTGACGCAACATGGCGATATGGTCGCCGGCAAAAAGCTCATATTCGTCCGCAAGGACGTGGGCGGCGTTGCGCCCGACCTCGCCAAACGGCTCGCGCAGGAACTCGTCGTGCGCGACCACGCCGACATCCTCGCCGGTTTCGCGCTTACGCCCAACGCGCTCGCCGCCGGCGACGTGTCGGCGGAAGCGAAAAAGTTCATGGTGGTCATGAATGCAGCCACTTCGATCATCACCACAAAATCCCCCTACATCGCGCGCACCTCGACCACCACGCCACAGTTGAACCAGACGCTCGGCACCTGGGCGGCGAAAAAGGGAATCAAGAGCGCCTACACCATGGTCTCCGATTACGGCCCCGGCATCGACGCCGAAGGCGCTTTCCATCTGGGCTTCAAGGAAGCGGGCGGCGAGATCGTCGGCTCGGTTCGTTTCCCGGTGGCCAACCCGGATTTCTCCGCCTTCGTTCAGCGCGCCAAGGATTCCAACGCCGAGGCGATTTACATCTGGATCCCCGGCGGCGCCCAGCCGGCCGCGGTCGGCAAGGCGCTCGCGGAGCGCGGCGTGGACCCGTCCAAGGTCAAGGTGATGGGCCAGGACTCGCTCGCCTTCGAAAGCGCGCGCAAGAGCATGGGCGACGTGGCGCTCGGCATCATCACGGTGTCCGACTACGATTCCAATATCGACTCGGCCCTCAATCGTGAATTCGTGAAGGCCTATAACGAGGAGTTCCACCGCAATCCGGACATCTATTCGATCGGCGGCTACGACGGCATGCGTCTCATCTACGAAACCTTGAAAAAGACCGGCGGCAATGCCGACGGCGACGCCCTGATCGGCGCCGCCAAGGGCATGAGCTGGCAAAGTCCGCGCGGACCCATCACCATCGATCCGGAGACGCGCGACATTATTCAGAACGTGCACATCTTCCGCGTCGAGAAGGTCGGCGACGAGTTGCTCAACGTCGAGATCGACAAGGTCGAGAACGTCAAGGATCCGGTGAAGGAGCGTATGAAGAAGTAATCCGGCCTCCTGAAAGCGCCGCGCGCGAGCGCCTTGGCGGGCGGGCGCGGGCCGCGGATCGAAACAAGGCAAAACGCCGCGGACAGCAATGTCCGCGGCGCTTTTCTTTACCGGCCGGCTCAGGCATGCTCGGCATCAACAATAAACGGGAGGATACGATGACGCGCTATTTGGTCGCCAGCATAGCCGCGCTCGCGTCGACCCTGATCGGGTACGGCGCTCGTGCCGAAGACACGGTCAAGATCGGCCTGATCCTGCCGTATTCGGGGCAGTTCGCCGACACGGCGACGCAGATGGATGACGGCTTCAAGCTTTATCTCAAGCAGCACGGCGACAAGCTCGGCGGCAAGACCGTCGAGATCGTGCGCAAGGATGTCGGCGGCATCAACCCGCCGGTGGCCAAGCGGCTGGCACAGGAACTGGTGACCCGCGACAATGTCGATATCCTTACCGGCTTCGCGCTGACGCCGAATGCGCTCGCCGCCGCCGACGTTTCCGCGGAAGCCGGGAAGTTCATGGTGGTGCTCAACGCCGCCACCGCAATCGTCACCACCAAGTCGCCCTATATGGCGCGCGTCTCGTTCACCGCGCCGCAACTCAACCAGACGCTCGGCACCTGGGCCGAACAGCACGGGCTGAAGAAAGCTTATACGATGGTCACCGATTACGGCCCGGGCATCGACGCCGAAGCCGCCTTCCAGAAAGGCTTCAAGGAAGCCGGCGGCGATATCGTCGGCTCGGTGCGTATGGCGGTGCAGAACCCGGACTTCACCGCTTACGTGCAGCGCGCCAAGGATCTCGATCCACCGGGCATCTTCATCATGATCCCCGGCGGCGCGCAGCCCGGCGCCTTCGGCAAGGCGCTGGCCGAGCGCGGCATCGACCCGCAGAAGACCGAGATCATGGGGCAATTGGAACTCACCGACGAGCATGCGCTCGCCAGCATCGGCGACCTCGCCATCGGCATGATCACCGCGGGGCATTACGACTACAATCACGCCTCGAAATTGAACGAGGCGTTCGTGAAGGCCTACAAGGCCGATTTCGAGCGCAACCCCGACTTCTTCTCGGTCGGCGGCTACGACGGCGCGCATTTGATCGATCTGGCGCTGCAAAAGTCCGGCGGCAAGACCGACGGCGAATCGCTGGTCAACGGCGCCAAGGGCGCGAGTTGGGAAAGCCCGCGCGGCCCGATATCGATCGACCCGGACACGCGCGACATCATCCAGACCGTTTACATCCGCAAGGTCGAAAAGCGCGACGGCCGCCTTGTCAACGTGGAAATTGCCGCCATCCCCAACGTCAAGGACCCGTACAAGGCGGCGATGGCGAAGTAAGCGGCCAGCCCGCCCGATTGGGGAGCGCGAGGTGGGCCGGAAATAGCTTGGCCGGTCGCGGCGTCGTCCGCTACGGTATTTGCGTCGGTTCATCGGGGCTCTCCGTCTATGCTTCCTCCTATCGTCGGCGTCCTGTTCGACGGGCTCGCTTACGGCATGCTGCTGTTCCTGCTGTCGGTCGGACAGTCGGTGACGCTCGGCATGATGAATTTCATCAATCTAGCGCATTGCAGCTTCGCCATGCTCGGCGGCTACATCACCGTGGCGCTGATGAGCCGCTATGGCGTGCCGTTCTTCGCCGCGCTGCCGTGCGCTTTCGTCGTCGCTGCGTTGGTCAGCGTCGCCTTCGAGCGCACGCTGTTTCGCCGCCTCTATCGCGCGGACGAGCTCGATCAGGTGCTGCTGACCATCGGCATCGTTTTCATTTCGGTGGCGGTCGCGGCCTATGTCTTCGGCACCGACCAGCAACCGCTGCAGCTGCCGGGCTATTTGCGCAGCTCGCTCACCTTCATGGGCATTCGCTTCGCGGTGTACCGGCTCATTCTGCTGGGGCTGGCGCTGCTCATCACTTTGGCGCTGGTGCTCGGCATCGAATACACCCGCTTCGGCGCCCGCGTGCGCGCCGCCGTCGATAACGAGCGCATGGCGCGCGGTCTCGGCATCAACGTCGATCGCACCTTTGCAATTACCTTCGCGCTCGGCAGCGGGCTCGCCGGCCTCGGCGGCGCGCTGGCGATCGAGATCGTCGGGCTCGATCCGTCTTTCGCCTTCACCTACCTGGTTTACGTGCTGATCGTCGTATCGGTCGGCGGGCTCGGCTCGATCTCCGGCTCCTTTGCCGCCGCCATCGTGCTCGGCATCAGCGACGTCGCCGGCAAGTATTACATTCCGCAGCTCGGCGCGTTTCTCATCTACCTGGTCATGATCAGCCTGTTGATGTGGCGTCCGCTCGGCCTCCTCGGGAGACGCTGAACGATGGCGCTGAGCGAAAGTGCGGCCAGTCCGCGGCTTTATTTACAGGCGCAGACGCGGTGGCGGCCGGCCGAGATCGTATTCTGGCTGGCGACATTACTGCCTTACGTGCTGTTTCCGAACTACCTGTCGCTCGCCAGCCAGATCGCCATTGCCGGGCTGTTCGCGCTGTCGCTTGATCTGATCCTCGGTTATGCCGGCATCGTCTCGCTCGGCCATGCCGCGTTCTTCGGCGTCGGCGCCTACACCGCGGGGCTACTTTCCAAATACGGCTGGGGCGAGCCGCTGACCGGGCTCGCCGCCGCTGCCCTCGCCGCCGGCATCGTCGGCTATGCCACGAGTTTCGTCATCTGCAGGTTCCGGCATCTGGCTTTGATCATGCTCACGCTCGGCTTCGGGCTGCTCTTGGCGGAGCTTGCCAATACGCTCGGCTGGCTGACCGGCGGCATGGACGGCCTGCAAGGCATCCATACCTGGAAGCTGCTCGGTATCTTCCGCTTCGATCTGTACGGCCGGGCCGCCTATGCCTACGCGCTTGCCGTGCTGTTTGTGCTGTTCCTGTTCGCGCGGCGGCTGATCCACTCGCCGTTCGGCCTGTCGCTGCGCGGCATCCGCGAAAATTTCGTGCGCATGCCGGGCATCGGCGCGCCGAGCCGCGCGCATATCCGCACCATCTATACCATTGCCGCGGCGCTCGCCGGAGTAGCCGGCGCGTTGCTGGCGCAGACCACGGAAACCGTGTCGCTCGATTCGCTCGGCTTCGAGCGCTCCGCCGAGGTGGTGGTCATGCTGGTACTCGGCGGCACTGGGCGGCTCTATGGCGGGCTGGTCGGCGCGATCGTTTATATGATCGCGCGCGATCAGTTTTCCGGGATCGTGCCGCAATACTGGTATTTCTGGATCGGCATTCTGCTGGTGGCCGTGGTCATGTTCCTTCCCAACGGCATCCTCGGCGGCTTGGCCAAGCTCTCGTCGCGCTGGAGCCGATCGTGAGCGGACCCGCTCTCGCCACGCGCGGCCTAGCCAAGAGTTTCGGCTCGTTGGTCGTAGCCCGCGACATCGAGATCGAACTGCCCAAGGGCGTGCGCTACGCGCTGATCGGCCCCAACGGCGCCGGCAAGACGACGCTGATCAATCTCATCACTGGAATGCTGCAACCGGGCGCCGGCCGCATTTTTCTCGACGATATCGACATCACGGCGCTGCCGCCGGAGCAGCGCGTGCGGCGCGGGCTGGTGCGCACCTACCAGATCAACTCGCTGTTTCCGCATCTCACGGCGCTCGAATCGGTGACGCTGGCGGTCTGCGAACGCACCCGCGCCGCGCGCATTTGGTGGCGGCAGCTTAACGCCTATCCGCACGAGATTGACGAGGCCTACGACATTCTCACCGCGCTGAAGCTCGGGGCGGTCTGCCACCGGCTGACGCGGGAACTGGCCTATGGCCAGCAGCGCCTCCTCGAAATCGCGCTCGCGCTCGCGACCCGGCCGAAGGTGCTGTTGCTCGACGAGCCGGCGGCGGGCGTGCCGCGCGAGGAAAGCAACGAATTGTTCGCCGCCATCGCCGGGCTTTCCCGCGAGATCACCGTGCTGTTCATCGAGCACGACATGGAGCTGGTGTTTCGCTTTGCCACGCGGGTGATCGTGATGGTCGGCGGCAGCGTTTTGGTGCAAGGCCCGCCGCATGAGATCGCCACCGATCCGCAGGTGCGCGCCGTCTATCTCGGCAAGGCCCCGGCCAAAGGCCTGCAAGCACACCGTCAAGAGCCGCGTCATGACTGAACCGCTGCTCGCGCTTGACGACGTGCGCGCCGGCTACGGCTCGGCAATCGTGCTCGACGGCGTGTCGCTGACGCTGCCGGAGCGCGGCGGGCTCGCTGTGCTCGGTCGCAACGGCGTGGGCAAATCGACGCTGCTGCTCACCATTATGGGCTACACCCAGGTCGGCCGCGGCCGCATCCTCTGGCGCGGCGAGGACATCACCCGGCGCGCGCCGCATCGCCGCGCTCTCGCCGGCATCGGCTGGGTGGCGCAGGAACGCGAGATATTTGCTTCGCTGAGCGTCGAGGAAAATCTGACCGTCGCCGCCCGCGACGGACGCTGGAACTTGGCCGCGGTATACGATCTCTTCCCCCGGCTCGCCGAGCGCAGGCGCAATCTCGGCAATCAGCTGTCCGGCGGCGAGCAGCAGATGCTGGCGATCGCGCGCGCGCTGATGACCAATCCCGCGCTCCTTTTGCTCGACGAGCCGCTCGAGGGGCTGGCGCCGATCGTCATCGAGGAGCTCGCCACCGCGATCCGGCGCATGACCAAAGACGGCTCCAACGCCTTCCTCCTGGTCGAGCAGCACGCCGAGATCGCGCTGTCGCTGACGCAAACGGCGCTCGTTCTCGAACGCGGCCGCGTCGTCCATAGCGGTGCCTCGGCGGCCTTGCTCGCCGATCATGCAGCGCTCGACCGCCTTGTGGGCCTGCGGCTGGCGGAGGCGTGATCGAGTCTCTTCCTCCAGCGTAGCCTGGATTGAGCATTGCGAAATCCAGGATCGGCAATTGAGCCGGTCGGTCGTTCCCGGGTTTTGCTGCGCTCAACCCAGGCTACAGAACTACAGAACAGCGGGCGGCTTGATCGCGTTCGCTTGCGCGACCGCCTCGAGCTCCGCCCACAACTTCGCGGGAATCGGGATACCGGATTTGCGGCGCGCGGCTTCGGTGCGCGCGGCTCGTTCCCCCGGCAGCAGAATTTCGTCGAAGCCTTGTTGCCGCGGCAGCGCCTTGAGCAACGCCGCAAGCGTATCGGCGTCGCGGGCAAAATCCGAAGGCGGCCGAAAGTGGCGGATATCGACGGCGAGGATGGCGCTGTTCTGCGTAAGCCGTCGGCGCTTTTCCGGGCCGAGCGCGCGCGCCTGGATCGGCGCCGCGGCGAGCACACTCGCCAGCATTTCAAACATCAGAGCGAGCCCCGAACCCTTCGCGCCGCCGAGCGGCAGCAAAATCTCGGCGCGAGCGGGATCGGTGGTGGGCTCGCCGTCCTTTGTCAGCGCCGTGCCAGCCGGCAATTGCGCGCCGGTCGCCAGCGCTTGCACGATCTTGCCGTTGGAGATGGTGCTCGTCGCCATATCGAGCACGATTGGGCCGGCGCCGCTCGGCACCGCGATGGCGATCGGGCTCGTGCCGATGCTGGCGACGCGGGCGCCGTGATAGGCGACGAAGGCCGGCCCCGCGCCCATGATCAGAGCGGCGCAGCCGCGCTCCGCCATCCATTGCGCGTAGCGGCCGATGGCGCCGGTATGCGTCGTCTCCCGCACCAGGCCGAAGCAGACGCCTGCCGTGCGTGCGCGCTCGGTGGCGATGCCGACGGCCTGCATCATCGCCACCGGCCCGAAGCCGAGGCCGCCGTCGAGCACGAAGGTCGCGGCACGGTCTTGCGTCAGCCGACGCCGGGCTTTGGGGTCGATTTCGCCACGCTCGATCATTCTGAGATAGAACGGCAGGCGCGAAACGCCGTGACCGTCGACGCCGCGCAAATTCGCCCAGACGAGGCCGTCGGCGACGATGGCTGCGTCCGCCGCGCTCGCGCCTTTTGCCATGAGCGCATCGCGGATGAACCGGCCGAGCTGCTCGTGGCCGACGACGATCGGGCTTTTCCTCATGCTCGCGCCGGAAAATAGCGGCCGAGCCAGTCGCGCAGGACGCTCCAGACCCGCGTCGAATTCTCGTTGAACAGGAAATGATCGAGACCGCTGAACAGATGCAGCTCCGCCGGCTGCCCCGCGCGCTTGAACATTTCGATCGACTGCTCGGTCGGCGTCACCGAATCGTTGGCGGCATGGATGAGCAGCAGCGGCCGCGGTGCGATCTTTCCCACCACCTCCTCGGCGCGGAAATCGAACATGCTCTGCGCCGTCTCGGCCGGAAACATCTCCACCGAGTTAGCCGCCAGCATGGCCACGTTCTGCTTCTCCAGGTTTTGCCGCACGCGGTCGGGGATCGGCACGATGTCGCCGCGCGGCACCAACAGCGATTTGCCGGTGCGAGCGCGATGGGCGCGGCCTTCCGCAAGCATGGCGGTGAATTTCGCCCAGGCTTCGAGGGTGGGATGCTGGCCGCGGAATTTGCGCTCGCCATGGCCCCAGCCGCCGTTGGAAATGACCGCGGCCAGGCGCGGATCGGTGCCGCCGGCATAGACCGCGACCGCGCCGCCGAAGCTCGAGCCGATGACACCGATGCGATCGGGATCGACGGCGGGATGGCGGGCGAGAAACGTGAGCGCATTGCCGAGATCCTCGACCTGCTCGAGACAGATGACGCGGCCGAATTCGCCTTCGCTTTTGCCGCAGCCGCGCATGTCGAAGCGCAACGTCACGTAGCCGAAGTCGCTCAATACCCGCGTCGGGTGGATGACACCCACGGAATCGCAATTGCCGCCGAACCCGTGCAGCACCAGGAACGCCGGGCGCCGCTCGCCCGCCGGCAACCCTGCCGGCACGCCCAACGCGCCATGCAGCCGCAACCCCGCCGACGGAATGCGCACAACCTCTTCGTTCATGGCGCGAAGCGTAGCGCGGATTGAGCGACAGGGAAATCGGGGACCGTCCGCTTAATGACGCCGGCGCTCAGCTCGCCACGAACAGGATCGCGGCGTCGCAGCGCTCAAGCACCGCGGCGGCCATGTTGCCGAAGAACAGCGTCTCGCCCGGGCGGCGAGTGACGCCGAGCACGATCAAGTCGTAGCCGCCGCGCTCGACTTCCTTGAGGATGGCGTCCTCGGCCGCGACATCGATGCGCAGCGCGGTACGCAAGCGGGCGTCGTAACGGTCGGCGAGTTCGGCGATGTCCTTAAGGACCGCTTCTTCATTGCGCCGCATGGCGGCCCCGCGGCGAATGCGCCCACGCCGCTCTCCGTCGGAGCGGCCGCTTGCCACATAAAGCGCGCTGACCCGCGAGCCGCCCGACCGGGCAAGCGTGAAACCGGTCTCGGCGGCGCGACGCGATACGTCCGTGCCGTTGACCGGGATGAGAATTCTGCCGATCGGCTCGCCGCCGCTCTTGAGCCGGCCGCCGGCGATGGCGACCACGAGCGACCCCTCGAAGCCGCCGGCGATGCGGGTGATTTCCGGCCCGAAACCGCCGCGCGGCCCCCGCGTCTTGTCGATGCCGACGATTAAAAGATCGTAGCCCTTCTGCGCCTCGTCGGCGACCGCTTCGGCGCTGTCCGTCTTCCTGCCGCACGCGATCGCGTCGACGCTGCCGGGCCTTTCCTCATCCGCGTGCGCCGCCAAGGTGACGGTCTGCGCGGCGCGCACCTGTTTTTTCGACTGCCCGGCGTCCTTCGACACCGTCCGCTGCGGCCATTTATCCGGCCCGAGTTTGATGATCGTCGTCGGCTTGTCGCCGGAGCCGGCAATGGCGCCGGCGAGCCGCGCGGCGAATTTGCCGTTGGCGCTGCCGTCGACCGCAAGCAAAAGGCGTTCGAGATTGGGCACGAAGCCGCGGGCATCAAGCTCTTCGCGTTCGAGCCGCTGCCGTTCCGCCTCGCGCAACGGCAGCCGGCGTAGCGCCCAGCGCAGCATCGGCGGCATTGCCAGCGTGGTGAGGATCGCCATGCCGACGATCAGCGTATACAGATTGCGGCTAAACACCCCCGCCGACAAACCGATCGAGGCGACGATGACTTCGGTCGAGCCGCGGGCATTCATGGCGCACGCGAGCGCGAGCGACTCGGCGCGGTCGAGCCCGCCGAGCTTGCCGCCGACGAAGGCGCCGGCAAACTTGCCGACGCTGGCAATGATGACAAGGGCGCCGGCCAGCAACAGCAGATTGGGATCTTTCAGGATGGTCAGATCGGCGCTGAGCCCCGACAGCCCGAAGAACACCGGCATGAACAGCGCCGCGATCAGCCCGCGCAGCTGTTCGTCGATGTGGCGAGTGAGGATCGGCGATTCACCGATCAAGACGCCGGCAACGAAAGCACCGAGCACGGTCTGCACGCCGATCAGGTAAGTAATCAGCGCCATCGAGAACATGATCAAGAGGATCATGGTGATGACCGCAAATTCGCTTGAGAAATGATCGTTGGTCCAGCGGATCAGGCCAGACACGATTCGCCGGCCGACGGTCATGCTCAGCGCCAGGAATATCAGCGTGCCGACGATGGCGAAGCTCACCGAGCGCAGATCGAGCGTGCCGGACGAAGCGAGCCCGAACGAAATGGCGATGATGATCCATCCGCCCGAATCTTCGATAATGGCGGAAGCCACGATGATCTGGCCGATGTCGCGGCGCATGAAATTCATGTCGCGCACCACCATGGCGACGATCTTGATCGAGGAGATCGACAGCGCGGTGGCGAGGAACAACGCGGTGACGAAGCGCGCCTGCGGGTCGGGCAAGATCGAATCCGGCAGCATCTCGCCGACGGCGAAGCCGCAGACGAAAGGCAGCGCCATGCCGGCCGCGGCCACGGCGATTGCCGCGCGTCCCACCCGCCGCACCAGCCGCAGATCGGTTTCCATGCCGGTGAGCAGCAGCAGCATGAGCACGCCGAGCTCCGAGACGGCGTCGACCATGCTCTTCTGTTCGGCCGTTTGCGGAAACAGCGCATGCTGAAAGTCGGGCCAGACGAGGCCAAGCAGGGAAGGACCGAGCAAAAGCCCGCCGAGAAGTTGGCCCATGATGGCCGGCTGGCCGACGCGCTGCATTGCTTCGCCGAGGCCGCGGCCGACAAGAAGGAGGAGAGCGAGCTCGGCGATGAAGACCGCTTCCGACTTCCCGGACACATTCGGCGCGGCGGCAAAGGCGATCGAGGCGCCGCCGCACAGCGCAAAAGCGGCGAGCAGGCCGCGCCCGGCAATGGCCGTGGGCACGGCGCTCCGCATCGCCTGCTCGCGGTTACGACGGAAATGCAGCTGTTTACTCCCCCATTCACGGATTATTCGCCAAGCCCCGCGGCTAAAATTCGCGCGGCGTTCCCATCAACGCCGTTCTGGTTCCGGCGTTCCGTCCCGGCCCCGCGCCGCTATGCGTTTTCCGCTTGGCTTGCCGTCACGATTTCCTCCGTCGGCCAGCGTTCATGGGTGAGCGGCACGATCATGCGTGTGGAAAAACCGGCGCGCGTATAGGAGGAATGCACCTCCCCGTTCATCTGCCGCTCGATGACCATCCCGATCAACCGCGTGCCGAATCCGCTCCGTCGCGGCCGTCGCGCCGGCGGCCCGTTGCGCTCGACCCAATCGAAGGTGAGCATCAGACCGCGCCGCGTGCGCGCCACCGACCAGCTCAGCTCCAGCTTTCCCTGCGGCCGCGACAGGCTGCCGTATTTGATAGCGTTGACGGCCAGTTCGTGCAAAGCCGCGCTTAGGCTGAAAGTCGGGTCCGGCTCGAGATCGACCTGGGGGCCGACGAAGGTGGTGCGGTCGAGATAAGGGCCGAGTACGACACGCAACAGCTCGGTGAGCGGCGTCGATTTCCAGCCGGCTTCGGTGATCAGCCGGTGCGCGTTGGCAAGCGCGAGCACGCGCGCCTGATATTTGCTAACCAGCTCGGCCATGTTCCGCGAATTCTTCGCGGTCTGCGAGAACAGCGCCAGCAACTGCGAAAATAGATTGCCGGAGCGATGGCGCAACTCGCGGATCATCAATTCGTGGCGCTGCTCCAGCTGCCGGCGTTGAATGGCGCCGGCGAGCAAATTGCCGACTGCCGTCACGAAAGAGGCGTCCTGCGCGCTGAAGTGGCGCCTCCTGATGGTGGCGACGCCGAGAATACCGAAGGCGCGCCCGTCGCGGCCGGCGATCGTCGCATGCATGCCGCTGACGCAGTTGTGGTCCTTGAGATATTGGGCGACCTCAAACCTTTTTTCAGTCGCGAAATCGGCGATGACAACCGGCGCAGGGGTATCCAACGTAAAGCGAGCATAGGTGTTGGGCTCCGTCATCGCCAGGACCGTGCCGAGGAGCTCGCGCTTCCAGCCGAACCCGGCGCGTAAAAGAAGCTCGTCGGCGCTGGGAAGAAGCTCGAGGATTTTGACGAATTCAACCGACAGCGTGAGTGCGACGGTGCTCACCGCATCGGTCAGTAGCTTTTCAAGATCGGTTTCGACCAATGCGCGCTCGCCGAGCTGGGCGAGCGCCTCTTCCTGTTTGGCGCGGCTGCGCAATTCCTCTTGCAGGTTCACCCGCTCGGTAACGTCCTGGCAAAGGCCGACCATGCGTTCCGGCACGCCGTCCTTCATCATCACCGTCCCGCTCGCCTCGATCCACAGCGCGCTCCGCCCTTGGCGGGGCGCCGCCCGATAACGCACCCTGTACGGTCCGCCGGTGCGCAGCGCCTCGCCGACGGCGTCCAAAACCTTGGTGCGATCCTCCTCATGGATGTCGCGTTCAAAAAATGAATAAGTGCCGTCGAAAGTGCCGGGAGACAGGCCGTAAATCGACTCAAGGTTGGTCGACCAAGTCACCACGTTGGTGGCAACGTCCCAGGACCAGACGCCGATCTGTCCGGCTTCGAGCGCAACGCCGACCGTGGCAAAATCCGGAAAGATCGCCGCCGCGGTCCGTTTCGGCGCCGGATCCGGTTCCGTAGTTGGCGTGCTTTTGACCTCGGGCCTGTCCATACGTTTACAGTTCGACCTCGCCCCATCGGGGGTCAAGGGCGAGATTGGGACTACTTACGGGAAAACAAGGGAGCCGCGCGTCGGGTTTCGCTCGCGCCCTCTGGCGATGAATGGACGCGCAACGCGCGCCACGGCCCGCCGTCTAATAGAGGCCGAACGCCGTCGGATTGTTGCGCAATTCGGCGCGCGGCGGCAACCGCTCGGCGGCGTCGGCGCCGGGCATTGCGGTCGCGGGCCGCACCGCGACCCTCGCGGTCATCGCGCCGGGGCCGCCTTCGATCGACACCTCTTTTTGCGAGATTTCCTTTTGATTATCGGCCGCAATGGCGCGCTGATCGTTCGGCAGCACCACGACTTTGGTGCCGATGCCGACACGATCATAAAGATCGATCACGTCGGCGTCGCGCATGCGGATGCAGCCGCTGGAGACGTGCTTGCCGATCGAAGCCGGACTGTTGGTGCCGTGGATGCGGTAGTCGGTGTTGCCCAGATAAAGCGCGCGGGCGCCGAGCGGATTGCCCGGTCCGCCGCCGACCCAGCGCGGGAGATAGGGCTGGCGCGCGATCATCTCGGCCGGCGGAATCCAGTCGGGCCATTCGGACTTGCGCGAAATCTTCTCGACGCCCGACCAAGTGAAGCCTTTGCGCCCGACACCGATGCCGTAACGCAGCGCCGTGCCGTCGCCGAGCGTCAAATAAAGGAAGGTGTGCGCCGTATCGATCATGATCGTGCCGGCGGGCTCGGCGCCGGTGTAGGAGACGATCTGCCGCCGTAACGGCGCAGCCAGCTCATCGCCGGCGGTCGCCACGCGCGCCTGTTCCGGCGGTTGCGCAACGTCGCGCAATACCGCGACGTCCCGACCGCTGAAATTGTCTGAAAGCGATTGCGCAGAGGCCAGACCGACCGGGAGAGTGGCGAAGGCTGCACAGAGAGCCGCGGTGCAGGCGTGCCGTGGCAGCTTGTCTGCCGACATGAAACACTCCGCTCGTTGAGTTCCGTTTATCAATCGCCGGTGGACGTTAAAGGTTCCGTGCGAAGCGCCGCCGTTATGCGCGGCGCTTTTTGATCAAATAACTGGCAAATTATTTGCAACAATATTTTCAGACCACGCAACGGCGGAAGACGTTGGCGAGGTGCGGCGCGGAAATCGGGCTAAACGCGGTTTCGCATCCAACCGGAACTTTGCCGCCCGACGCCGGATGCGCGGGCGACACCGGCCCGGCCGGCGATCCAAGCTCATGCGACCATACCGCCGGACTCACCGACGGCAGCCGATCTCCCTTGAGCGTACGGTTGACCGATGGCGCCGGGGCCAACGTGAGCACGCCGGTGCTGGGGAATGTCGGAAATGAAATAAAGCTCGCGGTGAACGCCGCCAGCATCACGCCAACGACGCGAACAAAAAACACATCGTTCATTGGATCGTCTCCGACACACTCGCACGATCCCCCCACGCGCTTCCGCGATGAGGAACGTGGGCCGACGAGGGGAGTTCCGCGCGGAACACCGTCTCACGGGCTTGTGAAGGCGACGCTCACGGTTGTGTGACAAAGCAATCGCGGACGGAGGCGGAGGCGGAACAAATCACGCCGTCGCGGTTTATCGTCGCGACCGGCCATCCTTTCCCCCCTCCCCCCGTGCTTGGCCGGTCATCGTGGGCGCAGCCGATGGACCGATCGGCTGCGCCCTAATTTTTTCCGGCAGGCGATTCCGGGCAGAATAGATTGCGGGTCCGCGGGCTAAAGCCCGTGCCCGGACCCGCAGTAAGAGACGGGAGAGAGCTACGCCGTGGGCTGCCGCTCGCGCTGCCGCGCCTTGCGCCCGAAGAACAGCGCCTGGCTCGCCACAGCCGAGACCACCGCAAGCTGGAACGGCTTGGCGATGAGAAATGCCGGCTCTGGCCGCTGGCCGGTGAGGAAACGCTCGGGGTACGCGGTAATGAATATCACCGGCACCTCGAAGGTGCGGAGCAGCTCGTTTACCGCATCGAGGCCGGAGCTGCCGTCGGCGAGCTGGATGTCCGCGAGGATCAACCCGGGCCGCTTCTGGCGGGCGAGCGCGATGGCCTCGGTGTGGGTCCGGGCGACGCCAATAACCCGGTGCCCGAGGCTCTCCACCAGCGCCTCGATGTCCATGGCGATGAAGGTTTCGTCCTCGATGATGAGCACGTCGGTGGCGATTTCGGCGGCAAGTTCGCGGCCGGATTCTTCAACCAGGCCGCGCAGGGTGGCCAAATCGCAGTCGAGGATCTGGGCTGCGTCTTCCTCCGAAAAGCCCTCGAGCGCCACCAGCAGGAATGCCTGGCGGGGACGTGGCGTGATCTGCGTGAGATGCTGTTCGGCAGTGAGATGCGGCACGGCGGCGTCGGGCTTGCCGTTCACGGCCACCGAATTCCAGATTTTCGTGAACAGTTTGTAAAGGGCAACCCGTTGATTTGGCGCGGATTCCAGGATTTGAGGGCTGGCGATAAGCGATTCCAAAGTGGCCGCCACATAGGCGTCCCCGGAGGCTTGGTGGCCGGTCAGCGCGCGGGCGTAACGGCGCAAAAACGGCAGATGCTGAACGACCGATTGTGATGTCGACAAAAGGACCCTCCCCTTCCAGATTCCCGAGGCTATTGGCTAAAACGCCCTCGTGCAAACATGGTTCCAGAGCACGGAACCAACGCCGAAGACCGGCGTTGGTGGGCAGCGATCGGGGTCAAAGGCCATGCGAATAGCGGACATAGTGGCACGGGGGCGTGACGAAAAATGAAGACGAGTAAGACAGTTAACCTCCAACCGCCGGCCTCGAACGAGGCCAAGGCGGAAGACCGGGATGCGATGGGTAGGACGCAACGCAAGAGCGAGGTACGGCTCGGACGGGAAGTGCAGGCCCGAATCGGACAGCAATTGCGGGCGCTGTATGACGAAGTGGTCAGCCAGGGCGTCCCGCCGCACATCGCCGATCTCGTTCGTAAGCTCAGTGATCAAGACGATGGGGTGGCATGAAGCTCGATCCCGCCATACGCGACCAGGTGCTGGGCACCGTACCGAGCCTGCGAGCGTTCGCCATTTCGCTGTGCGGCAATATCGACCGCGCCGACGACCTGGTGCAGGAGACGCTGCTGCGCGCGCTCGCGCACATCGACTCTTTCCAGCCCGGCACCAACATGCCGGCGTGGCTGTTCACGATTCTGCGCAACCTGTTCCGCTCGGAATATCGCAAGCGCCGGCGCGAGGTCGAGGACGCCGACGGCCGATACGCCGAGACGCTCAAATCGCATCCGGAGCAGACCGGACGGGTTGAATTCAACGAATTCCGCGCGGCGCTCGCCAAGCTGCCGTCTGATCAGTGCGAGGCGCTCATCCTGGTGGGCGCGTCGGGTTTCTCCTACGAAGACGCCGCCGCCATCTGCGGCTGCGCCGTCGGCACCATCAAGAGCCGCGTCAACCGCGCGCGCACCCGGCTTGCCGATCTTCTCGCCATCGACAACGTCGACGATTTCGGGCCGGACCGCGCCACGCGCGCCGTGTTGGCCAGCGGCGGCCGGAATTAATCGACGTCACTCGCTACGGCAGCTGGCTGCGGTGGGTGAGCCCGCCGTCGATGGTGACGATCGTGCCGCTGGTATACGAGCAAAGGTCGGACGCCAGGAACGCGACGGTGGCAGCAATCTCGTCGCATGTCGCCGGCCGCCCGAACGGCATGTCGGCGAAAGTCTCTCGCCACCGGTCGGCATCGCCGAAGAGCGTGGCGGCGCGCTTGCGGCCCAACACTTCGAGGCGGTCGGTCGCCACCGGCCCCGGATTGACACCGACCACGCGCACGCCGAATTCGGGGCTGGTGCCGCCGAGCGCGCGGGTCAGCGCCATCAAGCCCGCATTGCCCGCCGCCCCGGCGATATAGCCGTAATCCAATCGCTCGCCGCCGGCGCCGATGATGTTGACGATGACGCCGCGGCGGCGCGCTTTCATTTTTTGCAAATAGAGCCGCGTCAGGCCGATATAGCCAAACACTTTGAGGTCCCAGGCGGCGCGCCAGGCCGGCTCGTCGACCTGATCGATCGAACCGCCGGGAATGGCGCCGGCATTGTTGACCAAAATGTCGACGTCGGGAATGGCCGCGGCGACGCGATCGCGGGCGGCCGCATCGGCGAGATCGGCGGCAAGCGTGCGCACCGTCACCCCCGTCGCCTTCTTGCGCAAGGCGGCGGCCTCCTGCTCCAGGCGCTCGGCCGAGCGCGCCACCAGGCAAACATTCACGCCCTCGCGTGCCAGCCATTGCGCGACGGAAAGCCCGATGCCCTTCGAACCGCCGGTGACCAGCGCGCTGCGCCCGGAAAGCTTCAGATCCATGTTTTCTTCTCACATATGCGAGGGTAGCCAAAGTGCCAGAATGGGAAACGCAATCAGTATAACCAAGCGAATGAGATCGGTGACGATGAACGGCAGCACACCGACGAAAATGGTCGAGAAGGTCACGTCCTGCACCACGCTTTTGATGACGAAGACGTTCATGCCCACCGGCGGATGAATGAGCCCAAGCTCGACGGTCATGACGATGATGACGCCGAACCAGATCGGATCGAAGCCGAGCTGGGTGATTACCGGGAAGATGATCGGGATAGTGAGGATGATCATGGCGAGCGCATCCATGAGGCAACCGAGCACGATGTACATCAGCATGATCAGCGTCAGCACCCCGTAGCGCCCCAGCCCCAGCCCGGTGAGGAAGGCGGTGACCTTCTGCGGCGTCTGCGTCACCGTGAGGAAATAGCCGAACAAGAGCGCGCCGATCAACACAGTGAGCACGGCGGCGGCGGTGCGCACCGCCTGCAACAGCGAGCGGCGGATTTCCGGGCGTGACAGCTTGCCGCGCAGGACGCCGATCAAGAGCGCGCCGACCGCCCCCATGCCGCCGGCCTCGGTCGGCGTGAACAGCCCGCCATAAAGCCCGCCGATGACGAAGACGAAGAGCAGCAGCATCGCCCAGATGTCGCGCAGGCCGGCGGCGCGTTCCTTCCAGGAATGGCGCGGCGCCGAGGGCAAGAAAGTCGGCCGCAGCCGGCCGATGACCACGACCGTGAGCATGTCCATCGAGGCGGCCAGCAATCCGGGAATGATCCCGGCGATGAACAGCTTGCCGATATCCTGCTCGGTGATGATGCCGTAGACCGCGAGCACCGTCGAAGGCGGCAGCATGGCGCCGAGCGTGCCGCCGGCGGCGATCACACCGGTGGCGAAAGATTTCGGATAGTCGTAGCGGCGCATTTCCGGATAGGCAACGGTTGCGAAAGTCGCGGCAGTCGCCACTGACGAGCCCGAAATCGCGGCAAAGCCGGCGCAAGCCGCAATGGTGGCGATGCCGAGGCCGCCCTTGAAATGCCCGACGAAGGCGTTGGCGGCGCGGAACAACTCCCGGCTCATGCCGGAATTGGACACGAACGCGCCCATCAGCAGGAACATCGGGATGACGCCGAACGTGTAGTCGGTCACCGTACGCATCGAGGTGTGGCCGACGATCTTGAGCGCCGGGCCGCCGCCGACGAGGTAGGCAAAGCCGCAGACGCCGACGAGGCCCATCGCCATGCCCACCGGCACGCGGAGCAGCATCAGGCCGAACAAGACGACAAAGCCGATGATGGCGACGACATCGGCGCTCAAATGAGCCTCGTGGATTTACAGGTCATTCGACCGCCTTGATCTGGTAGCGGCCGCCCAGAAGCTCGGGATGGAAGATCAGCCGATAGGTGCGCACCGCTATCAGCAGCACCGCCGACACGTCGCCGAGCCAGGAGACCAGAAAGAACGGCCACACCGGCAGGCGCAGATCGAACGTGGATACGTTCTCGGCGTAGGTGCTTGTGACCTTGTCGAACAGGGTATAGGTCTGCACCGTCACCACGAAGAGCAGCACCAGCGTGGCGAACACGTCGATAAAACGCTGCATGCGGGGGCCGACATTGGCGTAGAGCAGATCGACGGTGATGTGGTTGCCGCGATAGGACGTCGCCGCGATGCCCCAAAAGATGACGATGCCGAGCAGGAGCCGGCCGAAATCGTAGCTGTCGGGAATCTGCACGCTGAAGAAATAGCGCAGTAGCACCGAGACGAAGATATCGACGGCGACGAGGCCGATGAAGAACGCGGCGATCAGCTCGATACCGTTGATGAAGCGGTCCATGGTGTTGCGCGCGGGCGCTGTCGACATCGGCGCAGATTCCGGGTTCGCCATGGCTGCGATCTTTCAGAACCCGGCGTCATAGTGTTTCAGCGATGCTTGCAACTCGATCCAGATCGCATCGGGATCGCCGCCCGCTTTCTTCACCCCGGCGGCCCATTTCTCCTTCAGCGGCTCCGCCGACGTTTTCCACTCGGCGAGTTGCTCGTCGGTGATCTTGTAGACTTCGTGCTCGGGCTCGGCTCTGATCTTCGCCAAGCCATCATGTTCGAAGTCGACCCAAGGATCGGCGAACCGGCCAGCCCATTCGCTGGTGCAATGATCGTCGATCACCTTTTTTTGCGATGGTGACATGGCCGCGTAGGTCGCCGGGTTCATCAGAAATTGAAACATGACCGAGCCGAGCGGCTCATCCATGTCGTACTTGGTTACCTTGTCGATGCCGAACAGCAGCATCGACCCCCAAGGGAAGGTGACAGCGTCAGCGACGCCCTTGGCGAGAACGTCGCGGACCTCGGGCGCGCTCGACTGCACGTTGGTGCCGCCGAGCAGCGTGACCCAGGCGGCGATGGTACCTTGAGCCGGCCGCACCTTCATGCCGCGAATGTCGCCGGGCATCGTGATCTTTTTGTTGGTGGAGTGCCAAGCCACCGGATCAAGCACGAAGGAAAAGCAATAATGAACGTCCTTCATCTCGGTCGCGGCATATTTGCGGTACCAGGCGTCGATCGCTCGATTGCCGCCTCTGGCGTTGCCGACCAGGAACGGCAGCTCGCCCGCGGCAATAATCGGAAAGCGCCCTGGCTGGTAGCCCGGATTGACGTAGACAAGGTCCGCGATGCCGTCGCGCGCCATGTCGTAGTGGTCGAACGCTTTGCCGAGTTGTTGCGCAGGGTAGATTTTGTAGGTGATGGTGCCGTTCGAAGCTTTTAGAACCTCGTCACCCCAATCTTGCATGGCCTTCTGCAAGGGGTGCGATGGCGGCACCCAATGCGAGATTTTAAGCTCGAACGTTTTGTCCTGTGCGGACCCACTGCCGAAGCCAAGTAATAATGCCAGCGCAGCAAAGGCGAATGCCTTGGGGCGCGTCCGTTGCATCCGTTCTCTCCTCAGCAGCTTTTGTGTACCAACTGATATTGTTTGTGGACCAACCGATATTGTCAGTATCCCGAATTGTATTTGGCGAGATCCGCTTTCAGCTCCTTGAGAACGGCGTCCGGATCGTTGCCGGTCTTTTTCACCGCATTGGCCCAGTTCTGTACTACCGGCCCGGCTGCGGCTTTCCACTCGTCGAGCTGCGCGTCGGTGATCGCATAGACTTCCTGGCCGGGTTCGGCCTTGAGCTTGGCGATGCCGTCGTGCTCGAAGTCCGCCCAGGGCGAGGCGACACGTTCCGCCCATTGCGTGTTGCAATGGTCGTCGATCACCTTCTGCTGCGAAGGCGACATCTGCGCATAGGTCGATTTGTTCATCACCCAGACGAAGCTCGTCGCATAGAGCGCCATTTCCACGTGGTACTTCGTCACCTTGTCGATGCCGAACAGCACGATCGAGCCCCACGGGAAGGTGACCGCGTCGGCCACGCCCTTCTCGATAACGTCGCGCACTTCCGGCGCCGAAGCCTGCACATTGGTGCCGCCGAGTTCGGTAACCAGCGAAGCCATGGTGGCGTGCGCCGGGCGGATCTTCATGCCCTTGATGTCGGCCGGCACTATGATCTTCTTGGTGCGCGAATGGAACGTGCCGGGATCGTGGGCGAAGGCGAAGCAAAACTTGATGTCCTTCATCTCCTTGGCGGCGTAGTTGCGATACCAGACGTCGAGCCCTTCGGAGCCGCCTTTGGCGTTGGCCATCATGAACGGCAGATTGCCGGCGTCGAAGATCGGGAAGCGGCCGGGCTGATAGCCGGGACTGACATAGGTGACGTCGGCGATGCCGTCGCGCGCCATGTCGTAATGGTCGAACGCCTTGCCGAGCTGCTGCGCCGGGTAAACCTTGTATTTGATGGTGCCGCCGGAATCTTTCTCGATCGACGAGCCCCAATCCTCCAGCGCCTTCTGCAGCGGATGCGAGGGCGGCACCCAGTGCGAGAGCTTGAGTTCGAAAGTCTTGTCCTCGGCGGAGGCCGCGCCGACGCCGAGTGCAAGACCGAGCATCGCCAAGCCGCAAAGCTTTATCCCGCGCATCTGGCGCATGATCTCCTCCCCGTGGTCATCGTTGCAATCTCAACTTTTTATTTAACCGCAACGGTGGCGGTCTGTATAGCGGCGTGCCGCGGCCGCGATCACCAAAATTGTCGCGCCGACGGCGTGTCAGTTCCTGCACGCTGCGTTCGCGTGCTCCCGCGCCGCCGCGCCCGCCAAACGCGACTTCTAAATCTCGCCGCCGTAAGGCCCTTGCGGGTCGGCCAGCGCCTGCAAGCGTAACGCCGCGGCATGCGCAAAGCGAAGCATCACGGTCTTGCGGCACGCCGGAACAAGCCGATGCTCAGGCGCCTCGCATACGATCGACGCGCCGAAGGCGTCGGCGACGATCAGGCCAGCATCGGCGGGAAATATCTCGCAGGGGACGTCGGCGATGGTGGCGAAGAACAGCCGGTCGCAGTGCAGCCGGTAATCCATCCATTTCTGGTCGGCGCGAAAATCGGCGACTGAAGACTTGATCTCGACGATGAGAATTTCTCCGTCGCCGCCGAGCGCCACCAAATCGGCGCGGCGTCCGGAAGGCAGCGGCAGCTCGCTCACCACGCAATAGCCGAGCGCGTGCAAAAAGCGCGCGGTGCCGCGCGCGACGGCAAGCGCGGTGGGCGATTGCCGTCCATCGACCGGCGGCGCCGCCGGCAGCAGATTGACGTTCATCGTCACGATTCCAGGAAGCGGCGGATTTGGCCCAAGCCGGCCTTCGAGCTTACGCAAAGCACGCACCCCACAGCGACCACGACTCTACGTTGAGGGTCATTTTGCCGCGCCGGCGCGCTCGGGAAAAGCCCCCGCCAGCGCCGCGCGCGACGCCGCGATCACACCGCGCTCGGTGATCAGCCCGGTGACGAGCCGGGCCGGCGTCACGTCGAAGCCGTAATTGGCGACGGGGGTGCCGGCGGGCGCGATGCGCACGGTCTCGATGCGACCGTCGGCGGTGCGCCCGGTCATCGTCGCCACTTCGTCGGCGCCGCGCTCTTCGATCGGTATCTCGGCGACGCCGTCGGCGATGCTGAAGTCGATGGTCGGCCCCGGCAGCGCGACATAAAACGGCACGTTGTTGTCGCGGGCGGCGAGCGCCTTCAAATAGGTCCCGATTTTGTTGCAGACGTCGCCATTGGCGGTGACGCAGTCGGTGCCGACGATGACCAGATCGACCATGCCGTGCTGCATCAGATGGCCGCCGGTATTGTCGGCGATCAGCGTGTGCGGCACGCCGTGCTGGCCGAGCTCCCAGGCGGTGAGCGAGGCGCCCTGATTGCGCGGGCGCGTTTCGTCGGCGAAGACGTGAATGGCGATTCCCTGGTCGTGCGCCATGTAGATCGGCGCGGTGGCGGTGCCGACATCGACCGTGGCGAGCCAACCGGCGTTGCAGTGGGTGAGCACGTTGACCCGGTCGCCGGGCTTCTTGCGCGCCGCCACCGCCTCGATCAGCGGCAGGCCGCTGCGGCCGATGCCGGTATTGATGGCGATATCCTGCTCGCAGATTTCGGCGGCGCGCCGATAGGCTGCGGCTTGGCGCTCCGCACGCGGCCGGTTGCGCAAAGCGGCAATCATCTCGTCGAGCGCCCATTTGAGATTGATCGCGGTCGGGCGCGTGGCGAAAAGCGTAACGTAAGCGCGCTCGAGCGCCTCGTCGGAGGCATCCTCGCGCACCGCGAGAGCAACACCATAGGCCGCGGTGGCCCCGATCAGCGGCGCGCCGCGGATCACCATGGCGCGGATCGCATGCGCGGCCTCCGCAAGCGTAGTGAGCCGCGCGATCTGCAAACGATGCGGCAGCGCCGTCTGGTCGATCACCCCGACCGCCCAGCCGTCCGGCTCGAGCCAGATGCTGCGCATGGATTTGCCGTCGACCTTCATATGCAACCTTTATTGGGAATGATCTTTTCTATGTCGCATCGCTTGCCTGCGCAACGCCCTTGCCCCAATGTCGCGCAAGCCGCTGGAAACCCCGATGGCCGCCGTCGATTACGAGACAGAGTACAACCTTCGCGCCCGCGTGCCGGAGCATCCGGAGATTTTTCTGCGCTGGGCGCGCGACGCGGAGCTTTATCGCGCCGAAATGCTCAAGCGCGACCGCGCCGAGCTCGGCCTGTCCTACGGCGACACGCCGCGCCAGTTCATCGATCTATTCCTGCCGGAAGCAGGCGAAAAGGCGCCGCTCGCCATGTATATCCACGGCGGCTATTGGCGTTCCCACGATCCTTCGTCATCGAGCCACATGGCGCGCGGCCTCAACGAGCGCGGCATCGCCGTCGCAGTCGCCGGTTATGATCTTTGCCCGATGATGACGCTTGCGGACATCATCGAGCAAATTCGCCGCGCCTGCATTTTCCTCTGGCAGCGCTTCGGCCGGCGCGTGCTGGTATACGGCCATTCGGCCGGCGGGCATCTGGCGGCCGCCATGGTCGCGACCGATTGGCACGCGCTCTATCCGCGAGCGCCGGCCGATCTCGTGGCCGCCGGCTATTCCATCTCTGGCGTGTTCGATCTGACGCAGCTTGTCGGCCTCGCCATGAATCAGGATTTGCGCCTCACCGCCGAAGACGCGCGCCGCGTTTCGCCGCTGTTCTGGCCGGTCCCGGCCGCGCGCGCGCTCGACACCGTGGTCGGCGATCTCGAAACCGGCGAATTCAAGCGCCAGAGCCGGACCATGGCCGAAACCTGGCGACAGGCAGGCGCGGATACGCGCTACGCGGAGTTCCCCGGCCACCACTTCGCCGTCATCGATGCGCTCATCGATCCGCAGAGCGCCATGGTCGCGCGCATCGTCGAACTGACGCGGCGGATCAAGGCGTAACGACTTTGGATTTTACGGCCGGCGCGGGCGGCGCCAGCAGCACGCAGGCGGACGCGGCAAAGATCAAGGCGAAGCCGATCATGTCGGGGACCGTCGGGCGGTCGCCGAGGATGAGGACCGAGGAAAGAACGCCAATCACCGGAATGCCGAGGATGCCGAGCGACGC
Organism: Xanthobacteraceae bacterium; assembly: GCA_031291475.1. GTDB lineage: Bacteria > Pseudomonadota > Alphaproteobacteria > Rhizobiales > Xanthobacteraceae > BOG-931. The sequence goes on from JARLIY010000046.1 coordinate 53,856, forward strand.
GGTCGCCGCCGGCACCCGCCCGACGATGACGAACCACAGCCCGTACGCGATACCGTTGCCGATAATGCCGGCGAACGCGACGCCAAGCAGCGCGTTCGGATGCGCATTGCTGAGATCGAGCCCGCCGTCAAAGCCGAGCATACAGAAGGCGATGAAGAAGAACGCGATCGTCAGCTGCCAGCTCGCCACCCCCATGGGGTCGGCCTGGATGCGGGCCCATTTGAGATAGACGGTGCCGGCTCCCCAGCTCAGGCCCGAGGCGACGGCGAACAGGGCTCCCAAAGGAATACTCGCCGCCGCCAAGGGATAAATCAGGATCGCAAGCCCGAAAGCGCACAGGGCGAAAGCGATCGCCTGGATTTTTGTCGGCCGCTCCCCGAGCACCAGCCAAGCCAGCAACCCCGTCCAGATCGGGAATGTGTAGGTGAGGATGGCGACGCGCGACGTGGCCGCGGCGATAAGGGCAAAGGCGCTGAACAGGCTGAAGCCGACGACGTTCAACAGCGAAGCGATCACGACGTGGCCCCAAGCCTGCGCGCCGGGAAGGCGGAAGCTGCGGCGCATGACGAGGCAGATCAGAAAGAGCGTCACCGCACCAAGCGCGGCCGTCATGCTGCGCATGCTTAAGGGCGGAATCCCGCCGAGAGCGATCTTCATCGCCGGCCAGGTGACGCCCCAGATCAAGAAGAGAACGACCAGCATCAGCCGCGCCTGGATGTCGCCGGCTTTTGCTCCCCGTTCAACTCCGCTGCGTTCGCCGACGCTCATGGCGGCTTCGGTCCGGCGGCGCGATACCAGTCGGCGATCTGGGCGCCGGTCCAGAACTTCACGCCGCTCCGGTTGCGGATCCCCTCGAACACGCGGCGCAGATATTTCAGCCGGTGCGGCGCGCCCATGATGTAGGGATGCACGACCAGCGCCATGACCCGCGCCGATCGGGCGGCATCAGCATAAATCTGCTCGAATTGATCGAGCGCGCGCTCGCTATACTCGCTCGCTTTGTGGTGCTGAATCAGCATCATGGCGACGTCGTTGCATTCCTGCGTGTAGGGCACACTGAGGATCGGCTTTCCTCGCGTCTTCAGCCACACCGGCTGCTCGTCGAGCACCCAGTCGGCGACGTAGTCGTAGCCCTCCTCGGCCAGAATGTCGGGCGTCTTCCAGGTTTCGGTGAGGCCGGGGCCGAGCCAGCCGCGCGGCGGTTTGCCGGTCGCGCGCAGGATCGCGTCGCGCGTTTTGCGGATATCGGCGCGCTCGTTCTTCACTTTCTGCATGTTGCGCTGGGTGAAGCCGTGGCCGATGAACTCCCACTTGCGCTCAACCGCCGCGCGCACGATCGGCGGATAGGCGGCAAGCGCCGAGCCGTTGATCGCCAGCACGGCGGGGATGACGAATTCGTCGAAAAGCTCGACGAAGCGCCAGAAGCCGACCCGATTGCCGTATTCGTGCCAGGCCCAGTTGGGCACGTCCGGCATCGGCGAGCCGCCCGCGGGCGGCGTGAGCACGGTGCGCGGCATCGGTTGCGTCGGGTCCCATTCCTCCACATTGACGACGACCCACACTGCCATGCAGGCGCCGTCGGGCAGCGTGAGCTGCGGCCGCTCGCCGATCGCCGAATAGGCGATGCGGTCGGTCGGCAGCATGCGCCGCGGCGCCCTCTTTCTCGTTCCGGATTTCTTCGGTCGCACGGTCATGGCGGCATTATGCCCATCGGGCGGAGAATTTTTCAGCGGCCGATCGATGGCGTGCGGCGACGGCGCCGATGACGGTGAGGCCGACACAGCAAAGGCACGGCAAAACGAACGTGGTCCACGACTTGCCGCTCAGGTCCCACAGCGCGCCGCAGGCGGTCGGAATCGCAATGGCGCAGATATAGCTGATTGTGAGCATGCCGGCGGCGGTGCGCGACACGTCGGCAGGCGCCGCGAGCAGCGGCGGCAGCGCCAGAACCGCGGTCATGGTGATCGACGTGGAGACGCCGACCACCGCGGCGCAGAGCACGATCGCGAGCGGCGACCCCAGGAAGATCAATCCGAGGAAAGCCGCCAACATGGCGGGGCCGAACACGAGAAACGGCCACGCCCGCCGCTGCAAGCGCCCCGCCATCAGGATCAGGACGACGAGGCCCAGGATTTGCGCGCCGTTGAGCGCGCTCAACGCCGAGCCGAAGAGGTCCGCTTGTCCCCGGCTGGCGAGATAGTCGCCGAGAAAAGCGTTGGCGGCGAAAAATGGACCGCTGTTGGTGCCGAAGGCGAAGCCGAGCAGCCAGACCAGCGGATTCTTCCAGTCGGGCCGCCACAATCCCCCGACCGCGTCCGGCGCGTCGTCGAACTTGCGATCGCGCGCGCGGTCCTTCGGGCTCAAGAGAAAGAACACCAACGCGATGAGGGCGGCCGGCAGCGCCCAGAACAGGAGATCGAGCCGCCACGAGCCGCCGGTCAGCGGCAAGACAAAACTCAGGGTCAGTGCCGGCGGCACGGTCGCGCCGATCACCATGCCGCTTGAATAGGCGATGGTGCCGAGCGCGATGCGCTCGGGCAGCCACTCGCGCACCAGGACCGGCATGCCCGGCTGCATGACGGCGATGCCGAAGCCGGCCGCAATCGCAGCCGCATACAGCGTCCAGACATCGATCGCGGCGCCGCGGCAAGCGCCGGCAATCGCCGCCAGCGCCATGCCGAGGATCGCCGCCAGATTGGCGCCGATGCGGGCGATGAGCAGCGATCCGGGCACGGCGGCGATGGCGAAGACCGCGAGTGGCAGGCCGATCAGGAGCCCGATCTGCGTCTCCGACATGCGCAGCTCTTCGTGCACCAGCGGGATCACCGGCGGCATCGCCAGGAGCGTCAGGCGCATGGCGACGCCAGCGAGAAAAAGCAGGCAAAGGAGCCTGGCGATGCCGCCGGCCCTAGGGCCGTCTCGGCTTGCATAAGTGGACATCGTGGGAAGCCCGGCGTCGCCTGGTAACCTGCATGAGCGAACCCGGCCGCGCAAGCAAAGTACCGTCTGCCTTTTTTCCGCCGTGCCATGAGTTTCGCCGTGTTGCACCGCAACGCGCGGTATGTTAGCAAACTCGCGATTTTCGCGGGGCCGCGGGGGCATTCCCGCTGCCTCCTAAATTCCGAGTCCCGCCTGAATCCCAAAGGCTTGCGCCGACCGTACGCGCCGGTTGCGGGTCTTGCGGAACAACCCAAAAGAAGCCCGAGACGCAGGCGACGTGGCACGCGAAGAACCCCTTGTGTCAGGCATGGCCGGCCGCTACGCCACCGCGCTGTTCGATCTGGCGCGCGAGGCCAACGCCATCGACCAGGTGAAAGCGGACGTCGAGCGCTTCGACGGGCTGATCGCCGAAAGCTCCGACCTCGCCCGGCTGGTGCGCAGTCCAGTGTTTTCCGCCGACGAGCAGCTGCACGCGCTCACCGCCGTGCTCGACCGCGCCGGTATCGGCAGGCTGGCGGCACAATTCCTCAAGCTGGTGACGGCCAATCGGCGGCTGTTCGCGGCGCGCGACATGATCCGCGGCTACCGCGAGCTCGTCGCGGTGCATAAGGGCGAGGCCACCGCCGAGATCACAGTGGCCGAGAAACTCAAGGACGATCACATCGCCGCGCTCAAGAGCGCACTCAAGGCGATCAGCGGCAAGGACGTCGATCTCGACATCAAAATCGATCCCGCCATCATCGGCGGGCTCGTGGTCAAGCTCGGCAGCCGCATGATCGACACGTCGCTCCGCACCAAACTCAACGCCATCAAGCACGCGATGAAAGAGGCACGCTAATGGATATCCGCGCCGCGGAAATTTCCGCCATCCTCAAGGAGCAGATCAAAAATTTCGGCCAGGAGGCCGAAGTTTCCGAAGTCGGCCAGGTGCTCTCGGTCGGCGACGGCATCGCCCGCGTCTACGGACTCGACAACGTGCAGGCCGGCGAGATGGTCGAGTTCGAGAGCGGCGTCAAAGGCATGGCGCTCAACCTCGAAATCGACAATGTCGGCATCGTGATCTTCGGCTCTGACCGCGAGATCAAGGAAGGCCAGACGGTCAAGCGCACGCGCGCGATCGTCGAGGTGCCGGTCGGCAAGGGGCTGCTCGGCCGCGTCGTCGACGCCCTCGGCGATCCGATCGACGGCAAGGGGCCGATCAAGGCCGAAGCGCGGTCGCGCGTCGACGTCAAGGCGCCCGGCATCATTCCGCGCAAGTCGGTGCACGAGCCGATGGCGACCGGATTAAAGGCGATCGACGCCTTGATCCCAATCGGCCGCGGCCAGCGCGAGCTGATCATCGGCGACCGCCAGACCGGCAAAACCGCGATCGCGCTCGACACCATCCTCAACCAGAAGCCGCTCAACGCCTCCGGCGACGAGAAGGTCAAGCTCTATTGCGTGTATGTGGCGATCGGGCAGAAGCGCTCGACGGTGGCGCAGTTCGTCAAGGTTTTGGAGGAGAACGGCGCGCTCGACTATTCGATCGTAGTCGCGGCGACGGCATCCGATCCGGCGCCGATGCAATTCCTGGCGCCGTTTTCCGGCTGCGCCATGGGCGAATATTTCCGCGACAACGGCATGCACGCAGTGATCATCTACGACGATCTCTCCAAGCAGGCGGTCGCTTATCGGCAAATGTCCCTGCTCCTTCGCCGGCCGCCGGGCCGCGAGGCCTATCCGGGCGACGTCTTCTATCTGCATTCGCGGCTATTGGAGCGCGCCGCGAAGATGAACGACGATCATAACGCCGGCTCGCTCACCGCGCTGCCAGTGATCGAAACCCAGGCCAACGACGTGTCGGCCTACATTCCCACCAACGTCATTTCCATCACCGACGGCCAGATCTTCCTCGAAACCGACCTGTTCTATCAGGGCATCCGCCCGGCGGTGAATGTCGGTCTTTCGGTGTCGCGCGTCGGCTCCTCGGCGCAGACGAAGGCGATGAAGAAGGTCGCCGGACGCATCAAGGGCGAACTAGCGCAATACCGCGAAATGGCGGCGTTCGCCCAGTTCGGTTCCGATCTCGACGTCACCACGCAGCGGTTGCTCAATCGCGGCTCGCGGCTCACCGAATTGCTCAAGCAGCCGCAATTCTCGCCGCTGAAGATGGAGGAGCAGGTCTGCGTAATCTATGCGGGCGTCAACGGCTATCTCGACCCGCTGCCGGTGGCGCGGGTGCGCGCCTTCGAGGACGGCCTGCTCGGGCTGTTGCGCAACCAAAACCCGGAAATCCTCAAGACCATCCGCGACACGCGCGACCTCGACGACGCCACCGCCGGCAAGCTCAAGATGACGGTCGAAGGCTACGCCAAGACATTTACGTAAATAGAATGCCCTCGCTCAAAGACCTCCGAAATCGCATCGCCGCCACCAAGGCGACGCAGAAGATTACCAAGGCCATGCAGATGGTCGCGGCCTCGAAGCTGCGCCGCGCCCAGGCGATCGCCGAGGCGGCGCGGCCCTACGCCACGCAAATGGACAAGGTGCTCGGCAATATCGCGGCCGCGGTCGCTGGTTCCGAAACCGCTCCGCGACTCCTGCGCGGCACTGGCAATGACGGCGTGCACCTTCTGCTCGTCTGCACCGCCGAACGCGGCCTCTGCGGCCCGTTCAACACCGCCATCGTGCGGCTCGCGCGCGAGCGCGCCGGCGCGCTGATGCGCGAGGGCAAGGAAGTGAAATTTTTCTGCGTCGGCCGCAAAGGCTACGATCAGTTGCGCCGGCTCTATGCGAGCCAGATCGCCGACCTGGTCGATTTGCGCGCGGCGCGCACGCTGACTTTCGAGCACGCCGAGACGATCGCGGAGAAGATCATCGCGCGCTTCGACAATTTCGAATTCGACGTGTGCACGCTGTTCTTCTCGCGCTTTCGTTCGGTAATCGCGCAAATTCCGACCGCGCAGCAGATCATTCCGCCGGTGTTCGACGAGAAAGCGACCGATGCGCTCGGCGGCGCTGCCTACGAATACGAGCCGGAAGCCGAAGACATCCTGCACGACCTGTTGCCGCGCAACGTCGCCGTGCAGATTTTTCGGGCGCTGCTGGAAAACGCCGCGTCGTTCTACGGCGCACAAATGTCGGCGATGGACAACGCCACCCGCAATGCCGGCGAGATGATCAGCAAGCAGACGCTGACCTACAACCGCACTCGCCAGGCGATGATCACCAAGGAACTGATCGAGATCATTTCCGGCGCAGAAGCTCTATAAAAGCTCTGGCGCTGTGAACCAATTTGTGAAGAGGACCATGATGGCTAGCAAAGTCGGACACATCACCCAAGTCATCGGCGCCGTCGTCGACGTGCGCTTCGAGGGTCACCTGCCGGCGATCCTCAACGCGCTGGAGACCAAGAACCAGGGCAACCGCCTGGTGCTCGAAGTCGCCCAGCACCTCGGCGAATCCACGGTCCGCACCATCGCCATGGACACCAGCGAAGGCCTGGTACGTGGCCAGGAAGTCGCCGACACCGGGCAACCGATCGTGGTGCCGGTCGGCGACGGCACGCTCGGCCGCATCATCAACGTGATCGGCGAACCGGTCGATGAGGCGGGCCCGGTGCCGCATAAGGAGACGCGCCCGATCCATCAGGATGCGCCGCTCTACACCGAGCAGTCGACCGAGGCGGCGATCCTCATCACCGGCATCAAGGTCGTCGACTTGCTGGCGCCTTACGCCAAGGGCGGCAAGATCGGCCTGTTCGGCGGCGCCGGCGTGGGCAAGACCGTGATTATCATGGAGCTGATCAATAACATCGCCAAGGCGCACGGCGGCTATTCGGTCTTTGCCGGCGTCGGCGAGCGCACGCGCGAGGGCAACGATCTCTATCACGAGATGATCGAATCCGGCGTGAACAAGGACCCGCACAAGGGTTCGGTGGAAGGATCGAAATGCGGGCTGGTTAACGGCCAGATGAACCAGCCGCGGGGCGCGCGCGCCCGCGTCGGTCTCTCCGGCCTGACCGTCGCCGAATATTTCCGCGACCAGGGTCAGGACGTGCTGTTCTTCGTCGACAACATCTTCCGCTTCACCCAGGCCGGCTCGGAAATGTCGGCGCTCTTGGGACGCATTCCCTCAGCGGTCGGCTATCAGCCGACGCTTGCTACCGACATGGGAGCGCTGCAGGAGCGCATCACCACCACCACTAAAGGCTCGATCACGTCGGTGCAGGCGATCTACGTACCGGCCGACGATCTGACCGATCCGGCGCCAGCGACTTCGTTCGCCCATCTCGACGCCACCACGGTGCTGTCGCGCTCGATCGCCGAGAAGGGCATCTATCCGGCCGTCGACCCGCTCGATTCGACCTCGCGCATGCTCTCCGCGGCGGTGGTCGGCGAGGAGCATTACCAGGTGGCGCGCCGCGTGCAGCAGATCCTCCAGCGCTACAAGGCGCTGCAGGACATCATCGCCATCCTCGGCATGGACGAGCTTTCCGAAGAGGACAAGCTGACGGTGTCCCGCGCCCGCAAGATCGAGCGCTTCCTGTCGCAGCCGTTCCATGTCGCCGAAGTGTTCACCGGTTCGCCCGGCGTGTTCGTCGAGCTCGCCGATACCATCCGCGGCTTCCAGGGCCTATGCGACGGCAAGTACGATCACCTGCCCGAGGCCGCCTTCTATATGGTCGGCACCATCGAGCAAGCGGTGGAAAAGGGTAAGAAGCTCGCGGAAGTGGCGTAATCCATGGCTGACGCACTTCATTTCGAATTCGTCTCGCCCGAACGCGTGCTGTTTTCCGGCGACGTGGATCAGGTGGACTTGCCCGGCATCGAAGGCGACATGGGCATTCTCGCCGGCCATGCGCCGCTGGTCACCGTGCTGCGGCCGGGCATCGTCACCATCTATCGCGGCAGCGCGCGCGAGCCGGTCGTCGTCACCGGCGGCTTCGCCGAGGTCGGCCCCGCCGGCCTCACCGTGCTCGCCGATCGCGCCGTGGCGCGCGAGAGCTTCGATCTCGCGACCTTGAGCGCGGAAATCAAGGACGCCGAGGAAGACATCGCCGACGCCAAGGATGAGGCGGAGCGCGACAAGCTTGCGCGCCATCTCGCGCAATTGAAGGCATTGCAGGATGCGCTCGGCGCCGCGGCGCCGGCGGGGCATTAGAGCGCAATCGCTTCAGATTGAATCGATTGGCGCTCTACATTTTGGTGGCTCATGATCTTTTCGGAAAACCGGTTCCCACTTTTCCGGATCATGTGCTAGCTACCATAAAATCTCAACCAGAAGGACCCAGGCGTTCCAGACCGTAGCAGCGAGCGTCGCCATGACGCCGGTCGCGACCCAGTAGATCCCGCCGGTTGCGCCCGCGACCAGCAAGCAACCGCCGACTAAGACCGGCACCCCGGCGCAAAGCACGATGAGATGGCGCCAGAGCCACCAGCTCAAAGGCTGGGTCTTCATGATCGGAATCTGCCGCGCCTGAATGACAATCGGCCCACCGTCATCAATAACCCCGCGCCGAGGATTTCGCCGCCAAAGACTTTCAGCGGCTAACCGGGGCACCAGCGCGAAGCTGCATGCCAGTAGCGCGCCGACCAGCAAGATCAGCATCTCCGCGGCGCGGCCCGGCAATTGCGGAAAAGAGAGAATGCGCTGCAGGTTGATCGAAATCGCGACGATGACCAGCCCGCTGAGCGCCGCCGCGGCGCCGACTTCGGCGATGAAAAAGTTCGCCCATGCACCCGCGACTTCGTCCATCGACGCCGCCTTGCCGCCTGCAAAAGTTCAGGCGTATTTCGAAAATTCCGCGACCACCCGCTCGTAGATCTTGCGCTTGAATGGCACGACCAGATCGGGGAGGTTTTGCAGCTTCTCCCAGCGCCACTCCACAAATTCGGGCGCGTGTGCGCCGCCCGCGGGATACACGATGTCTATCTCGCGCTCGTCGCCGGTAAAGCGCAGCGCGAACCACTTCTGCGTCTGCCCGCGGTATTTGCCGTTCCACGCCTGGCCGACGATGTCGCGCGGAATATCGTAAGTCAGCCACTCGGCGATTTCGCCGAGACGTTCGACCGAACGGATGTTGGTCTCCTCGTAGAGTTCGCGCAAACCCGCCGGCCACGGGTCTTCTCCCGCATCGATGCCGCCCTGCGGCATCTGCCAAACATGCGTGTTGTCCACATGCTCGGGGCCGTCAACGCGGCGGCCGACGAAAGCAAGGCCCCGGCGATTGAGCACCGTCAGGCCGGCGCAGGGGCGGTATGGGAGATTTTCGAAGGATGCCATCGGCGGGTAGCGAACAGTGAGTAGCGGATAGGAGAGGTAATCTATTCGCTATTTCGCTATTCGCCACTCGCTATTCGCTTCACCGCCACGGCGGTGATCGGAACCAGGAGAAGGCCGTGGCTCTCCGCCGCCTTTGCCCATTTGGCGATATGCTCGATCGTCACCGGCAGCCCCCCGGAAATGCCGACGGCAACGCCGTGCTCGCGCGCCGCCGTTTCCAGCCGGCCGAGCGCGCGGTCGATCTCGGCCGGTGTGGGAACGGCATCGAGCATCACATCGGCCTTGGCGAATTGCAGATTATTGGCGCCGGCGATGCGGCCGGCGAGGCTGCGCGGATTGGAGCCGTCGTCGACAAAGATCAACCCGCGCTTAGCGGTCTCACGCAGGATCGGAGCGAGGGACTGCTCAGAGGCGGTGAAGCGCGCGCCCATGGCGCCGGCGATGCCGACATAGCCCTGGACGCGGCTCATCACAAAGTGCAATCGATCGAGGTTCTGCTCCGGCATCAGCGAAGTCATCAGCGTTTGCGAACCGGAGCCGCTGTCCGGATAGCCAAACGGCTCCATCGGCACTTGCAGCAGGATCTCGTGCCCTTCGCCCCGCGCACGTGCGGCAAAGCGCTCGATATCGGCGCCATAGGGCAAGAAAGCGAGCGTCACCGCGCCCGGCAGCCTGGTGATGGCTTCGGCCGTTGCGCTGGCGCTGACGCCTAGGCCGCCGATGATCAGCGCGATGCGCGGCGCGTCGGGCTTGCCGGGAAGCGGCTGCACCGGCCGGGCAAATGCTTCCGCCGGGCGAATGCCGTCGCTGGCGATTTTCGGAATGGCGCCGTGCGCCGTCAGCTCGACGAATTTCTGATCGAGCGGCGGGCTATCGGCCATGCCGGCGGTATTGTCTGCGGCCGGGATCACCACTTCCTGGCGGGCACCGGTTTTGCCGTCGATGATGGTGACGGTCTTGGTGTTGCCGGCCGGCGGCCTCTCCGGCGCGGACGTCGCCACCGAATCGTCGCGGCGGACCGGGTCGCGCACGGCAGCGGTCGTTTCCGGCGCGTCTGCCACGTCCGGCTTCTTCGCCGCCGTCGCGGCGTGCAGATTGATCGGCACGGCGACCATCGGCTCGCCGCCGAACGGATCGTCGCCGACCAGCGCCCACAGCACGAACACGCCAAGGAAGATCGCCAGCGCCGTGGCGATGACGTGGGGCATCTTCACGGGCAATTGACGCGGGCGTTTGGGCGGTTCCTGGCCCAACGGCGCGCTCAGGTCATCGGCCATCATGCGGCAGATTCCCTAAACCATAATCCGATCAAGTTGAATCGGATCAAGGTCTAGATTCTTCGTTGGAGCATGATCTTTTCGGAAAATCGGTATCCACTTTTCCGGATCATGCTCTAGGCAAATCCCGGCAAATCATACCCTGGCGAATCATGGGCGGACTCTATCACGGCAGGCTCGGCGCCGGCCCGGGCGTAAAAACGGGGCGGCTCGAAGCCGCCCCGCTTTCACATCGAGAAAACGCCGCTTAATTGGGAACCGCGGCCTTGGGATTAGGCGGGAACGCCGCATCGGTCGTGGCACCGCGCAGGAGATCGAGCGCTTCCTTGAGCGCGCGGTCGTCCTTCTCATCCGGCGGCACGTAGGACTGCGAGCCCGACTCTTCGGTGCCTTCCGCCTTGAGATGGCCGCGCAGCGACGCCTCGCCTTTGGTGTCGGTCCGCGCCTTCAAATCCTCCGGCACGTCCTGGAGTACCTCGATGTCGGGCGTGATGCCCTTGGCCTGGATCGAGCGGCCCGACGGCGTGAAGTAGCGCGCCGTGGTCAGCCGCAGCGCGCCATTGCCGGCGCCGAGCGGGATGATGGTCTGCACCGAGCCTTTGCCGAACGAGCGCGTGCCGACCAAAGTCGCGCGCTTGTGGTCTTGCAGCGCGCCGGCGACGATTTCCGACGCCGAGGCCGAGCCGCCGTTGATCAACACGATGACCGGCTTGCCTTTGGTCAGGTCGCCGGGACGCGCGTTGAAGCGTTGCGTCTCCTCGGGGTTGCGACCGCGGGTGGAGACGATCTCGCCCTTCTCCAGGAACGCATCCGACACCGAGATCGCCTGATCGAGCAGACCGCCCGGATTGTTGCGCAGGTCGATCACGAAACCCTTGAGCTTTTCCGCCCCGAGCTGGTTGGTGATGTCGCTGATCGCCTTTTTTAGACCGTCCGTGGTCTGCTCGTTGAACTGCGTGACGCGGATATAGCCGACGTCATCGCCTTCGCTGTGCGAACGCACCGACTTCACGCGGATCACGTCGCGCACGATGGTCACGTCGATCGGCTTGTCCTGACCCTTGCGCATGATGGTGAGCTTGATCTTAGTGTTCACCGGGCCGCGCATCTTCTCCACCGCCTGGTTGAGCGTCAGGCCCTGCACCTGCTCGTCGTCGAGCTTGGTGATGATGTCGTTGGCCATGACGCCCGCCTTGGCGGCCGGCGTTTCGTCGATCGGCGCCACCACCTTCACCAGGCCGTCTTCCATCGTGACTTCGATGCCAAGCCCGCCGAATTCGCCGCGCGTCTGCACTTGCATGTCGCGGAAGCTCTTCGGGTCCATGTAGCTAGAATGCGGATCGAGCCCGGCGAGCATGCCGTTGATCGCCGATTCGACGAGTTTCGAATCGTCGGGTTTCTCGACGTAATCGGCGCGCACGCGCTCGAACACGTCACCGAACAGATTGAGCTGCCGGTAGGTGTCCGAGGAGGCCGCTTTGGCGCTCGATCCGACGAATACGGAGTGTGGCTGGGTCGCGAGCAGCGCGAGCCCCGCGCCGGCGACCGCGCCGAGGAAAATGAGGGAAGTTTTGCGCATCATCCGCGAACCTTTTCACCTTCGTTTGTTGCCCACCACGGGCCGGGATCGATGGGAGCACCGTCTTTGCGGAACTCCACATAGAGTACAGGTTGCTTGGCCTTGGCCGCCGCGGCAACGGATACCTGCGATCCGCTCCCCATCACCGCTACGGGTTCACCGGTGAGCACAAACTGGCCGAGATCGACGGATGTTCGCTCCATCCCCGCTAGCAGGACATGATACCCGCCGCCGGCATTCAGGATCAAGACTTGCCCATAGCTGCGAAATGCGCCGGCGTAAACAACCCAACCGTCACATGGGGAGGTAACCTGCGCGCCGGGCTGCGTGGCGATCGATTGCCCCTTTTGGGTTCCGCCGGCCCCATCGGAACCGCCGAATTCGCGGATTTTCACGCCATTCACCGGTTGCCGCAGGTGCCCGCGTGTGGCCGCAAAGGTGACCGCGGGGGTCAGCCGGCCGGGATCCTTGAGCGCGGCAAGATCGGGCCGGGTGGCGTCTTCCTCGATGGAACGCGTCTCGGCGCGCGCCGCGCGGGTGGCGGGATCGAGGCCTGATTCGAGCTTGGCGATGAGTTCCTTGAGACTGTCGACCTGACGGGCCAAGTCGGCGGCGCGCGCGCGTTCGGCCTCGAGCGCCTCCTCGGTGAGGGTTTGCTTCTTCTGCCGCTCGTCGATCAGGACGGTCAGGCGCAATTGCTCGCGGCCCAGCAGATCGAGATCGCGCGCCAGGCGCTCGTGCTCGCCGTCGATGTCCTTGCGCACATGGACGAGATCGGCGAGGTCGCCGGCCAGCGCGTCGGCCTGCACGCGCATTTCCGGAAGCACGGCGCCGAGCGTGATCGCAGTGCGCACCGCCGCCAGCGCGTCTTCCGGCTGGACGACCAGCGCCGGCGGCGGCTGATGGCCGACCCGCTGCAACGCCGCCAGGATTTCGACGATGGCGGTGCGGCGCTCGTCCAGCGATTTGCGGATCGAGCTTTGCCGATCGTCGAGCGGCTTCAGGCGGGCTTGCGTCGCCGCGACGCTCGACTCGACCTCGCGCACATGTGCGGCGGTTTCGATGAGCTGCTGGTTGAGCGCACGGTGGTCGTCACCGAGCGCGTCGATCTCGCGCCGGAGCTTGGCCTGGCTTTCCGCCGAGGCGCGTTCCTTGGCCCGCGCCGCATCGAGCTCCTGGTCATGCTGTTTGAGTGCGTCCGCCTCCGGCGCCGGTGCGGCGGGCAACGGAACCTGCGCCTGCGGCGCCTGCACCGCGCCCGAGGAAGGCACGCCGGGCGGCGACTGCGCGAAAGCCGAAAGATCGGCGCCCAAGGGCAGCGCAAAAGCCAGTGCCGATCCGAGCACAAGGCGCGGATCAAGGCGGCTCGACCGGCGGAGAATCATCTTTTCCAAGGGTAGACGCCAGGTTCGGGAACGCAAGACAAAGAGAGCCACCATGCGACCGGATTAAGACGGCAACCGGCCGCATTCGTCACATATCGGTGAGGCGAGATTAAGAAGCCGTAAGGTCGGCGGGCGGGGCAGCCTCAGGCGCGGTGATAGGGGTGGCCGGCAAGAATGGTGCCGGCGCGATAAAGCTGTTCGAGCAGCATGATACGCACGAGTTGATGCGGCCAGGTCGCGGCCCCGAAAGCGAGTCGCAGCCTGGCGCGTTCGAGGAGGCTTGGCGCCAGGCCATCGGGGCCGCCGATGATGAAGCACACCGCGGAACGGTCTTGCTCGCGCCATTGCCGCAGCAGCGCCGCCAGCGCCGGGCTATCGAGACCTTCGCCGCGTTGATCGAGAACGACGACGATTGCGCCGTCGGGAATGATGTTGGCGAGCGCGATCGATTCCTCGACCCGCCGCCGCTCGGCGTCGTGCGCGCGGCTTTCGCGAATTTCGATGACTTCGACGCTACGCAGGCCAAGCGGGCGTCCGGCCGTTTCCGCGCGTTTGCGATACCAGTCGGCGAGCTCGCGCTCGGGTCCCTGTTTCAGGCGGCCGATGGCGGCGACGATGACACGCATGGCGTAATTCCTGGATGCGGGCGAAGCCCGCAGGCCCGGAATCCATAATCACGATCGACAAGGTTTGTGAATGCCGCGCCGTTACCAGCGCGACGGTGGCTATGAATTCCGGGCTCCCCACTTCCGCCTTCGCGCTCCGCGCTTCGGCGGACTCATACCCGCCGAAGCTCGCCCAGCGAGCGAAGGCGGGTCGCGAGGCCCCGGAATGACAATCAGCTTGCGCGCCGCGCCGGACGGCTGGCCGACCACATCTTCTCCAGATTGTAGAAGGTCCGGACTTCGGGGCGAAAGACGTGAACGATCACATCGATCGCGTCGATCAGTACCCAGTCGCAATGCGGAACGCCTTCGACATGCGCGGCAATGCCTGCTTTGTGCAGGTCTTCGACAACCCGGTCGGCAACCGAGCCGACATGGCGCTGCGACCGGCCGGAAGAAATGACCATGTAGTCGCCGATCGAAGATTTGTCTCGCAGGTCGATGGTGAGGGTGTCCTCCGCCTTCATATCGTCGAGGCGATTGAGGACCAAACGAAGGATCTCCTCGGCGTCAGGACGCATTCTGGAGACCGATTCGGGCACGCGACGTTCGGCCCGAAGAGTTACAGGTGTGGACAGGGGTCCTTATCCTTTCGCTCCATTTTTGGCCCCGGCCATCGAATCCGGGGCGCTCACTAAGATAGGCACGCAGTCTTAACAGTTTCAACCGTCTCGCGGTCACAGAGTTGCAACAAACGCGCACGCCAAGGCCTTTCATTGAGGGTCTTGCGCTCATTTGCCCTGCAAGGCTCGTGCCGCCCGTAGTGCCGTGGACGACAAAGGCGACTTCAGGCCATGCAGATAAATCCACGCCGGCGGCCTTCGTTCCGGCAGCGTCCTTGCCGCCCATTCGGGAATGCGCGCACCGGCGAGCGCGTGACCGGCGACGCTGGCGGGAGCGTAAAGGCTCGGTCCGAGCCGGTCGACGACGGCGATCGGCACCAGTTGCGCGATGCCGCGCCAGCGCTGCCAGCGATGGAAGCTGCGCAGGTTGTCGGCGCCCATGATCCAGACAAAGTGCACCTGCGGGCAACGCCGGACCAGATAGTTGACGGTTTCATAGGTGTAACTCGTGCCCAACTGGGCCTCGAGATCGGTGACGTCGATGCGCGGATGGTGCGCGAGCGACTTGGCGGCGACGACGCGCGCGGCGAGCGGCGCCAGGCCGTGCGTGTCCTTGAGCGGGTTGCCCGGCGTGACCAGCCACCACACGCGATCGAGTCCCAGCCGCTTCATGGCCAGGAGGCACGCGCCGCGATGCGCGGCATGCGGCGGATCGAAGGTGCCGCCGAACAAGCCGATACGCATGCCGGGCGCGTTCGGCGGCAGGACCAGTCGGGGTTTGGCGATAGCCTGTGCGTCAGCCGCACGCGGAGGCGGGTACTCACGGTTCATGGCGGTCAGCAACAACCCCCTCCCCCTCGCCTCGACCGCCGATCACATGCCGTCGCGGCGAGAAGACGAAACACTATGGCCGCGTCTGTCCGTTGCCCCGGATGCGGTACTTGAAACTGGTGAGCTGCTCGACGCCGACCGGACCGCGCGCATGCAGCCTGCCGGTGGCAATCCCGATCTCGCCGCCGAAGCCGAACTCGCCGCCATCGGCGAATTGCGTCGAAGCGTTATGCAGCACGATCGCCGAATCCACTTCGCGCAGGAATTTCTCCGCCGCCGCGCGGTTCTCGGTGATGATGGCATCGGTGTGATGCGAGCCGTAGCGCTCGATATGGGCAATCGCCGCGTCGACCCCGTCGACCACGCCGGCGGTCAAGATGGCGTCGAGATATTCGGTGCTCCAGTCGGCTTCGCTCGCCGGCTTGACGCGGCTATCGACCGCCTGCACCGCCGCGTCGCCGCGGATTTCGCAGCCAGCGTCGATCAGCATGGCGACCAGCGGCTTGAGCAGCTTGCCCGCTCCGGCGCGATCGACCAGCAGGGTCTCGGCCGCGCCGCACACACCGGTGCGCCGCATCTTGGCATTGAGCACGATCGCTTTCGCCATTGCGAGCTTCGCCGCTTTATCGACATAAACGTGACAGACGCCTTCGAGATGGGCGAAAACCGGCACGCGGGCCTCCGCCTGCACGCGTTCGACCAAATCCTTGCCGCCGCGCGGCACGATCACGTCGATCGCGCCGTCGAGGCCGGCGAGCATCATGCCCACGGCGGCACGCTCGCGCGTCGGCACCAGCGTGATCGCGGCGGTCGGCAAGTCCGCCGCGGCAAGGCCTTCGACCAGCGCCGCATGGATGGCGCGCGTTGAGCGGAAACTTTCCGAACCGCCGCGCAGGATCACGGCGTTGCCGGCCTTCAGGCATAATGCGCCGGCATCGGCGGTGACATTGGGCCGGCTTTCATAAATGACGCCGATGACGCCGAGCGGCACCCGCACCCGCTCGATGCGCATGCCGTTCGGACGCCGCCACGACGCCATGATGGCGCCGACCGGGTCCTTGAGTTTGCGAACCGCATCGAGCCCGGCCGCCATGGCCTCGATCCGTGCGGCGTCGAGCGCCAATCGGTCGAGGAAGGCAGGCGTCGCGCCGGAAGCCTTCGCCTCGGCCACATCCTCGGCATTGGCGGCAAGGATCGGCCTGTGCGAGCGGCGGAGCGCCTTGGCCATGGCGGCAAGGGCGCGGTTCTTGCGCGACGCTGGCGCAAGCGCGAGCGCACGCGCGGCCGCGCGCGCCTCGCGACCGATGTTGCGCATCGCCGCTTCGAGCTTCTCCGGGGTCCCCACCGCCTTCAGGGGAGCGTTCATGGCCTTGATCCGTCTTGCGTTCAGGGGGGTTCCTACCATGTTCGGCGGGGCCCGGCGAGGCGGCTTGCCGGCGGCGTTGTCCACAGCGTTCCACAGCAATTCGTGGGGCGGTCATAGAATTCGCGGAACATGCCCAACGCCGACAGCGTTCCGGTTACGGATCGCACGAAAGGAGAGGGTCATGGGTCTGCCGTTCGGTCGTCTGCCGCGCCGGTTCCCAGTCGGCGCCACATACGTGGTCGAGGGGTATGGCGGCGATGAGGGCGATTTGCGCGTCATCGCCCGCTACGTCGTTCTGCCCGGCGGGCGGCGCATCAATGTTCCGGCCGATTTTTCGCTGCCGGTTCCGCGGGCGCTGGCTTTCCGGCGCGCGTCCAACGCCAAGCCATCGCCGGCCAAAGACCGCTCTACCAGCGGAAAAAAATTCGCCCGCCGACGGGGAACCGCCTGACCGGGCCGACGTTGATACAACGGCGCCGGGCGAAGCCCCCCAGCCCCTCACCCTCAATCACCCGGCGTTAAGCCCCGTCCGCGAAAGCGGCCGGGGCTCCCTCTTTCGAGGGAGGCGTTGTCGTCCGGGCCAGCGACGGGGGCCGCTTATTCCGGCCCGACCATGAGATCGTCTCGATGCACCATTTCGGCGCGGCCGCGAAAGCCGAGAATCGACGCGATATCCGCCGACGATCGGCCGCGGATTTTCTGCGCGTCCTCGGCATCGTAGGCGCATAGCCCGCGGCCGATTTCGGCGCCGTTCGGCCCGCGGATAATCACCGCGTCGCCGCGGGCAAAGGCGCCTTCGACACCGACAACGCCTGCAGGCAAAAGGCTCTTGCCGCGGCGGAGCGCCGCCACCGCGCCAGCATCGATCGTCAGCGTTCCTTTCGGTTCGAGCGCGCCCGCGATCCATTTCTTGCGCGCCGTGACCGGATTCGCCGGCGTCAGGAACCAGGTGCAGCGCGCGCCCTCGGCGATGGCGCGAAGCGGATGATCGCGGCGGCCGGAAGCGATGATCATGTGCGTGCCGCCGCTAGTGGCAATGCGCGCCGCTTCGATCTTGGTCTGCATGCCGCCACGCGAGAGTTCGGACGGGGCGGCGCCGGCCATCGCCTCGATCTCGGGCGTGATACGCTCGACGCGGGCGACGTGCCGCGCCGCTTGATCGGTCTCGGGCGGCTTGTCGTAGAGTCCGTCGACATCCGACAACAGCACCAGGAGGTCCGCGCTCACCATCGTGGCGACACGCGCCGCCAGCCGGTCATTATCACCGTAACGGATTTCGCTGGTCGCGACGGTGTCGTTTTCGTTGATCACCGGGAGCGCGCGCCATTGCAGCAGCGTGTCGATGGTCGAGCGCGCGTTGAGGTAGCGGCGCCGCTCCTCGGTGTCGCCGAGCGTCACCAGCACCTGACCGGCGATGATCCCGTGACGCGATAGCGCCTCGGTCCAGGTGCGCGCCAGGGCGATCTGGCCCACCGCGGCAGCGGCCTGGCTGTCCTCGAGCTTGAGCGGGCCGCCGGCGAGCTTGAGCACCGCGCGGCCAAGCGCGATGGCGCCGGATGAAACGACCAAAAGGTCGCGCTTGTCGCGATGCAATTCGGCGAGATCAGCCGCCAGCGAAGCAAGCCAGGATTCCTTGAGCCGGCCGGCCTGCGCATCGACCAACAGCGAGGAGCCGACTTTCACGACGACGCGACGGAAGTCGGCAAGCGCGGGGGTTTTCATGGCGGGACGTGTCGAAGCCAGAGATGTCGTCACAGCTGCGCTTCATGTTCCAGTTGCGCCTTGTTCTCAAGGCAATAATAACCGGACAACCGGCTGACCAGCTTGCGCCGCTTCCAATCGTTGAGGATGCGGCTGACATTTTCGCGGGCGATGCCGGCCATGGCGGCGATATCGCTCTGCCCGATCTTCTCGCGGATCACGATCCGGCCGGCGCCGACATCCTGGCCAAAATTTTCCGCCAGTTCGAGCAAGGTCGAGGCGACGCGGCCCTTGAGCGGCAGGAAACTCCCGGCCGCGACCACCGTGTCGGTCTCGCGCAGCCGCGCCGCGAGCAGCGAGACCAGGGATTTGTAGACCTCGGGATGTTTTTTTGCGAAGGCTTCGAACGCGGCGCGGCTGAGAAAGCTCAATGCGGCATCGCGCACCGCCACGACCGAGGCCGAACGCGGCAGACCGTCGATCATCGAAAGCTCGCCGACAAAGCCGCCCGGACCGAAGAAGGCGAGGATGCGCTCGCTGCCGGCGCTCGAAACCATCGTCACCTTGAGCAAGCCTTCCTCGACGCGATAGCAGCCGTCGCCCGGATCGTCGGAGAGAAATAGGACCTCGTCGGCGCGCAGCCGCACCGGCTTGGCATCCGCAAACAAGTCGGTTGCAAGACGTCCGGGCAAACCTGACAGCAGGCTCGCCCCCGGACGGGTAGTTATCGCCATGGAGCCCTCGTCCCCGCGGCTCGGCCGCGGTGGCAAGCATGCGGCAGAATAAGGCGCAATAAAAGCCCGCCCGGACACGGGGTCCGGGCGGGATGCAGTCGACCCCGATGAGGGGTCACGGGGTGTATGGGGGACCGAGATTTCACCCCTTGGCGGTTGCCGCCGACCGTCAGGGGTCGGGGGATGCCGGGACAGCGGCGAACCAAGCCATTTGCTTGATGCGACCCTAGGGGGCCCGCGGGATCGCCGAAGTGACCGCCATCACAGAAAGTACGGTTCGGCTAATCTCTTGATCTATCAACGTTTTGGTTGCGTGTCCGGCGCGCGCACCTTGATACCGGCGCGGTTCTCGATCGGCTGGATGACGGCGCTGACATCGGCATCCGGCCCGAGTTCGTCGCACGTGAGCTTGAGCGCGTTCGCCACGGTCGCGATCACGTCGGTGGGCACGCCGAGTGCTTCGCGCTCGACGAGAAAGAGGTTGACGTCCTTCAGCAGCAGCCCGGCTGTGAAACCAAGATTGAACGTGCCGGGCAGGATGGCTTTGGCGATTTTGTCCTCGGTCATTGTGTTGCGGCCAGTGCCGGCGTTGATGACGTCGAGCATGAGGCGCGGATCGAGGCCGGCCTTCATCCCCGTCACCATCGCTTCCGAAGACGCCACCATCGCCGTCGCCGACAACACGTTGTTGACGAGCTTCATGGTCTGGCCCGCGCCGGAACGCTCGCTGATGAAAAAGACCTTGCCAATCACTCTAAGCGCAGGCTCGACCGCTTCCACGTCGGCGCGCGGTCCGGACGCCATCACTGCAAGCGTCCCTTTCTCGGCGCCGCTCACGCCGCCGCTGACCGGCGCGTCGATCTGCACGATGTCGCGCGCGGCGAGAAGCTTGAAGACGCGCTGCGCCATGACCGCGCCGGTGGTCGAGATGTCGACGAAACGGCGTACGCGCCTGCCCTCGATGACGCCGCCCGGGCCGCTGGCGACTTTAAGCACGATGTCGGGCGTCGGCAGGCTCGCCATGACCGTTTCGGCAGCGTCGGCGACTTCCGCCGGCGAACACGCCGCGATCGCACCGAGCGCCGCCAGATTGCCGATCGCTTCCTGGCGGGTGTCGTAGACGATGACGCGGTGCCCGGCCTCGAGAAGCCGGCGCGCCATGTGCGAACCCATGTTGCCGAGACCGATGAAGCCGATATCCATCGCGCACTCTCCTAATAAGACCGTGGCAGGCCGAGCACGTGCTCGGCGATGTGAGACAGAATGAGATTGGTGGAAATCGGCGCCACGGTGTAAAGCCTGGTCTCGCGGAACTTGCGCTCGATGTCGAACTCCTCGGCGAAACCGAAGCCGCCGTGCGTCTGCACGCACATGTCCGCCGCCGCCCAGGAGGCTTCAGCCGCGAGATGCTTGGCCATGTTGGCTTCGGCGCCGCATTCCTTGTCCGCTTCATAGAGTGCGGCCGCCTCGCGCACCATCAGTTCGGCCGCGCGCATGCCGACATAGGCGCGCGCGATGGGAAATTGGACACCCTGGTTCTGCCCGATCGGCCGGCCGAACACCACGCGCTCGCGCGCGTATGCGGTGGCCTCGTCGATGAACCACTTGGCGTCGCCGATGCATTCGGCGGCGATGAGAATGCGCTCGGCGTTCATGCCGGAAAGGATGTAGCGAAATCCTTCGCCCTCCGCGCCGACGAGGGAGTCTGCCGGCACCCGCATATTCTCAAAAAAAACCTCGGTGGTGGCGTGATTCATCATGGTGCGGATGGGGCGGATAGTCAGTCCCTTGCCGGCCACTTCGCGCATATCGACGAGGAACACGGAGAGGCCGGCGGTGCGCGATTTCGCCTGTTCGCGCGGCGTGGTGCGCGCGAGCAGCAGCATGAGATCGGAATGTTCGGCGCGTGACGTCCAGATCTTCTGACCGTCGATCACGTAAGCATCGCCGGATCGCACCGCCGTGGTGCGCAGGCTGAGCGTATCGGTGCCCGAGGTCGGCTCGGTCACGCCGAAGGCTTGCAGCCGCAATTCGCCCCGCGCGATCGCCGGTAAATAACGTTTCTTCTGCGCGATGCTGCCGTGCCGGAGCAGCGTCCCCATCGTGTACATTTGCGCATGACAGGCCGCGCCGTTGCAGCCCGAGGCCTGGATTTCCTCCATGATGGCGGCGGCGGCATGGATGGAAAGGCCGCTGCCGCCGTATTCTTCGGGGATGAGCGCGGCGAGAAAGCCGGCCTTGGTCAAGGCGGCGACAAATTCCTCCGGATAGGCGCGCTCGCGGTCGAGCCGCCGCCAATACTCACCCGGGAAATTCGCACACAAAGCGCGGACCGAAGCGCGTATGGGAGCAAGGTCCGCGCTTTCCGTCACGGTCTCACCTCGGCGCGGCCGTGATTGATGGCGATCACGTCGCGCTCAACCACACGGGCGCGAAAGCTGATCACCTCGCCATCGCGCCACATCTCGGTGCGGATGGTCTCGCCGGGAAAGACCGGAGCGGAAAAGCGGCCGGAGAACGACATGAGCCGCGCCGGATCGTAACCGCAGACGGTTTTGAGCATCGCGTGGCCGGAAACGCCGAACGTGCCCAACCCATGCAGAATTGGCCGATCGAAGCCCGCCGCCTTGGCCACGGCAGGTTCGGCGTGCAGCGGATTATAGTCGCCACTCAGGCGGTAGATCAGCGCCATTTCGGGCCGCGTGGGAAGATCGCAGACGGCGTCTGGCGCGCGCGCGGGTAGCGGATGTGGCGCGGGCGTCTGCCGCGGCGGTCCGCCGAAGCCGCCGTCGCCGCGGCAGAAAATTGTCTGCGTCACCGTCGCGATCAATTCTCCGGTCATCCGGTCGGTGATCTTGCGCTCGGTAAGGAGGAGCGCGCCCTTGCCGGCGCCCTTGTCGATGACCTCGACGATCCGGGTGCGTCCGGTTACCGCATCTTGGCCGCGAAGCGGCCGGTGCAGCGTGAATCCCTGTTCGCCGTTGACCACCATGATCCAGTTGATGCCGGTATGCGGATTCTGCACCAGCGAGCCGGTATGGCCGAGCACGGTCGCCATGGTCGGGAGCACTTTCAGATTCTTTTCGTAGACGAAGGCCAGCTCGTCCTCGTTCATCGGATCGTGGCCAAGCCCGACGCCGAGCGCGTAAAGGATGCAATCTTTCGCTTCGTAGGCCTGCTCGGCCGGCGGAATCTCGATCGCCATCAG
Organism: Xanthobacteraceae bacterium; assembly: GCA_031291475.1. Taxonomy (GTDB): domain Bacteria; phylum Pseudomonadota; class Alphaproteobacteria; order Rhizobiales; family Xanthobacteraceae; genus BOG-931. The sequence continues at coordinate 76,369 of JARLIY010000046.1, forward strand.
CTTGTCGTAGACGATGGCCATCTCACACCGGGTCCCAGGAGAACACATCGCCCGAACGCTCGAGCGGCGTGAACGAGGTGGCGAAGGCGGGCTTAAGCTGTTCGGCGAGCTTTTCCGGGGTCCAGCCGTCGGAGCGCTGCAGCGTGCGGATCGGCCGATTCTGATTGAACAGATAAATCTCGTTATTGCGCGCGCCGAGGATTTGGCCGGTGATGCCGGAAGCGGCCTCGGAGGCGAGATAGACGACGAGCGGCGCGACCTTTTCCGGCGTCACCTGGCTGGCGCGGGCGATGCGCGCCTTCTCCTCCTCGGTCTCGGAGGGGATCGACTGCACCATGCGGGTCCAGGCGAACGGGGCCACGCAGTTCGACCGGACGTTGAAGCGCGCCATATCGAGCGCGATACCGCGCGACAGGCCGACGATCCCCATCTTCGCCGCCGAGTAATTGGCCTGGCCGAAATTTCCGACCAATCCGGAGGTCGACGTCATATGCACGTAGCTGCCGGAATTCTGCTCGCGGAAGTGCGTCGCGCAGGCGCGGCTCATGGCAAAACTGCCGTGCAGATGCACGGTGATCACATCCGACCAGTCGGACCAGCTCATGCGATGGAAAATGCGGTCGCGCAGGATGCCGGCATTGTTGACCAGGATGTCGACGCGGCCGAAGGCATCCAGCGCCGATTTCACGATCCGCTCGGCGTTGGCCGGCTCGCTGATCGACAGCGTCGAGGATATCGCATCGCCGCCCGCTTTTTTGATCTCGTCCACGACCGCGTGCGCCGGGGTCGAATCGGCGCCTTCGCCTTCGAGGCTGGCGCCGATGTCGCAGACGACGACGCGGGCGCCCTCCTTTGCCATCAGCAGCGCGACACCCCGGCCGATGCCGCGTCCCGCGCCGGTCACGATGGCGACTTTGCCGTCAACGATGCCTGGCATGTCCAACCCCCGCTAGCCCCAGACCTCGCGGGCGATCTCGACGATTGTTCGCAGCTTGGCCCATTGCTCCTCCTCGGCGAGGATATTGCCTTCTTCGGTGGAGGCGAAGCCGCATTGCGGCGACAGGCAAAGCTGATCCAGCGCCACATATTTCGCCGCCTGCTCGATGCGGCGCTTGATCGTGTCCTTGCTTTCCAGCGCGCCGCTCTTCGACGTCACCAGCCCGAGCACCGCGATGCGGCCCTTGGGCAGATACTTGAGCGGCTCGAAGCCGCCGGCGCGCGCGGTATCGTATTCCATGAAATAGCCGTGCACCTTGATCCGGTCGAACAGGACTTCCTGCATCGCCTCGTAGCTGCTCGTGCCCGAGCCCATGTAGGTGGATTTGTAATTGCCGCGGCATAGATGCATCGTCACCGTCATATCCGGCGGAATATCGGACATCGCGGTGTTGATGAGATCGCCGTAAAGCTCGCCGAGACGACCCGGGTCGTCGCCGCGGTCCTTCATGCGCGCCCGGTAGCCCTGATCGCACAGCATGGCGATGAACACTTCGTCGAGTTGCAAGTAGCGGCAGCCGGCGTCGGCGAAGGCGCGCACCGCCTTTTTGTAGGCCTGGCCGAGATCGTCGAAGAATCGGTCGAGCTGCGGATAGACCGTCTTGTCGATCGGCGTCGGCACCGGGCGGCCATAGAGCGCCGACGGCGCCGGAATGGTCATTTTCGGTGTCCGCCGCGTGTGCGCCTTGAGGAACTTGAAATGCTCGAGCATCGGATGGCCGGAAAAGCCGATCTTGCCGGACACCCGCACGCCTTCATTGCGGGTGGTGACGGCGGCAAAGGCGATGCCGGTGTCCATGAAGTGGCGCTCGATGCCGTCGAGACCCCATAGAAAATCCAGATGCCACCACGAGCGCCGGAACTCGCCCTCGGTAATCGATTGCAGGCCGACCGCTTCCTGCCTGCCGATGATGTTTTCGATTTCGCGGTCCTCGACAGCCGCGAGCGCGGCCGCGGTGATCTCGCCCTTGGCGCGGCGTTCGCGCGCCGCCTTCAGCGCGGCGGGCCGCAACAGGCTGCCGACGTGATCGGCGCGGAACGGAGGCTTGGTTCGCTGCATGATTATCCCCACACGTCCGCGGCAATCTCGACGATCATGCGAAGCTTCGCCCATTGCTCGTCGGCGGACAGCGCGTTGCCTTCTTCGGTCGAAGCAAAGCCGCATTGCGGCGACAGGCAAAGCTGATCCAGCGCCACATATTTCGCCGCCTGCTCGATGCGGCGCTTGATCTCGTCGCGGCTTTCCAGCTTGCCGGTCTTGCTGGTGACCAACCCGAGCACCACCGTCTTGCCTTTCGGCACGAAACGCAACGGCTCGAAACCACCGGCGCGATCGCTGTCGTATTCCATGAAGTAGCCGTGCACGTTGATGCTGTTGAACAGAACTTCGGCCACCGGCTCGTATCCGCCGGAGGCGACGAAGCTCGAGCGGAAATTGCCGCGGCACAGATGCATGGTGATGGTCATGTCGGGCGGAATGTCGGAGATCGCTGCATTGATCAAGCCGGCATAGACCGACGGCAAAGTCGCCGGATCCTCGCCACGCGCGACGATGTGCTCGCGCAGCGACGGATCGCACAGATAAGCGAGGTTAACCTCGTCGAGTTGCAGATAGCGGCACCCGGCGTCGGCGAAAGCGCCCACCGCCTTGCGGTACGATTGGCCGAGATCGCGGTAAAATTCTTCCATCGTCGGGTAGATCGATTCCGGCACCGCGCTGCGGCCGTAGCGAAAGTGCAGCGAAGTCGGTGACGGAATCGTCATCTTCGGCATCGCCTTTGCATGCGCGCGCAAGAACTTGAAATGCTCTACCATCAGATGCGGCGTGTAGCAGCCGAGCCTGCCCACGACACGCAACAACATCGGCCGCGGCTGCGGGCCCTGCGCGTTAAATTTGATCTTGCGCTCGCCGATATAGGACTCGACGCCTTGCAGCTGCTCGAAGAAGTCGTGGCTCCATGAGGTGCGCCGGTACTCGCCGTCGGTCACGGCCTTGAGCCCGATGGCTTCCTGCTTGCGGATTAAACCTTCGATTTCGCGATCCTCGACCGCCTTGAGCGCGTCGGCGGCGATCTCACCGCGCGCGCGTTTCTCCCGCGCCTCGTTCAGTGCCGCCGTCCGCAACAGGCTGCCAACGTGGTCGGCGCGAAAAGGTGGCTTCGTTCGCTGCATCGCTTAGCTCCACACTTCGCCAGCGATCTCGACGACCAAAGCGAGCTTCGCCCATTGCTCGTCTTCGGACAGCACGTTGCCCTCCTCGGTCGACGCAAAACCACATTGCGGCGACAGGCAAAGCTGGTCGAGCGCCACGTATTTGGTCGCCTCATCGATGCGGCGTTTGATGTCGTCCTTCTTTTCCAGCTTGCCGGACTTCGAGGTGAGCAGCCCGAGCACGAGCTGTTTCTTGCCCTTGGGGAAAAACCGCAGCGGCTCGAAGCCGCCGGCGCGGTCGCTGTCGTATTCGAGAAAGTAGCCGTCGAGGGCGATTTCATTGAACAGCCGCTCGGCCAGCGGTTCGTAGCCGCCCGAGGCGATGAAGGTGGAGCGGAAATTGCCGCGGCATGAATGCATAGTGACCGTCAGGTCGGCGGGCTTGCCTTCGAGCGCACGATTGATCATCCGCGCGTAAATGGCGGGAAGTTTCTCCGGCTCGTCGCCGCGCTCGCGTGAATGCGCAAGCTCGCGCTCGTCGCACATCATCGCCCAGGTCGTGTCGTCGAATTGGAGGTAGCGGCAGCCGGCGTCGTAAAAAGCGCGCAAAGCTTTGCGCGAGGCATTGGCCACGTCCTCGAAAAAGGACTCCAGATCGGGATAGGCCTGTTTGCTGATCGAGCGCCGGCCGGGGCGGAAATGCAGCATATTGGGGGCCGGGATCGTCATTTTCGGCATGACGTGCGTGTGCGCTTTGGTAAAGCGAAAATCCTCGACGTGCGGATGCGTCGAAAAGCCGACGCGGCCGACGGTGCGCACGCTTTCGGCCTTGGTTTTCACGCCGTGAAACTCGATGCCTTCGGCGACCTGATAAAGTTCGACGCCATCGAGGCCTTTGAGAAAGTCGAATTGATACCAGGAGCGGCGAAACTCGCCGTCAGTGGCGAGCTTGAGCCCGATCTCCTCCTGCTTCCTGATTGCCCTTTCGATCTCGCGGTCCTCGACCGCGCGCAACGCCCCGGCCGTGATCTCGCCGCGCTCCCGCTTGGCTCGCGCCTCCTTGAGCGCCGGCGGCCGCAACAGGCTGCCAACATGGTCGGCGCGAAAGGGCGGCGTGGTTCGTTGCATCGTTTCCTCCGGTGCGCTCTTGTTCTCGAGCTTGGCGCGATTTAGCAAGCTGCGCGAGCGCATGTAAATGCCGTTGCGCCCGCGCCGATCCGCATGACACGCATGCGCGAAAGACCCCGACGATGCCCATTGGGAGGAGGCCCATGTCTGCGCAAAGAAGCCAAGGCGACGCCGAAAACGCAGACCTACAAAATCCACGCCGATCGGCCGATCGCGTTCGTGGCCGCTTCTGAGTGATGGAAAGTGGTGCCGCGGAAGGGATTCGAACCCCTGACCCCCGCATTACGAATGCGGTGCTCTACCAGCTGAGCTACCGCGGCAAGCCAACGGGCAGCGTAGTAATACCCGTGCCGTATTAAGGCAAGCAACTGTCCCGTCATCCTGAGGTGGCCGCGAAGCGGCCCTCGAAGGATGAACGGTCATCGGGCCGTCGCCCTTCGAGGCTCGCTGCGCTCGCACCTCAGGGTGACGGAATACAAGTTAGCGATGATCGGCCGCCGTTTGCGCCTCCGCCCGCAGCTTGAAGCGCTGGATTTTGCCGGTCGCGGTTTTTGGCAGCTCCGGCCGGAATTCGAGCCAGCGCGGATATTTGAAGGGCGCGAGCTTCGCCCGGCAATAATCCTGGAGCATGCGTGCCAGATCGTCACCGGCCTTCTCCGGCGCTTTGAGCACGACAAAGGCCTTCGGTTTGATCAGCGCGTCGATGTCCGGCCAGCCGACGACGGCAGCTTCGAGCACATCGGGATGGCTTTGCAGCACGCCCTCGACCTCGAAGGGTGAGACATACATGCCCGAGACCTTGAGCATGTCGTCGCGGCGCCCGCAATAAACGAAGTAGCCGTCCTCGTCCTCGACATATTTGTCGCCCGAGCGCGTCCACTCGCCGAGGAAAGTCGCCCGCGACTGTTCGCGATTGTTCCAATACATGACCGCGCTGGTCGGCCCGCGCACCTGCAACTCGCCCATCTCGCCGCGGGTGTTGACGATCGCGCCGTCGTCATCGACCAGGCGCACGTCGTAGCCGGGCACCGGCTTGCCGGTGGTGCCGTATTTCACCTCGCCGGCTCGGTTACTGAGGAAGATGTGCAGCATCTCCGTTGAGCCAAGACCGTCGAGAATGTCGATGCCGTAGCGCTCGCTCCAGCGGCGGCCGACATCGGACGGTAGCGCCTCACCGGCCGACACGCAGCGGCGGATGCTCAGCTCCGAACGCTGCGGCGCCGCCGCGCTGGCGAGGCAGGCGGCGTAAAAAGTAGGCACCGCGTAGAACACGGTGACGCGGTGCTTCTTGAGAATGTCCGCCACCAGCTCCGGCGTCGGCCGCTGCGGCGACAGCACGGTCGTCGCCCCGGCCGACATCGGAAAGGTGAGCGCGTTGCCGAGCCCGTAGGCGAAGAACAGCTTGGCCACGGAATAGCACACGTCGTTCTCGCCAATGCCGAGAAAGGGCTTGCCGTAAAGCTCGTCGGTGAATTTGAGGTCGGCGTGGGTGTGTACCGCGGCTTTGGGCTTGCCGGTCGAGCCCGACGTGTAGAGCCAGAAGCACATGTCGTCGCAGACGGTCGGCGCGGTGATGGGCTCCGAATACGCGCCGGCAAGCAATTCCTCGAAGCGCGGGTGACCGCGGCCGTTCTCTCCCGAGACGACGACATGCTCAAGCGACTCGCAGGCGCCGATCGATTTGGCGAATTTCGGGAAAAGCTCATCGGAAACGACCAGGAGCCGCGCGCGCGAGTCCTCGAGCATGAAGCGGTAATCGTCCTCGGTCAGCAGCGTATTCACCGGCACCGGAACGATTCCTGCCTTGATCGCGCCGAGGAACGCGGTCGGCCAGTCGACGCTGTCGAGCAGGCAGATGAGAATGCGCTCCTCGCGGCGGATGCCGAGCGAGTGCAGGGCGTGACCGAAGCTGTCGACGCGTGTCGCCAGATCGCCGTAGGTCCAGCCCTGGCGCTGGTCGATAAAAGCGAGCTTGCCGGCGCGGCCAGCGTCGAGGTTGCGGTTGAGGATGTCGGCGGCGAAATTATAGTCGCGCGGGATCGCGTCGGCTAAGCCGCGCGACATCGGACTCGGCTGAGCGATATTCATCCCGGTGTTTCCTAAAAGGGCCGCGCCGTTGTTGCCCACGGCTTGCCCCAACTCGAAGCATTATGCCGACGCAAAGATTTGACGGCAATGGCGCCCGCGAAGCGGGCCCGTGGCATGCCGGCGGAATTGCGCTATGACAGCGCTCGCTTAAGGACAAACCGCCGCCGGGAGCCCGTTCCATGATTTTGAGCCGCGATCGCATCCTCACCACCCACGTCGGCAGCCTACCGCGCAACGAAGCGCTGAGCGAGCTCTTGATCGCGCAGGAAGAGGGCAGGACATACGACGCCAAGGTGCTGGCGGATGAAATGGACAGGGCGGTCCGGCACGTCGTGAGAAAACAGCTGGATGCCGGCATCGACGTCGGCAATGACGGCGAGCAGCGGCGCATCGGCTTCCAGACCTATGTGCCGCAGCGCATGTCGGGCTTTGCCGGCGTGTCGAAGCGGCGCCGCGGCCGCGAATTCGAGGAGTTTCCCGAGCTGCTGAGCTACCTGATGCGGCGGTTTCCAAATCCGCCGAAGAGCCAGCAAGGCGCTCCCGAAGCGCAGGCCGACATCAAATACCGCGATATTGGGCCGATCACCGAGGAAATCGCGAGCTTCAAGCAGATCGCCGACGAGCTGCACGCTTTCTCCGAGCGTTTCATGACCGCGCCGTCGCCGGGCATCATCTCGACCACGATGCTCAACGCCTATTACCCGTCGCACGACGCCTATCTCGACGCCATCGCGCGCGAGATGAGCAATGAGTACCAGGCGATCCACAAATCCGGCCTCATTCTTCAGATCGACGCGCCCGACCTCGCCATGGATCGCACCATGATATACCGCGACCTGACGGACGCCGATTTCGTCAAACGCTGCGAACGGCATGTCGACGCGATCAACAAGGGTATCGCCGGCATTCCCCGCGAACGGGTGCGGCTGCATGTTTGTTATGGAAATTGGGAAGGCCCGCACATCCACGACATCGCGCTGGAAAAGATCCTGCCGGCGCTCTACCAGGCCAACGTCGGGGCGCTGTCGATCGAATTTTCCAACCCGCGCCATGCGCACGAATATGCCGCACTCAAGCGCGTGCCGTTCCCCAAGGACATGATCCTCATTCCAGGCGTGATCGAAAGCACCTCCAATTTCGTCGAGCATCCGGAGGTGGTGGCGCGGCGGATCGAAGAGGCGGTGGCGGCGATCGGCGACCGCGAACGCGTGATCGCCTCGACCGATTGCGGCTTCGGCACCTTCACCCGGCGCGAATGGGTCATCGAGCCGGCGGTGTGGCTCAAGCTCAAGGCGCTCCGCGACGGCGCCGACATCGCCTCGGCGCGGCTGTGGGGGCGCAAATCCGCGGCGTGACGACCGCCGCCACATTGCGGCACGACCTTGCCCACGAACAAATTGTGTCGTGAATCATCTTGCCCGGATGCGGTGCTGCGCTACGCCCGGGAAAAGTCTATAATCCACAACGATCTAAAATCCACGAAGTCCAATATCGACTACGCATGAGGGAGTACGCCATGGACGACATTACCCGCGAGCCGACCGCGATCCGCGCCGAGGATATCAACCCGCGCTACAATTGGGGCCGCCATCTGCCGGTGCTAGGCACCATGGGCGTCGATTTCGAGGAGCGCGTGGACTATCGCCGCATGCACCGCTATCGGCTCGGGCGCGCGCAGGCCGCGCTCGAGGCCTCTGAACTCGGCGCGCTCATCCTGTTCGACGACAACAACATCCGCTACGTCACCTCGACCAAAATCGGCGAGTGGGCGCGCGACAAGCTTTCGCGCTGGGTGCTGCTGGTTCGCGGCAAGGACCCGATCCTGTGGGATTTCGGTTCGGCCGCCGTGCATCACCGGCTCTATTCGCCGTGGCTGAAGCCGGAGAACTGCAAAGCCGGCCTGGTCGGCTTGCGCGGTACCGTCGATCCAGCTTTCGGCTTGATGAAGCATCACGCCGAGGAAATGGCCTCGATCGTCAAGTCGGCCGGCGTCGCCAAGATGCGGGTCGGCGTCGACATCATCGAGCCGCCGATGATGTTCGAACTGCAAAAGGCCGGATTGAAGATCGCCGACGGCCAGCAGGTGATGCTGGAGGCGCGTGAAGTGAAATCGGCCGACGAAATCGCACTGTTGAACCGCGCCGCGGCGATGGTCGATGGTGCCTATCAGCTGATCGACGAGAAGCTCAAACCCGGCGTGCGCGAGAACGACATCGTCGGCCTGGTCAACGAGTTCCTCTATCGCCACGGCTCCGACGACGTGGAGGCGATCAACGCCATCTCCGGCGAGCGCTGCAATCCGCATCCGCACAATTTCACCGACCGCATGGTGCGCCCCGGCGACCAGGTCTTTTTCGACATCCTGCAAAGCTTCATGGGCTACCGCACCTGCTATTACCGCACCTTTAATGTCGGACGCGCCACGCCCTCGCAGCACGACGCCTACAAAAAGTGCCGCGAATGGCTCGATTTGGCGATTGACCTGATCAAGCCGGGCGTGACCACCGATGAGGTGTGCAGCGTGTGGCCGAAGGCGCAGGAGTTCGGCTTCCCCGACGAGCTGTCGGCCTTCGGGCTGCAATTCGGCCACGGCCTGGGCCTGAACCTGCACGAGCGGCCGATCATCAGTCGCGTGGTCTCGCTCGACCACCCGACCGTGATCAAGGAGGGCATGGTGTTCGCGCTCGAGACCTATTGTCCGGCGACCGACGGCTATTCCGCCGCCCGCATCGAGGAAGAAGTCGTGGTTACCGACAAGGGCCACACCGTCATCTCGCTGTTCCCCGCGGAGGAGCTGCCGATCGCCGCCCGGTATTGAGGCCGAGGATCGTCGTCGCGTGCGCCCGCAATCCGGGGTGGCCGCACGATTCGGGGCGGAGAAATCCGCTCATAGCTGCCATGCAGGCGGCCGCGCGAGCCCCCTCGCGACGTGCCGATTGTGACGATTTTTCAAAGCCTTGCGCAATGGCGTTATTTGCCCGATTGCGGCAATTGTGCGGCGCACAAATGTACTGGATTTTTCGCCAGACCCCCATTACGTAAGCCGCCTCAAGCCAAAACGAGGGGACCGATTCAGCCATGAAAATGATGGTAGCCGTAAGCTTGCTTCTCGGTGTTTGGACCACGAGCGCGAGGGCAGTCGATCTCGCCGAACTCGCACCATGCAAACCGGCCGCGGCGCGCCTTTGCGACCACACCGGCGGCATGACCTGGAGCAATCTGCTTCGCTGCGGCGCGACGCTCGCGGCGCACAGCTGGCACGTCGGCAGTTCATGCCGCGAAGTGCTCAGGAAATACGGGCAACTGTAAACGACATACGCGTCAAGTCCCGCATCCTCGCCCCGGCCTCGCGCCGGGGCTTTTTATTTTGGGCGCGCGCCGGGCGCGGGAGGGGTGAATGCGGTGCTGAAACCTGCTACTTCCTTCATCGGCGATTATCGCGCTGCCCAAGAACTCAGTATCCGAGAACGCCGAAGAGGATCCCATGTACGCCAATCTCGCACTCTTTATCGACGGTCAGTGGCTCAACGGCGACGGTCGCGCCGGCGAGGACGTGATCAATCCGGCGACGGAAAAACCGCTTGGCCGCCTCCCCCACGCCAGCACGGCCGATCTCGACCGCGCGCTCGAAGCCGCCAAGAAGGGTTTTGCGGTCTGGCGCGCGACCTCGGCTTACGACCGCGCCAAGATCATGCGCAAGGCCGCCGATCTGATGCGCGAGCGCTACGACGCGATCAGCAAGATACTGGTGCAGGAGGAAGGCAAGGCCTACCCCGAAGCGCGCGCCGAGGTGATGACCTCGGCTGACATCAGCGAGTGGTATGCCGAAGAGGGCCGCCGCGCCTACGGCCGCATCGTACCCGGACGCGGCAAAATTCGGCAGATCGTGGTGCAGGAGCCGGTCGGAATCGTCGCGGCATTCACGCCGTGGAACTTTCCCGCGCTGACGCCGGCGCGCAAGATCGGCGGTGCGCTCGCCGCCGGCTGTTCGCTCATCCTCAAGGCTTCCGAGGAGACGCCGGGCACCTGCATCGAAATGGTGCGCTGCTTCGCCGATGCCGGCCTGCCGGCCGGCGTGCTCAATCTCGTCTTCGGCGTCCCGGCGGCGATTTCCGAGCACCTGATCGCCAAGGATGACGTGCGCAAAATCTCGTTCACCGGCTCGATTCCGGTCGGCAAGCATTTGGCCGCGCTCGCCGCCAAGACCATGAAGCGCGCCACCATGGAGCTCGGCGGCCACTCGCCCGTCGTGGTCTTCGCCGACGCCGACCCGGAGAAATCCGCCGATACCATCGCCGCGTTCAAATACCGCAATGCCGGTCAGGTGTGCATCTCGCCGACACGCTTCTACGTGCAGGAGCCGGTATACGCGCGTTTCCTCGCGCGCTTCACCGAATACGCCAAGTCGCTCAAGGTGGGCGACGGGCTGCAAAAGGGCGTGGCCATGGGGCCGCTGGCGAATGCACGGCGCATCGATGCCATGGATTCCTTCGTCAACGACGCCAAGGATCGCGGCGGCAAGGTCGTGACCGGCGGCAGCCGCCGCGGCAATCAGGGCTATTTTTACGAACCGACCGTCATCACCGACCTTCCCGACGACTGCAAGCTGATGACGCAGGAGCCGTTCGGGCCGCTCGCCCCCGTGGTCACCTTCAAGACCCTGGACGAGGTCGTCCAACGCGCCAACTCGCTACCTTATGGGCTCGCCGCCTACGCCTTCACCGGTTCGGCGCAAACCGCCAACCTGATCGGTGACGCCATGCAGTCCGGTATGGTCGGCGTTAACTCGATCGCCGTCTCAACGCCGGAGACGCCATTCGGCGGCGTCAAGGAATCCGGTTACGGCAGCGAAGGCGGCCTGGAGGGCCTGCAGGCCTATCTGAATACGAAGTTCATCTCGCAGGGCTGAGTTTCGCCGCTTAGAGCATGATCCGGAAAAGTGGATACCGATTTTCCGAAAAGATCATGCTCCAACGAAGAATCTAGACCATGATCCGATTCAACTTGATCGGATCATGGTCTAGGCGTGATCCACGAGCCCGAAATGGGGGCCGAGCAGGCGCCGCACGCGCACCATCGCCGCGCGGGCCGCGAGCGCATCCATGGCGATGCGCGCGAGCGGGGAGATTTGCGAGGGGCGCGTCACGAGATCGCGCAAGACGGCGCCGACATTGGCCCGTCCGTCCGGACGCATACCGATCAGCGCCGCCGGCGGCACCACCCGGTGGGCCGGATCGACCACGACGCGCACCGCGGCAACGGCGAGCTTGTGCTCGGCGGCAACGCGCGCCACCACATGCGATTCCATATCGACCACGGCGGCGCCGGTGGTTCTATGCAGCTCGCGCTTTTTTGCCGGCTCGGCGACCGGCTCGTCGACGCCGACGATCGGGGCGTGGATGGCGCCCGAGATCAGGCCGAGCAGCTTGCGCGACCACACCGCATCCGTGGCGCGAACAGTCTGCGATTCGCGGATGGCGGAAGCAACCACCCAATCTCCGGCGCGCAAATTGGAGGCGAGGCCGCCGGCGACGCCAAAGCTGATCATGCCGCGATAGCCCTGCCGGACGGCGCTGTCGGCGACCGTTTCCAGCTCGCTTCCGGCCGTACGGCATACGACCAGCACGCCGCGCGCGGCGGCGATCCGCGCCTCGAAGGCCAGGCCGACGAATGCGATGACGAGTCGGCGAGGAGATTCGACGGCAACATCGGCGACACGAAGGGTGTCGTCAGCGCCAGTCACCAATCCATCTACGAAAGTCCCGCCGGCGAAATCCAGTTGGGATGCCATAAGAAGCTTGCCCTTGCGTCTGTTGCTCGATCTCGATCACGCCCCCAATAGCGCGTCCTCGCAGACGTTCTCGGCTTCGTTCCGGCAGATCACCGAGTTCCCAACATAAGTCTATCACAATCCATCGCCAACGCTATTGCTAATATGAATTGGGCCAATTTAATCCAATTGAATCAGGACCGCCGCAGGCATGGCATTTTCGCCGTGAAAATGCTTGGTTCTGCCGGCGCGGACGGATGGGCATGGCCAGATCGGAACCAACGCTAGTCACCGGGGCCAGCGGACTCGTCGGCTCCGCTGTGGCGAGAAAGCTCCTGGCCGAAGGATTCGCGGTGCGGGCGCTGGTCCGGCCCGGCAGTCCGCGGTTTCATCTTGACGGGCTCGGCCTGGAGTTCGTTACCGGCGACATTCGCGACGTCACGTCCGTGCGCCGAGCCATGCAAGGGGTCCGCTACGTCTTTCATGTGGCGGCCGACTACCGGTTGTGGGCGCGCGATCCGAACGAGATTTTTGCCGCCAATGTGGAGGGTACGCGCGTCGTGATGCAGGAGGCGCGAAGCGCCGGCGTCGAGCGCGTGGTTTATACCAGCAGCGTCGCCACGCTCGCCTTGCGCGACGACGGCAGCCCGGCCGACGAGAGCGTTCCGCTCGCCGCAGAGCAGGGAATCGGGGCCTATAAGCGCAGCAAGATCGCCGCCGAACGGCTGGTCGAAGCGATGGTTGCAGATGAGTCGCTTCCCGCGGTCATCGTCAACCCGTCGACGCCGATCGGACCCCGCGACGTCAAGCCGACGCCGACCGGGCGGATCATCGTCGAGGCGGCGCGCGGGCGCGTGCCCGGATTCCTCGATACCGGTCTCAATCTCGTCCACGTCGACGACGTCGCCGAAGGACATCTCGCCGCGCTCAAACGCGGCGCGATCGGCGAGCGCTACATCCTCGGCGGCGAAAACGTGCTGCTGGCCGACATGCTCGCCGAGATCGCGCGAATGGTGGGCCGCGCTCCGCCCCGATGGCGGATACCGCGCGCGGTGGTCATTCCGGTTGCCTATGCCGCGGAGGCGACGGCCCGGCTTACCGGACGTGCGCCATTCACCACGCTGAACGGCATCCGCATGGCCGAACACCGCATGTTCTTCACCGCGGCCAAGGCCGAACGCGACCTCGGCTTTCGCCCGCGGCCTTACCGCGAGGCGCTCGCCGACGCGATCCGCTGGTTCCGCGACGCCGGATATCTCGGCGGCAAGCGCAAGCAATAGATCTTCATTGTGCAGAGGACAGCGCGTCGGCGTAACCGCCGAGCGCATAGCCCGATCGCCGCGCCGCGGCGATGCAATCGAAATCGCACAGCGCGGCGAATTCATCGGCGTAACGATAGCCCGGCGCCGCGCCGGCGAAGGTGTCGGTCACCGCCGGGTGCAAGTAGATTTCGACGAGACCGGCGGGCAGCCTTTCGAGCAGCGCCGCAACGCGGGCTTTGGTCATCGCCCCCGACCATGCCAACCCGAAGACCGCGTCGGCGGTAGTCAGCCCGGCGCCGGCAACGCGCCGGCGCAGCCAGGCGGCGAACGGCGCCGCGAACCTGCCGGCCTGGCGCTGCGTCTTCGGATCGATGGCGGCGACAATGGGCCAGGGTTCGACCGGAATGCGCAGCGCCCGCATGTCGAAGCGCCGCCCCACGCGCATGATCGCGACGGCGACGGCCGGATGCAGCTGGAAATGCCGGTGCCCGTCGACATGGTCGAGCGGCAATCCGGTCGCCCGAAAGGCCTCGAACTGGGCGGTGATTTCCGTTTCGATTTGCCGTCGCAGCGCGGCCCTGAGCGCAATCTCTGCGCCGTAACGGGCAAGGTCGTTGCGCAGACGCCCGTTGCCGTCGAGCAATCCGGGAATCTGCGCGCGCTCCGCGACCGGATCGCCATCGACGAGGACGATGTGCAGACCGACGCGGAGCGTCGGCAGCCCCCGCGCGCGCGCCACCGCATCGGCCGCCGCCGGAGCGCCGACCATAAGGCTCGCGGCGCTCAGTATGCCGCGCCGGTGCGCCGCCTCGACGGCGGCGTTGACCGCTTCGTTGAGCCCGAAATCGTCCGCTGTGATGATCAGCCGGTTCAGTGCGCGAGCTCCCGGCGTTCGCGCAGGAAGGAGAAGAATTCGACGCCTTCGCGCAATCGCCGCACCATTATTTGCGGACTGCGTACCATCTCCGAGGTGATCGACGCAATCTTTGGAGCGCGGAAGTAGAATCGCCGGTAGAATTCCTCGACCGACTGGAAAATCTCGGTGTGGCTCAGATGCGGATAATGCAGCGGCGCGACCTGCACGCCGCTGGCGTCGATCAACTCGGCGTGCTCTTCATCGAGCCATCCGCGCTCGAGCGTGTGACGATAAAGCTCGGTGCCCGGGTAAGGCGCCGCCAGCGACACCTGAATGGTGTGCGGATTGATCTCGTTGGCAAAACGAATGGTCTCCTCGATGGTCTCCCGGCTCTCGCCGGGCAGTCCGAGAATAAAGGTGCCGTGGATAGTGATGCCGAGATCGTGGCAGTCCCTGGTGAAGCGCCGCGCCACGTCGACGCGCATGCCCTTCCTGATGTTGTGCAGAATCTGCTGATTGCCGCTTTCATAACCGACCAGCAGGAGCCGCAAGCCGTTGTCGCGCATCACCTTCAGCGTCGTGCGCGGCACGTTGGCCTTGGCGTTGCACGACCAGGTGACGCCGAGCCGGCCGAGCTCGCGCGCGATCGCTTCGGTGCGTGGCCGGTCGTCGGTGAAAGTATCGTCGTCGAAGAAAAACTCCTGCACCTGCGGGAAGGCGGCCCGGGCCCAGCGGATTTCGTCGATGACGTTGCCGACGCTGCGCGTGCGATAGCGATGGCCGCCGACCGTTTGCGGCCACAAGCAGAAGGTGCAGTGCGATTTGCATCCGCGCCCGGTGTAGAGCGAGATGTAGGGGTGCTTGAGATAGCCGATGAAATAATTCTCGGTCTTGAGGTCGCGTTTGTAGACCGGCGTGACGAACGGCAGTTCGTCCATGTTCTCGAGGGTGGCGCGCGGCGGGTTGTGCCTGATGACGCCGGCAGCGTCGCGATAGGACAGTCCGGCGATGCCGCTCCAATCGCGCCCTTCCGCAATCCCTTGACGGTGAAATCGAATTCGTTGCCGGCCACGAAATCGATCGCGTCCGAGCTTTCAAGGCTTGCCTGCCGCTCGACCGCCACCTTGGCGCCGACGAAGCCGGTTGTGATGGCCGGATTCGCCGCTTTCAGCGCTTCGACGACGCGGACATCGGAGACGAAGGATGGCGTGGAGGTATGCAGCACCGCTAAATCGTAATGGGACGCCTCGCGCAACACATCGGGGAGCCCGAGCCGATGCGGCACGGCATCGATGAGCTTGCTGTCGGGGATGAGGGCGGCGACCTGGGCGAGCCAGATTGGATACCAAAAGGAGCGGATTTCGCGCCGCGCCTGATAGCGCGAGCCGGCGCCGCCGTCGAATCCATCGAACGACGGCGCCTGCAAAAGCAAGGTGCGCGTCATGAACCTCTCAGGTCCTGTCCCTCGAGCAGGGTGCCGTCTGCCATCACGCGGTAGTCGGCGCCCCGCCAGTGTACTGTCGCCCCGAAGAAGCTCGTCACGTAGACGCCGAAGGCTACGACGTCTTGCAGCGGAATCAGCCAGTAATTTTGTCGCGGCAAATCGAACCGCCATTCGACGCAGCGGCACAAGGTGATGCGCGAGAGCAGCACGATAGCAGCGACCAGGGCCGCGGCCGGGCTGCCCGAAAGCAGCGCGACAAGCGCAAGCGGCCAGGGGTGGGTGACGATGGTGCCGGCATAGGCGATGGGATCGATGCTCTTGATGGTGCGGGCGACCCGGATCTGTTGCCGGAAGAGCTCCCGCAGGCTTCCCTCGAAGCAACGGTGACCGACCAGGAACGGCGCCGTGACCACGTCGTTGCCGGCCGCGCGCACCCCGACGCCGATCGCATGGTCGTCGGCGAGTACATCGGCAAGCGCGCCGAAGCCGCCGATCCGATCGAGCGTGGATCGCCGCATGGCGATCGTGGCGCCGCAACACGGCTTCGCCAGTCCCAGGCTCACTGCGGTTATCGCATGCGGCAGGAATTGCGAATTGATGGCGAGCGCGGAGAGCCGCGTCCACAGCCCGGCGCCGCCGATGCCGTGATAAAGGCAGGTCACGGCGCCGATGTCCGGTTTGGCTAGCAGCGCGGTCAAGGCGCGCAGGTAACCAGGGCCGACGACGATGTCGCTGTCGGACAGCACCAAAGTATCGTAACGCGCGCGCGGCATCATATTGACCAGGTTCGACACCTTGCGGTTGACACCTTGGCAGCGCGACCCCACGACCAGCTCGATCCCGCGGTCCGCAAAATCGGCCTCCATCGCCCGTACCATGGCGGCGGCGGGAGAGGCCTGATCCTGCGTGCCGCATAGAACCTGAATGGGAGCGTCGTAATCCTGCCGGCAGAACGCGGCGAGGCGCGCCGGAAGGCCGGGCTCTTCGTCATGCAACGGCTTGAGCACCGTGATCGGCGGCGTTGCAGCGGGCTCCTGAGCGTATTCGACGGGGAAGCTCAACACGCAGGCGCACGCCACCAGCGTGAACGCGCATCCGATGATCGCACCGAGCAGACAGATATCGCCCAGCGAATACGCGAATGAAATCACGTCGGAAATATTTTCGGCAATAGTCATGGCAAATTACGCTGTCTAAACGCCGACTCCTCCAATCAACCAAATTCTCTTTCCAGCTCCCGGCGCGACAGATAGAGCGGCAGCCGCACCCGCCAGAGCGTGTCGGAGCGCAGCGCGCTGGGGTTGTTCGCAAAAACGAGCAGCGAAATGAAAATATTCTCGCCGAAGCGGTGCAGCTGCCGGCCGATCGGCAAATGCGCCGGCTCGGCGAACGCCTCGAATCCATAGCGCGCCATGATGCGTCCGAGCTGCTCGCTCTGGGCGCGGGTGCCGGAGGGAGCTTCGCCGCAGATCGCCGCGAGATCGGCAAGCTCCGGCCGCGAAGCCAGATAACGCGCAAGTTCACGCAAGGAGATGTCGATAGCGCGCTGCATTTGGCGCGCCCAGCCGATGGTGGCGCCGTTGATCGGCATCGGCGGTATCTGTTCGTTCCAGAAATGCAGCCGGCCGATCCGCTGACCGGCGTTTACCCGCGTTCCATCGCGCAGCGCCAGCGATCGGGACGAGCTGGCGATATCGAGGCGAAAGACGCAGGCCGAGTTGCGGGTATATTCGAAAACTGCCTGACGGCGGCGCAGCCGGACATCAAGCGCGGAAAGGACCTCAGCCAGCCAGGGGCGGCTGTACGGCGATCGTCCCCTTTGTTCGGCGGAATCCCAGACCGCCATGTCGCGGGCCTCCGCGTTTCTTCGACCCCACAAAAACACGCTGCGCCGGAAAAAGTTGCGGACGCGACCAGCAATATAGCCGATTTCTGGGGTTTTGTGCGAGAGCCGAAAAATGCCCGCCGATCAAGGCCGTCCGCCTATTCGTCGCCGTAGAGCGTCGCCAGCGTGCTCTGAACCACCAGCGCAACCGGGACGGCGAGGATCACACCGGGAATGCCGAGCACGACACCGCCGGCCAGGAAGCAAAAGATAATCAGCACCGGATGCACATGCGCCGCGCGGCCGAGCACCACCGGGCCGACGAGCTGATCGATCGAAAGCCGCAGCAACGTCGCATAGAGCGCATATTCGGCGATGTTGACGATGCCGGTCGCGGTCCGCAACGAGACCAGGCCGGCGATGATCGCCACCGCCGTCGGACCGATCACCGGCACGATCTCGAGGATTCCGGTCAAGAGCGCCAAAAACACCGCATGCTTGATGCCGAGAATGACGCCAAGACCGACATAGGCGATCACCGCCGCGTAGCCCACGATGACAAGGACGCCGATGAAATAGCGCATCAGCACCGGATCGAGCCGGTGCCAGATGCGCGCCACCAGCGGCCGCCGATGCGGCGGCACGACCCAGAAGACGCCCCGCGCCACGTGTTCTCCGCTCACCAAAAAATAAAACAGCAGGACCATCGTCAGAAACGCGCCCATCATGGCCGCAACGCTATAGCCCGCCAGCATTGCGAGCTGATCCGATTGCGCGAACCAGTCGCGCATCCGCTCAATCGCCGACTGGGCGATGTCGTGAGCATTCACCGTGGCGCCGAAGACGTGGATCGGCCGATCGCCGAGCGCCTGCTGCGTGACATTCTCCAGCGTCGTCTGCAAATCCGCTGCGGTGGCGCGCACCTCGGTGGCGAGCCGTTCGCCGGAAAGGCCGAGCACTACCGTCGTGATGCCGGCGAGAACGACAAACAAGGCGACGGCGAACAACAAGCGCGGCCAGCGCGTACGCCTGGCCGCCCAATCCAGCACCGGCGTGCAGATATAGGCGACGATCGCCGCCAGAACGAACGGCAGCAAAATCAGCCTGATGAAATAGAGGAAGATCACGAGGACGACGGCGCCGATCATGATGGCGCGCGTTTCGCCCGAATCGAGTGGCCCCGAGGTGCTGGCCCGCTCGGCGGGACTCAAATCCCCGTTTTTCTTCTTCAAGGCTTTCATGAATAAATCCGGCCTTTCCAGCTTACCCGTCCACGCAGCCGACGGCGAACGCTATCGAACGCCAGCAGCGCGCCCGCCGAATAACCGAGCGGGAAAATAAGACCGTACCAGAATGGAGTGTGGAAATAGAACGTCGCCGCCACATGCAAGCCGACGGCGGCGCCCGAGGCGGCGAGCGCCAACAGCAACGCGGCTAAGGCGCCGCCGACGCCACGCGACCAGGCGGCGAGGTCAAGAAGCGGGATCGCAAACGCCGCCCATGCCAGGATCACGCCGGCCAGCGCCACCGACAACGTCGCGGCCGGACCGCCAAGCGTGTCGACAAGATTTTTGGCAAGCCCGGGCCAGAGCGTGCGCCACCCGGTATACATGCGGGTCGAAAGCAGCTCTTCGCCGCCCATCAGCAGCACCGACCGTCCGGATTGCTTCAACCGCCGGGCGAATTCCAGGTCCTCGCAGATCGCGGTGCACACCGCCGCGTGTCCGCCCACGGCCTCGTAGGCATCGTGCCGCACCAGCATGAATTGTCCGGTCGCGGTGACGTCCGGGCCGGAGCGCGCCTGCACCCGGCGCAAATCCTGGAGGAACGACAAAATTATGAGGCCGCAGGGAAGGATGAGACGCTCCGCGAAGCTTTGCAGCTCCTGCCGCGGCGCCAGCGACAACAGATCGAGCCGCTGCTGCTGCGCCGCATGCATGGCGCTCGACAGCGCAGCGGGCGCGACTTTCACATCGGCATCGATGAAACACAGCCACTCGATTTCGGGCGCCACGGTCCGCGCGCCGATCCAACATGCGTGCGATTTGCCGACCCAGCGCGGCGGCAGCGGCGGGCTCTCGATGAGCGCGATCTGCGGATGGCGCGCCGCAAGCTCGGCCACGATTGCCGCCGTCGCGTCGGCTGAATGATCGTCGACCACCAGCACGTGGAGACGGCCGGGCGGATAATCCTGCACTGCCAGCGATTGCAGGCAGGGGCCAATATTGGCCTCTTCGTCGCGCGCCGGAACGATCACGGTGATGCGCGGCGCTTCCCCGGGGGGCGGCGGCGATGATCGAACCAGGCGTGGCAAAAACCCGCGCTGCCTGACTGCGCGCAGGATCAGCCACGCCATGATCGCGAGCCACAAGGAGGAAAAAAAAAGCTCCACGGCCTTACCGATACCGCGCAGCCCCCACAATAAGACGGCGCTTGAACAGAATAAACCCCCGGCGAGCGTGCCAGGTTCTCCCCGCCTCCTCCTGCGACATTAGTCCGAACGACGTGTGTTGGCGGGCTATTTCGCCGGCACCACCAGCGAAAAGCGTTCGTCCGCAGCCAGACACACGGCTTCCGGAATGCCGAGCTCTTTGCGCACCATGTTGGTGCCGAGCACCAGCGAGACCATCTTGTAGTAAGCGTGGCGGCGGCTCATGCCCTCGCGCCCCATGCCGCAATCGGACGAGATCACCAGCCGCTCGGGCGGGATGTATTTGAGCGCGGCGCGGATTTGCGCGGCCACCTCGTCCGGGGTCTCTACCTGCAAGGTGTGATGGTCGATGACGCCGATGGCGATCTTCTTGCCGGTGATGGTCTTGCCGATGGCCTCGAGGTCGATGCCGCCCGAGCTTGAGGACTCAAACGTGATCACGTCAGCGTCGACCTTGTTGTAGGTCTCCAGCGACGGCTTATAGCTCTGCACCTTGGCGAACATGCGCTGCTGGGAAGGGTTGCCCCAGCAGGAATGCGCCCAAACCTCGGTCTTGGCGCGGAGCCCTTTCACCGTGCGATTGAACACCTCGACCATCAATTCCGGGGTGATCACCTTGTCCTGGATGCCGCGCGCGGCGGCCAAATGGATCTGCGGCTCCTCGATCTGGATCACCGGGCAGCCGGCGTCGGCGAGCTCGTTATATTCCTGGTTGAAGGCGTCGGCGATGGCGAGCATGCGCTCGGGTAGACTCTTGTAGTGCCTGTCCTGCGAGGCGAACGCCACGATCTCCGCCGACACCGCGCCGAATTTGACCGGCCGCGTGGTCAGCCGTTGCGCGGTTTTCCATAACGCGGTGTATTGCAGATCGCCGCGCCCGACCGGGCCGATGATGACGGGCATGACGCGCGATTCCAGATAATCGTGCAGGATGTGACCACGTGGAAACCACAAGCCACCGCGCCCAGCCGGCGTCGGCCGCGGATCGCCGCGCTCGTAGCCGGTCATGTGGTGCGGCGGATAGCTGGTCCAGCTCTGCCCGCCGACGTCGTCGTCGAAGCGGCAATCGCCGTCGGTGCAGATATCGAGACCGGCAAGCTCCTGTTCGCGCAGATAGCAAGACAGCGTGTCGACATATTGCTCGCGGTAACGCCGGCTGACCATCGCGTCGAGGAACATGCGGGTGCCGAGATTTTCCGTGTACCAGCTCGGTCGCGGCAGCGAACCGGTGATCGTCGTCGGCAACATAATGTCTTTGGTACCGCGATACATTTCAGCGTCCTCCCAGGATTTGTCGTAAAAGCCGCGCCGGCTCGTGCAGCGAGCTTACCATCGGCGATTTTCGAGCGGCAAAAAATCACGCCGGCAGTGCGCTGCCAAGTCCGTTTCGAGAAATTTGCAATCGCGTTGGGCGCTCGCCCCGGAGTGGGCGCGCGCCGCCTGTCATCGGACCGGCCGGTGTAGGTAGCGGCCGCGCGCCGAGCCGACGATGTTGCCGCTGTGGTAGACAAGCGCGCCGCGCAGGAACGTGCTCTTCACGCGGCCGGTCAGCTCCTGGCCCTCGAAGGGCGAATATCCCTGTTCGGACTCCGAATCTACCGAGCGCACGGTAAAGGTCTCGTGCGGATCGGCGAGCACGATGTCGGCGTCGAAGCCGGGGGCGATGTCGCCCTTGTTGAGCAGGCCGAACCGCTGCGCCGGATTGAAGCTCAGCATTTCAGCCATGCGGTTGTATGACAGGCCGCGTTTACCGCCTTCGCTCAGCACGCCCGAGAGAAGATATTCGGTGCCGCCGAAACCGGACTTGGCGAGCCAGATGTTGTCCGGCTGGTCTTTCGCCCATTTTTGCTCAGCCGAGCAGCAGGCGTGATCGCTGACGATCCAGTCGATCTTGCGGTCGAGCACCGCCTGCCACAAGGCCTCCACGTCCTCGCGCGGGCGGATGGGCGGGTTGACCTTGGCGTGCACCGCGCATTCGCAGTCGGTATCGAGCAGGAGATGCCCGACGGTCACTTCGCGACGGAAGCGGATATGGGGAAAGACCTGCTGCATGGTCCAGGCCGCGTCCACCGCCTTGCGCGAACTCAAGTGCAGGAGGTTGATGTTCATGCAGTCGGTTTCGTTGGCGAGATAGGAGGCGATCCACACCGCCAGCCCTTCGGAATGTGGCGGCCGCGCCGCGCTATAGGCCTTGAGCCCGGTCAGCTTGCCCTCGCGCTCGACCAGCGTGGTGTAGGCATTGAGGATGTCGGCCAGCTCGCAATGCAGGCTGACGCTGATGTGGTCGGCCAGTTCCGGTCGGCGGTACATGACCGACCGCGCGGCACGCATGACGAACTCGAAATGGGCAATATCGTAACGGTCCTCCGGAGGAAGCATCAGGAACTGGTTCTGAGAGTCGGATTTGCCGTGGAGCCCGTAGCCGCCGTAAAACATAAAAATCTTGAACGACGTCACCCCGTGTTCGAGCGCGAGATACTCCAACTCGTCGAGGTGCCGGCTTTCGATCGGCGCCACGTGATAGCCGTAGTCCACCCAGAAACGCCCGTCCGACAGCTTGCGCACTTCGGGCATGACTTCGCGATAAGGACCGCCGCGGTTGAGATAATACGCCCCGGTGCGGATGTAATTGAGGCTCGAAGTCACGCCGCCCATCGCGGCGGCCTTGCTTTCGCTCACTGCATCCTCGGCGAGCGGGCGGTAGATGCCGACATGCATATGCGCATCGACGCAACCGGGAAACGCCAACAGCCCTTTGGCGTCGAACACCTCGCCGGCATCGTCAGCGCGGATTTCCGGCGCGAGGCGTGTCACCTTGCCGTCCTTAATGCCGATATCGAGGCCGTCGATCCCGGTCTTGTTCGGCCGCACCACGCGCGCATTCTTGATGACGAGATCGAAACTCTTCATTGCCGCTTTCTCGCTATTTACCGTTTCGGGGATTCTTCGCCCGCATAGCGGGCGCCGCGCTCGAGCATCTCCGGCGTGCCGACGAGGCGGTTAATCGCCTCGAAGTCGAACATGCGCGCGCGAAACGGCTCGGTGGAGCCATGCGCCTTGAGCGAAGCGTAAAACTCCTCGGCCGTCTTGGCGAGAGCGCGCGCGATGCCGCCCGGGAAAATCACCAGCGCAAAACCGAGCGCCTGGAGTTCGCCGGCCTGCAGCATCGGCGTCTTGCCGCCCTCGACCATGTTGGCCATCAGCGGCGCCGTTTGGCCCAATTTCGCGCCGATGCGGGCGAGCTCCTCGCGTTGCCGCGGCGCCTCGACGAACAGCATGTCGGCGCCGGCGTCACGGTACAGCGCGGCACGGGTCGTGGCACCGTCGAAGCCCTCCACGGCGACGGCGTCGGTGCGGGCGATGATCAGTGTATCGCGCGAGGTTCGCGCATCGACCGCCGCCTTGACCTTGCCGGCCATTTCCTGCGCCGGGATCAGCGCCTTGTCGTCGAGATGACCGCAGCGCTTGGGAAAGTCCTGATCCTCGATCTGGATGGCGTTGGCGCCGGCGCGCTCCAGGAGGCGCACAGTGCGCTGCACGTTGAGCGCATTGCCGAAGCCAGTGTCGGCGTCAACGATGAGATGCGTGCCGACGCGGTCGCGGATCAGCGCCACCGTCTGCTCGACTTCACTCAGGCTGACGAGGCCGATATCGGGCCGGCCGAGCCGCGAATAGGCGATTGCGGCGCCGGAAACGTACAGCGCCTCGAAGCCCGCGCGTTCCGCGATGAGCGCGGTGAGCGCGTCGTAGACGCCGGGCGCGATCAGGATCGGCGGACGGTGGAGGCGGACCGACAAGGTGTTCTCGGACATGGCATTCTCAGGCATATGGGTCAGAGTCCCAGATAAGCGCGTTTGAGCTGCGGATCAGTGCCGATGTCCGCGGCCGCACCCGACATGACGCATTGGCCCTCGGCGAGGATATACGCCCGGCGCGCGATTTCGAGGCTTTGCACCACATTCTGCTCGACCAGGAGAACCGCGACGCCTTCGGCGTGAATGCGGGCGATCAGCGCGAACAATTCCTCGACCAAAATCGGGGAAAGTCCGAGAGAAGGCTCGTCGAGGATGAGCAAGCGCGGTTCGGCCATTAGCCCGCGGCCGATGGCGAGCATCTGCTGCTCGCCGCCCGACAAAGTGCCGGCGCGCTGCCCGCGTCGCGCTTGCAGGCGCGGAAAGATCGCGAACACCCGCTCGCGGTTGGCGGCGCGCCGCGCGGCGGCGCGGCGATAGCTGCCGAGGTCAAGATTTTCGCCGACCGAAAGGTTGGGGAAAATCCGCCGGCCCTCGGGCACATGGATGAGCCCCCGGGCGACGATCGCCGCCGGCTTCTCGCGCTCGATGGCGGCGCCGTCGAAACGGATCGTGCCCGCGCGGGCGCGCACGACGCCGGAGATGGTGCAATTGAGCGTCGACTTGCCGACGCCGTTGGAGCCGAGCACGGCAACGATCTCGCCGGTTTCGACCTTAAGGTCGATGCCGCGCAGCACGTCGCTGTCACCGTAACCGGACTTGAGATCGCTGACGTCAAGGAGCGGCTCAGTGACCATGGGCGCTCCTCAATTGCGCGGCCGCGCCGCGGCCGAGATAGGCTTCGACGACGGCGGGATCGGCTGCGACCTGCCCCGGAGTGCCTTCGGCAATGACGCGGCCTTCCGCCAGCACATAGACGTGCGCGGCGAGACTCATCACCGCCTGCATCACGTGCTCGATCATGACGATGGCGATGCCGCGCGCGCAGAACGCGCGGATGACCGGCACGAAGTCGCGGATTTCAGAAGGATTTAGTCCCGCTAGGACTTCGTCGAGCAGAAGAAGCTTTGGCGCGGTCGCCAGCACCCGCGCCAATTCCAGGCGTTTCCTCCCGGCGACGGTGAGGGTGTGGGCCGGCCGGTCCAGCACGTCGCCGAGGCCGACTTCGCGACCGATGCCTTCGGCGACGGCGAGCGCCGCCGGGCGCGCGCGGTGCCGCAAATGCGCGCCGACCAGAATATTGTCGCGCACGGTGAGCCCGGCGAAAGGCTGTACGATCTGGAAGGTGCGCGCGATCCCGCGCCGCGCCAGAAGATGCGGCGGCTCGCCGGTGACGTCCTCGCCGGCGTAGCGCACGCGGCCGGCGCTCGGCTTGAGGAAGCCGGAAATCACGGCAAAGAGCGTGGTTTTGCCGGCGCCGTTGGGACCGATCAAAGCGGTGATCCGCGCCGCCGGCGCGGTCAGCGAGGCGGCGTTGACCGCCAGCAAGCCGCCGAAGCGGCGGGATACATTTTCAACCACGAGCAGCGGCTCAGCCATGTGCCGCCTCCGCCGCCGGCTTGCGCGGCGCGGCGAACCGGCGCGTGACGTGCGCGTAGATGTCGGCCAGCGCGCCGACGATGCCGCGCGGCGCATAACGGATGACGAGCACCAGCACGGCGCCATAGATCATCAGGTCGAGGCCGGGAGCATCGCCGGCAATGAGCTTGGCGCCTTCGCCCAGCGATTTCACCATCAGCGCGCCGACCAGTGCGCCGAACACGGTGCCGACCCCGCCAATGATCGGCGTCAGCAGCGCCTCGATCGAAATCCAGGTGCCGTAGCCGAGGCCGGCGTCGATGAAGAGAAAATACTGCATGTAGAAGCAGCCGGCGGCAGCGGTGATGGCGGCGGAAACGATCATTGCGCCGAGCTTGATCGCGGTCGCGTTGACGCCGAGCGCCATGGCGGCATCCTCGTTCTCGCGCACCGCGATCAGCCAGACGCCGAAGCGCGAGCGCTCGAGGAGCTGCGTGATGATGAGCGCGACCGCGACCAAAGCGAGGATGACGAGGTAGAAAATCGCCCGGCTCTGGAACTGGAACGCTTGGGCGCGCAGATCGAGCTTGATCAAAATGCCGACGCCGGCGCCGGTGATCGGCGCGACGCTCGCCAGGATGCGCAACACTTCGGCAAAAGCGAGCGTCACCAGCGCGAAATAGGAACTGCGCAGCCCGGCACGGAAGGCAAGCCCGCCGATGATCGCGCCGACCGCCGCGCCGGCGGCGATTCCGGCGGCAAATCCGAGCCACCCATTGACCCCGTAATCGGCCTGCAAAATGGCCGTCGTATAAGCGCCGGTGCCGAAGAACGCCGCGTGCCCGAACGAGTATTGCCCGCCATAGCCGCCGAGAATGTTCCAGCCCTGCCCGGCAAGCGCGATCATCAGGGTCACGACGAGGAAATTAAGAACGACGTTCGAGTGCACGAACACCGGCACGCAGGCGAGCGCAGCGACCACGATCGCGATGGCGACAAAGGCCTTCATGCGCTCGCCCCGAACAAGCCGCGCGGACGCAGCAGCAACACCGCGATGAAGATCAGGAAAATGCCCACCTGCCCGAGCGACTCGCCGAAGAAGAAGCCGCTTAGGCTTTCGACCACCCCGATAACGAAGCCGCCGATCAGCGCGCCGGGCACCGAGCCCATGCCGCCAAGGACGACGATGGTGAAGGCGATGAGCACAAACGCGTTCCCGGCGCTCGGATTGACGTAATAGCTTGGGATGAGCAGGCAGGCAGCGATGGCGACGCAAGCGGTGCCAAGACCGAAAGTCAAGGCGTAGATATGCGCAACGTCGATGCCGGCGAGCTCCGCTCCGAGCTTCTCCTTGGCGACGGCGCGGATCGCCTTGCCGGTATCGGTGAACCTCATGATCAGCCAAAGCGCTAACGCCACCGCGAAAACGGCGACGAACGAGATCAGGCGCGGCATGGACAGAAAAGTGAAGCCGAGATCGATGCTCTTGAAGCCGTA
The DNA here is from genome assembly GCA_031291475.1 of Xanthobacteraceae bacterium. GTDB lineage: Bacteria > Pseudomonadota > Alphaproteobacteria > Rhizobiales > Xanthobacteraceae > BOG-931. Next base: position 103,087 of record JARLIY010000046.1, read on the forward strand.
AGCAAGATCGAGAGTGCGCGTGTCGGCGCGAAACGCATAAAGGAGCGCATTCTCGATGAGGACGGCAAGACCGAGCGTCACCAGCAGCATATTGCGGTCGTCGCCGTGCGAGGCCGGGCTGATGACAAAACGCTGCAGCGCATAGCCAAGCGCGAAGAAAGCGGGCGCCAAGAGAAACACGGCCAGATAGGGATCGAGGCCGAGTTTTTGGAAGGCGAAGAACGCCGCAAATAGCGCCGCGCTCAGCAGCGCGCCGTGGGCGAAATTGATGATGTGCAGCACGCCGTAGATCAGCGTCAGGCCCAGCGCGACCAGCGCATAGACCGCGCCGATCAGGAGTCCGTTGAGGACCGCGGAGGTCAGGATCAGGGGCGAGAGCATGGCGTCATTGCGAGCCAACGGGCCCGGCCCGAAGTGGCCGGCCCGATGACAAGCTCCACGCCACGGCCGCGACGCCCGGCGCCATTCTCCTAGGCGGGAATGGGAAAGACCGCCTTCGCGTTGGCGAATTCGGGCGGCAGAATGACTTTGATGTCGTTGTCGAGCACCTGCGTGTTGGCCGGCGCCGCGCCCTCGTTCTGGCCGTTGACGAACTTGGTCGGGCCGTAAGGCATGATCGGGCTGGCGAAGGTCGAGGCGGCGAGCGCCGCAGTGAGCTTGGCGCGGTCGGCGGAGCCCGCACGTTCGAGCGCGTCGGCGACGAGATGGACGGCGTTGTAGTTCATGTACAGTTCGTAGGTGAAGAACTGGCCTTTGTCCTCGACCTTCTTCTTCAGCTCTTGCGCCTTGTCGCTCTTCGGGTTGAACCAGTGATTGCAGTCCATGATGTATTTGGCGGCGTCGGGGAACTCCTTGACGAATTTGTAGGAGGACGCGGCGCCGCCGAGAACCGAATAGATGCCTTTCGGCCGCACGTGCTGCTCCAGCATGGTGCGGGCGAGCAGCACGTATTCATTATAGTAATTGGCGGGAATGACGAGATCCGGATTCTGCGCCTTGATCTTGAGCACGACGGTGTTGAAGTCGCGCGTCGGGGTCGGATGCGGGATCGTTTCCAGAATCTCGAAGCCCTTGGCCGGGAGCTGGGCGTTGAGGAGCTTAGCGAGGCCGGAGCCGAACAGCGAATCCTCGTGCACGATGATCACGGTCTTGGCCGGCTTGCCGGCCTGATCGTTAATCGTCGCCAGATTATCGAGCGCGGTCTTGGCGATGATGCCGAAGCCAGGACCGAAGCGGAAGGTGTTCTTCAGGCCCCGCGTGACGATCGAGTCGGCGACGCCGACGTCGACCGTGTAAGGCAGGTCATAGCGCGCGGCGGCCTGGCTGACGGCAAGACAAATCGAGGAAGCGTAACCGCCGACGATGCAGGACACTTCCGCGGCGTTCATCTTCTCCACTTCCGCGGTGCCGCCGTCGGGCGTCGATTGCGCATCGCCCAGCATCGGATCGATCTTGGCGCCGTTGAGCGCCTTGATGCCGCCCGCGGCATTGATCTCCTCGACCGCCATGGTGGCGCCAATGCGGCCTTGCTGGCCGGAATAGGACAGCGCGCCGGTGACCGGATGCAGGAGCCCGACTTTCACCCTGGGCGCTTGCGCGCGCAGAATTGACGGCATGGCGAGAGTGCCGGAGGCGGCAGCCGCCGCCCCGAGGGCCGTGGTGGCGAGAAATCGGCGGCGGCTCAGGGGCTTTTTTTGCTCCGACATGTCTGCATCCTCCGGTTTGGCGTGGTGTGGCCGGCTTGCGGGCTTTCTGTGGGTGCTCAACGGATCTGCGTGGGAATGGTATTTTCAGCATACAAGATCGGGCACCCTCGACAAGCCCACCGGCGCTGAGGCAGATCGACGAAGATGAGCGAGCCGCAAACCCTATTCGACAGGCTCTGGTCGGCGCACGAGATCACCCGGCGCGAGGACGGCGGCGCGCTCGTTTGGGTCGACCGCCATTACGTGCACGAGGGTTCGTTTCACGCATTCATGCAGATGCGCGAACGCGGCGGCGCGCTCGCCGAGCCGGGGCTCACCTTCGGCATCGCCGATCATTACGTGCCGACGCGCGGCCGCGACCGCGCTATCGCCGATCCCGAGATCGCGGCGATGGTGCGCACGCTGGAGACCAATGCCGCCGCGCACCGCATCAGACTTTTCGGGCTCGGCGATCCGGGCCAGGGCATCGTGCATGTGGTCGGCCCGGAACAGGGCTTGACGCTGCCGGGTTTGTCGATCGTCTGCGGCGACAGCCACACCTCGACCCACGGCGCGTTCGGCGCCTACGCGTTCGGCATCGGCGCCTCGGAAGTGGCGCACGTGCTGATGACGCAGACGCTGTGGCAGAAAAAACCGAAGCTCATGCGCGTGACCGTCGACGGCAAGGCGGGCGCCGGAATCGGCGCCAAGGACATTGCGCTCGCCATCATCGCCCGCATCGGCGCCGACGGCGCCCAGGGCCATGCGGTCGAGTTCGCCGGCGGCGCCACCGCCGCGCTGTCGATGGAAGGGCGCATGACATTATGCAACATGACGATCGAGGCCGGCGGGCGCTGCGGCATGGTCGCGCCCGACGCGACCACATTCGCCTATCTCAAGGGCCGGCCTTACGCGCCCGCGGGCGCGGCGTTCGAGGCCGCAATCGAGGCCTGGTCGGCGCTCCCCTCCGATAGCGGCGCGCGCTTCGATCGCGAGGTCGCACTCGATGCCGGCACCATCGCGCCGATCGTCACTTGGGGCACGACGCCGGATGACGCGCTGCCGATCGACGGCAGCGTGCCCGACCCGGCGCGCGAGGGCGATCCGGTGCGCGCCAAATATCTGCGCGATGCGCTCGATTACATGGGGATCGCGCCCGGCAAGAAGCTGACCGAGATCGCGGTCGACCGCGTTTTCATCGGCTCCTGCACCAACGCCCGCATCGAGGACTTGCGCGCCGCCGCGGCGGTTCTTGCCGGCCGCGTCAGCAAGGTGCCCGGCCTCGTTTCGCCCGGCTCGACGATGGTGAAGCGGCAGGCGGAAGAGGAAGGCCTCGACCGCATCTTCCGCGACGCGGGACTGGAATGGGCGGAAGCCGGCTGCTCCATGTGCCTCGGGCTCAACGGCGACCTCGTGCCCGCCGGCGAACGTTGTGCCTCGACCACCAACCGTAATTTCCGCGGCCGGCAAGGACCCGGCGCGCGCACCCATCTGATGTCGCCGGCGATGGTCGCCGCCGCGGCGGTCACCGGGCATCTCGCCGATGTGCGGCCGCTGCTTGCGGACCGGAAGGTTTAGAGAGCAACCGATGCAAAAGTTCGTTCGCCTCACCGCCAAGGCTTGTCCGCTCGCTTTGCCCAACGTCAACACCGATCAGATCTTGCCCGGGCGTTACCTGCGGCTGCCGCGCTCGCCGGAGCTCGGGCGCGTGCTGTTCCAGGACTTGCGGCGCGACGCCGCCGGTAATTTGCGGCCCGACTTTCCGCTCAACGCGCCGGCGTGGCGCGACGCCGGGATTTTGCTGGCGGGCCGCAATTTCGGCGGCGGTTCCTCGCGCGAGGCGGCGGTCTATGCGCTCTACGAGGCCGGCATCCGTTGCGTGATCGCGCCCTCCTTCGGTGACATTTTCGCGCAAAATGCGGTGAAAAACGGGCTCCTAGCCGCGGTACTTCCCGAAGCCGAAATGCTCGAGCTTGCCGCCGCCATCGCCGCCGATCCGGACATGCCCGTCACCGTCGACCTCGAGCAGCAAACCATCGCGCGCGGCAACCGCAGCTTCGCCTTCACCATCGATCCGACGAGCCGCAACCAATTGCTCAACGGCTGGGACGATATCGACCTGACCGAAAACCGCCGGGACCGGATCGAAGCCTTCAAGGCCGCGGACCGGGAGCGCCGGCCCTGGGCGCGGCCGGCGCAGCCATAGAGCTTAGCGCTATTTCCGTTCGCTCTCGAATTGTTCCAGCGCGGCGACGCCGAGGGTTTCCATCACTTCCGCATGCGTAGCACCCGCGGTGAGCGAGTCATGCACGTGGTAGGAGGTTGGCGGTCCGGGCAACTCGCGTCCCAGCCGCATCATCTGGCCCTGCAGCTCATTGCGGCGCGCCGGGAAATTCGTGGTCATCGTTTCCGTCTCCTAAGCCAGCAGTTTGCCGGGTTCTTCAAGCTGTTGCCGCAGCGTCTCGAGAAAGCGCGCGGCGTCGGCGCCGAACACCACACGATGATCGCAGGCGAGCGTGAAAAAGGCGCCCCGCGGCCGCGAGGCCGCGACCGAGAGGATCGCCGACGCGCCGATGGGAACGATCGAGTCGAAAGCCTCGACCACGAAAAATACGCCGAGGTCGCTCAGATAAAACGTCGCGCCGCTATACTCGGCCGGCGCCAACCGCCGGCTTTTGACCTTCTCGCGCAATCCGCTCCAGTCCTTCGCCAGTTCGGCCAGGGACCGGCCCGTCGCATCGCGCAAAACCGGCGTGATCAGCCCATCGCCGTTGTCGACGGCAATGCCGATGTCGACGCGCTCGCGGCGCGCCAGCCCGTCCGGCGTATAAGCCGCGTTGAACAAGGGATGCGCGACGATGGTAAGCGCGCAGGCCCGCGCCAGGAGCAGCGTCAGCGATTGCTGCCGCTCCCGTGCCGCTCTCACCAAAGATTCCAGCGGCAATTGCGCGGTGACCCGGAACGTCGGAGCTGCCGCACTCGCGATCATGTTGCGGGCGACGGCCTCACGCAAGCTGGAGGCGCGCTCAATTCGATCGGGCAGCCCCGCCGCGAGCGCTTTCAACGCCGGACTTGCGACCATCTCATCCGTCACCAGTGGATCATGCCCGCTGTATCCTCCGCTCTGGCCGCGAGGTGTAAGTTGCAAATATTTTATGTTATCATTTTTTCCTTTGCCCATCCCAGCGGCCGCGTTCGCAAATGGGATGCGACAGCAAGGAAAACATTTGAGGCCAGGCAGGAGGCAGGCTATGGGTATTGCAACCACTCTCGCGCAGTATCTTGTCGATCGCGACGTTGCATATAAGCTAGTGCCGCATCCTCACACAGAGACCGCATCGGCAAGCGCTGCAGCTAGCAAGGTGCCGGCTGACAGCGCTGTTAAGGCGGTCGTCCTCAAAGGAGGAGACGGGTTCATTCTCGCGCTGCTTCCAGCGACGCGCCACATCCAGTTTGACGAGCTCCGGCGAATGCTTGGCGCTGACGTGGACATCGCCAATGAGGAGCAGGTTGAGACGCTCTTTCTTGATTAAGAGCCCGGTTCAGTGCCCGCGCTTGGCGCCGCGTACGGGCTTAATGTGGTGGTAGACGACAGCTTGGCCCAGCAGCCTGATATCTACTTCGAGAGCGGTGACCACACCAATCTAGTTCATATCAGCGGGACAAGTTTCCGGAAGCTGATGACGGATGCCCTACATGGGCGCTTTACCGGACGCGCTTGAAGCCCGATCGGAGTATCGCAATCATCTGGCAGAGAGCGCGAGTTGCGGCGAGTTCATTTTGGCTTTGACGCAAATCAATACAAACCTTTTTCGAAGCCGATAATATGTTTTTCTGTGAAAAATTAAGGGTCAAGGCCTGCCAAAGCATGTGCCATCCGGGGTTTTGAGAAGCGCATGCGCAAGGTTTTCGCTATCGGGAAAATCGGGTTCGTGCTCCTGTTGCCTGCATGCACCCCGGTCGTTCGATTGAGGGAGGTGCGGAGTCATGAACAGCTTTTGGCGTTCGATTGAGGGAGGTGCGGAGTCATGAACAGCTTTTGGATCGTTATCCTCAGCGTGTTGACCGTTTATTTGGCCTACACCCTGTACGCCAAACGCATCGACCGGAACGTCATCCAGCCTGACGCCAAACGGGCGACGCCGGCGCGCATGTACATGGACGGTGTCGACTTCATGCCGACCAGCCGGAACGTCCTCTTCGGCTATCATTTCAAGGCGATCGCGGCCGCAGGGCCCATCGTGGGACCGATCACCGCTGCAAATCTTTGGGGGTGGTTCCCTTCGTTGGCTTGGCTGATCCTGGGCGTCAGCTTCATCGGCTGGGCGAGCGACTACTCCGCCATCATGGTCGCGGTGCGCAACGACGGCAACAGCCTGTCGGCGATCGCGCACCGGCTGATCGCTCCCCGCACGCGCACGATCCTGTTCATATTCATCTTCTTCTACCTGATGCTGCTGGCCGGCGCGTTCATCGGAATCCTGGCGGCCATCCTGTCGGCGCGTCCGGACGTGCCCTTCGGCATTGTCATGCTCGGCCTGATGGGGCTTCTCGCCGGCCAGATGATGTACCGCTGGAAGATGGGCATTACCGCCGTCACGTTCCTCGTCGTCGCCATTACGCTTGGCGCCATGGCGCTCGGACCCTGGGGGCAGCATTCGGGCGCGGGCGGCGCGCTGGTGCAAGGTCCGGTGGCGTCCGCCGTGGCATGGGTGAACGACAAGGTCGACAGCATTAGTGGCCGCACGGCCCTCATTGCAGTCCAGGATCCGACCATGGCTGATCCGAGGATTCCGGCGCCGCGCGCGGACGGCACGCGTCCGACCACCCCCGCGTATGACGCGGTCACCGGTCAGCTCAAGACGCTGCCTAATTACCTCTTCTGGATGGTGTTCCTGTTTGCCTTTAGCTACCTCGGGGCGAATCTACCGATCTGGCGCTACGCGCAGCCCGTGGCCTATATCGGCTTCTGGATCATGCTGATCACGATTGTCCTCAGCGCGGTGGGAATGGTGGCCGCGCCGCTCCTCGGAACCAAGGATGCGGCGGGCAATCTTATCGGCGCGTTCGCGCTGCCCGCCGTCAAGGACCTCGGCTTCGGGATCGTCGCGGGCCAGGCATGGCAGCCGCTGTGGCCGATGCTGTTCGTGACTATCGCGTGCGGCGCCATCTCGGGCTGGCACTCGCTCGTCGGTTCGATAGGGACCGCGCGGCAGCTCGAATACGAGACGGACTGCCTGCCCGTTGGCGCAGGCGCGATGTTCGGAGAGAACACGCTGGCGCTGCTGTCGCTCACCGCCGTCTCCATCGCCGGGGCCGGCGGCGGCGGCGGCCGGTTCGCGGTGGGCGTCGGCAAGCTGGTGTACGCTGGTACCTTCGGGCTCATCCCAGAGATCTACGGCACCGCGCTCGGGTTCGGTACGTTCGTGATAATCGTGTTGACGGTAACCGTACTGGTGTTCCGTGTGATGCGCGTGACGCTCACGGAGTGGATCGGCGACGCCATTCCGGTCGTGCGCAACATGCACGTGTCGAGCATGATCGCGATGGTGCTCACGGCCGCGCTCGTGCTCACCGGCACATGGGTTTACCTCTGGCAGATGTTTGGCGCTTCCAACCAGCTGATGGCGGCCCTGAGCCTGCTCGTGGTGGTGGTGTGGCTCAAATCGGAGAAGCGCAACCCGACCTACGCCCTGCTGCCGATGATCTTCATGTACGTAACCACGCTGGCGGCCACTGCCGTCACCGCGCGGAACCTCTACGTGACGATCGCAGCGAACCCGAAGATGACGGGGCTGCCGGTGGCGGGCGCGTGGGCTATGATCGCGGTCTCCGTGCTCTTGTTCGTGGCGGCCGTCCTTATCGGGTGGGATGGGTACAAAGCCTACCGCCGTTATCACGCGACTCCCGGGCCGGGGGTCCCGCGTTCGGTGCTTGCGGAATAGGCGGGCCAGATGGTTTCAGTCCAGCGCGCACTCGGCGAGCGCATGCACGGCTTCGAAGAAATCGCGCGCGGTCTGCCGCTGATTGGGGAGGGAGACATGAATCTGGAAGTGGGGCTCGGTGCGGCGCACCGACAAACGCTTGACCGCCACTCCGGCGCGCCGGACGAGTTCCAAGAGCACGTCGGCATGTGCGAGCGCCTCGATGCTCGCGTGATGCACGACCAAGCTACCGGGAGCCGCGGCTTGGCGCACCAGCCACTCTGGCGGCACGCGCCGAAGCGCGTCGCCAGCGGACCAGGTCACGGGATCGAGTGCTTCGAACTCGACTTGCGGGGCCCCGCGCAGCACGCCGCGGACGATGAGCGTGTCGCGGCGGCCGCGGATGCGGCCGAGCGCCCACATCCAGGGCGCATCGCGCGCCTCGAGGAAGATAACGAGCGTAACGCTGGCGAATGGGACCTTGGCGTCGCGGATCACCATCTCAACCGCGGTCGAGCCCAGCCAGCGCACGGTGGTGCGCCCGCCGAGCACCGGCAGGCCGCCCTGCATCCAGTGCATAAGCAGGCGGCCCCTACGGACATTCCAGATCGTGCCGGCGGCAAACCAGGCAACGAGCGCAACCGCGGCAACAGCGATGACTTCCGTCATGGCGGACCGGACGATAGCACACCCGGTGCCGGTCGGTGGACGCGGGTGCTGCGCGAGTTCATTTACGGCATGACCAGCTATGAGTTCGTGCAGCAGGCGCTGGAAATGCGCGCCTCAATGGATAGGCTGTTCATGGTCGGCGTGTTCGGCGACATGCTCGGCGTGCCGATCCTGCCATCGTACTACGGGCTGCGCCTGCTGCCTTGGGTCGTGCCGGAGATCGAGGCGTGGAAGCGCGAAGTTCTCCGCGAGCGCGAGTTTGGCAGCAGCCACGAGCATCACCTGCACGGATTGTGAGGGAAATGGCTATGACCGAAGAAATAAAAGCAGAAGCGAAGAAGAGTTGGTTAGACGTTGTCCGAGAAACTATTTACGGCATGGCCGCGCACGACATGAGCCGCGCCGCGCTGCGCACGCGTGCGTCGATGGAGCACCTCTTCATCCTGATCACGATGGGCGACCTCTTGGGCGTCCCCATCCTGCCGCCGTACTACAGCTTGCGCCTGCTGCCCTACGTCGTGCCGCAGATTGCGACGTGGAAGCGCCGCATGTTGCGCGAGAAAGACGTCGCGGACACGATGTTCTAGGGGGCGGCGATGCGGCTCAAGGACGTGCTGCTGCAGCATCCTGAGCGCCGGTACATCATGTTCGGCGGCGGGGGCGGCGTTGGCAAGACCACTTTCTCCGCAGCAACCGCCTACTGGCTCGCGAGCCAGGGCAAGAAGGTGCTCGTGTTCTCGGTGGACCCCCAGGCGTCGCTCACCGACATCTTCAAGCGCGACATTTTCGGCAAGGGGCCGGTGGAAATCATGAAAAACCTCTGGGCCCAGGAGGTCGACGCGGACAGTCACATCCGGGAATATCAGCAGGAGGTCCGCCAGAAGATCCTCGACATGTACGGGTTGCCTGCCGTACCCGAGGAGATCGAGAACTACATCCAGGCAGCGAGCGCCGAGCCGGCGATGGAGGAAAGCGCAATTTTCGACGCCGTGGTCGACGTGGTGATGCAGGGCGATTACGACTACTACATCTACGATCTCGTCCCCCTCGGTCACGCGCTCTATTACCTGTCGATGGCCAAGGTCTACGACGAGTGGATCAACAAGATCACTAAGCTGCGCGAGGAAATGCGCGAGTACGAGGAGATGGTGAGCCGGCTCCGGCACGAGAAGGAGTCCGAGCAGGACCAGATCCTCCAGGAGCTGCTCTACATCAAGAACCGCATCAACACCTCGGCCGGCATCCTCACGGACAAGACGAAGACCGGCTTCTTCTTCGTGGTGATCCCGGAAGCCATGGTCATCAATGACACGCAGAAGGCGGCGAAATTGTTTGCGCAGTTCGACGTGCCGGTCGCCGGCTACGTGGTTAACCGGGTCATCCCGCACGAGCTGCTGGACCAGAACATCCCGGAATACCTGCGCCGCCGCATCGCCATGCAGGACCAGCACATGCGCGACTTGCAGACGGCGTTCGGCGACCAGGTTTTAGCCTCAGTGCCCGAGATGGAGCACGATGTCACGGGGCTGCCGATGATCGAGAAGCTGGCCGCAATCATGTTCGCTTGAACGGGGAAACGCCGTGCCAGAGATCACAATGCCGATGGGTCGCTATCTGCGCGAGCACCCTACGTTGAAGTACTTCTTCTTCGGCGGCAAGGGCGGCGTGGGCAAGACCGTCTTCGCCGGCGCCGCCGCCATCGGACTCGCCCGGCAGGGACGCCGGACGCTGCTCGTATCAACCAATCCCGTGCACAGCCTGACGGGTTTGTTCGGCTACGACATGCTCGGCAAGCACGTCCCCGTCGAGGGCGTGCCCAACCTCTGGGCCTTTGAGATCGACACCCGGGAGAGCATCGAGCGCAGCAAGGTGGAGATCCGGGAGAAGATTCGCTGGTTTCTCAAGTTCGCCGATATCACCACCAAGGCCGACGACTTCGTGGAGTCGGCGACGATGAACCCGGCGTTCGAAGAATCGGCCATGTTCGAGAACATGATCGATCTCATGTTCAAGAATGAATACGACGTCTACGTCTTCGACACGGCGCCCACCGCCAATGCGCGGCGCCTGCTCGGCATGTCGTCGGTCTACTCGCTTTGGGTCAACAAGATGCTCAAGAGCCGCGAGGAGGCGCGCACGCTGCGGGAGATGCTCTCCTTCACGAAGAAAAAGGAGACAGACCCGCTGATGGAGTACCTCGTCTCCTTCCGCGACCGGATGGAGCACGCGCGCAAGCTTCTCACCGACCCCACACTCACGTCATTCTTCTTCGTGACGCTGCCGGAGGCGCTGCCGATCGCGGTAGTTACGCGCTTCATCCAGTGGTTCAAGGACTTCGGGATTCCCGTTGGCGGCGTTCTGGTCAACATGGTCATCGACTCCGCATCGCTCGGTCCGAACGCCGCCGTGTTCGTCAAGAACCGCGTGGCCATGCAGCAGGAGCACATGCAAACGATCTGGCGGGAGTTCGACGACAGCGTGCGCGCCATCGTGCCGCTGTTCGATGCCGAGGTCCGCGGCGTGCCGATGCTCCAGCGTCTGTGCGACGCGATCTTCGCGGCCGACGGTGCAAAGCCTGCGCAGAGTGCCGGCGTCGGCACACCGCACGAAGTCGCGGCGCGAACGTGATCACTACGAAGGTGGCGGCAAGCCCGCGCCGCGGTGCCTACGCTTGACGCTGGCTGGCCGTTTCCTTACGGAATTGACCCACGTCAAAGCCGGCTCGATATGGGTCATGCATCTTGCCGGCTTAAATCAATCGAAGGCCGGCCATGGAATGGGAGCGAATCCGAAAGCGTCCTGAGGATTATGTGAGCGCCAACCTTCAGGAGTACGAAGGTTATGCTAAGAATTTCGCTTGGAGCCAGGCGCGGGCATTGCTCGACGGTCTACCCGGCGGCGGTCTCAATATCGCGCATGAAGCCGTTGACCGGCACGTGCTGGCCGGCCGCGGCGACAAGCTGGCATTGCGATGGATCGGCCGCGACGATCGGATTCGCGATTTCAGCTACGCAACGCTTCGCGCGCAGACGAACCGCTTCGCGAATATTTTGGCGCAAGCCGGTATCGCAAAGGGCGACCGCGTCTATTTGCTTCTCGGGCGCAGTGTGGAACTCTACATTGCCGCTCTCGGCACGCTGAAAAACGGCAGCGTGTTGTCGCCGATGTTCTCGGCCTTCGGGCCGGAGCCGGCCAAGGCCCGTATGACGATCGGCAATGCCAAGGCGCTTGTCACCACTGAAGCGTTCTACCGGCGCAAGATCGAGCCCTGGCGCAAAGAACTCGCGAGCCTGCAGCATGTCTTCCTGACAGAATGTTCGGCCAACCGCCCGCCGGGCACGGTCGACCTGAATGCGGCGCTGGCGCAAGCGTCGGATTCCTTCGAGACCGTGTGGACGAGTCCCGAAGACATGGCTTTGCTGCACTTCACCAGCGGCACCACCGGAAAGCCGAAGGGCGCCGTGCACGTGCACGAAGCCGTCGTCGCGCACCACATCACCGGCCAGCTCGCGCTCGACCTGCATGCTGACGATATCTTCTGGTGCACGGCAGATCCCGGATGGATAACCGGAACCTCGTACGGAATCATATCGCCGCTGACGAACGGCGTCACAATGATCGTCGATCAGGCCGAATTCGATGCCGAACGGTGGTGTCGCATCCTGCAAGACCAGAAGGTCACAATCTGGTACACGGCGCCGACGGCCATCCGAATGCTGATGAAAACTAGCGCCGACTTTCCCAAGCGGTTCGACCTGTCAAAATTGCGTCTGATGGCGAGCGTGGGAGAGCCGCTAAATCCGGAGGCTGTGGTGTGGGGCGTCGACGCGTTCGGCAAACCCTTCCATGACAACTGGTGGCAGACCGAGACCGGCGGCATCATGATCTCGAATTACTTGTCGATGGACGTGAAGCCGGGGTCGATGGGCCGCCCGCTGCCGGGGGTCACGGCCGGCATCGTCGAGCGCGTTGAAGGCGGCGCGGTGCGCGAAATCACCGAACCGATGGCCATGGGCGAGCTCGCATTGCGACCGGGCTGGCCGTCGATGATGCGGGCCTACCTCAACGAAGAGGAACGCTATCGGAAGTGTTTCGTGGGCGGCTGGTATCTCACCGGCGATCTGGCGATGCGCGACAGCGACGGCTATTTTTGGTTCGTCGGCCGCAACGACGATGTCATCAAGAGCGCCGGCCATCTCATCGGTCCGTTCGAAGTGGAAAGTGCGCTGATGGAGCATCCGGCTGTCGCGGAGGCCGGGGTGATCGGCGTGCCGGAACCGACCGCCGGCGAGGTGGTCAAGGCGTACGTGGCGCTGAAGGGCGGTTTTGAGCCGAGCGAGGCGCTGCGCAAGGAATTGCTCGGCCACGCGCGGCAGCGTCTCGGGCCAGCGGTGGCGCCGAAAGATATTGCATTCCGGCAGAACTTGCCAAAGACGCGCAGCGGCAAGATCATGCGACGATTGCTCAAGGCGCGCGAGCTCGGCCTCCCCGAGGGCGACATCTCGACGCTCGAAAGCGAGGAGCGATGACCGCACCAGCCGACAAGCCGCGCCTGTCGCGCGAGCACATGTTGGATCTCTTGAAGCAGATGATCCGGATCCGCCGCTTCGAGGACAAGTGCGCCGAACTCTACACGCAGGAAAAAATCCGCGGTTTCCTGCACCTTTACAACGGCGAGGAAGCGATCGCGGTCGGCGTCATCCCGGTGCTGGAAAAGCGTGACCGAATTGTCGCGACCTATCGCGAGCACGGACATGCGTTGGTCCGTGGCATACCAATGACGACGGTATTGGCCGAGATGTACGGGAAGCAGGAAGGTTGCAGCCGCGGACGTGGTGGCTCGATGCATTTGTTCGACCGTGCCACCAATTTCCACGGCGGTAACGCCATCGTCGGCGGTGGTTTGCCGCTCTCGATCGGGCTGGGGCTGGCCGAGCACATGCGGGGGAGCGACGTCGTCACGGCTTGCTTCTTCGGCGACGGTGCAGTGGCTGAGGGAGAATTTCACGAAAGCATGAATCTGGCTGCGCTCTGGGAACTGCCGGTGCTGTTCGTGTGCGAAAACAATCTGTATGCCATGGGAACGGCATTGGCTCTTTCGGAATCGGAAACCGACATTCAGCGCAAGGCGTCGTGCTACCGGATAGCATCCGAGGGCGTCGACGGCATGGACGTGGTTGCCGTCGAGGCCGCCGCCCGCCGGGCGGTCCACGCGGTGAGGGAGAGCCGCAAGCCCTATTTTCTGGAATGCCGGACCTACCGGTTGCGCGCCCATTCGATGTACGACGCACAGCTTTATCGCGACAGGGCTGAGGTCGACGCTTGGCGCCATAAGGAGCCGATCGTGCGCTTCCAGGGATGGCTCGAGGCCAATCACATGCTTCATCCGGATGATGTGCCCCGCATGGAAGCGGACATCGATGCCGAGATCGCCGAGGCGGTCGCCTTCGCCGAAGCAGGGACCTGGGAGCCGGTGGAGCAACTCACGCGCTTCACTTATGCGGAAAGCGCCGTCCAGGCCGATCGGTGAGAGCCATGCAGCAAGAGACGGTCCGGGCCGAAGCGATTGAGCTCACCTACCGCGATGCGGTGCGCGAGGCCATTCGCGAGGCGATCAAGCGTGACGACCGCGTTTTTCTGGTGGGCGAGGATATCGGCCGCTACGGGGGTTCCTATGCCGTGACGAAGGGGTTGCTCGCCGAACTCGGCCCCGAGCGGATTCGCGATGCGCCTCTCTCCGAGTCGGGATTTACCGGTGCCGGCATCGGCGCGGCGATGGCTGGCATGCGCCCGATCGTTGAATTGATGACGGTGAATTTCAGCCTGCTCGCGCTCGATCAGATTCTCAACACCGCGGCGACAGTGCGTCACATGTCGGGAAACCAGTTCGGCGTGCCGCTGGTCATCCGCATGGCGACCGGCGCCGGCCGCCAGGTTGCCGCTCAGCATTCGCACAGTCTTGAAGGTTGGTATGCACATATTCCCGGAATCAAGGTAGTGGCGCCGGCGACGATCGAGGATGCGCGTGGCATGCTTTGGACCGCTTTGCAGGACCCCGATCCAGTGCTGATTTTCGAAAACGTCATGCTCTACAACATGACCGGCAAGCTCGCCGCCAACGCCGGGCCGGTCGATATCGACCGAGCGGCTGTCCGCCGCCCCGGCCGCGACGTTTCGCTCATCACCTATGGCGGCTCGCTATGGAAGACCATCGAGGCAGCAACGGCGCTTGCCGCCGAGAGCATCGAGGCGGAGGTGATCGACCTGCGCAGCTTGCGGCCGCTTGATGACGCGACCATCATGACATCAGTCGCCAAAACCCGGCGGGCGGTCATTGTTGATGAAGGCTGGCGTAGCGGCAGCCTGGCGGCGGAGGTCGGCATGCGCATCGTCGAGCAGGCGTTCTGGGCCCTCGACGCGCCGATCGGTCGCGTCTGCAGCGAAGAGGTGCCGATTCCCTATCCCAGTCATCTGGAAAAAGCCGCGATCCCGCAAGCGCCCAAGATCGTCGCGGCGGCAAAGGCCGCGCTGGGACGATCATAAGGGGACGGACGTGGTCGACTTCCGCATGCCCTCCCTTGGCGCCGATATGGAGGCCGGCACGCTGGTGGAATGGCTGGTCAAGCCCGGCGATTGGGTTAAGCACGGCGATATTGTCGCGGTGGTCGAGACGCAAAAGGGCGCAATCGAGATTGAAACATATCAATCTGGCCAGATCGAAAAGATCCTGGTAGATCTCCACAGCAAGGTCCCGGTCGGCACCCCGCTGGCGCAGATTCGAACCGAAGACGAAGCCAAGCCTACCGCGGCGGCGGCCGCTCCGCCGCCGGCAGCGCCGGCTGTCCCGCTCGCAGCCCCGCCCGTTGTGCGGGCGCCCATTGCGCCGCCATCGCCACCGCCCGTGGTGCCCCGCGCCGCGGCGCGTGCGCCGGTGTCACCGGCCGCTCGGCGGCTCGCCGAACAACGCGGCATCAATCTTTCAACGGTAACGGGTAGCGGTCCCGCTGGAGCGATCACCTATGCTGACGTCGAGCGCCGTCTCGACGAGGCCGTCGCCCCCCCTGAAAAAAAGCGCGCGCTGTGGCTTGATATCGAGGCGATGCGAACGGCCATCGCCGCCGCGATGACGCGATCGAAACGAGAGATCCCCCATTACTATCTGGAGCATCAGGTCGATGTGACGGCGTGCGAGCAATGGCTGACGCAGAAGAATACAACTCTGCCGCCAGAAAACCGCCTGTTATTCGGGGTGCTCCCAGTCAAGGCGGCCGCCTTGGCGGCGCGCCGCTTTCCAGCCTTCAATGGGTTCTATCGCGACAACAAATTCGAGCCGGCGCAGGCGGTGCATGTCGGCGTGGCGATTGCCATTCGCGGCGGCGGCCTGGCGGCGCCGGCGCTGCACGATAGCGATCAGCTACCGCTCGACGAACTGATGAGCCGTATGCGCGACCTAGTGCAACGCACACGCTCCGGACGCATCCGCAGTTCGGAAATATCCGATCCGACCATCACTGTTTCGAGCCTTGGGGAGCGCGGTGTCGAAGCGTTGTATGGCATCATTTATCCGCCGCAAGTGGCGATCATCGGCTTCGGCAAGGTAGTGGAACGGCCATGGGTCGTCGACGGCGCCATCGGACCGCGGCCGGTCATTACCATCACCCTCTCCGGCGACCATCGGGTCAGCGATGGACATGCCGGCGCGTTATTCTTGGCCGAAATCGGCAAGCTCTTGCAGGAGCCAAACAAGCTATGAACGAAATCGACATTCGCAAAGTGTTGCAGGAAGAACTCAATAACATCGCGCCAGAAATCGATATGGCGAGTCTCGATCCGGCCTCCGATCTGCGCGAGGCTCTCGACATCGATTCCATGGACTTCCTGAACTTCGTCACCGCCGTCCATCATCGCCTCAGTCTCGATATCCCCGAGGTCGACTATCCGAAACTCGTCACGCTCGACGGGGCAGTCGCCTACATCGAGGCAAAACTCAGAACGAGAAAGACATGAGGTAATCCTGCACAGACATGAGAAGCTCCCTTCGATAGGCATGAATTCCACGTTGAAACTTAAGGACGACCAGCCGTGTCTTTTTAAGAAGGTTTCTTTTTTAACAAGACTTAACAAGACTAAGGATCTGCTCGACGTCCGCTTTGATCTAAATCAGTTGCCAGTATCGAAAGTTTTCGTGGCGCCGCTTTGACAAAGATCAAAGCGGCTTGGCTCCATGCTCATCCACTCTCCAAAAAAGCTATTTGCGCACTGCACAAACCGTCGTGAGAATTAGACACTTTTGTGAAACGCCTCGTACGCGCCAGCAAAGCATCAGAGACAGCGAATGCAATACGCGCTGGAGCACAGTCACACGCGACAAGCGATCAGAGCGCGCTTGGCGCGCGGACCGCATAGCAATTACCTCCGCGACTGGATTTACGGCGGAATCGACGGCGCGGTGACGACCTTCGCGATCGTCGCAGGAGTCGCCGGCGCTGACTTGGCGGCGACGGTGGTGCTGGTTCTCGGATTCGCCAATCTCCTCGCCGACGGCTTTGCCATGGCGGCGTCGAACTACAGCGGCACCAAGGCCGAGCACGACGATTACCAGCGCATTCTCGGCATCGAGCAAAAACACATCGCGCTGGTGCCGGACGGCGAACGCGAAGAAATCCGGCAGATATTTGCCGCCAAGGGTTTTTCCGGCAACGACCTCGAGCGGATCGTCACCGTGATCACCTCCGATCAAGCCCTCTGGGCAAAGACGATGGCCGTCGAGGAATATGGTCTTTCACCAACTCCGCGATCGCCGACCCTGGCCGCGCTCAGCACTTTTACCGCCTTCATCATGTGCGGCCTCGTGCCGCTCGTGGTCTATCTTTCGGCGGGCGGGCTTGTTTCGTGCATTGTCGCGGCCGGCGCGACCTTCTTCGGCGTCGGCGCCATCAAAAGCCGATGGTCGCCGATGACCTGGTGGAGGTCCGGCCTGGAGACCTTGCTCATCGGCATGAGCGCGGCTGCCGTCGCCTTCGCCGTCGGCTTCGGCCTCAAGGCCCTGATCTCGGCTTGACCTGGATCAAACCGGTCGCGGCAAGGATGGGCTTCATTCTTGCACGCCGGCAGCCGGCGTTCGCGGCGCGCGAGCGCGGCCGACGGAGGACACAACATGGACCTCAAGGAAGCGATCCACTCGCGCCGCTCGGTACGCGCATACACCACCGAGCCGGTCAGCGAAAACGTCATTCGCGAACTCATCGATGCGGCGGTTCAGGCGCCGAGCGCGGTCAACGCGCAGCCCTGCACGTTTTGCGTCGTCCGCGACAAAGGCGTGCTCGCGAAAATATCGCGGGAAGCAAAGGCGCATATGGTGAGAACGACGCCGGTCGGGCTTATGTCGCATCATTTCAGCGAGGTATTGAACGATCGAAATTTCGATATTTTCTATCACGCACCGGTGCTCGTTCTGATTTCCGCGATAGCGGAGATTCCATGGGCCGTGGAAGACTGCGCGCTTGCCGCGGAAAATCTGATGCTGGCGGCGCGCGGCGCCGGGCTGGGAACCTGCTGGATCGGATTTTCCCAAGGCTGGCTGGGGACGCCCGAAGGCAAAGCGCTGCTGAAATTGCCGGCGGCGTACAAGCCGGTTGCCCCGATCATCGTCGGGCATCCGAAATCGTCGCCGGCGCCGGTGCCGAGAAAAGATCCGGAAATCCGCTGGATCAATCCATGAGCCTGTGCGTCGGAGATAGCAGCCGACGCGGAGCCGGGTCACAGGACGGTCCATGAAAAACCTGCCCCTATTGAAGGTCTACCAATTCCTTGAGCCGGGGCCGGTGGTGCTACTGACGACCGCCCGCAAAGGGCGCGCCAATGTCATGGCCATGTCGTGGCACATGATGATCGAATTCGAGCCGCCACAGGTGGCCTGCGTTGTCAGCAATGCGAATTACAGCTTCAACGCGCTCCGCGCCACCGGTGAGTGCGTCATCGCCATTCCGGCGCGGAAGCTGGCGGCAAAGGTGGTAAAGATCGGCGAGTCATCGGGTCGCGACATCGACAAATTCGCCGCCTTCGGCCTGACCGCGACACCAGCCGCGCGGATCGCCCCGCCGCTCGTGGCCGATTGCTTTGCCAATCTGGAATGCAAGGTCACCGACACGCGCTTCGTCAACAAATACAATCTTTTCATTCTCCAGGTACTCAAGGCCTGGGTCCATCCGGCGCAGAGACTTCCGCAGACCATTCACCACCGCGGATATGGAACATTCGTCGTCGACGGCGCGACGATCAAACTGAAATCGCGAATTCACTGATCCGCGCGCCTACAGCGCTTGCGTGGCAGTCGTAGACCGGAAGCGCAGGATGGCCGCCAGGAAGAACAAGCCGCCGACCCCGCCGACGATGAGGAATTGCGGCCAGACTACGTCGAAGCCGGCGCCGCGATAAAGGATCGACTGCGCGAAAGCCACGAAATGCGTGGACGGCGAAGCTTCCATCGCGGTCGCTAGCCAAGGCGGCATGCTTTCCAGCGGTGTATTGCTACCGGAGAGCATGTTCATCGGCATGTAGATCAATAAATATAGCAGGCCGAGTTGCGGCATCGAGCGGGCGACAGTGCCGATGAAGAGTCCGATACCGCAGGCGAAGAACAGATAAATAACGACGCCAAGCATGAACAAGGGGATCGAGCCGGCTATCGGCACGCCAAGCAAGGTGCGAACGACGAAATAGAGCGACAAAACTACCGCGATAGTGATCACCAATCCGTTCGCCCACACCTTGGACATTGCAATCTCAAAGGGCGTGAGCGGCATCACCAGCAGATGATCCATGGTGCCGTGTTCGCGCTCGCGCACAATCGCTGCGCCGGCAAGAATGATGGCCAGCATGCTGACGCTGTTGATAATGCCCATAACGCCGGTGAACCAGGCGGTCGTGAGATTCGGATTGTAAAGGATGCGAACGTCAAGATTGACGGGAGACAAAGGCGCGCCCTCGGCACGCGAGACGAAGTCGTGTATTTCCGTCGAGATGATTTGTTGCGCATAGTCCGCGCCGAGTCCTCCCTGCACCATCATGGTGGCATCGACATTGAGCTGAATGGCGGGATCTCGCCCGCCCAGAACGTCCCGTTCGAAGTTCGGCGGAATGTCGATCACGAAGGTGTATTTGCCCAAATTCATCAGCGGCACGATGTCGCGCTCGGCGACCGGCCGCGGCACATGGAAATATGGCGGCAAAAACGCGCTCGTAATCCGCCGCGATAATTCCGAGTGGTCCTCGTCGACCACGCCGATCGAGGCATTGTGCACCTCCTGCGAATAGCTGCGCGCCTGCGCCATGATTTGCAGCGAGAATGCATAGACGACGAACGCCAGCAGCACGTAATCGCGAAAGAAACTGCGCAGCTCCTTGGTCCCCAGCCAGAAGATATTTTGGATCGTATGCATCGGCCGCCTGCTAGCGTTCCTGCTTGCGCAACAGCAAAAGGCTGATCAGCGTCAGCGCGGGAATGAAGAGGGCGAGTTCGGCAATTCGCCCGGCGAGGTCGGCAAAGTCGAGGCCTTTGGTGAAAGTACCGGTGCTGATCGGAATGAAATAAGTCATCGGGAAGGCCCGTCCCATGACTTGCGCTACTCCCGACAGCGAAGAGACCGGAACCATCATGCCGGAAAATTGTGAAGCGGGCAGGAACGTCAAGATCGCCGTGCCGAACAGCGCCGCAATCTGCGTGCTGGCGAATGACGAGATCACCATCCCGTATGCGGTCGTCGTCGTGACATAGATGAGCACACCGACGAGTAGCGCCAGAAAACTTCCCTTCAACGGCACCTGAAAAACAAAAATCGCCATGAGAAACATCAGCGAAAAATTCGCCATGGCGACGCCGATATAGGGAAGCTGCTTGCCGAGCAGGAATTCGAGCCTGGTCACCGGCGTGACGTAAAGGTTGATGATCGAGCCGAGCTCCTTTTCGCGCACGACGGCAAGCGCCATAAGGATCGCCGGAAACAGTGCAAGCAGCATCGAGAGGCTCGTCGGCACCATCGCATAGACGCTCTCGAAATCCTGGTTGTATTTGAAACGCAGCTCGATCCTGGCCGTCGGCCGCGGCTGTGGCAGTGTGGTTTTCACCGCCGGATCCGCCAGATAGAGCTGATGCATGGCCTGCAGATAGCCGCGAATCGTGTCGCCGCGGAACGGCATGGCCCCGTCGACCCAGGCGCCGACCCAGGCCGGCCGGCCACGCTCGAGATCGCGGCCGAACCCGGGCGGAATCTCGATTGCGGCCCTGATCGCACCGCTTTGCATGCGCTTCTGCAGATCGGCGTAGTCGGCAAGCGGCGGCTGCTCAATGAAATAGGTCGAACCGCGCAACTCCTCGAGATAGGCGCGGCTCTCATGGCTGTGATCGTGATCGAGCACAGCGAAGGTCAAATTGTTGACGTCCGTCGAAATTCCGAAGCCGAAGACCAGCATCAGGAAGACCGTACCGAACATGGCGAATGCCAGACGGATGGGATCGCGCAGAAGCTCGATGACCTCGCGGATGGTGTAGGCGAGGAGACGTTGCGGGCTGAACAGCGGCTGCGGCCTTTGCGGCCGCGCCGGCGATTGATCGCTGATGGGTTCGGCGCCGGTCGCGGACGTCGATGCCGGCGCTCCCGTCGCCTCTTCGAGATAACTGATAAAGGCATCCTCCAGCGTTGAAGCTCCTCGAGCCTTGGTGAGATTTGCCGGCGTATCGGTCGCCAGCACGCGCCCGGAATCCATGAGCGATATGCGGTCGCAGCGCTCGGCCTCGTTCATGAAGTGGGTGGAGACGAAAATGGTCACGCCCTTGTTGCGGGAAAGATAGATCAACAGTTCCCAGAACCGGTCGCGCGCCAGTGGATCGACGCCGGAGGTCGGTTCGTCGAGGATGAGCATCTCCGGCTCGTGCACGATGGCGACGGCGAGCGACAGCCGCTGACGAATGCCCAACGGCAAATCCGCAGCGCGTTGATCGAAATAGTCGGCAAGGCCGCACTGCTCTTTGAGTTGATCAAGACGGACCCGCGCCTTGGCCGCAGGCAAATGAAAAAGCCGGGCGTACAGCTCGAGATTCTGGCGGACCGTTAGCTCGGTATAGAGCGAGAACGACTGCGACATATATCCGACGCGCCGGCGCGAATTCATGTCGCCGGCCTCGACGGGTTTGCCGAACAGCAGTGCCTCGCCTTCGCTCGGTGCCAGCAGGCCGGTCAGCATTTTCATCGTCGTGGTCTTGCCGCAGCCGTTCGAGCCGACGAAGCCGAAGATTTCGCCGCGCTCGATAGTGAAACTCACCCGATCGACCGCGGTGAAATCGCCGAACCGGCAGGTCAGATCGCGGGCCGTGATCACCGGCTCGGCGTCCAGGATACGGTGCGGCGGTACTTCGAGCCGTTTGTGTCCGGCGCGGATTTCTTCCGGCAGGAGCGCGATGAACGCATCCTCGACGGTCTTCGCGCCGGTCTGCGCCTTGAGTTCCACCGGCGAGCCCGCGGCTAGAATTTTTCCGTCGTTCATGGCGATCAGCAAGTCAAACCGCTCGGCTTCTTCCATATAGGCGGTGGCGACGACCACGCTCATGCCGGAGCGGCGCGAACGCATGCGGTCGATCAATTCCCAGAATTGACGGCGGGAGAGCGGATCGACGCCGGTCGTGGGCTCGTCGAGAATCAGCAGATCGGGATCGTGGATGAGCGAGCAGCAAAGCCCGAGTTTTTGCCGCATGCCACCCGAGAGCTTCTTCGCCGGTCGGTCGGCGAACGGCGCCAGCCCGGTGCTATCCAGGAGTTCCGCTATCCGCCATTTCCGCTCAGCCCGTGACTGCCCGAACACACGGCCGAAAAATTCGATGTTCTCGCGGATGCTAAGGTCCGGATAGAGATTCTTTCCCAGCCCCTGCGGCATATAAGCGATGCGCGGGCAAACGGCGGCGCGGTGCGCGGCTTCGGCCATGTCGCCGCCGAGGACGAACACATCGCCGGATTGAACCTGCCGGGCCCCTGCGATGATGCTCAAGAGCGACGATTTGCCGACACCGTCCGGACCGATCAGCCCGACCATCAGGCCGGCCGGCAAGGCAATGCTAACGTCGTCGAGCGCAGTGACACGGCCGTAACGCTGAATGATGTTTTCGAGGCGAGCGACGGGCATGAACCGCCCCGCTCATTGTGCGGCGGCAGCGGCTTGCAGCCAGTCCGGCCACTTCGCGGCAGCATCGGCCAAGATGTAAGAAACGCCCGGCAGCCCGCTGCTGACGGCATCTACGCGCCCGCGCAGCCAATCGGGATCGATCCGCACGCGAACGCGAAACATCAGCTTGTCGCGCTCGGTTTGGGTCTCGACCGTCTTCGGCGTGAACTGGGCCTGCGTGGCGATGAACATCACTTTGGCCGGGATCGCCACTTTCGGATAGGCGTCGACTACGATGCGGGCGTCGGCGCCATATCGCACCTTTCCCGCCTGCTCGGTCGGCAAATAGAGGTCCATGTAGACATAAGAGGTATTGAGCATCGCGAAGACATGGCCGCCCGCGGGCAGCACTTCGCCGACATTGGCAATCCGATACTGGATGCGGCCGTCGACCGGCGCGACCAAGGTGTCGTCGTTGATCTCGACGTTGTAGAGCTCGACGTCGTGCGTCGCCGCGTCGAGCGCATGCTCAAATTCCGTGACCCGCGCGTTTGCGGCATCGAGCGCGGCGATGGCGCCGTTAAGCTGCTGCTGACGCTGATCCACGACCTCCTGGGTCTGGAAACCCTTCTTCAGCAAGGCGGTGGCGCGGTCATATTCCTGTTGCGCGAGCAGAACCTGAGTATTCTGCTGGACCACGTTGGCGTTTGCTTCGTCTACGGCCCTTTGCGCCTGGCTGACCTGGGCTTGGGCTTTCTTCAGCGAAGCGGCGAGGTCCCGCGTATCCATGCGCGCAACCACCTGGCCGGCTTTGACCAGGTCGCCTTCATCGGCGAGGATCTCGCCGATGCGCGCGGCATATTTGGTGTCGATGTTGATCTCGTCGGCTTCGAGCCGGCCGTTGCCGAAGGCGATGCCGGGCGGCAACGGGGGATGCAGCCGCTGCCACCAAAAATAGCCGCCGCCGACGGCACCGGCTAAAACAACGAGCGCAAGCACGACGCGGAGCCACCATACGCGCCTCGGCAGGCGTTTTGCCGCCGTTTGCACGACCGGCAGCCCGCCGACCTCCCGCGCCGGAACAATTTCATGCAGCATCGTCGGCGGCGGCTCGCCGGAGCCGATTGGCCTTTGCATTGTCGTGTCGTCGTCAGCTTTACGATTCTCGTTCATTTCCAATCCACGTTACATCGTTTCGCGCCTTCGACAGGGGGAAGGTCAACGGCCAAGGATCCATCCGGCTTTTTTGATTGACCGCGACACTAATTGGGCCAAGCGGTCCCAAAAATTCGGGGTTTGAACCTAAGGGGAATTACGGGGGGCGCGCAACCCAGCGTGAGCCGGCCTTGACGTAGGATCGCTTCACCGCTGCCCAGGCAATCCGGTGCGCCGCTTCTTCCTGGCGGGATTCGCCTTCATGGGCAGCATAAGCGTGGTTGAACGCCTCGCGATAGATGTCCTGGGCATGATCGGGAAGATGGGCCCTGACGGAGGTTGGAAGATTGGCGTTCGTTGCATAGGGCATGAGCTCCTCCGCAAGGCGCAATTTTCAATATCGCAGATCAATTGGTTGCACTTGATACAAATCAAAGCCGCCGCCGTCAGCGGCGCTAGCCTAGAAAAAATTATCGCGTCCCGGCGTCGGCGGAGGGGAGCATCCAATGCAGCAGGACATACCCGGTACGATCGTTTTTGACGGTACGCAGGCGCAAAAGGGCCTGGCGCTCAACCGCATGTGCTTCTCATTCAATAGCGCCGACAATCGCGCCGCGTTTCTCAAGGACGAAGGCGGCTATTGCCGAAAATTCGGGCTCAATGACGAGCAGCGGGCGGCGGTGAAGAGCCGCAGCGTGCTCAAGATGATCGAAGCCGGCGGCAACGTTTATTACCTCGCCAAGCTCGCCGGAATCTTCGGGCTCAACGTGCAGGACATCGGCGCGCAGCAAACCGGCATGAGCGTCGAGGAATTCAAATCGAAACTGCTGTCAGCAGGGGCATAACCATGGCAATGATCGTCGGTGGCGTCGGCACCACGCACGTTCCCTCGATCGGTAAAGCGATCGCGGAGAAGAAGCACAACGATCCCTACTGGAAGCCGTTCTTCAAGGGCTTCGACTACGTGCATTACTGGCTGGCGCGGACCAGGCCCGACGTCGCCGTAGTGTTCTACAACGACCACGGGCTCAACTTCTTCCTCGACAAGCTGCCGACATTCGCCGTCGGCGCTGCCGATGAATATCGCAGCGAGGACGAGGGCTGGGGCATTCCGGTTTCCCGCCCGATCCCGGGAGATGCGGCGCTGTCGTGGCATCTGATCAACGCGCTCGTCGCCGACGAATTCGACGTCACGATGTGCCAGGATATGCTGATCGATCACGCGGTGACGATTCCGATGGCGCTGATGTGGCCGGGGCCCGTTTGGCCGGTGAGGATCGTGCCCATCGAGATCAACACCGTCCAGCACCCGTTGCCGACGCTCGGGCGCTGTCTCAAGCTCGGCCGCAGCATCGGTCGCGCGATCGAGTCCTACCCGCAGGATTTGCGGGTGATGGTCGTGGGCACCGGCGGGCTGTCGCATCAGCTCGACGGCACGCGCGCGGGTTTTATCAATAAGGATTTCGACGCGCTTTGCCTCGAAAAGATCGTCAGCGAGCCCGAAGCGCTCACCCGCTATTCGGTGCACGATTGGGTTTCGCTCTCCGGCTCGCAGGGTGTTGAATTCCTCAACTGGATAGCGATGCGCGGGGCCATGACCGGGCGCGTCAGCGAGCTTCACCGCAACTATCACATCCCGATTTCGAACACGGCGGCGGCGACGGTCGTCTACGATAATCAGCGGCAGATGCAGCGCAAAGCTGCGTAAATAGCCGCGTGAATGCGGCAATTTCGTTGTCTTGTCGCCGGCATCGCTTGCTAACGCAGGCCGTGCTTGCCGAGCGCCTTGACCGTACTCGCCTGTGCGCCTTTCTCGCCGCTCTCCTCGGCGAAGGTCACGCGCGAGCCCACGCGCAATCGCGAATAGCCGTCGGCGACAACGCTGTTGCGGTGAAAATAAATTTCCCGGCCATCCGTGGTTTCGAGGAATCCAAATTCACCGGCCGGATCGAGCCGCACGACGCTTCCCACGGGCGGCCCTTCATGGTGCTTCACCTGTCCTTGGGTGCGGCGCGCCTGATCCTGCAACTGCCGGCGGGCGCGTTTAAATGCATTGTTGACGGCGAATGTGAGATCGGAACGCCGCTTATCCTCCGGCGCCGCGTGTTCCACGTTGACCTCGCGCCCATCGGGAAGAGCGAGGTGAATGTGCACGTTATAAAGTCCACCCGTGCGGTGCCGATTCCCGGGTCCTTTGACCACAACGCGGCATGCCGTAATGCGGCCCCAGCGCGCTTCGAGCTCGGCGACGTGCTTGTCGACGGCATCCCTGATCGCCTGGGGAGGATTTATGTCCTGGAACTCGATCTGGGGCACGGTTTGCATGTGATTTGCTCCGAGTTGAGAGGCACTTGTTTCCATTAGTCAGTTTGCAAATTTTCCCAAGCGGAACGCATTGATCTGCATCAGGTCATGCGATTGCCAAAAGGCTACCAAGGAGCGCCAAGAAGCGGGGCCATACTAGAATCCGACCGCGCACGCTCCTTGACGCAAATCAACGCGGCGCGGTCGGCGGACCGTCAGCTGAATAAACTTTGCAAAAATCCGGATTGCGGCGGATGACGCAATCCGAATTTTTATTCTATGCCGGCAATCGGGCGCGGCGAATAGCGGCGATCAGCGGACCCAGTACGGCGGCGGGACCAGCGCTCCGACAATGCGCTGCCAGACCGTCCCGCTGTCGAACTGAATGGTCATGCCATCGGGAGAATAGATGGCTCCCTCCCTCCAGGTGTCGACCCAGATGTGCCCCGGCCAATCGATCCAGCCGCGAGCGGGAGCGCCGGCCTCGTTGACGAGATTCATGTTCCAGTCGCCTTGCGTCACATAGGTCAACGCCGGCGGGCCGGTCACGCATCGTTGCACGCACTGGAATTGCCCAGAAAGATTCAGGACTTGCGCGGACGCCCCGGTTACGGTCCCGGCAAGCGCAGCGGCGACCAACGCGGTCACAACGGTAAATATCGTCTTCATCGCCCTACTCCTTGTCCAAATCCGATGAAGCTTGCGGAGCGGAATAGCCCCAGTGTCAAGCAGCAACAAAACCGTGAGATGACAGACAACGGCGCCAATGGCATGGCAAGCGACGTCGCCGATGGGGATTGATCGATCGTGAACATTATTCGACGCTTTCGACGGAGCGCGCCTGCGCATGGTGCGGGGATGCCGCCTTCGGTTCGCGGAGCCAGCGAACGATCTTCGGCCACGCTCCCTCGAGGGCCGATTTACCCATAAACAGGCCGACATGGCGTCCGGAGACTGTCTCATTCTCGACGTTGCCGGCCGCGGTCCCGACTAGACGTTCGACCGCAAACAGCTGCGGCAAGGCGACCAATTCGTCGTCGCGGGCCGCAAGCAGGAAGATGGGCACACTGACTTTCGCCAGATCGATCCGCTGTCCCAGAGCGACGAAATTGCCGGCGGCAAGCTCGTTGCGCTTGTACAGCTTTTCCACGACTTCGAGGAAATATGCGCCCGGCAAGTCGACGGTCCAGGCATACCAGCTCCGGAACAGGGCCTCGAGCTTGGCGAAACCGGCCGAACCGATCGCTTCGTCGGTCTGCAACACTTCCTGCATATCCTTCACGATCACCGATCCAACGCCCCAGAACTTCAATACCTTCGATCCGGGGACAATCCCGTCGCCAAGCCGCACCAGTTCTTGAAACACCGCCAGAGGGCTTATGTCGGCAACCTCCGACAAAGCGGACGGCGCGGCTTTGATGTCGACCGGCGCGCCTGCCAGCACCAGTTTGCGCACCTTTCCCGGAAACCGCGCGGCGTATACCAGCGCCATCCAGCCCCCCTGGCACAAGCCGATCAGATCGACCGGAGCGCCGATCTGATCGACCAGGACGTTGAGATCGGCGAGATAATCGTCGATGCCGAGAAGCCGCATGTCCTCTGTCGCCGAGCGCCAGTCGGCCGCGAACAGCCGCTTGAGCCCGGCGCGGCGTAACGTGGCGACGAGACTATGCCCGGGAGCAAAATCAGCGATAGCCGCGCTGTGCAAAGCCAACGGGGTGCAGAGCAATGCAGGCGAGCCCTTCGCTTCGGTGGTGAAATCCCGCAACCTCACGGTGTTGAGCTCGAGCGCGATAGTATGCGGCGTGGCCCATTTCGGCTCCTCGGCCGGCGGCCCAGCCGGACCGACGGCAAGATTGGCAAAGTGCTTGGCGAACAGCGCGGCAACGTCGCTCGCCGAGGCGGCGACGAATGCCGGCCAGAGAAAAGCCAAGTTTGGCGACTGGCGGGCCGACGGTTCATACATTAGAAAAACTTAAGCCTATCCGCTTGATGTGATTTTGATATTAGTCAAACGAACGGCGCCCGCGGCCCGGGGATTGTGATCGGTCTGTTTGATGCAGATCAAGGTATCCCCGGGAACAGCCCTTCAAGTTTCTTTTCATGCAATGGGAGCCTATCGCCACCGCACCGTTCGATCGCAAGCTTGAGCTCGCCGTCTTTGATAGGGATGGGCCGCACGCTCTCGCGTTCGCCTGTCGCCGCACCGCCGGCGGGTGGATCAACGCCGAAACCAAGCAGAAGATCGACGTCCGCCCGACCCATTGGCGGGAATGGGATCGCAGAGCGTAACACACACGCAAAAGAGGCGCGAAGTGGCCGAAAGGCTGGGTAGTGGGTCAGTTTGAATAAGGCGGCCCACCTAAGCCCTTGCAGGCTAGGTCGAATGGCGCATATTCGACCCTATGGCGGATTCTGACGAAAAGCCGGTCATAGAGCCTTTTCCGGACAAGGCGGGAACGGGCTGGCATGTGATAATCAGGTATCACAAGGGCCATGAGCGCCGGATTGATGGCTTTACTACCAAAAACGAGGCTGTGGATTGGATCGAAGCCAATTCAACGCAGGTGGATGAGCAGCCATGACGTTAGCAAAGCCCCCCAAACGTCCTAGAGACTTCTCCCAAGCCGCAAAAATGGTCGTGGATATTGCCCCACGGGGCAGGTCGAGGACCGGCCCCTTACGCCTGAAGAACAAGGCAAGGACCCGGCCGCTGTAGCGCTGGGGCGCAAAGGCGGTCTTATTGAAGCAAAGCGAAAGCGCGAACCGAAAGTGATTTTCAATGTTGAGCCGTGGCGGATCGGCGACGGCTATTACGTGACTGTAACGATGCCCGGCAGCGAGCCGGAAAAGATCACTGATACATTTGCGACGGAAGGCGAGGCGTGGCGCTGGATCAAAAACGAATCCATTGCGTGGCTGCATGAACGTCGGAAACTGATAGCGAGCTAACGCATCCGATGAATGCAGGCGCGAGGGAAGACTGATTCATCTATCTTAGCGGCATCGGTCCACGCGACGGTTATCGCTTCGCCATCTAGGTCAACGACAAGCGCAACCGGGCCGCCACTGTTCAATTGTACACGGTCGCCAATTCGGAGCGGCGGCTCGCGGTCATCTTGGAATCGAACGCCGGGCGCTACTAGCGAAAGACGCCTCGAATCAAACGATGATCGTTTGGCTGGCATTTCGAGGGGCCTTACCTATTTGTGGTTAACGGTTCTGAAGCCAGCCAAAAGGAGGTAAAAATGGCGTTCCAGCCCGGCGATGTGGTGTGTCTCAAATCTGGTGGCGCGGTAATGACGGTTGAGAAAATCGCAACTCCCGCCGGTACTTCCCGCGAGGCCGTATTTTGCAATTGGTTTGAGAAGAATAAGCCGCAACGCGGACATTTTGCGCCAGAAGCTCTTGAAATATATGTGGAACCTGGTCCGATTGTGCCATTCATTGCTTAAGGCTCCCTGTCCGCCACAATTCAAACTGACCCACTACCAAAGGCTGTGGGCTATTTTGACCATCGGCTTCATGCTGGCCGGTCTGTCGACCGCGTTAGGCGCCCGATCCGGGGCGCTGGAGCGCCAGGGCCGCGCGCTCGCCGAGCGAATGTGCGCGCGGTGCCACGCAACCGGCAACAGCGGACCGAGCGCGCACAACGCCGCGCCCGCCTTCCGCGAGCTCAGCCGGCGCGTCGACCTCGATAGCTTCGCGAATCGACTGCGCTACGGCTTGGTCAGCGGCCATCCCGACATGCCGACGTTTCGCTTTAGCCGCGAGGATGCCCGCGCTCTGACCGCATATCTGCGATCCATCCAAGGACCGTGACCGCGCCATAACCGGGGAAGCGCCGCTCTTGATCCAGGTCAAGTCTAGCCGCGAGGATTCGCCCTAAATACACATCAGGTTTGAAGAGGGCGTCGTGCCATGACCAAGCCAGTTCCCGACAAAGCCGAAGTTGCGCTCGAATATCCGGACAAGCTTTACATCGGCACCTTCGAGCGGACGGCGCAGTTCGACGCTCATTTCGATGCCAGCGGAGTTTCGCTGAGTTTGCATCACGCGGGCGCGGACGATGTGCGTAAAACCGTTCGCATGCATCTCCACTACGCGTTATTCGAGGAGATCTTGCGCGATCTGGCGAAGACGGCCGCGTCCCTTCCCGCGGCCGACATTGCCCACCGCAAAGCGCTCCGCGACGCCGCCCGCGGGCTTTACCGCGCACTCGCGGGCGCTCCGCGGAAACGCAAAGATGCAAACGATATCGCCGACCTGACGCCGGAAGAGGAAGTGCGGCTGCTGCATATCATGGAATAGGCGCGCATTGCTCTTCGGGTTTACGGCAAAATCAGCGAAAATTGCCTGCCGGGGGTTTTCCCGCTCGTTGCGGGTGACGCGCGAAAAGCTCGTCCGTAGAGTGTCATCTGATTGCTGCTGACGCGGCGGAGACTGTTAGCTGGTCCGCAACGGAGCAATTCCTTGGAGCAGCACGCCGAACTACTCAGAGGCGGAGTCTGGCATCCGCGGGCGCCGAATTGGCGGGACCTGGCTGCGTTGGTGCTCATTGTTGCCATTATCCTCCTGATCGGATCGGGGGCGCGGCAGATGATCGCGCCCTTGTCTGCCGCACAGCAGCCGGAGATTTCGCTCGCACCGGCCATGCTGCCGAATTATGCGCTGCGCACGACGATGCGGATGCTGGCGGCGCTCGTCGCCTCGCTTCTCTTCACGTTCACCTACGGCACGTTGGCGGCCAAGAGCCGCCGCGCGGAAATGGTGCTGATCCCGCTGCTTGACATCCTCCAATCCGTCCCGGTGCTCGGCTATCTCTCGTTCACCGTCGTCTTCTTCGTCTCGCTCTTCCCCAACCGGACGCTCGGCGTGGAGCTTGCCGCGATTTTTGCGATCTTCACCAGCCAGGCCTGGAACATGGCGTTCAGCTTCTTCCAGTCGTTACGCACCATTCCCTACGACCTCGATGAAGCCAGCCGCGGTTTTCGCTTCTCCGGCTGGCAGCGCTTCTGGCGCCTCGAGGTTCCCTTCGCGATGCCGGGCCTGGTCTGGAACACGATGATGTCGATGTCCGGCGGCTGGTTTTTCGTGGTCGCTTCAGAGGCCATCGCCGTCGGCGACCTGCACATAGCTCTACCGGGGATCGGCTCCTATGTCGCGCGCGCGATTGAAGCGCGCGACCTCGGGGCGGTTGGCTGGGCGATCCTGGCGATGACCGTAACGATCTTCATCTATGATCAGCTTCTGTTCCGTCCGCTGGTCGCCTGGGCGGACAAGTTTCGTTACGAGCAGACGGCGGCAGCCGTGGTGCCGCGGAGCTGGATCATCGATCTTTTCCGGCGGACAAGCCTGTTGCGCACGGCGGGCGAATCGATCGGCGCCGCGACCCAGGCCCTCGCCCGCGCCCGGTTTTCGGTCAGGCCGTTTATTCGGCCGCTCGACGGGCGGAAAGTGCCTTCCCGTTTGTTGGACGTCATCTGGTTTGGACTTGTCTTGCTCGCCATTGCCTACATTGCGCGGGTGCTGCTGCGATTCGCGGGGACGGAACTATCCTGGGCGGACCTGCTCACCGTCATGCGCGGCGGCGGCATCACTTTGCTCCGCGTCGCCATCCTCATCGTAATCGCGACTATCATCTGGGTGCCGATCGGCGTTGCCGTGGGCTTGCGTCCGACGCTCGCGGAAAAGGTTCAACCGGTCGCGCAGTTTCTCGCCGCGTTTCCGGCAAACCTGCTCTTTCCACTCGCGGTTTATCTCATCGTGCGGTTCGATCTTTCGCCGGTGATCTGGCTGAGCCCGCTGATGATTCTCGGGACGCAGTGGTACATTTTGTTCAACGTCATCGCCGGTGCGACTGCCTTTCCCACCGACTTCCGGGAGGCGGCGAAAACGTTCCGAATCCACGGATGGCGCTGGTGGCGCGACGTCATGCTTCCCGGAATCTTTCCGTACTTCGTGACCGGCGCAATCACGGCCTCGGGCGGGGCCTGGAATGCAAGCATCGTCTCCGAGGTGGTCAGTTGGGGCTCGACCAAGCTCAATGGCGGCGGCTTGGGCGCCTATATCGCGCAAATGACGGTGGCCGGCGATTATCCGCGGATTGCTCTCGGCATCGCGGTCATGTCGGTGCTCGTCGTTGCCACGAACCGCCTGCTCTGGCGGCCGCTTTATGCCTGCGCAGAACGCCGAACGCGGCTCGATTGATTGGGGCTGATTGTGACCAACGATAGCAGCGCGATCATCGACCTGCGCAAGATCTGCATGGCTTTCCCGAAAAGTTCCGGCGAGCCGCTCCTTGTCCTGGATGACATCAACATATCGATCCGGGCCGACGAAATTCTCGGCCTCCTCGGCCGTTCGGGTTCGGGTAAATCGACGTTGTTGCGCATCGCGGCTGGTCTCATGAGGCCAACCTCCGGCGAGGTTCTCTACCGCGGCGCGCTGCTGACCCAGCCCGTCGAAGGCATTTCGGTCGTGTTCCAGACCTTCGCGCTGTTCCCGTGGCTCACGGTGCTTGAAAATGTCGAGGCCGGACTCGATGCGCTGGGCCTGCCGCGCGGTCAGGCCCGCCAGCGCGCGCAGGACGCCATCGATCTCATCGGGCTCGATGGATTTCAGTCCGCCTATCCGCGCGAGCTTTCCGGCGGCATGCGGCAGCGCGTCGGCTTCGCCAGGGCGACGGCGACCCGGCCGGATCTGCTATTGATGGATGAGCCGTTTTCCGCCCTCGACGTTCTGACGGCCGAGACATTGCGTACGGATTTTCTCGACCTGTGGGTGGAACACCAGCTGCCGACCAAGTCGGTGCTGATGGTTACGCATAATATCGAGGAAGCGGTGCTGATGTGCGACCGCCTAGTCATTCTCTCGTCGAATCCGGCCCGCATCGCCGCGGAGATCCCGGTCACGATGCCCCGCCCGCGCAGCCGGCTTGACGGGGAATTCGAGAACATCGTGAACAATGTCTATTCGGTGCTGACGGCGCGGACGATCGCCTCGCTTGGCGCTTTCAAGCAGGCAGGGCTAGCGCAGCCGCTGCCGCGGGCTTCCGTCAATCGGATGAGCGGATTGATCGAGATTCTGGTGGCGGCGCCCTTTAGCGGCAAAGCAGAGCTCGATGCGCTCGCAATTTCGCTCTCCCTCGACGTCACTCACCTTTTCCCCATTGCCGAAGGACTTCACATTTTGGAATTTGCCGAGCTCAAAGACGGCGCCCTGAAGCTGACGACGGCGGGCAACGTCTTTGCGCGCAGCACCACGGACCAGCGCAAACGGCTCTTCCGGGAGCACCTGCTTCGATTCGTGCCGCTGGCCGCGCATATCTGCCGCATCCTTCAGGAGCGGGAGACGCGCAGCGCCCCGCGAACGAGATTCGAGGTGGAGCTTGAGGATCACTTGACCCGCCACGAGGCGGAAAAAACGTTGCAAGCCGTAACCGCCTGGGGGCGTTACGCCGAGTTATTCGCCTATGACGACAAGACGCGAAGATTCTCGGCAATCGCGCACGCCGAGTAAGCGGCCTTTTTACTCGCGCCGGCAGGCGCGGCGAATTCCATCGATGAGCGCATTGCCGAAAAGCGGCTTCTCGATAACCGGAATATTGGCCGCGGCCGCGCGGGTGCTGAGCGCGGCGTTCAGGTCGCTGACCAGCAGTATCGCCGGCGTTGTCACCTTTTTGCTCCGCAAGTTGGCGATCAGCTCCATTCCGTTGAGGCCCGGCATGGCTTGGTCGACGACCAGACAATCATAGCCGCCAACCTCGCCCGCGGCGAGCAGTTCGGCGGCGCTGCCGAAAGCGCGCACCACAAATCCTTCCAATTCGAGGACGAATTTCAACGAGCCGCAAACCGCCTGATCGTCATCGACGATCGCGACCAGCGGCGGACGCCCCGTCCGCGGAATCGGCGGCTTTATCGCCCTTTGCTGCACCGAAAGCCTCACATTCTGCATCCGATTTTGTTGCAGAATGCAGGCGGATCGGCGCAGCCGCATTGATGTGCCTCAATTATCGGCAATTGGCATTTGCTTCGGCTTTGCCGGGGGTCGGCCGCTTAAGCCGGCGCGGGCTTTCAGTCCGATCCCACCATCCCGACGGTCAGCGCCATGCGCACTAGATCGGACAGGCTGCCGGCCTGCATCTTATTCATGAGGTTGGCCCGGTAAATTTCCACCGTGCGCGGGCTGATGCCGAGGTCGAAGGCAATCTGTTTATTGGCCCTTCCCGCCACCAGCCCGCCCAGCACGTCGCGCTCGCGGTTGGAGAGCGCCGCGAGCTTGCTTTCGATTTCCGCGCGTTGGGCGTGGCGCTTGGTCTCGCCGTCCCGCTCGCGCAGCGCCGAGCGCACGCTCGCCAAAAGCGCTTCATCGTCGAAAGGCTTTTCCAGGAAGTCCGCAGCCCCGACTTTCATCGCTTCGACCGCCAGCGGCACGTCGCCGTGACCGGTAATGATGATCACCGGCACGGCGACCTTGAGCTCTTTCAATCGCCGCAGCAAATCGATCCCGCTCATGCCCGGCATGCGCACGTCGGTGATCACGCAACCCAATGTCGTGCCGGGAAGCGCCTCCAGAAAGGCCGCGGCGGAGGCGTAAGTCTTGACCTCGATCTGGGCGGTGCGCAGCAGGAAGGCCAGCGAGTCGCGCAGCGCATCGTCGTCGTCGATGACATGCACCAGCGGCTTGTCAGACGGCATCGCCGGCCTCCTCCTTGCTGACCACAGGCAGAGTGAAACAGAAAACCGTTCCTCCGCCGGGATTGGGCCGCGGGGCGATGGTGCCGCCGTGCGCCTCGACGATGGTGCGCGAGATCGACAGGCCGACGCCCATCCCCTGCTGCTTCGTGGTGATGAAAGGCTGGAAGAGCTGCGCACTGATTTCGGGTGCGATCCCGGCGCCGGTATCGGCGACGCTGATCTCGACCATGTCGTCCGGCGCCGCCGCCGTCGATACGACAAGCTCCCGCCGCCCGCTGTCTTCCATCGCCTCGATCGCGTTGCGCATCAGATTAAGCAACACCTGCTGAATCTGCACCTTGTCGGCGAGCACGAAATCGGTCCGCAGGTCGTACTCGAAGCGCACGCGCACGTCTCGGTCCTTGGCGCCGACCAGCGCCAGTGCGCTCGCTTCCTCCACCAGCTTCTTGACATCCTCCACGCGCCGCTCGCTTTCGCCGCGGGCGACGAAGTCGCGCAGCCGCCGAATGATCTGGCCGGCGCGCAACGCCTGCTCGGCCGCCTTATCCATCGCCTCGCGCACGACCGGCGCATGCTCGTCGGCGCTGTTCTCAAGGAGCCGGCTCGATCCTTTCATGTAGTTGGCGATCGCCGACAACGGCTGATTGAGCTCGTGCGCGAGCGCCGAAGCCATCTCGCCCATGGCCGTCAATCGCGAGACATGCACGAGTTCGGACTGTAATTCCTGGAGTCGCGCTTCGGTCATTTGGCGCTCGGTGAGATCGCGGATGAAGCCGGTGAAGAAGCGTTGCTCGCCCGTTTTCATCTCGCCGACATTGAGCTCGAGAGGGAATGTCGAACCGTCCTTGCGTTCGCCGACGACGACGCGGCCGATGCCGATGATTCGCCGTTCACCGGTGTCTTTGTAGCGCTGCAAGTAACTGTCGTGGTCGACACGATAGCGTGATGGCATCAGCATCTTCACGTTCTTTCCCAGCACTTCCCCGGCTGCATAGCCGAACAGGCGCGAAGCCGCCGCGCTGAAGGATTGCATAATCCCGCGCTCGTCGATGACGATCATGGCGTCGGGGATCGTGTCGAGAATCGATTGCACGTGGGCTTCGCGGGCAAACGCATCTTCGGCGCTCGCGGCTCCCGAGAGACGCGAACGGCGCAGCAATTCGCCGCGCCATGAGGCGCCAACGCCCACGAAAACGAAGATGATGGCGTTCACGACGTCTCCGGCCTCAATCACGCGGAAATCGGCAACGAAGAACAGGCCGAGCATCAGTCCGAGAAAGGTGGCCAGGATGCCCGGCCCCCACCCGCCGAACGCCGAGGCGATGAGAATCGCCGGGAAGAAGAAGAGATAGGACGCCTCGCCCGGAAGCACCGAAGCCAGCACAACGCGAACCACCACCGCCACGGCGACCGCAATGATCGCCATGCCGTATTGCTCGACGATTTCCCGCGGCGCCGAAATCCACAGCGCCGCCTTGGCGGCGAATGATCGCGAATGCGGGATGGATTCAGTCATCGAAAAACGCCGGTGATCCTGCGAATTGACGGCTCTTTTCCCGCTTTTGACGCGGCTGTGGTCCGTTCCCCCCTCCGGGATAGCCCTTAGGTGGATTATCTGAATTTCTCGCCTGCAGACCGAGGCTTACCAATACCCCCCGACACTCCCGGAGGTAAAGAGCCATGCTCCCGCAACCCGCCATCCGCACCGCCACTGCCAGTGCCACCCATAGCGATACATTCCGGCGTCCGATCCCCGCGCGTACCACGCCACCGGCCGCGCGTTACCCGGTCCAGGGAACGGCCGCGCAAACCCCTCTGGCGCAATCCATGCACCTCATGGGCGCCGTGATGTCCTATCCGCGCAACACCGAGATTTTCGGCGAGGACGAACATGCCGATTACGTCTACAAGGTCATCAGCGGCAGCGTACGCACCTACAAAATCCTCAACGACGGCCGGCGCCAGATCGGCGGATTCTACATGCCGGGCGATATTTTCGGCCTGCAATTCGCCGACGAACACACTTTCTCGGCCGAAGCCATCACCGATGCGAAGGTGCTGGTGGTCAAGCGCAGCGCGGTGACCGGGCTTGCCGGACGCGACGGCGCGGTCGCCCGCGAGCTTTTCGACATCTCCAGCCGCGAGTTGCGGCGTATGCAGAACCGCGTCCTGCTGCTGATCAAGAGCGCGCAGGAACGGGTCGCCAGCTTTCTCCTGGAAATGGCTGAACGCGTGGCCGCCGGCAATGTCGTCGAGTTGCCGATGTCACGCCAGGATATTGCCGATTACCTCGGCCTGACCATCGAGACCGTGTCGCGGACGCTGACGTGTCTGGAAAGCGCGGCCGCCATCGAGGTGCCGACGTCACGCCGAATCGTGCTGCGCAATCGCTCCGCACTGAACCGCCTGAACGGCTGAAGATCCTGTTTCGAGAACGACTGATCAATTCAAGGGGATCGATCATGCAAGTCCGTGACGTCATGACGCGCAGCGTCATTTCCATAACGGCCGGCCAGACGGTGCTCGAAGCGGTGCGCACGATGTTGCAGAACCGGATCAGCGGCCTGCCGGTGGTCGATGCGCAAGGCAATCTCGTCGGCATGGTGACCGAAGGAGATTTTCTGCGGCGCGGCGAGATCGGCACCGAGCGGCAGCGGCCGAAATGGCTCGAATTTTTGCTCGGACCCGGGCGCCTGGCCAGCGAATATGTCCACACCTCGGGCCGCAAAGTGGAAGACGTTATGACCGCCGACCCGGTGACCGTCAGCGAGGACGACTCGCTGGAGACGGTGGTCGAGCTGATGGAACGCAAACGCATCAAGCGGCTTCCGGTCGTGCGCAACGGCAAAATGGTCGGCATCGTCAGCCGCGCCAATCTGATGCACGCGTTGGTCAGCTTCGCGCGCGACGTGCAACCTCCCGCCGGCGGCGATTCGGCGATCCGCGAACGGATCCTCGCGGCTTTCGTCAGGCAACCATGGGCGCCGCAGGTCAACGTCGTCGTCAAAAATGGCGCGGCCGAATTGTGGGGTACGATCACCGACGAGCGCGAACGTCAGGCGTGCGTGGTCACCGCGGAAAATTGCCCCGGAGTGAAGCAAGTGCGCGATCATCTGGTATGGGTCGAGCCGATGTCGGGCATGGCATTCGCCTCTGCCGAGGACGAGGCCGAGCTTCACCGGCACGCTTCATAGAGCTCGGGCGCCGAAATGCGCCGGCTCCCTGTGACCGAAGCAAAACCTTCCCAAGCCCTCCCCCCGCACAAGAGGTCGCCATGCCCGCAATAGCCTTGCAACCGGCCCGCCAAAGTCGTCCGCGTGTCGCTCTGGCGGCGGCCGTGCTTGCCGTCTGGGCCCTGTTGCCGCAATCAGCAAGAAGCGAACCGCTGTCGCCCCCGGCGCAAAGGGGACAGGTCTTCGTGCGCACCAATTGTTCGCACTGTCATTCGGTCGAGCGGGTCGGTGAAAGCCCGCTGCGTGTCGCCCCGCCGTTCCGCACGCTGCACGAGCGTTATCCGGTCGAAAGCCTGCAAGAATCGCTGGCCGAGGGCATCGTCACTGGCCATCCGTCGATGCCCGAATTCCAACTCGATCCCGGTCAAATCGCCGACGTGATCGCGTATCTGAAATCGCTTGAGCGATGAGCACAGCGCATGTCCGCCAACCGATTACACCGGTCTGTTTGATCTGCGTCAACACCGCGTTCTGGCGCTCGTGCTCGTTTTAAACACCGGGTGGGGACGTTCGGCCTGAATCTTCGGGGTGAGCCTATGGCGCAATCGCACGCACAAGCGAAGTATATGAGATTTGGCGAGGCCGGCACGGCGGTCGCCTTCGGCCTATTGGCGATCCTCTCGATCGTCGTCGCGGCCAAGGCATACACGCCGGAATATGCCTTCCACGCTTACCTGTTCGCCGCGGCCAGCGTGGCCGCGGTGTTTGCGATTATTAATCGCTATTTCGATCGCGACAATGCGGCGCCGCCGCTCACCATCGACGGCAAGCCGAACTACAATATGGGACCGGTCAAGCTGGCGACGATCCTCGCCGTGTTCTGGGGCATCGCCGGATTCACCGTCGGCCTGTGGATCGCGCTCGAACTGGCTTTCCCGGCACTCAACCTCGACCTGTCCTACATCTCATTCGGGCGGCTGCGGCCGTTGCATACCTCCGCCGTCATCTTCGCCTTCGGCGGTAACGTCCTGCTTGCCACGTCCATGTATGTCGTGCAGCGGACCTCGCGCGCGCGCATGGTCGGCGACTTGGCACCGTGGTTCGTGGTGCTCGGCTATAACTTCTTCATCGTCATCGCCGGCACCGGCTACCTCCTCGGCATCACCCAGGCCAAGGAATATGCCGAGCCGGAATGGTATGCGGACCTTTGGCTCACCATCGTGTGGGTCGTATACCTTTTGGTCTATCTCGGTACCCTGATGCGGCGCACCGAGCCGCACATCTATGTCGCCAATTGGTTCTATCTCGCCTTCATTCTCACCATCGCCGTCCTGCATCTCGGCAATAATGCCGCCGTACCGGTGTCGATGTTCTCTTCGAAGTCGTACGTCGTCTGGTCGGGCGTGCAGGATGCCATGGTGCAGTGGTGGTACGGCCACAACGCCGTCGGCTTCTTCCTCACCGCCGGTTTTCTCGGCATCATGTACTACTTCATCCCCAAGCGCGCCCAGCGCCCGATCTACAGCTATCGGCTGTCGATCATTCACTTCTGGGCGCTGATCTTTCTCTACATCTGGGCTGGCCCGCATCATCTCCACTACACGGCGCTGCCCGACTGGACGCAGACTCTCGGCATGACGTTTTCGATCATGCTGTGGATGCCGTCATGGGGCGGCATGATCAACGGACTGATGACGCTGTCCGGCGCCTGGGACAAGCTGCGCACCGACCCAGTGCTGCGCATGATGGTGCTCTCGGTCGCGTTCTACGGCATGTCGACCTTCGAAGGGCCGGTGATGTCGGTGAAGTCCGTCAACTCACTCTCGCACTACACCGACTGGACCATTGGCCACGTTCACTCCGGCGCGCTCGGCTGGGTCGGCTTTATCTCGTTCGGCGCGATCTATTGCCTGGTGCCGTGGCTGTGGAATCGGCCGCTCTACTCGCTGCGGCTGGTGGGCTGGCACTTCTGGATCGCAACCATCGGCATCGTCGTCTACATCACCTCGATGTGGGTGGCCGGGATTCTCCAGGGGCTGATGTGGCGCGCCTACACCAATCTCGGCTTCCTTGAATACTCCTTCATCGAGACTGTGGAGGCGATGCATCCGTTCTACGTGATCCGCGCCATCGGCGGCGCCCTGTTCCTGATCGGCGCGCTGATCATGGCCTTCAATATCTGGCGGACGATCTATCCGAGCGAGCAGCTCGCGCCCGCCGTAAGCCTGGCCCCGGCCGAGTAGGAGGAGCCTCTATGTCGACCTACACGTCATTGTGGCAGCGGCACTGGATCCTGGAGCGCAACTCCATCCTGCTCCTGCTCGGGATCCTAATCGTGATTGCCATCGGCGGCCTAGTCGAGGTTGTGCCGCTGTTCTATTTGCGCAGCACGATCGAAACCGCGCCGGGCATGCGGCCCTATACGCCGCTCGAACTCGCCGGCCGCGACATCTACGTGCGCGAAGGCTGCTATCTCTGCCATTCGCAGATGAT
This sequence comes from Xanthobacteraceae bacterium, assembly GCA_031291475.1. Taxonomy (GTDB): domain Bacteria; phylum Pseudomonadota; class Alphaproteobacteria; order Rhizobiales; family Xanthobacteraceae; genus BOG-931. The sequence continues at coordinate 143,343 of JARLIY010000046.1, forward strand.
CCGCGCACTGCGCGACGAGGTCGAACGTTACGGTCATTACTCCCTCGCCGCCGAAAGCATGTACGACCATCCCTTCCAGTGGGGCTCCAAGCGCAATGGCCCGGACCTGGCGCGTGTCGGCGGCAAGTATTCCGACGACTGGCACCGCGACCATCTGCTCGACCCGCGTTCTGTGGTGCCGGCTTCGATCATGCCGGCCTATCCCTGGCTGTTCACCACCGATCTCGATCACAGCCATATCGCCGACGACATGAAGGTGCAGGCGCTGCTCGGCGTGCCCTACAGCGACGAAATGATCGCCAACGCGGCTGCCGACGTGCGCACGCAGGCGACCAACGACGCGCCCGACGCCGCCGCGCTGGTCAAGCGCTACCCCAAAGCGCAGGCGCGCGATTTTGCCGGTAATCCGGCGCATATCACCGAGGCCGACGCGCTGATCGCGTATCTGCAGATGCTCGGAACGCTGGTCGACTTCAAGCTCTACGACGACAAAGCCAACATCCGCTGAGGAGAAACCTGTGTCGACGACATATGAGTTTTTCGCCCGCTTCGCCCAAACCTGGGGGCTGGTTTACTTCGTCGTTCTGTTCATCGCGGTGCTGGTCTATGCGCTGTGGCCGTCACGCCAGAAGCAGTTCGATGAATCCGCGCGCGTTCCGCTGCGGGAGGATTGATCAATGGCCGATGCGAAGAAACCCGATCAGAATCCGGCGGCAAAAGTCGGCACGACCGGCCACGAGTGGGACGGCATCCAGGAGCTGAACACGCCGTTGCCGCGCTGGTGGCTGTGGCTGTTCTACGCGACGATCGTGTGGTCGATCGGTTACTGGATCGTCTATCCGACGTGGCCGCTGCTCTCCTCCTACAGCAACGGGCTCGTCAACTGGCACACGCGCAGCGCCGTCGCCGACCAGCTCGCCGCCCTGCAAACGCAGCGCGGGCCGATGATGACTCGGCTTAATTCAGCTTCGCTGCAGGAGATCGAAACGACCCCGGAATTGCTCGATTTCGCCCGTGCGCTCGGCCGTCACGCTTTTGCCGACAATTGCGCGCCCTGCCACGGCTCCGGCGGCGCCGGCGCCAAGGGTTATCCGAATCTCGTCGACAACAAATGGCTCTGGGGCGGCAAGCTCAACGACATCGCGCAGACGATCCGGCACGGCGCCCGCGCCGGTGACGACGATGGCCATCAGGGCTCGATGCCGGCTTTCGGCCGCGATGGCATGCTCAAAGCCGACGAAATCTCCACCGTGGCCGATTACGTCCGCACGCTGTCCGGGCTCAAGCCCGATGCCGGCGCCGATCTCGCGCGCGGCGCCAAAATCTTCGCCGACAACTGCGCCGTCTGTCACGGCCCGGAGGGCAAGGGCAATCGCGAGCTCGGCGCACCCAATCTGACCGACAATATCTGGCTGTACGCTCCGGACAAGAAGACCATCATGGAAGGCATCATCAACGGCCGGGGCGGCATCATGCCGGCCTGGGGCGGCAAGCTCGACGACGCCACCATCAAGGGGCTTGCCGTCTATGTCCACACCTTCGGCGGCGGGGAGCAGTAACGATGTGCCCCGGCTGCGATATCGCGCTCGCCATGCAGCCGCAACAACATGCGCTTGCCGCGCTGGTCGATGATGCAGCGCGAACACCGCTCATTCCGAGCTTCGAGCCGGAGCAGCCGGACGACGACCAGCCGCTCTACGCGGCGCGCAGAAAGATCTATCCGCAGCGCGTGAGCGGCACATACCGGCGCGTGAAATGGGCGGTTTTGTTCGTTACGCTCGGCATCTATTACCTGCTGCCTTTCGTGCGCTGGGATCGCGGCCCGAACGCGCCGGCCCAGGCGGTGTTAATCGATTTTCCCAACCGGCGCTTTTATTTCTTCTTTATCGAGATTTGGCCGCAGGAATTCTATTACCTCACCGGGCTCCTCATCCTTGCGGCAATGGGGCTGTTCCTGATGAACGCCGTCGCCGGGCGGGTGTGGTGCGGCTATCTCTGCCCGCAGACGGTGTGGACCGATCTCTTCCAAACGATCGAGCGTTGGACCGAAGGCGATCGGCGCGAGCACCTTCAGCGCGACCGCCAGCCGTGGACGCTCGACCGCGTGGCCCGCGCCGGAACCAAGCACTTTCTCTGGCTGATGGTCGCCTGGTGGACCGGCGGCGCCTGGGTGCTCTACTTCGCCGATGCGCCGACCCTGGTCAGGGACCTCGCCACTTTTCAGGCGCCGCTCATCGCTTACGTCTTCATTGGATTATTGACGTTCACCACCTACACGCTCGCCGGATGGATGCGCGAGCAGGTCTGCGTCTATATGTGCCCTTGGCCGCGCATTCAGGCGGCATTGACCGACGAATACGCGCTCAACGTCACCTACCGCTATGACCGCGGCGAGCCGCGCGCGTCGCTGAAAAAAGCCGCCATCCTGCACGAGCAGGGCCTTCCGGCCGGCGACTGCATCGATTGCCTGCAATGCGTCCACGTCTGTCCGACCGGGGTGGATATTCGCGGCGGCCCCAATCTAGGCTGCATCCAGTGCGGCCTGTGCATCGATGCCTGCGACGCGGTGATGGAAAAAATCGGGCGTCCGCGGCGGCTGATCGCGTACGACACCGACATCAACATCAAACGCCGGCAGCGGGGAGAAGCTGCGTCCTACAGCGTCGTCCGCCCGCGCACGGTGCTTTATGCCGTGATCATCGGCCTGGTCGCTGCGGTGATGACGTATGCCTTGGCCACGCGGCACAATGATGCCGTCAGCGTCCTGCACGACCGCAATCCGCTGTTCGTGCGCCTGTCCGACGGATCTTTGCGCAACGCTTACGCGGTGCGCATCCTCAACAAGAGCCTCGAAGAGAAAATGTTCGTGCTATCGGTGACCGGGTTGCCCGACGCCGACATCGACGTCATCGGCAGCCCGACCTTTTCCGGTCCCAATCCGCTCATCGAGGTCGGCCCCGATCAGTCGCGCGAAGTGCGCGTTCTGGTCACGGCGCGCGAGCGGATCGCCCCCGGAGCATCCGTCCCGATCACATTCAGCATCGTGCCGATATCCGGCGGGACGGCGGTCAGCGCCGGTGACCACTTCTTCGGACCCTGAGGTAAGCGCATGTCGAGTGACCTTTTCGGCAGCGATGACGCCGAGTTGCCTTCGCCCCGGCAGGCGGGGAAAAAGCCCGAGCGCGAACTGACCGGGTGGATGGTCTTCTCCATTATCGTCAGTTTCTTCGCCGTCATCATCGGCGTCAACGCATTCATGGCCCATGAGGCGCTGTCGACCTTCCGCGGCGTCGATACCGACAGCGCCTACCGGGCCGGGCAAATATTCGAGCATGAAGTCGCCATGGCGAAGGCCCAGGACGCCCAGCATTGGCAGGTCGAGGCCAAGGTGACGCCAGCGCCCGGCGGCAGCGCCGCTCTCGACATCGCCGTGAGCGACGCCGCGGGCGCCCCGCTTGCCGGCCTCACGGCTACCGCCGTGTTCGCGCGGCCGACCGACCGAGGCCTCGATCGCTCCATGGCCGTGAGCGAAGATGCGCCCGGTCATTTCCACGGCAGTGCTGACATTTCCGCCGGCCAATGGGATCTCATCATTGAGCTGTCGCGGCAGGAGCAACGGATGTTCCGATCCAAGAACCGCGTCGTTATCCGGTAAGTTGCACCGATGTCCGAGACCCATGACCTGTCGATGTTCGTTGAGCCCGGCAATGCCGGCACCTCGCATATGACGCTCGCCGTCGACGGCGTCGCCTGCGCCGGATGCATCCGCAAGATCGAAAGCGGGCTGACCAAGCTGCCCGGCGTAATCGACGCGCGGCTGAACTTTACCCAGCGCCGCCTCGCCGTCGATTGGCATAACGATCAAATCGATGCCGCTCGCATCATCGCGGCGCTGGAGCGCATCGGATACCGCGCCCATCCGTTCGCACCCGAACGCGTCGAGGCCGACGACAGCGCCCAGGCCAAGTGGCTCCTGACCTGTCTCGCAGTCGCCGGCTTCGCCGCGATGAACGTCATGCTGCTGTCGGTCTCGGTATGGGCGGGCAACGTCAGCGACATGACGCAGGAGACACGCGATCTGTTCCATTGGCTCTCGGCGCTGATCGCGCTGCCGGCGGCGGCCTATGCCGGCCAGCCGTTTTTCCAAAGCGCGCTGCGGGCGCTGCGGGCGCGCCAGCTCAACATGGATGTGCCAATTTCGATCGGCGTAACTTTGGCGCTCGGCCTCTCCGTATACGAGACGGCGACACACGCCGTGCATGCCTATTTCGATTCCGCGATCACGCTGTTGTTCTTTTTGCTGATCGGCCGCTACCTCGATCTGGCGATGCGGCGCAAGACGCGGCTGTTCGCGGGCAATCTCGCAAGCCTCAAGGCGGAATTCGCGCACCGGCTCGATTCGAGCGGCGAACTCGTCCGGGTGCCGGCAGGCGCGCTGCATCCCGGCGACCGCGTGCTGGTGCGGCCCGGCGAGCGCGTGCCCGCCGACGGCACCGTGATCGGCGGCGCTTCCGAGATCGACGAGAGCCTGGTGACCGGCGAGACGCTGTATCGCGCCGTGCTCGCCGGCACGACGATCTACGCCGGCAGCGTCAACGTCTCCGGTGCGCTGACCATGCGCGTCATCGCCGCCGGCGCCGGCACCTTGGTCGAGGAGGTCGAGCGGCTTCTGGAAAAGGCGACGCAGGCGAAATCGCAGACCATGCGGCTCGCCGACCGCACAACGCGGCTGTATGCGCCGGTCGTGCACGCGACGGCGGCGCTCACCGCGATCGGCTGGCTCATCGCCGGCGCCTCCATCCACGATTCCATCGTTATTGCCATCGCCGTGCTCATTATTACGTGTCCCTGCGCCATCGCGCTTGCCATTCCCACCGTGCAGATGATCGCCGCGGGCTCTTTGTTCCGCGGCGGCGTCATTCTCAACGGCGGCGACGCCATCGAGCGGCTCGCCGAGGCCGACACCGTCGTTTTCGACAAGACCGGAACGTTGACGTTACCGGAGCCGCGCGCGGACGCCGCTGTGGACGTTGATCCCGTCATGCTCGAACGGGCGGCGCGGCTTGCCTTGTCGAGCCGCCATCCGTTGGCGGCCGCGCTGGCGCTGGCGGCGCGTGAGCGCATCCCCTATCCCGGCGCCGTCGAGGAACCGGGACTAGGCGTTCGCGCGCTCATCGACGGCGCGGAGGCGCGGCTGGGCAGCGCAAAATTCTGCGGTGTCGCCGAGCAAGCTCTGACCGCCGCAGGGCCTGATGCCGGCGCTTCCTTCATCACTTTCGCCTATGCCGGAAAGACCGCGACCATACCCATTCGTCAGAGCCTGCGGCCGGATGCCGTGGCGGTGACGAAGGCGCTTGCGGACCGTGGCCTGCGCCTCATGGTGGTGTCGGGCGACCGGGCCGAAGCCGTGGCGCCGGTGGCGGACAAGCTCGGCATCGGCGGTTGGCTGGCCGGCCTCACGCCCGCGGAAAAAATCGCGGTCATCGAGCGTTTGAAATCGCAAGGCCGCCGCGTCCTCATGGTCGGCGATGGGTTGAACGATGCGCCGGCGCTCGCCGCCGCTTACGTTTCGCTCTCGCCGATCACCGCCGCGCATCTGACCCAGGCGCATGCCGACGCGCTGTTCCTCGGCGATCTGCTCGCGCCGGTGTTGCGCGCGGTGGCGGAATCGCGGCGGGCGCGGGCGCTGATGAAACAAAACCTCGCGCTGGCGGCGATCTACAACGCGCTCGCGGTGCCTCTGGCGATCGCCGGACTGGTGACGCCATTGATCGCGGCAGTCGCCATGTCCGGATCCTCGCTTCTGGTCACGCTCAACGCGCTCCGCGCGAGGCTCGCGTCATGAATGTCCTCATCTACCTCGTGCCGCTGGCGTTGCTGCTCGGCTTGACCGGGCTGGTGGGGTTTCTTTGGTCGCTCAAAAGCGGCCAATACGACGATCTCGACGGCGCCGCCGTCCGCATCCTGCCCGACGACGACGTGCCGCCATCGCCGGCTCGCGAGCCGTGAAAAACCCACCCGCGAGATTTGAAGCCGTCTAGACCGATAACGTCACGACGGCAGCGGAGGACTCCTCCGGATCGGCCGCGATTTGGAAGCCGAGCTCGCGGCACATCTCAAGCATTTTCGTGTTCTCTTTCAGGACCTGGCCGTGGATCGAGCGAATGCCTTCGCTGCGGGCATACTCGATGATCAATTGCATCAGCAGCCAGCCGAGGCCGTGCGCCTTCAAGTCGGAGCGGACGAGAACGGCGTATTCCCCGCTCTCGTATTGCGCGTCCGCGTGCAAGCGAACGACTCCCAGCATGGCGCCGCTCGCCTCATCGACGGCGATGAACGCCATGGCGCGCGCGTAATCGATCTGGGTAAATCGCGCGATGAACGTATGGCTAAAATGCTTCACCGGCGCGAAAAAGCGCAGCCGCAGATCGTCCGGCGTCACCGCGGCAAAAAACGGCGGATAGAGCGGCTCGTCTTCCGGGCGGACGGGGCGGACCAGAATCGCCGTGCCGTCGCGCAGCTTCATGTGTCTGACCCATTCCGTCGGATAGGGCCGGATGGCGAAGCGCGGATTGCCGCGCGAACCCCGCGCGGGCTTTTCGAATGGCGCAATCGACACCCGCGCATCCACGGCAATAATGCCGGTCTCGTCGGCCAGAACCGGATTGAGATCGATTTCGCGGATCTCCGGAAAATCGGCCACGAGCTGCGAAAGCTTCACCAGCATCAGCTCGATGGCGCGCTCGTCCGCCGCGGGCACATTGCGGTAAGCCTTGAGGATGCGGGAAACCCGGGTGCGGGCGATCAGGCCGCGGGCGAGCTCCAGGTCGAGTGGCGGCAACGCCAGCGCCTTGTCGCTGATGACCTCGACCGCGGTGCCGCCCTGACCGAACGCAATCACTGGACCGAAGGTGGGGTCGTCGGCAACGCCGACGATGAGTTCGCGCGCCTTGGGGCGCACGATCATGGGAAACACTGTCACCCCGCTGATGCGCGCCTCGGGCTTGGCCGCCCGCGCCTTGGCCAGAATGTCGGTAGCGGCCTCATGCACGGCGCGTTCATTGCCGAGATCGAGCCGCACGCCGCCCACTTCGGACTTGTGCACGATATCGGGCGACTGGATTTTGAGGACGACCGGGGTGCCCTTGGCGAGATAGGGCTTGGCCGCGGCGACCGCCTCGTTCGGGTCGCGCGCCAGCACGGCCGGCGTGATGGGAATTTGATAAGCCGAAAACAGCCGCGTCAGCTCGACCGGATCGAGCCAGGTTCTCTTGTCGCGCAACGCGTCGTCGATCACCTGGCGCACGGCGGCTGTATCCGGCGCGAAGTCCTGCGGCAAGCTTGGCGGTGTCGCCATCAGCTGGTCGCGTGTATCCTGGTAACGCACGAGATGCGTGAAGCCGAAAATGGCTGTCGTCTCGGTCGCATAACTCGGGATACCGGCGGCTTCGAATACTTCGGCGATGGCGTCGGTTTCGCCGATCCACATGGCAAACACCGGCTTTGCCGGACTGCACCGCCGGCGGTGCTTTTCGGTCACGGCGATCACCGATTTCGCGGCATCGGGGGCCGAGGCGAGCGCCGTGGGCACGTTCATGACCAGCGCGGCATCGTTGGCGTCATCGTCGAGCAGACACTCGAGCGCCACGGCGTATCTTGCGTCATCGGCGTCACCGGCGATGTCGACCGGATTGGCACGCGACCAGATCGGCGGCAGCGCGGCGTCGAGTTTCTTCATCGTCGTCGGCGAAATAGCGGCGAGCTCGCCGCCAAGGTCGACAAGGCGATCCACCGCCAGCACGCCCACCCCGCCGCCGTTGGTCAAAATCGCGAGCCGTTTGCCGGAGAGCGTGGTCAGACGTCCGAGCGTTTCGGCGGCGGCGAACAATTCGTCGAGATCGATCACTCGCAGCAGACCCGCGCGGCAGAAAGCCGCGTCGTACACCGCGTCGGAACCGGCGAGCGCGCCGGTGTGGGTCAGCGCCGCCTTGGCACCCTGGGCGTGGCGTCCGGACTTGATCACCAGCACCGGCTTGGCCCGCGCCGCAGCTCGCGCCGCCGACATGAACTTGCGCGCGTCCCTGACCGATTCGATATACAGCAGGATCGCGCGCGTTTCGCGGTCCATGGCGAAATGATCGAGCAGATCGGCGAAATCGACGTCGATGCTGTCGCCGATGGAAACGACCGCGGAAAAGCCGACGCCTCGCAGGGCCGCCCACTCCACCAGGCCGGTGGCGATGGCACCGGATTGCGAAATCAGCGCCAAATCCCCCACCGGCGGCGAAGACGCGGCAAAGCTCGCATTGAGTTTGGCGCGCGGCACCAAAACGCCGAGACAATTGGGTCCGACGAGGCGCATACCCGCGGCGCGCGCGTTCTTCTCGCAGAGCTCGAAGAGCGAGCCGGGCCCGTGACCGAGACCGGCGGTCACGATAATGCCCGCGGCCGTCCCCTTTTGCGCCGCGGCGGCCACCGCGGCCGGAACGGCCGCCGCCGGCACCGCGATCACGACGAGGTCGGGCACTTCCGACAGATCGTCATACGACTTGACCGCGCGCACACCCTCGATGGTGTCATAGTGCGGATTGACCAGATAAACCGTTCCGGCAAAACTGCCGCGGCGCAGATTTTCGAGCACGGCGCGGCCCGATGAGGTCTTGCGCGGAGAGGCGCCGACGACGGCCACGGATCGCGGCGAGAACAATGTGTCCAGATGATAGCTTGACATTGTGAGCCGATCTTAGGGCGCGCTGCTTCCGGGCCATATAGGGGGCGAATGAAGCCGATACATCTCACTTCCGCCAGGATCGGCAAGCTCTTTTAGAAAATTCAGCCGTTTCCCTTCATATGCGCCTTGATGTGGGTCAAGCCGTTACGATGCTTGCCGCGCTCCTTTGATCCAAATCAAGGATGACCGGCGAACATGCCGGCATGATGATTCGCAAAAGGAGAGCGAACCATGCCAGCCACCGATGCAGTCATCATTGCCGCCATCGTTGCCGCCTTTATCGTCTTTGGGGCAGTGCTGGCGTGGGGAGATTATCAGACCCGCAATTTGCGTCGCCCGGCGCGCCAAGGCGCCGAGACCGCCGGCAAAACGCCCGAAGCGACGCGGGTCATTCAGCCGCAGAACGCTCGGGACACGAAAGTAAGCGCCTTCCACTGACGGTGATCACCCAGGCTCAGGTCTATTCGTGCCGATGATGCGCCGCGTGCCGGTAATGCAGCCGCAACAAATCGACGCCGTAATCGTTGCCGTTCGGCGTGCGCACGATGGTGTGGACATGGAATTTCGCCGGCTCGGCGTTGGTCAGAAACACCCCGGCATGATGATCGAATTCGATGAACACCACCGGGCTCTGAATCCGATAGTAGAACGGGCTTTGCTCGTCGTGCCCGCCGATCCAGCAGAAATGCGTGTCGTCGAGATGCCGCTCGATATCGGCAACGCGCGCGGCCGCCGGCCCGGCCGGCAGCGGCGCCACATAAGCGGCGACCAGATCCATGAGATCGCGCAACTGCCGCGCCGACATTTCCGACGCGCGCAAGCCTTCATACGGCACGATGCGGTTATCCTGATACGCGCCGCCGAGATGGAGATTGTCGGCGAAGTGCCGTCGGTCGGGCGGCAGATCGCCGCCCATCATTGAATGCGCCACGCTCGCCGCCTTCTGCTGCCGCGGCGACAACGATCGCATCAACGCCAGGCCGGCGCGTTCCTCGTCCTGGAACAAATGCGTGCCGGCGAACGGCCCGGTGTCGGCATAGTTGGGTTCAGCGCCGAAGAAGCATGGCGTCAGCACCATCTGCCGGCCGATCACGAAGCAGTTGAGGCTGAGGTGGTGGCCGAACAATTGCCAGCCCCAAGGCTCGGACTGCGACGGCGTGCCGAACAGGCAAAAGATGTAGGCCCATTCGCCCAGCACCTCGGGCGCACCGAGGAGATCGCCGAGAAAACGGTTGAGCCGCATTACGCCGCGCGCGACTTCGTAGCCCTTGCCGCTGAGGCTTACGCGCAGCACCGCCATGACCGCCTCGCGTAGCGACGCATCGACATCATCAAGCCGCAGCCCGTGATGCTCGACGTAGAGTTCGGTGTTCTGCCAATGCCGCCAGAGTTGCGAGTCGACCGGAAAGCACATTGCGTTTCGTTGGGCCGGTGACAGACGCCGAAGCAAATTCTCGACCACGCCGACCATCGCCGGCGTCGGCGCGTCTTCCGGCTGCAGCGAAAACAAACCGGGCCGAACGTGGCCGTTGGTGGTGATGCCTTTGAACGGCACCGCGCCGAGCTTCGCCCAGGTGCCGAACAAGTCCTTGGCGCGGGGAGATTGCATGCGCGCTTGCGCATGCGCCCGCGGGGTCGAACCGGCGATAGCGCTATGGCCCGGCGCCGGGACAAACGGCCGATAATCGGGACGGCTCATGAACGTCCGACCGGGCTGGAGGTGGCTGTCACCCTTCAGCCCGACGGGCGAAGGTGGCGGAGAGGGAGGGATTCGAACCCCCGATACGGTTGCCCGTATGCCGCATTTCGAGTGCGGTGCATTCAACCGCTCTGCCACCTCTCCGCAGGAACCGAGATAGCTTTCAGCGTCGCGCGCCGTATTTAGCCGCGTAACGGGCGCGGAACAAGGGCGCCTATTGCCCTTCGGATCATGCGCTTTCGCGCGTCTTGCCGAGCAGGAGGACATTGGCGCCGAGCGCGACCACCGCTCCGGCGCAGACGACGATGCACATCGGCCGCGGCGTGCCGTCGGCGAACCAGCCGAGCGCCGCGCTGGTCAGCGCGCCAGCGCCGAACTGCAAGGCGCCCGCCATGGCCGCCGCCGCGCCGGCGCGGTTCTGCGCCACCGCGAGCGCGCCGGAAATCGCATTGGAGGCGACGACGGTCAGCACCGACAGCACGACGAACAACGGCAGCGCCAGCCCGGCGATGGCGCCAAATCCGCTCAGTCCAGTCGCAAGTAAAATGACGCTGGCAGCAGCGCCGACCGCGCAGGCAATGCGGAGCAGCCGGTCGGCGCCGCGCCGCACCACGATCCGGCTGTTGAGGAAGCTCGCCGCGATCATTCCGATCATGTTTACGCCGAACAGGAATCCGTAATATTGCGGCGGCACGCCGAAATATTCGATGTAGACAAAGGGCGAGCCGGCGATGAATGCGAACAGGCAGCAAAAATAGAGCGTCGAGCAGGCGACGTAGCCGACATAGCGCCGGCTGCGGAACAGCTCGAAATAGCCGAGCAGCATGGCGAGCGGACGGGCTTCGTTGCGGCGCGCAGCGCCGAGCGTCTCCGGCAGCAGGAGCGCCGCCAGCAGCGAGAGACCGCCGAATCCGACCAGCACCCAAAAGATCGCGCGCCAGTCGAGCCAGAGCAGCACCTGGCCGCCGATCAGCGGCGCCGCCACCGGCGCCGACGCGGTCACCAGTAGGTTGAGCGACAGGACGCGCGCGCTCTGGTTGCGGTCGTAGAGATCGCGGACCATGGCCTGCACCGCCATCGGAACCACCGAACCGCCGAAGGCCTGTACGAAGCGCCAGAATACGACCGCCGACATCGTCGTCGCCAGCGCGCAGCCGACCGACGCGACGATGTAGAGAACGAGGCCGGCGAGCAGCGGCCGCTTGCGGCCGAAGCGGTCGGACAGCGGTCCGAGAAACAATTGCCCGGCGCCGAAGCCGATGAAGAAGGCCGAAAGCGTGAACAAGGTCTGCGCTTCGTCGGCCGACAGCGCCTGGCGCAGCATCGGCAGCGCCGGCAGATAAATGTCGATCGACAGCGGCGCTATCGCGGAGAGGAATCCGAAAATAAAAATACGGCCGCGCGGGCCGACAATCACGCCGGGCAATGCCATTGGCGTTATAAAGGCCGGAACCGGCGCGCGAAACAAGGGCGCAGTACTATTTTCGCGCTGTGGACGAACACTCTTGCCATGAAGAAGCGGCGGCGATACCGAAAGACTCCCATGATTGAGACCGATGTCCTCATCGTCGGCGGCAGTCTGGTCGGCCTCTCCGCCGCAACCTTCCTCGCCTGGCACGGCGTCCAGACCTTGTCGGTCGAGCGGCATAACGGGACCGCAATCCATCCGCGCGCCGGGCATTTTCACCTCCGTACATTGGAAGTGCTGCGCTCCGTGGGACTTGAAGGCCGCGTCCGGGCGGCATCCGAGGAGCAGTTCGATCCCGACGGCGGCATCAACGCGGTTGAATCGCTCGCCGGCAGGGAGATCGCGACCTACATCGCCAACCTCAATGAAGGGGTGGCGACGATCAGCCCGTCGACCCGGCTATTCATGACGCAGCAGAGCCTTGAGCCGCTCATTCGCGCTCGAGCCGAAGAGTTGGGAGCGACGCTGCTCTATGCCACCGAGCTTGTATCCTTCGGACAGGACGCGGACGGTGTTACCGCCCATATCAGGAATGTCGTGTCCGGCGAGACGAATGAGGTCCGGGCGAAATATCTCGTCGCCGCCGACGGCAACCGCAGCCAGGTCCGCGAACGGCTCGGCATCGGCACGCGCGGCCCCGGCCATCTGGCCGACTGCGTCACGATCTATTTTCACGCCGATTGCGGCACCGCTTTGCGTGGCCGCAACCTCGGCGTGATCTATGTCTTCAATCCGGATCTGCGCGGGTTTTTCCGGCTGGTGAGGACCGGGGATTCCGGCTTCCTCGCGGTCATGACGCTGGGCGACATATACTTGCCGGAGGCGACCAAGGTCGCGCAGGGCATCACCGAGGCACGATGCGTCGCGTTCGTTCGTTCCGCGACCGGAATGCCGAATGCCCAGGTCGGAATCGAGGACATCGCGTCCTGGCGGGCGGTCGCCGAAGTCGCCGAGCGATTTCAGGACCGCCGCGTCTTTCTGCTCGGCGACGCTGCGCACGTGATGCCGCCCATGGGCGGCTTCGGCGGCAATACGGGCGTTCAAGACGCGCACAACCTCGCTTGGAAACTCGCCTTGGTGCTCAAGGGTCTGGCCGGACCCGGCTTGCTCGCGACCTACGACGCCGAGCGGCAGCCGATCGGCGAACTCGCGATGCAGCAGGCTTATACGCGCTACGTTCTTCGCGTCGTTCCCGAACGTGGCAAGGAAGGCGCGCAACCGATCGTGGACGACCTGAGCATGGAGATCGGTTATCGCTACCACTCGTCCGCGATCGCCTCCGAGGCCGGATCCGGTACGGCGCTTTATGAAAATCCGGGGCAATCCAGGGCAATGCCGGGCACGCGCGCGCCGCATGTGGTCCTCCAGCGCGGGGGTGAACGCCTGTCCTCTTTCGATCTCTTCGGCGGGAACTTCTGCATACTGGCCGCTGCCGACGGGTCCGTCTGGTGCAACGCGGCGCAAGCGGCAGCCAACGAACTCGGCCCGCCATTGGACGTGTACCGTGTCGGTCGACTCGGAGAGCCGGTGAGCGATCCCGAGGACCGTTTCGCCGACGCCTACGGCGTGTCGTCCGCGGGCGCCGTCGTCGTTCGGCCGGACGGCTTCGTCGCCTGGCGCGCCAAGGATACGTCAGGCGCATCTAAGTCGGCGATGAGCATTGTGTTGTCGTCTCTCTTGTGCCGGAACGGTCACGCGCGACCACCTGCCGCCGCGCGCTGATCGCCGGTCACGTCCCGGTAAAGACCGGCTTGCGCTTCTCCATGAAGGCGGTGCGGCCTTCGGTATAGTCGCGGCTCTTGAAGCAGGCTTCCACCAGTTCGTTGACGCGCGCGACGTTACGCTTGCTCTCGTCTTTCAAGACTTCGCCGACCGCGTACTTGGCCGCCTTAATGGTCAGCGGCGCGTTGGCGCAGATCATGTCGGTGACGTTTTTCACGGCGCTTTCCAGCTCCGCCGCCGGCACCACGCGATTGACTAGGCCCATGGCGTAGGCTTCCTGCGCGTCGAACTGCCGCGCGGTGAAGAAAATCTCCTTGGCGAAAGACGGCCCGACGATATCGACCAGCCGCTTGAGCCCGGCATAGCCGTAGCCCAAGCCGAGCTTCGCCGCCGGGACGGCGAAGCGGGAATCGTCGGAGCAGATGCGCAGGTCGCAACACGAGGCGACCCCGACGCCGCCGCCGACGCAATAGCCGCGGATCATGGCGATCGTCGGCTTGGGAAATTCGTAGATGCCGTCAAAGGTCGCCGATGTCGTCACCTCGTAGGCGCGCGTGGCCTCGGGCGACGCGCGTTCGCTGGCGAATTTGGAGATATCGGCCCCGGAGACGAACGCCTTGCCGCCAGCGCCGGTGAGCACCACGACGCGCACGTCGTTGTCGGCGGCGAATTGGTCCAGCGCGCGCTTGGCCGCCTCCCACATATCGAGCGAGACCGCGTTGAGCCGCTCGGGATTGTTGAAGGTCACGATGCCGACGCCCGCTTCCTTGCGCGAGAGCAGCTTGTCGGTTTGAGTCATTTTGCTTTCCTATAAATCGATAACTTTATCGTCATACCGCCTTGGCCTTGTGCAGCGCCACGATCTCGCGGGCGGAAAATCCGAATTCGCTGAGCACGGCGTCGGTGTGCTCGCCGAGTTTCGGCGGGCGCGCCGCGAGCCGCGAGGGCGTGCGCGACAGCGACACCGGCTGGCCGACGAGCCGCAACGCGCGCTTGCCGGTGCCGTCGACTTTTTGCGCGATGCCGAGATGGCGGACCTGCGGATCGGCGAACATTTCGTCGATGGCATAGATCGGCCCGCAGGGCACGCCCGCCTTGTTGAGCGCGTTGATCCATTCGGCGCTGGCGCGACGCTTCAGGCAGGCTTCGATCTCGGCGTTAAGCGCCTCGCGATTTTTCGAGCGCAACTGCTCGGTTCGGTATTGCGGCATTTGCAGCAAGGCTTCCCCGCCGATCGCCCGGCAGAATCGCTCCCACATCTTGCCGCCGGTGGTGGAAATATTGACGAGGCCGTCACTGGTCTTGAACGCGCCGGTGGGAACGCTGGTCGGATGATCATTGCCGACCTGCCGCGCCACCTCGCCGTTGACCAGATAGCGGGCGGCCTGAAAGTCGAGCATGAAAATCTGCGCTTGCAACAGCGAGGTCTCGATCGCCTGGCCCTTGCCGGATTTTTGCCGTTCCAGTAGCGCGACCAGAATGCCGAGCGCCGCGAACAAGCCGGCGCTCAGATCGGCGACCGGGATGCCGACGCGGAACGGTCCGTGCCCGGGCGGGCCGGTGATCGACATCAGTCCGCCCATGCCCTGGGCGATCTGGTCGAAACCGGGCCGGCCGGCATAGGGCCCGTCCTGGCCGAAACCGGAAATGCTGGCATAGACCAGGCGCGGATTGATCCGGCGCAAAGTCTTGTAGTCGATGCCCAGCCGCTTTTTCACGTCCGGGCGGAAATTCTCCACCACCACGTCGGCTTTCTTGACCATGCGCTTGAAGGCGGCGAGCCCTGCCGGCGTCTTGAGATTAAGCGTCATGCTTCGCTTGTTGCGGTGAAGATTCTGAAAGTCGCCGGCCTCGCGCGGCCCGCCCATCGGCTCCTCCGAGCCCGGCGGCGCCTCGATCTTGATCACCTTGGCGCCCCAGTCGGCGAGTTGACGCACGCAAGTCGGACCCGCCCGCACCCGGCTCAGGTCGAGCACGGTGAACCGCGTCAGCGCTTTCGATGCACGGGGGAAAGCCAATGCTCACGCTCCGTTATCCGGCCAAGCGCCGGGAGGGGCCAGAACTTCCCCGATCCGATGAGTGTTGTCTACCGGTCGTTCACGGCGTCGTTCAGGTCATGGCAATGCGCTAAACTAGGCGCGAGCAGCCATCATTCGGGCGCTTTCGCCACACGATCATGCGGCCGTAACATTGCAAGGATCTTCACCGATGATCGTTTTTCGCCGTACCGTCATCGCCCTTGGGATAGCGGCGATGGCCACCGCAGCGGCGGCGCAAGAGCACCCCGCCCGGCCCGGCCATTCCGACCAAGGCCGCCAGGAACAGGGCGGCCCCGGCGTGCTTGCGTTGTTGCCCGGCGATTCCGTTACCGAGCACAGCATCGATACGCCCGCGGGCAAGCTCGCCTACACGGCGACCGCCGGCACGTTCTCGCTGTTCGACCAGTCCGGCGAGCGTTCGGCCGCGGTGTTCTATACCGCCTTCACCGCCAAACCGAACAACCCGGCGCGGCCGGTGACATTCGTGTTCAACGGCGGACCGGGCGCCGGCTCGGCGTTCCTCAATCTTGGCCTGGTCGGTCCGCGCATCGCGTCGTTCGGCAACGGCTATGACGGCGCCAATGTCCGCCTCATCGACAATCCGGAGACTTGGCTCAGTTTCACCGATCTGGTGCTAATCGATCCGGTCGGCACCGGCTGGAGCAGGCCGGCCAAGCCCGACGGCAGCAGCGCATTCTGGGGCGTGCATGGCGACGCCGAGTCGCTGGCGAAAGTGATCGCCCTCTACGTCGCCAAGAACAGCCGCGTCAGCTCGCCGAAATTCATCCTCGGCGAAAGCTATGGCGGTTTCCGCGCCGTCAAGGTGGCGCGCACGCTGCAGAACAACCAGGGCATTGTGGTGAGCGGAATCCTCATGGTGTCGCCGTTGTTGGAAGGCGAATTCCATTTCGGCGGCGACCGTTTCGCGCTCGGCGCGGCGCTGCGGCTGCCGTCGCTGGCGGCGGCCGAGCTCGAACACAAGGGAACCTTCAGCACCGCAGCGCTGGTGCAGGCGGAGCATTTTGCCCTCACGGATTATCTGTCAGCGCTCGCCGGCCCGCCGCTGCAAGGCGACGCGGCGCATGCGTTTTACGCGCGCGTCGCGCAGATGACCGGCGTTCCGGAAGACGTCATCGCCCGCGAGCGCGGCTTCATCCGCGACGCTTACGTCAAGAGCCTGCACGCCAACGACCACAAGATCGTCAGCGAATACGACGCGACCTTCGCGGTCGACGATCCCAACCCCGAGTCGGAAACGGCCCGTGGGCCCGATCCGTTTCTCGACGGCTTCATTCGCGCCTATGGCAGTGCGTTTGTCGCTTACGCGCGCGACGAGCTCGGATTCAAGACCGAGATGACCTACAACCTGCTGGCTTCCGATATATCGGGAAAATGGGACTGGTACGAAGGCCGCGGGCACTCGCCGCCGAGCGCGGCGGAGGATTTGCGCGAATTGCTCGCGCTCACCCCCTCATTCCGGCTGATGATCGCGCATGGCTACAGCGACATGGTCACGCCCTATGCGGATTCCCGTTACCTGCTCAACCACATTCCATCGAGCGTGGACGGCGAGCGCGCCGAGCTGCGTCTCTACCGCGGCGGGCACATGTTCTACGTCGACCCGCAGTCGCGCAAAGCTTTCACCGCCGACGCGCGCACGATGTATCCCGCGCCGTAGCCTGCGCGGGCTACTCTCCCAGATAGGCAGCCTGCACCTTCGCGTCCATCGCCAGCGCCTTGGCGGTGTCGGCGCCGACGATATGGCCGTTGTCGAGCAAATAGCCGCGATCAGCGATGGCGAGACTTTGCTTGGCGTTCTGCTCGACCATGAATATGCCGACGCCGGTTTCTTTGATGCGGGCCAGCGTGCGGAACAATTCGGTGCAGAGGACCGGCGCCAGGCCGAGCGAAGGTTCGTCGAGCAGAAGGATCGAGGGCGCCGACATCATCGCCCGCCCGATCGCCACCATTTGCCGTTCGCCGCCGCTCATGGTGCGCACGATCTGCTTGGGGCGCTGCTTCAGCTTGGGAAACAGGCTGAGCACACGCTCCAAATTTTCAGTCTCGAGCGCCCGCGCGCGCTGCGGATGAGCGCCGAGGATCAGGTTCTCCTGCACGGTGAGGTCGGCGAAAATGCCGCGATCCTCGGGCACCAGTGCGATGCCGGTCTCGACGATCTCATGCGGCGGACTCAGCGTGATGTCGGCTCCGTCCATGAGCACCGTGCCGCCTTCCACCTTGCGCGTCTGTCCGGCGATCGCCCGCAGGAACGTACTCTTACCGGCGCCGTTGGCGCCGAGCATCACCACGATCTCGCCCTTCGACACCGTCGCCGAGACGTCCTCCAGCGCGCGATGGCGGCCGTAAAACACCGAAATGTTGCGGCTCTCAAGCATCGGCGACCCCAAGATAGGCGCGGATGACCTCGTGGTCGGCGAGCACCTCCGCGGGCGTGCCCTCCGCGATCCTGGCGCCGGAGTTCATCACGATGCAGCGGTCGCACAGGCTGCGGATCGCATGCATCACATGCTCGACGATGATGATCGTGCAGCCTTCTTTGCGCAATTGCTCGATCAGCGCGATGCCGATTTTCAGCTCGGTCGGATTGAGGCCGGCGAGCCACTCGTCGAGCAGTAGAACCTTCGGATCGGACGCCAGCGCCCGCGCCAGTTCGACGCGCTTCTGGTCGATGTAGGTCAGCGCCGACACCATGGCGCCGCCGGCGTTCGGCAGGCCGACCCGCCGCAGCAGATTGTGGGCATAATCGTCGAGCTCTTTACCCCAACGCCGGGCGTGACCGAACACGCCGCCGGCGGCGACGTTCTCGAGCACGGTCATCGCCGGCAGCATGCGCACCAGCTGGAAGGTGCGGGCCACGCCTTTGTGCGCGACCCGGCTGGCGCCGACGCCGGCGATCGCATCGCCGTAGAGCTTGATCTCGCCGGAACTCGGTTTCAGCGCCCCGGAGATCAGGTTCATCATCGTGGTCTTGCCGGAGCCGTTCGGCCCAATCAGGCCGAGGACCTCCTTCTCGGCGAGGCGGAACGACATGTTCTCGACCGCAACCAGACCGCCGAAGCGCTTGGTGACCGCGGCAGCCGACAATGCCTCGATGGCGGCGACGTCAGGCATTGCGGCTTTTGCCCCGCTGCAGCAGGTTCTTCACCGACCCGGGAGAGGCATCGAGCAGGCGCTGCAAAGGGCCGGGCGCGGAACCGCCGGCTGCCTTGCGGCGGTGCCAGGTATCCTCGATGAGCCCGATGATGCCGTTGGGGATGACATACACGATCAGGAGAAAA
This sequence comes from Xanthobacteraceae bacterium, assembly GCA_031291475.1. Lineage (GTDB taxonomy): Bacteria > Pseudomonadota > Alphaproteobacteria > Rhizobiales > Xanthobacteraceae > BOG-931. Next base: position 162,301 of record JARLIY010000046.1, read on the forward strand.
CAGACGCCGAGCAGGAGCGTCGTCTGGTTGGGAAATTCGATCGAAATCACCTCCCATAACAGCACGAAGGGAATGACGCCGAGCACCGGGCCCCATAAACGGTGCGTGCCGCCAAGCAGCGCCATGATCACGACCTGGAACGACACAAAGGGGCTGAATGCGACGACCGGCTCGACGTATCCCCAGCGCGGCGCCACCAGCGCACCGGCAATCGAGGCGAAGGCGCTGGAAATGACGAACAGGATCACCTTGGCGCGCGCGGTGTTGATGCCGCAATGAACGGCGACGAGCTCGTCGTTGCCGATGATGCGCAACGCAAAGCCGAGCCGCGAGCGGCCGATCCACCAGCCGACCAGATAAACCACCGCGGTCAACAGCAAGAGCTGCCAAAAGTACATCGGCTCGCTGCGATCGATCGTCACGTAGAGGCCGCTCATGGTGCCGAGCACGTGTTGCAGCCAGGTCATGATCTGCCGCACCAGCTCGGCGAGACCGAGCGAGAAGATGACGAAATAGACGCCGGAAACCCGCAAGGTGGCCAAGCCCACGATCGCGGCCAGCGCGGCGCCTATAAGGCCGGCGCCGGCGATCAACACCGGATAGGGTATGAGATCGATGCCGCCGGCGACGGTGTACATGCCGATGCCGAAGAATGCCGCCGTCGACAACGCGATGTAATTTGTCGGCCCGGAGAACAACAGCCACGACGTGGCCAGCGCCGCATACATCACGATGGAAATCGCCAGCTGGAGCACGTAGCCGCCGAAAGCCAGCGGGATAAAGCCCACCGCAATGAAGCCCGCGCCGCTGATCAAAAGATTGCGCCACTCGCGGGCGGTGACCCCCGTTCCCGCGCCGACGGCCTGGGGTGTGTCGAGGATGCTCACGCCGTCCGCCTCCCGAACAAGCCTTCCGGCCGCACCAGCAAGACGATCATGAACAGAACGTAGGCGGCGGCGAGCGTCAAACCCGGATCGACCAGCGTGGCGACGGCCGTTTCGGCGAAACCGAGAATGAAGGCGGCGACAATCGTTCCGCGAATATCGCCGACCCCGCCGAGGATGACGATGACCAGGGCTTTCAGGGTGAAGACGACGCCGAGCGAGACATCGAAGGTCAGGAACATGCTGAGCAGCCCGCCGCCCGCCGCGGTGACCGCTCCGCCCAAGGCAAAAGCGAACGCCGAGGTGCGCGCCACGTTGATCGCGACTAGCCCGGAAGCCGACGGATTGACCGCAACCGCCCGCAGCGCCAGCCCCGCCCGGGTCTTATGCAGCCAAAGATAGAGGGCGGCGCAGAGCACCGCGGAAGCGAGGAAGGCAACCACGCGGTTGAGCCCATAGCGTTCGCCGAAAATAAAGATCGGCCGCGCCAGGTAGGAGTAGTCCAAATATTCACCGCCGAAAATCGCCAGCAGAACTCCGACGGAAATGAAACTGATGCCGAAGGTTGCCAGAATGCTGTCGACTTCAAGCTTGCCCTGGTTTTTGGCGCGGCGCACCAGCGGCAGGATCAGTACCCGGTAGATCGTCCAGTTGAGGACGAAGGCCGCGGGCACCACCAGGAACAGCGCATACAGGGGGCTCGCCTGCGTCGCCGCGTAAAACCAAAACGTGGAAAACGCCCCAGCGATCAGAGTTTCGCCGTTGGCGAGATTCATGATGCGGGCGACGCCATACTGTAGTTGCAGCCCCACCGCCATCAACGCATAGGTGCCGCCGAGCAGCAGGCCGATAATAACGATATCCATGTCGAACGGATCTATCGATTGAGAAACGCCCGGTGCGGATGCTCAAGCCAAAGTCAACTTCCCGGCTCGTCCCCGGCCCGATCAAGGCCGGGGACGATCGCCACGATGTTGAAGTTCTTCAGCTCAGCGAAGCGGGTCGAACCGCTTTCGGAGCTCCGAGGATTCTCATCCCCAGCTGGTCTTCAGCTTGACCTGGGCGTAGTTGCCGAAGCCTTCGCCATTCACGGCGTTGAAGAACCCGCCCTGCCACTGGCCGACGGTGTAAACCTTGTCGAGGATCTGGCCGGGCAACTCGACCTCGCCGACGAGGAGCTTGAATTTGCGGCCGCGGAAGTGAGCCGCAATCGCCTGCCGATCCGTCGTCCCCACGGCTTCGATCGATTGCGCCAGCATCTCGAGCATCGAGTAATAGAACGGGCTGCCCCAGTAGTCGGCGTCGACCTTGGTAACTTCCTTGTGCCGCTTGTAAAAGGCGTCGATCTCCGGCGACCTGATGACCCCGCCGGCGCCGAGAATGTTCTCAGCAGCCGCGCCGTTCTTCAGCGAGAAGCCCTGGAAGGCGCATCCCACCGCGCAATAATAGGCCTTGACGTTGAGACCTTCGATCTTGGCCGCGTCGGCGAGACCGAACGTGTCCGGCGGATAAGACCAGGCAACGAAGGCGTCCGGATTCGCGGCCTTGGCGGCCTTGACCACCGGCGTATAGTCCTGCGTGCCGAGCGGATAGGACTTGTCGTACACGATCTCAAAGCCGGCTTCCTTGAACAGCGGCCGGCCCGCATTGGCAAGCTCGATGCCAAAGTCGTCGCCCACGTTCACCGCCGCGACCTTGTTTCCGATCTGGCCGCTATCCTTCAATTTCTTCAGCACGCCGATCGCGCCCTTGGCGTAGGCGGAGGTCGACGATTGGAACATGAAAAAACCGGGATACTTCTTCACCAGCGCCGCGCCCTGATCGGTCACGCAGGCTTGGGTCAGCTGCGGATAGCCGTGCTTGGCGAAAGTCGGCGCGCAAGCGAGGTTGAACCCGGTGGCGTAATTCCCGCCGATCCAATCGCACTTGTCCACGGTGGCAGCGCGTTCGACGGCCTTGATCGCCTCCGGCGGCTGCGTGCGATCGTCGTATTCGACGATCTCGATCTTGCGCGCGCCATCCTTCAGGTTGAGTCCGCCGCGTTCGTTAACGTCGTGGGCCCAAAGCTGGTAAGGCGGGAAATGCGTGACCGCCGCACCCGGTGCGAGCGGACCGGTCTTCGCACCGATCACGCCGACCTTGTAGGTGCCGGCATCTGCACTGGCGGCTCGCACGAATGGCGCAGCGACCACCGTAGCAGCAGAATATTTGAGAAACTCGCGCCGTCTCATGTGAAATCCTCCCCTGGATGGTGCGCGTGCTATTCGGGCTTGTATCCCCGTCGTTTCTTGGCGCCGCTTGGCACTCACGCATAATAGCGACATAAAGTTTGATTGCATAGTGCTCCGCGACTGCGCCGTTGCCACAAAAGGCATACAATGACGAGGCCGCGGTGAGCCAGCGGAGGGCCCCCATTCACGCACCGGCGATGAGCTAAACCGCCTGATTAAATCCCAGGCTGCGGCGGGCGGGGCGGTTGCCAGGCGGCGCGAAAGCGTGACCAAAAAATAGTCAGGGAGTATCCACCATGAAGTCCAGCACCGATCGCATCATCACGACCCATGCCGGCAGCCTGCCCCGGCCGCCGGAGCTGCTCAAACTGATCAAGGCGAAAGGCGCCGCACAACCCTACGATGAGAAGGAGCTTGAGGCCGAAATAAAGCGCGCCGTCGAAACGACCACAAAGCGTCAGGCCGATCTCGGCCTCGACGTCATCAGCGACGGCGAGATGTCGAAACCGAGCTTCCTCGGCTACATCACCGAGCGGCTCGGCGGAGTGCGGGTCACCACGGAGCCATTCGGCAATCCGTGGAAGGGTTCGCGCGAGAACAATCAATTTCCGGAGTATTACGCCTGGGAAGCCTCGCTGAATCTCAACCCGGCGTCGGGCACCAAGCGCGTCATTTGCGACGGCCCAATGTCCTACAAGGGACAGCGGCAGATCGCGGCCGACATTGCGACCTTCAAGGGCGCGCTCGCGAAGCTAAAGGTGCAAGAGCCATTCCTGCCGGCCATCTCGCCGACCAACGTCGAATTCTGGATCAAGAACGAGCACTATAAATCAGATGAAGAATATATCTTCGCACTCGCCGATGCGATGCACGAGGAATACAAGGCCATCACCGATGCCGGGCTGCTCCTTCAGATTGACGATCCGCGACTGGTGACGCAATACGTCATCGATGCGAACATGTCGCTCGAGGATTGCCGGAAGTGGGCCGAGGTGCGCGTGGAGGCCCTCAACCACGCGCTGCGCGGCCTTCCCGAACAGCAAATCCGCTTTCACACCTGCTACTCGATCGACATGGGCCCGCGTACCAACGACATGGAGCTCAAGAACATCATCGACATCATCCTTAAAATCCGCGCCGGCGCCTATTCGTTCGAAGGCGCAAATCCGCGCCATGAACACGAATGGAAAGTGTGGGGCCAGGTCGATCTGCCGCGGGACAAACTTTTGATCCCGGGCGTCATCACCCACTCGACCGTGCTGGTCGAGCACCCGGAGCTGATCTGCGACCGCATTCTGCGTTACGCGAGCGTCGTCGGGCGCGAGCGGGTGATCGCCGGTGCCGACTGCGGCTTCGGCACTTTCGCCGGCTCGATGACGATCCATCCGACCGTCGCCTGGGCCAAGCTCGATGCTCTGGTCAAAGGCGCGCGCCTCGCCAGTGCGCAATTGTGGGGTGCCGGCGCGAAGGCGGCGTGATTGATGGAAGGGACGCTTTCGCGATCAGCCGGCCGGGCCGGGATCGAGACCGTATTTCTGGCACATCTTGCGGACGATCTCGGTGTCCTTGCCGCCGGCGATGAGCCCGACGACGGCTGAAGACAATTTGCCGTCGGTGATCTTGCCCTCGACGATATAAGCCTGCCAGCCGCTATAGGCGGCATAGGCGCTGTTTGCCTTCACCATCCCGCAATAGTTTATCGCCCCATCCTCGGTATTGGCGATCTGCGGCCACTTGAATTGCGCCGAATTCGGGTTGCTCACTGACAGCCCGACCGCGTGGCTGACGACCGCCTTTTCTTCCGGCGTGAGGTCGCGTTTGCCGATGCCGCTGGCGTCCTGAATGTGGTTCAGCCCGAGGAGATCCTGCGCGGTCGCGTGCGAAGGCGCGGTTGGCGAACCGGAACATGCCGTCAACGCAAGCCCCGCGGACAATGCCGCGGTGAGCGGAAGCGACCGTGGCAGGGATCGATGAGTTGTGATTTTCATGGACTTGCGTGGATTTCCATCGCTGATTGTCACGGGCGCATTGACCCGGACATCGTCGTGTGCCGGGGTCACGGCCGAGCGAATAACAAAGCCCGTAGCGATACGGCAATCCCCTCCCACTGCTGCCGCCATCATACCCTTGGCGCGACCGACAGAACAATCGGGCCCGAGGATACAACTGATTCGCAAGGTCGCCCGCGTTCGGCCCCACGGCAGCAACGCTCCGCTTTGCCGCGGGCAGTTTTTCGGCGCGCCCGATAGATTTTCGCCAGTGCGGCATATTTGCAACGTTTAAGCCGGCGGCGGCTCAGGTTGAGAAATGCCTGCCAATTGTGGCTGATTTGACGACCTGGCGAATGTCCGCGCGCCTTGATCCCGCCTCGCCACAAACAGCCAACGGTGTGTGGCTTTTGCGCACTAGAGGACCGCGCGTTCCCGCTTATAGGATTGCCACGTCAATAAAGGCAGAGCCTCCCATGAAGAAACTGGCGCTAGCACTTGTCGCGGTGCTCTCTCTTGAGCATCGCTGGCTGCACCACTGCACCGCCGCCGCGACGAGGGGCTGATGGCTGGACAGCTTTGGGGAAGGGCCGGCCTCGCGCCGGCCCCTTTCCTTTTACGGCCACCTTTGCAGCCCGGCCCTGAGACGTAACTCCAAGGGCAGCGTAAAATGCCGCTTTGGAGGTTTCAATGCCGCGCGTCGTCGGCATCGATCATCTGGTGTTGAGCGTTGGCGATTTTGCCCGCTCGAAGGAATTTTATCGCAAGCTCCTCGGCTTTCTCGGCTTCAAGCTCAAATACGATTACGCCGGCATGGCCGGCTGGAGTAACGGCAAGACGCTGTTCTGGATCGCCGCCGCTGATGCCCAGGGCCGCAAGCACAAGTATCGCAAGGGCGATATCGGCTTCCACCATTATGCCTTCGAGCTTGCAAGCCGTGCCGACGTGGACGCGCTCGGCGCGTTTTTGGCGGAGAACGGCATGACCGTGCTCGATCCGCCTGGCGAATATTATGGCCGCAACTACTATGCGGTCTATTTCGCCGACCCGGACGGCATGAAGCTCGAAGGCATGATCTGGGCGCCGCCGACGCCGAAGCGTAAACCGGCTGAAAGGAAGACGCGAGGACGCAAATCTTGAAATTGCGGCCGCTCGCTCAACTCGCCACGCTGAGCAGGAACGGCGCCTGCGCGACCACGGTGTTGCGGCCGCGCCGTTTGGCGGCGTAGAGCGCGCCGTCGGCGGCCTCGACCAGATCGGCGGCCGATTGACCCGGCTCCGGCACCTGCGATTCGACGCCGATACTGATGGTGACGAAGCCGCTTTCCGATTCCTCATGGACGATGAGCAAGTCTTCGATCGCCCGGCGCGCCTCTTCGGCAAGCGCGGTCATGCGCGCGATATCGAGTCCCGGCAGCAACAGCGCAAACTCCTCGCCGCCGTAACGGGCAACGAGGACGGCCTCTTCCAGCGTGACCAGCGACAGCGTCTCGCCGACGGCGCGCAGGCAGGCGTCGCCGCGCACGTGGCCGTAACGGTCGTTGAACGGTTTGAAATGGTCGATATCGATCATCATCAGCGCCAGCGGCCGGCTGCGCTCGGCGGCCCGCTGCCATTCGCGCTCGAGCGCGCGATCGAAGCCGCGCCGATTGGCAAGGCCGGTAAGGCCGTCGAGGCTCGCCAACTCTTCGAGGTGTTCGTTGGCGATTTGCAATTCCTCTTCGCGGGCCGCGAGCTTGCGCGCCATGTCGTCGAAGGCGGCGGCAAGCGGCTCGAATTCGGCGAGCCAGGGCTCGTCGGCGGCGCGCACTTGCAGATCGCCGCGGCCCAGCCGCGTCGCCATCTGCACCAGAGATCGGATCGGCCGCAGGATCAGCCGCTCGCCGCCGAACCAGGCGGCAAGCAGAACGAGTATGCCGAATAGACCGAGCTGTACGTATGCGATGCTGATCTCGCGGTCGATGCTGCCATGCACCACCGCTTCATCCAGGCCGACGGCAAGCCGCGCGCGCGTCCACGGCAGGCGGACGTAAGCGAAAATGCGTCGCACACCGTCGAAGCCGACGGTCGTCACCGCGCCCTCGTCATTCGCCAGCATGTCGCGGACCAGCGGAAGCGTGGCGAAGTCCGTGCCGATCAGTGCTCCCTGGTCGGCCGATGCGGCGAGCAACGTGCCGCTGCCGTCGATCACGTCCACCGAGGTATCGGCGCGCCGCGCCGCAGTCGCGGCGAGGTCGCCCATCCACTGCAGGTTGATCGAGGCGAGCACCACGGCGTCGACGCTGCCGTCATCCTTGAGCACGGGATAGGTGGCAATAAGGCTGGGGAGCTGATGAACCCTGCTGATCAAGTAATCGCTCAGCATGAACTCGCGCGTGTGCACGACGCTCTGGAAATAGCTGCGGTCGGCGACGTTCACGCCGACCGCGTGCGGATCGGTGGCGCATTTGATGCGGCCGTCGATTCCCGCGACGTTGATGCCGCGGAGCCAGGGAATATTGCCGGTAAGGTTGGTGAGCGCTCGGTTGCAGTCCTCTGTGTCGGACGGCATCCTCGCATAGGCGCGCGCCACGATTTGCAGCAGCGAGCGCATGGAAGAAACGATCTCGCGTTGCGGGGGGGGGGGGCCGCCGGGCCCCTCCACCACCACCCCCCCGCGCACATATGCGCGCCGGAGCGGCGGGGGGGCGCCACACCCCCCCCGCGCCGCCCAAAAACGAGCCCGCGGCG